>CAYVRK010000015.1:80073-86547 GCA_964453785.1 uncultured Bacteroides sp.
CTTGCTGTTTTTTAGCTGCGCTAAAAAGAAGGCTTCGGCAACCAGTACTATGTTGTTAACTTGGCTTCATGGACGATCTCCATGCCCCGGTGAATGGCCTGCTCGTTCTTTGGGATCAGGTGATGGTGCCGCTCAGGCAGTGATTTTTTCAGACCTTTGATCACATTGTCATAATCCACTACCGGGTTCACCTTGATGTAGGCCCCAAGGACGACCATGTTAAAGGTGATGGGAGATTTCATCCGGGCAGCTTCCCCGGCAGCTTCCACCTGGAAGATCCGGATGTCTTCCCTTACAGGGTGTCGGGTAATCCCGTTTGGATCATAAATCATCAGTCCCCCCGGCTTTACCGTGGATTCAAATTTATCCAGGGACTGTTGGTTCAGTAAAATTGCAGTATCATAACTGTGCAAAACGGGTGAACTGACCCTGTCATCACTAAGGATCACCGTTACATTGGCTGTTCCACCCCGCATTTCCGGGCCGTAAGAGGGCATCCAGCTTACCTCCTGTTCCTGCATGATGCCCGAATAGGCAAGAATCTTGCCCATGGACAGGACCCCCTGTCCACCGAATCCCGCAATAATGATCTCTTCCGTCATACCTTTTTTCTTTTTTTGTACTGAGCACTGTTCACTAAGTACTGGGTACTAACTTCCCATCCACCTTTATATCCCCCATGGGAAAGAATGCAAACATATGCTCTTCCATCCACGCATTGGAATCATTGGGGGTCATCTTCCAGCCCGAGTTGCAGTTGGAAACAAATTCAATGAAGGATAATCCCTTCTTCTCATTTTGTATTTCAAATGCCTTACGGATGGCCTTTTTAGCCTTCCTGACCGGACCCGGTTTATGAACCGACTGGCGGGTCACATAGTAGGTGCCCGGAAGCTGAGCAATCATTTCGGTGATCTTATACGGAGGCCCCATGGTTTTACTGTTCCGGCCATAGGGTGAAGTAGAAGACTTCATTCCCTCCAGGGTGGTGGGAGCCATCTGTCCCCCGGTCATCCCATAGATCCCGTTGTTCACAAAGAAGATGGTAATGTTTTCTCCACGATTGCAGGCATGGATGGTTTCGGCTGTCCCGATGGCAGCCAGGTCACCGTCTCCCTGGTAAGTAAAAACAAATTTATCGGGCCACAGACGCTTGATACCGGTGGCCACTGCCGGTGCACGTCCGTGGGCGGCCTGGGTGAAATCCACATCCATAAAATCATAAGCAATCACCGAACACCCTACAGGGGCAATACCAATGACTTCCGATTGAATGCCCATCTCCTCCACCACCTCCATGATCAGCCGGTGGATGGTTCCATGACCGCATCCGGGGCAATAGGAGAGGATAGCATCGGTGAGCAATGGTGTACGACAATATACCTTGTTCTCTTCCCTGATGATTTCTTTGATGTCCATTTAATATCCTCCCATGAATTTTTCTTCAACTGCAGCCAATACATCCTCCGGTGAATGAATTTTTCCTCCAAGCATTCCGTAATGATATACCGGAACGCGGCCATTCACCGCTAGCCTCACATCCTCCACCATCTGTCCGGCGCTCAGCTCTACTGCCATCATCCCTTTGACCCGCCTGGCCATTTTGGCAATCACTTCGGTTGGAAATGGAAAGAGCGTCTGGGGCCTCAGTAATCCGATTTTTTGTCCCCGGCTCCGGGTAATATCCACCACCTTCTGGCAGATCCTCGCACTGGATCCATATGCCACCAGCAGAAATTCAGCGTCGTTGCAGGAAAACTCTTCAAACATTACATCCTCTTCCATACGCTTGTACTTCTCCTGCAATTTCAGATTGTGTTCATACTGGGCATCCGGATCCAGGTTCAGAGATGTGATGATATTTCTTTCCCTGTCGGCCGTCTTTCCGGTGGTGACCCAGGACTGGTCGAAAGTATCAACCCGCTCCTTCTGTTCCGGCAATTCTACCTTCTCCATCATCTGCCCGATGAGTCCGTCGCTCAGTATTAATGCCGGATTTCTGTATTTAAATGCCAGCTCGAAACCCAGGTCCACGAAATCGGCCATCTCCTGCACCGATGCCGGTGCCAGCACGATCAGACGATAATCTCCGTGGCCTCCGCCCTTCACCGACTGGAAATAGTCGGCCTGCGAGGGCTGGATGGTTCCAAGTCCGGGTCCTCCCCTGACCACATTCACGATCAGGCATGGCAATTCAGCACCGGCGATATAGCTGATTCCCTCCTGCATCAGGCTTATCCCCGGGCTGGACGAGGAGGTCATTACCTTTTTCCCTGTACCTGCTGCGCCGTATACCATATTGATGGAGGCCACCTCGCTCTCCGCCTGCAGAACCACCATGCCCGTTCTTTCCTCGGGGCGCTGAAGCATCAGGTATTCCATCACTTCTGACTGGGGTGTAATGGGATATCCGAAGTAAGCATCCACACCGGCCCTGATTGCGGCTTCAGCAATGGCTTCGTTTCCCTTCATTAATGCCAGTTCCTTCATAGATCGTTTCTTTAGTTTTGTTTTACCCGGTAAACTGTGATGACACCGTCGGGACAAACCACTGCACAATTGGTACACCCTGTACAGCTTTCGGGATTTTCCATGGTTGCATAGTGGTATCCTTTCCCATTTACCTTTTCGGACATTCCAATGGTCAGGGTTGGACAATTCACCATACAGACCTGGCAGCCTTTGCATCTTTCCACATCCACTACAATGGCTCCTCTTGCTTTTGCCATGCTATGTTTTTTTTGTATAAGATTCAAATGTAACAATTCTCAGATTCCTCAAAAGTTTCAACCCGGCATCCCGCTTCCCTTCCCGGTTTTTAGGGATAAAAAAACCTATTTTGGGACAGGGTGGTTCTCCCTAAACCGTTTAAGTCGTTCCTCCAAAACCGGAAATTGTTCGCGTCTTACTTGTGATACACAGGCTCTTAAACCCTCTGTCCGTGTGCTTCCGGTTATCCCCAGTGATATGGCACTGATCCCGTAATACAACAACTCCTCTACCAGATGGGGACCCTGGAAGCCGGGATAGGACAGGGTGAAGTAGAACCCGTCGGCTATGGGTTCATCCAGGTCCATGTCATAAACAATCCGGAATCCGTACTTCCGGAACATGGCTTTCATTATGGCCGCCTTTTTACCATATTCCCTCACCTCACTGATGTAGTTGTAGGTTCCGTCATTCACTGCCTTGAAGATAGCGGCCAGGGCATACTGGGCAGTGTGTGAAGCGCCTGCAGATAGTGCATACAAGGCTCCATAAATCATGGCATGGCCAAATTTATCCGAACTATAGTACCTTCTCAGATCAGGATATCTGCGTTCAAAAAGTCCCGGTGCAATAATCATCATCCCGATCCGCTGTCCTGCATAACTGAATGCCTTGGAACTGGAGATCAGTAAAAGGTAATTGTCCGTATATTTTGCCACAGTGGGCTGGAAGGGAGGAACGCCGGGAGTTGAAAGGTCCTTCCTGAAATCCATTCCAAAATAGGCAAGGTCTTCAATCACCGTCAGGTCGTGCTTTCCGGAGATTTTACCAATGACTTTCAGCTCATCTTCGTTGAGACAGATCCACGACGGATTGTTGGGATTTGAATAGAGAATGGATGAAAAATGTCCCTTTTCAATCTCCTCCTCCAATTTGGCTTCGAGTTTTTCACCCCGGAAATCATACAGGTCAAAAGATCCAAAATCATGACCAAGAACAAGGCACTGCTGCTTCTGCACCGGAAATCCTGGATCCAGGAAAAGGGTACCTGTCCGCTTGTGATCAGAACGGTTCGCTACCATGAAGGCAGCCATACCCCCCATCATGGATCCTACAGTGGGCACACAGTGCTGCGGCCCTACCTCCACATCAAGGAACATCCGGATAAAGCGGGCTGCTTCATCTTTCAGTGGTTTGATCCCCTCAATATTCGGATATTTTGAGGCGACTCCCTTCCGCAGGGCGATCATCTCCGCCTCCGTGCCGACAAATGTGGGTTCCAAACCCGGGACACCCATCTCCATGCGGATAAACTCGGTCCCGGTAATGCTTTCAATGTCATTCACAATTTTAGCCAACTCCCTGATGGTGGATCTTCCGGCAGGATGGATTCCAAAGGCATCAATGACTTCATTTACAATTTCCGCCTTAATGGGTGTAGGTTTCATGAGCCGCTTAATCAAATCCAGTGTGAAAATATAGAATGAGACTGGAACATACTGTGCCCAAAAGCATATGGAACATGTGTTATAAAACTTTTTTAAGGATTCTGATCCGGGCATCCACCACCACCAGCCTGCTGCCCCTGCCAAGGATGGGATTCAAGTCCAGTTCGGCAATCTCAGTGGCATATCGCAGGATGGTGGACAATCTGACAAGGATTCCGGCAAAGGCTTCCACATCAATCCCTTCCTGCCCCCGGACACCCTCCAGCATCTTATATCCCTTCAGTGACCTGATCATTTGGTTGCTTTCAGCCAGGGACAGTGGCGCCAGTCCCGATGCCACATCCTTCATCACTTCCACATAAATACCACCCATTCCACACAGCACCACATGACCGAATGCAGGTTCATATTTCGCTCCGGCAAAAAGCTCAATTCCTTCTAGCATGGGTTGAAGCAACACGCCTTCCGCGCCCTTTATGGCCATCATCCGATGAAAATGCTCCCTGAGTGAAAGGAGATCTTCAATCCCGAGGGCCACACCCCCTACATCCGATTTATGCACAGGACCCACTACCTTCATGACCAGGGGATAACCCATTTCTGAAGATAGCTTCTTAAGTGATTTTTCATCGCGGGCAATCCCTTCGGATGCCCTGGGGATTCCGCCGGCATCCAGGATCTTTCCGATGGATTCAGGATCCAGGTAACCCTCTTCCGCCTGGTCAATAACTTTTCTGATGGTCTTGATATCAATCCCATCCAGATAGGTTTTGCTGACCGCTGGCGGTTGGGTATTGTGAATGCGTGTTAGTGCCTGGCCCAGCAGGACCTCATCCGGGAAATTGATGTGTCCGAGTGAAAGGAACTCCTTTACCTCCTCCCTGGCAGTGGTTACAGAAGGAAGTACTGGGTATATGGGCTTGGCACAGCTTCGCATCTTTTCATGCAGTACCTGGTACACATCAAATACAGGGGCCAGTCCGGGTGTTCCGAATATAACCACGATGCCGTCAATCTGTGGGAAAACGTTTTCACAGAAATCAATGGCGATCCCCACCTGCTCTGCATTTCCTGTGGCCAGCAGGTCAATGGGATTGGCGGCGGAAGAACCCGGGAAGAGGTGTGTAAGCAACAATTCGGCTTCTTTGCCTGCCAGGTGGGGAACGTCCATGCCTCCCTGTGCCAGCACATCGGTAAGCATTACTGCCGGTCCGCCCGCATGGGTGATAATAGCCAGATTTTTACCCTTAAGGGGAGTAGTAAGCATCACCGAAGCCACAGTAGTCAGTTCCTCTCTTCCATAACAGCGGACAATACCGGCTTTCCTGAACAGGGCCTCAACAGCCAGATCCGAACTGGCAATGGCCCCTGTATGGGAAGTTGCTGCCCGGCTTCCGGCGTCTGTGGTCCCCGCTTTGATAGCAGCTATACGGCAGCCTTTCCGGATCAGGGATGCGGCATGCCTGAGCAGCTTGTCCGGATTTTTGATGGTTTCAAAATAGAGGATCTTAACCCTGGAGGAGATACCTTCTTCATAGGTCTCATCCAGGTGACCAAGAATATCCTCAACCCCCAGAAGGGCCGAATTACCCACCGAAAACACATGGTTAAACTGAAGCCCTTTCTGCAATCCTGCTTCCATGATAAAAACAGCTGTAGCACCGCTTCCGGAAATAAAGTCACAACCCTGCGGATCAAGCCTGGGGATGGGCAGGGTAAACACACCCTGGTAAGCTGGTGTCATCACCCCGATGCAGTTGGGTCCGATCAGCACTGCATCATGGGCTTTACATACCTCTGCAATCTCTTTTTCGATCAGGGCTCCTGCCTCATCTTCCTCGCTGAATCCCGCAGAAACAATGATAAATGCCCTGGTGCCTTTGGTGGCAACCAGTTCGCGGACAGTTTCCAGGCAGAGAGAGGCAGGAATGGCCAGGATGGCCAGATCGGTATCAGGCAGCTCCTTCACCTTGCGGTAGGAAGGTAATCCCTGAATGGTATCTTCTTTGGGATTGAGCGCATACAGCGCTCCGCTGAATGTCCCGGTAAGGATATTGTGGAAGAGTTTTCCTCCTGGCTTGGTGATGCTATTGGAGGCTCCGACAACGACAATACTCTTTGGATCAATGATTTGCTGATTTAACATGTGGATCGTGTTAGCTGATCCAAAGATAAGAAAGCTGAATTGGGTCGTTACAGAAATCGGACTGCCTTAGAACATACATTCCGGAAATAGAAAAAAATAAGGCAAGTTGCTCTTCTCCCTAAAACCCTCAAAAGATTCGCAACTTGCCTTGCACCCCAACAATTACTTTCC
>CAYVRK010000016.1:0-85912 GCA_964453785.1 uncultured Bacteroides sp.
TCCACGCATTTGGCGGTTTCCAGAACAGCATCCGAATCCTCAGGGACCGGGTATTCCAGTTCAATATCGCAATAGATATCCCAGTTGTTGGTCTGGATGAGTTTCAGAATGTCTTCCAGGGGTGTATCACCTTCACCCCAGGGCATGTTGGTGTCGGGGGGATCGGCATCTTTGGCGGTTTTGTCCTTCAGGTGAATGCTGTAGATGCGGTCGTGCAGTTTTTCGATCAGCGCGTTGGGATGTAGGCCTGTGGCTCCGAAGTAGTGCCCCACATCGAGGTTCAGCATGTTGTTGGGTGAATAGGCCAGGTACTCCTCAAAGTTGAAGGTTGAATCACCGGGCTGTCCATGGTTATGGAAAATGGCATACATGTCGTGCTTTTCGGCAAATTTTCCCAGGCGCTCACAAGACTCATGCCCGATTTCGTCGGTGATGCCATCTGCTCCGAGGATTTTTGCTGATTCGAAGGCATAATCGATCTCTTCATCGCTCCACCTGGAAGGTGCGAATTTTACAATGTGGATACTTATTCCTGCATCATCGAACATTTTCTTCAGCGCTGCATACTTTTCTGCGGATTCACCCGAAGTCCGCCACTGGCTGATTTTTTCATCGGCTTCATCTCTTTTTTTTGCGAATTCTGCCTTCTCCTCTTCGGAAAGATTCCTGAAGTTTTCAGGCCGGGCAGGCCCGGCCGGGACACCGGCAAATTCTTCAGCGATGTTGCCCATCAGTTCGATGGAGCTGACGCCTGTCTGCACACAGTAGTTGATAATATCCTGGGCGGTGCTGGGCATGCTCCGCCAGCTGTAAGTGATCACACCGATTTGAACACCGTTAAAGTTTGAATCCGGCTTGCTGGTTTTGGTGGTGCAACCGGTAAATGCGGTGGAGAGGTTCATGGCAGCGACAGCCATGATCACAAATCTGATAGACTTATTTCGAATCATTTGGATAGGTTTTAGGGTTATAGAAATTCTTAATCTGCAATGTAACAATAAACATAGGGATATTCTAAGCAGAATTGGAAAGAGTCCTCCCCAGCCTTCTGCATTGTTCCATCAATTCCCTGTTTTTTATATAATCTTCACCGGCCAGATGTTCGGGCAGTTTCAGCTTTCGGTAGAGTTCCAGCAATTCATCTTCATTTTTAATGACATGGTTTACGGTGCCAAGGCGTGTGCCCGTAATGACATGCAATCTGTTTTTTGGTCCCATGATGGAACAGATATAGTGAAAAAGGTCAATCACCGGCTGGGCATCCGATGTACCGGGAGATCCCATGGTAAGGATCAGTACAAACTCCTTACTCCATTCCTGGTGGGGTGTGTGGACCAGTCCAGTTTCAGTCATTTGCACATGGGCAAAGGAGCGGAAACGGTCCAGGACCCTTTTCAGGGAAGCGGGAAGGTGATGAAAATAGATGGGGGAGGCGAATACAAGCACATCCGATTCCAGGATCCGGTTGCTCAGACCGGCCCAGTCATCACCTGAAATTGCACAGCGTTTCAGCACATTGCAGCGAAGGCATCCGGTGCAATCCTTCAGGTTGAGTGTATGGGATGAGTATACCTGCTGCACAAACGAATTCTCTCCGGCCCCTTCAACAAATGCATGGAGCAGATGTGCAGTATTCCCGGCAGCCCGGGGACTCCCATTCAAAGCAACAATCTTCCTCGTCATTTTTTTGCACTGAGCAAGGACTGGGCACTTCGTACTTATTCCGAAGTACTTTTCTTCCTTTGTTTGATATACAGGAAGGTGAAAGCAACTGTCAGTACCACTGTCAGGACGATCACCGTTCTCAATGTGGCAGATCCGGCAGCCAGGTGATCACCCAGGGATTCCAGTTTCATGTCATAGATCTTCCCAAGGACCGGCTGGGCGATGGCCCCGCCCAGAAAACCGATCCCTCCCATGATGGCAAGTCCCAGCGCACCACTTTTCGGTATGTTCTCATTCACAAAACCCAGCATGGTGGGCCAGAAGTAGGTGATACCCACTGCGAATACAGCAGCAGCCCCGAAACTCCAGTATCCGTCCGATATGCTAAGCAGGTAGAGGCCTATCCCTGCGAAAATGGCCGAACCAAGCAACACCCCGCTGGGAGAGAGTCTGTGAACAATGGGACCTGCCACTGAACGTCCCAGAGCCATGATCCCGGAGATCCAGACCAGCAGGAGGATGGAATTCAGTCCCTCTTTTTCCATCACATTTTCCAGAAGGGCAGTCATCCATTGGTTGGAACCCAGTTCGGTGGAGGCTGTCAGCAGCATGCAGAGCGCCATAAAAATGAACAGGGGAGAGACCACTGCCTTCAGCATGTCCTTGTAGGAAAAACCGGCGCTGACGCGTTCTGTCTTCGGGAATCTGGCACGCATAAAAAAGAGTCCGTAGGCCAGTGTTGGAATAAGCATGGCCGCCATTTGTACACGCCATCCGTAGCCCAGTTTTGAAAGAAAGAAAACCAGCAATCCGCCGATCACAATCCCACCCGGGAACCAGACGTGGAACTTGTTCAGCTTCTTTGTTTTGTCATCCACATACATGGCCGTGATGAGTGGGTTTGTGGCCGCTTCCACGCTCCCGTTCGCAACTCCGATGAGCAGGGTGGAAAAGAACAAACTCCAGAATCCTCCTGCGATGATGGTAAGCACAATTCCTGTCACATGTAATGTAAAAGCCACATAAATAATCCGCTTCATCCCGATCACATCCACCAACGGGCCTCCCAGGATCATTGCCAGGGTAAAACCCCAGAAGGCAGTTCCTACGATCCAGCCCACCTGCTCGGCGGTCAGGGTGAACTCCTCCTGCCAGTCACCAATCATCCCGGCGCGGGTGGCAAATGTGAGTGCAGTAACGACCAATGCGGTACAACTCGCATTGAACAGAAGCGATTTGTTGATTTTTTCCATGTTGATAGTTTTAGGTTATTGATAATGGCTATTGAAGGTCAATCTATATGCCGGTCTGCCTTTTCCTGGGCGGTAGCAAAAGAGATTGTTCCCGACAGGATAAGGAAGAGGCACGTGGTTTGCAGAAAATTTGATTTCATGGTTGCTGCTGAGAATCTGAAGTGTACCGGTAAATCTAATAAAAAGATTTTCCCATTTGTAAAATATAGAAGTAAATTAGCAGGAAACACATCAACCATAACCCCTATGAAAAAACAATACAAAGGAATTCCAAATGCTTTGTTCCTGATCATATGGCTCACCGGTTTGGCCCTGCTTCCCGGATGCACAAAAGAGGAACCATCAAAGCAGCCCAATATCATTTTTTTCATTGCCGACGATATGTACCCCGAAATGTTCAACTGCCTTCCTGAGGGAAAAGGAAAGAACCTGACCCCCAACCTGGACAGGTTGGCAGGGGAGGGGACTTTGATGATGAACCAGTATGTGGTGTCTCCGGTATGTACCCCCAGCCGGTACAACTGCCTTACCGGAAAATATGCCAGCCGTGCCACCAATGAGGCATTCCTGAGGAAAACCGAGGCAGAAGAGGGCCAGACGGTCATTCAGTGGAACTCATTTATCACAGAGCGTGACAGCATTTTACCTCATTATCTCAGGAATTTGGGATATACCACCGGGATGGTTGGGAAGAATCATGTGATTGAGGCCCGCGGCCTGTACAATTTTCCGGATTTTGACGCAGACCCTCAGGCCCCTGAGAATAAGATCCATGTGGAAGAGAATTACAAGAGAGTGGAAGCGGCCATATTGGCTTGTGGTTTCGACTATGCCGGTGGCCTCTATCACAACAACCCCAATTTTATCGGACTGGCTGCTTTGGCTGTTCAGAACCTGGACTGGACCGCCCAGGCAGGGGTGGAGTTTATCGATCTGAACCACGAAAAACCATTCTTTCTCTACTTCGCCACCACCGTACCCCATCAGCCCAATGAACCCGAGCGCTCGTGGAATGCCGATCCCCGGATCACCGCCAGGGGCTTGATTGACAAGGCTCCTGATGTATTGCCTGCGCGGGAGACCATCCCGGAGAGGATCAAAGCTGCGGGACTGGAAGGCACGGACAGGGAAAATCTCCTTTGGCTTGATGATGCGCTTGGAGCGCTGATTCAGAAGCTGGAGGAGTATGACATCCTGGATAACACCATCATTTTCTTTTTCAATGACCACGGTCAGCATGCAAAAGGTACGCTCTATCAGGGTGGGGTATACGACCCGAGTATCATCTGGAGGTCGGGAGGATTTGAATGTGGCCCGGTATGCAATGCTACAGTTACCAATGTGGATTTCGCACCCACCATTCTTGAAATGGCAGGCGCCAGTAATATTCCTGACGGATTGGATGGATTCAGCTTCAGGGAGGCACTGGAGGGCGGGATCTCCCAATCCAGGGAGTCAATGTATTTTGAACTGGGTTATGCCCGGGCGGTGATCAAGGGCAAGTACAAATATTATGCGGTGAGATATCCTCAGTACGCAACAAACTGGACCCCTGAAGAGCGTGCTGCTGTACTGGACCGATACAACAAGGGAAGAGACTTCCGGAAAATGTTGATCGTTAACCGCGACCCGGCCAAGCCATTCAGCCACCTGGAAGTGTTGCCTGGCGGAGGTCAGGCTGAAAATGAGACCTATGGGAAGATGCCCGGATACTTCGATCCCGACCAGCTTTATGACCTGGAAACAGATCCGGGTGAGCAGGTGAACCTCGCAAATGATCCGGAATTTTCTGACATACTGAAGGAAATGAAGGAAACCCTGAGGAGCTACACAAATAATTTACCGGGGAAATTCAAGATTTGATGCCGGCAGCTGGAACAACAAGAGAACGGTTCATCAGTCAGCTGGATTCCCCGGAAGAATGGGATATGGTGATCATAGGCGGAGGGGCATCGGGACTGGGTGCAGCAGTGGAATCAGTTACACGCGGATACAGGACCTTGCTGCTTGAGCAGCATGATTTCTCCAAGGGGACCTCCAGCAGGAGCACCAAATTGGTTCACGGGGGAGTCAGGTATCTTGCCCAGGGCAACATCCCCCTGGTCATGGAAGCATTGCGTGAACGGGGCAGGCTGAGGCAAAATGCACCCCACCTGGTCAGGGACCAGGCTTTTGTCATTCCATGTTACAACTGGTGGTGCGTTCCATTCTATACCATTGGTCTGACCCTGTATGACCTGATGGCGGGAAAACTGGGAATAGGACGCTCTGTTCCACTTTCAAGAAAAGCTACCCTGAAAGCTTTGCCTTGCATCAGGGCTGCTGGCTTAAAGGGAGGTGTGAAGTATTACGACTGTCAGTTTGATGATTCCAGGCTTGCCATCAACCTTGGACAGACAGTGCTCGATCAGGGCGGTAGTGTGCTTAATTACTTCCGGGTGAAGGGTTTGATGAAAACCACCGGAAAGATCTCAGGGGTGGAAGCAGTGGACATGGAGTCCGGAAAGACCTACAAGATCCGGTCAAAGGCGGTGATTAATGCAACGGGCGTGTTTGTGGACCAGGTTTTGAAAATGGACAATCCTCTTGCAAAGGATGTGGTCAAACCCAGCCAGGGAATCCATCTGGTGCTCGATAGGAAGTTTATGAATGGAGCAGAGGCCCTGATGATTCCAAAGACCAGTGACGGCAGGGTGTTGTTTGCGGTACCCTGGCACAACAGATTGGTCGTGGGTACCACGGATGTAGAAAAACATGTAGCTGAACTGGAGCCACATGCCGAGCCGCAAGAGATTGAATATATTCTTGAAACAGCCCGGCGTTACCTGGACTGTCCTCCCACCAAGGAGGATGTTTTAAGTGTATTTACCGGATTACGGCCTTTGGCTGCTCCTTCAGGTGAGGGTCAGAAAACGAAAGAGATATCCCGCGGACACAAAATCCTGATTTCTGAGTCAGGCCTGGTAACCATCACAGGAGGTAAGTGGACCACCTACAGGAAAATGGCTGAAGATGTGGTTCGGACTGCAAGCCGGAACCTGTTGAAGCACGACGGAAAATCTGTCACGAAAACCTTGAAAATCCATGGATATAAGGAAGATATTGATCCTGATGATCCCCATTACTGGTATGGAACTGACCGTGAGAAGCTTTATGAACTGATCAAACATGATCCTGAATCAGGCAGCATACTGAGCGAAAAGCTCTCCCTGATTGAAGCCCAGGTCGTTTGGGCGGTTCGGGATGAAATGGCCCGTACGGTGGAAGATTTTCTTTCCCGGAGGTCAAGGGCAATTCAGCTGGATGCCAGGGAGAGTATCCGGATTGCACCCCGGGTCGCAGAACTAATGGCTGATGAGTTGGGATATGATCAGCTTTGGGCCGATAACCAGATCGAAGCATACACACTCCTGGCCCGGAGTTATATACTAACCCCATAACCCCATAATCCCATAACCCATAATCCCATAACCCATAATCCCATAACCCACAAACCCACAAACCCACAAACCATTATGCCAAAATATATCCTCGCCATCGACCAGGGAACAACCAGCTCCAGGGCCATTGTTTTCGACCATCTGGGTAAGATAGCAGGCATGGCCCAGAAAGAATTCACCCAGATTTTTCCGGAACCCGGCTGGGTGGAGCATGATCCCGGGGAGATATGGATATCACAACTGCAGGTTGTGAAAGATGCCCTTGTTGATGCCGAGGTTGAAGCAAAGGACCTGGCAGCCATCGGGATTACCAACCAGAGGGAGACTGCCCTGGTATGGGACCGTGACACCGGGAAACCCCTGTGCAATGCCATTGTGTGGCAGGACCGGCGAACTGCCTCCATCTGTGATGACATGAAGGAACGGGGACTGGATGGAATGATCAGGGACAAGACAGGTCTGGTCATCGATGCCTATTTTTCGGCCACCAAGTGGAAATGGATCCTCGGGAATGTGACCGGGGCAAGGGAAAAGGCCATTCAGGGGAAACTGGCATTCGGTACAGTAGATACCTGGCTGATCTGGAACCTGACAGGTGGCAGTGTGCATGTGACGGATGTGACCAATGCCAGCAGGACCATGCTGTACAATATTCACACCCTTGAGTGGGATCAGGAACTTCTGGATCTTTTCGGGATCCCTGCAGGGGTGTTGCCGGAGGTTTGTTCCTCTTCGGAAATTTACGGAAAAACTGCTGCAGGTATACTGCCCGTCTCTGTTCCCATTGCCGGGATTGCAGGGGATCAGCAGGCAGCAACTTTCGGACAAATGTGCATCACCCCCGGATCTGTAAAGAACACCTATGGCACAGGTTGTTTTATCCTCTGCAATACGGGAGAGAAAGCTGTGAAATCTGAAAACAACCTGGTCACAACCATTGCCTGGCAATTGGATGGAAAGACTTTTTATGCGCTGGAAGGAAGCATTTTTACCGGCGGGGCGGTGGTTCAGTGGTTGCGGGATGGACTGGGTCTGATCAAGGACTCATCGGAAGTTGAGGGCCTGGCCAGATCGGTTGAAAATAACGGAGGGGTCTATTTTGTACCCGCATTTACGGGGTTGGGAGCACCGTACTGGGATCCCTATGCCAGGGGAATGATTGGCGGTCTGACCAGGGGGGTTACCTCCGGGCATATTGCACGTGCAGCTCTGGAGAGCATTGCTTTCCAGGTGAAGGAGGTGATCGGGGCCATGGAAGATGATGCAGGCATTAAAATAAGGGAATTAAAAGTGGACGGAGGCGCCGTGGTCAATGACCTGTTGATGCAGTTCCAGGCAGACCTGATTGGCATACCCGTTATTCGGCCCGCGACCATTGAAACTACTGCCCTTGGAGCAGCCTATCTGGCGGGACTGGCTGTGGGCTTCTGGGGAAGTGTGAAGGAGATCGGAGCACAGTGGTCTGCTGAAAAGACCTTTGAGAGTTCACTATCAGAAAAGGAGAAAGAAATAGTGTGGGCGGGCTGGAAAAAGGCCGTATCACGGGCCCTGGACTGGAGCACCCACTAACCCACTAACCTAACCACTTACAACCATGAATGAAATTATTGCTGAATTTATAGGGACTTTCCTTCTAGTATTACTGGGCAACGGTGTGGTTGCCAATGTGGTACTGAACGATACAAAAGGTCACAACAGCGGATGGATCGTCATCTCCCTGGGGTGGGGGCTTGGGGTTTTTGTGGGTGTGGCTGTTGCCGGACCGGTATCGGGCGCCCATATCAATCCTGCCGTTACCCTGGGCCTGGCTGTTGCCGGACTGTTTCCCTGGCTGAAGGTAATTCCTTTTATGGTGGCCCAGATGGCTGGTGCAATGACCGGTGCATTTACAGTCTGGTTGTTTTATCGCCACCATTTCAACCGGACCGCCGACCCTGTTGCCAAGCTAAGTTGTTTTTGCACTGTTCCGGCCATCCGGAAAACGGGCAACAATTTCCTCAGTGAATTGATCGGCACCTTTGTGTTGATCTTCGTGATCCTCTATATCTCTGAACCCTCGGTAGCAGTGGAAGGTGAGGCAGAGGTCAAGATGGGACTGGGTTCCCTGGGGGCTTTGCCCGTCGCTTTGCTGGTTACGGCCATCGGTCTTTCACTGGGAGGAACCACCGGGTATGCCATCAATCCGGCGCGAGACCTGGGTCCCAGATTCATGCATGCTTTGCTGCCCATGGCAAACAAGGGGGATAGTGACTGGTCCTATGCCTGGATCCCCGTACATGGACCCTTTGCCGGAGCACTGGTTGCAGCAATTCTTTATATATTACACGGAATCCTGATCCACTAGGACAATTCCAATGGTATTTGGAGATCAGGGTGAATCTCTCAAATCGCTTAAAGTCAACAAAATAGTTGACTTCAGGGTCGGTAGATAGTAACTTGCCTGAAATCTAATCCCAACAGCCGTGAAACAACGATTGTTGTTCTTCATTATCGCAATAACATTCTCATGCTATTCTGACGCCCAGTGGTACAATAGTAAGTATGGGGTAGAAGAATTAAATGATCTCACCGACGTACAGCTGATGAAAAGTCACTCCCAGGCTAAAGCTGCTATCATTGGTGGATCGGTGGTCAGTGGAATAGGAGCAGGCCTTATTTCCGATATATCAGTTTACCCTGGAGCTGGTTATGAAAGATAGACAGATACCTATTATCCGTCAATGACTATCAGAATTCAGTTTTAGCGATGAAATAAGAATCTGGATGGGTTTTTCTTTCGCTGATATATTCATCCTGGGAGACTCATTCTGACTATTTTAATCTAATCGGAAATCTTCAAGATGTCGTAGGTATTTGAATAGATTTCGCTATTAATTCGTTAATTATCAACAAAATACTTGACTGATATACCTCCAAAGTTGTAATTTGTTTTAAACTACTCCTAAAACCCAAAGGTCATGAAATATCTATTCGCGTTAATTTTTCTTGTATCTACATTGAATCTTTTTGGCCAGGATGTAAATCCCACCCAGAAAGGTAACCTCATGCTTGGCGGAGGAGGAAACATCTCTTATCAGACTGAATTTGATGAGACTTCATCCGGAGTTTTTTCTTTAGGTCTAAATCCATCCATTGGATGGTTCCTTTCAGATGGTTTTGCATTGGGTATTGGACCTACATTTTACATAACTAACTATTTTTCGGAAAACGGGAATACTAATCTTGGCATCGGAACGGACGTATTTATAGCAAAATATTGGGGTAGTGGAATATTTATAAAGGGATCCACCGGCTATTCCCTAAGACATACATTCGAATCATCAGGAAATGATTATGACAATACTATGCATGTCATTGGAATTATTCCGGAGGTTGGGTACGCTTTCTTTCTGGGGCCAAATGTTGCTCTGGAACTCTCCTTGGCAGATGTATTTAACATTTGGTTATCTGATGGTTCAACGTCATTTTACAATACATCAAGTGTCAAAGTTGGATTCCAAATATTCCTGTGATCCGTTTCACCTAACATCGATCATAGGTTTTAGTTAGAAATTATCCTTATAAGATTAATTTCAATTCAACCATAACACCCACCGATCCCCAACCAATTCGATTACTTTCTTTTCAATCCCCCGGTTCATGCTGGGGGTTTTTATGCGCTGAAATTATCATCCTGGCCCGCAAGATGCCAACTATTTTAATCTAATCGGACACCTATTATAAAACTTTGGATTATGATGCATTGATGTTGATAATCCACTATATATAAACAAGATATCTGACTTATACGTCTTGATTATAGTCTAACCCCCAAAATCATTTATCATGAGAAAATTATTTATTATTACTGCCCTCCTCCTGTTTGCAGGAATTGCATTTGGACAAACTCTTCAAAAGGGAAATCTCATTAGTGTGCACGTGTTAACTGTTGAATTGAAAACAGGCATCACTATGGATCAATACATTGATTATTTCAATGAAAAAACCAAACCTGCCTGGGAGAAAGCAGATAAGGGAATGGAAATTTATCCGCTTAAAGCAATTCAGGGAGTGAACGAAAATGAATTAGGAATGATAATCATTTTCAAGAATGAAGCAGCCAGGAATAAACATTATGACGCTGATGGTAACCTCTCGGAATATGGTAATAAGGTAATGGAGGAAATCGCCCCTTTTAGAGCTGAGGCAGAGAAATTAGGTACATGGACTTCAAAATATACTGATTGGATTGTACAATAGAAAAAATGAACTTAAGAGTAAACCCCCGGTTCATGCTGGGGGTTTTCTTTTGCGCTGATTTTCTCATTCTGGCCTATCGTCTGCCGACTATTCGTGCCATAATGCTTTTACCGGATCGGTCCGGGAAATACGAAGTGCATGATATAATACAGTCAGGACGGCCACCACCACGGTTACCAGTGAAGTGAGAAGGAACAGGTCCGGCTTCAGCCTGATCCGGAAAGAGAACTCATTGAGCCACCACCTGGCAATCATCCAGACAGACGGCAGGGCGATGACCAGTGAAATAAGGACATAGAGCGAGAAATCACGGATCATCATTACGGTTATCTGGGACTCCATGGCTCCCATGGTTTTCCTGATGCCTATCTCCTTGATCCTGCGCTGGGCTGTGAATGAGGCCAGTGCAAACAGTCCGAGGCATGCGATGACAATGGCCACAATGGTGAAGATTTTAAACAGCGAAGCCAGCCGCTCTTCAGAACGGTACATGTTGTTGATGGCATCATCCACATAAGTGTAGTCAAACGGATACTGAGGAAGCAGTTCAGCCCATTTCTCCTGTATGAAACTGAGTCCTGCCAGGGGATCCCCGGGGGATAGCCGGACCACCATATGTTCCAGGTAGGAGGTTGGCAGCGGTGCCAGTGCCATGGGTTCAATTTCACTCCCCAGGGGTTTAAAGTGGTAATCTTCCATGAGTCCCACAATCTGTCCGGAAAGACCCATGAAACGAAGCGGCATGCCAACGATCTCTTCCTTTCCAATGATGTCTGCCAGTGTGGAGTTAATGATGAAATTGGTAAGGGTATCCTGCAGGATATCAGCAGGGTACTCTTCCGAGAAATCCCGCCCTCCTTTCAGGGTAATGCCCATGGTTTTAATGAAATCGTAGTGAACCCCGTTAAATGAGACCAGGACATCCTGTTCCGGGTCTTTCCCTTCCCAGCTGATGCCGCTGGAATTGCTGCCAACCTCATAGGGAGCCTGTATGGATGCGGTGGTGTATTCGATTCCCGGATGGCGCATGAATTCTGTCCGTAACATTTCATACTCCTTTTTCAAGTCTCCACGCAGCTGAATATGGACCAGGTTGGTTTTATTGAATCCCAGATCTGCATTCCGCATGTAGTTCAGTTGTCGTGAAGCCACTAGCGCACCGGTAATGAGTACAACGGCCAGTGAAAACTGGAACACCACAAGGACTTTCCGAAGCAAACCGCTGCCCTGTTTCTGGTTGGATTGCGATCTGATGGCCTGCAGGGGCTTCAGGGCTGACAAATAGAGGGCAGGGTAGAGTCCGGCCAGAAACGATGTAACAATCAGGATGCCTGTTATACCCAGTATATATTTTAGCTGGATAAGCGCGGCAGCGGAGATGTCTTTTCCTGATATCAGGTTGAATTTGTTCAGCAGAAGCAATACCAGCAGGAAGGCAAGGATGATGGAAACCAATGTTTGTATAAACGATTCCAAAAGGTGTTGTCTGACCAGCTGCCCACGCGATGCCCCGTTCACCTTCCTCAAACCGATCTCTTTGGCACGCAGCGTGGACCTTGCTGTGGCCAGATTCATGAAATTAATGCATGCGATCAGCAATACAAAAAGGGCAATGGCCGTGAAAATATAAACATAAAGGATGGCCCCCGGAGACCGGCCGAACCCGAAGTAGGAGTGGAGGTGTATCCCTGACAGGGGTGCCAATGAGAAATCGATGGTGTTGTTCTCCTTATAAATATTGGCGACTTCGGTGATCTTTCGGTTTACCACCGTATCAATGCTCCCTTCCCGGAGCTTCACGAAGGTCTGAATGGAATTGGTGTTCCAGCTATCCTGGTAATAATTGGATTTTTCAATAAATGGCCAGGAAATCAGTACTTTAAATCCAAGAACCGTATTGCGAGGCGGATCGTATACTACCCCTGCGACCGTGAAGTTCTGGTCCTGATTCACCAGTATGGTATTTCCCACCGGATTTTCATCCCCAAAAAACTTGGTGGAAATCTCTTCAGTGATCACCATGGAGTTTGGCTCGCGGAGAACATCGTCCTTGTTCCCAAACTTGAATGGGAACGAAAACATGTTGAAGAAACTGGAATCTGTGGCGCGAATGTCATCTTCAAAGAACTTGTTTTCACCGTAGGTGAACAACTGCCCGCCGGTATATGCCAGCCTGCATTGTTCTTGTATTTCTGGCACTTCGTCCATCCAGACGGGTCCTGAAATATAGGGGGTAACATTCACATGGTAGGGTTCTTCACCCGAATAGTACTGGTCTTCTTCAATCCGGAACAGTTGCTTGTAATCATCATGGAACTTGTCATAGCTAATTTCATGCTGTACCCATAGCAGCATGAACAGGGCGCAGGCAAGACTGATGGAGAGACCGGTGATGTTGATAAGGGTGATTCTTTTTTCCCTGAAGAGGATTCTCAGGGACTGCTTCAGATTGCTGAGGGCCATTCTCTGTTTTTTTTAAAAGACGAATCAACTTTCCCAATATTACAAATTCAAAAGATTAAATTTGGAGATCATTTCAAAAAGAAGTCAGATGAAAAGGGATCTAGAGTTATTTACGTTTATTGAGCATGAGCGCAACAGGCAGAAAAGAGGGATAGAATTGATCGCCTCCGAGAATTTCGTGAGCTCCCAGGTGATGGAAGCCATGGGATCATGCCTTACCAACAAATATGCGGAAGGGTATCCCGGCCACAGGTACTACGGTGGATGCGGGAACATTGATGAGGTGGAACAATTGGCCATAGACCGTTTGTGTAAGCTTTATGAGGCCGAATATGCCAATGTTCAGCCCCATTCGGGCGCCCAGGCGAACATGGCTGTATTCCTCACTGTCCTTGATCCGGGTGATACTTTCATGGGTCTGGATCTGTCACATGGCGGTCACCTTTCACATGGCTCTCCCGTGAATAGTTCAGGAATCCTTTACAGAGCAGTATCATACGGTCTGGATGAAAAAACCGGACGGGTTGATTATGACGCCATGGAGCAGCTGGCCATTAAGGAGAAGCCCAAGTTGCTGATAGGCGGTGCCTCTGCCTATTCAAGGGAATGGGATTACAAACGAATGAGGCAGATCGCTGACAAGATCGGAGCCATCTTCATGGTGGACATGGCCCACCCTGCCGGACTGATTGCAGCCGGACTGCTTGACAATCCGCTGAAACATGCCCATATTGTTACATCCACCACCCACAAAACACTCCGGGGGCCCAGGGGAGGGATCATCCTCGTGGGCAAGGATTTTAAAAATCCCTGGGGAAGAACCACCAAGAAGGGAGAAGTCCGTAAGATGTCATCCCTTCTCGACTCGGCAGTTTTCCCGGGTATCCAGGGAGGTCCGCTGGAACATATCATTGCAGCCAAGGCTGTCTCCTTCGGCGAAGCGCTCACCGACGATTTTAAAGTGTACCAGAAGCAGGTAAAGAAGAATGCCAGGGTGATGGCCGATTCATTTATGAAACTGGGATACAAGGTAGTATCGGATGGAACTGATAACCATTCCATGCTCATCGACCTCAGGGCCAAAACAGAGGAAATCACAGGAAAGCAGGTGGAGAACATTCTGGTAGAGGCTGACATTACAGTGAATAAAAACATGGTTCCTTTTGATTCCAGGTCTCCATTCCAGACCAGTGGAATCAGGGTAGGTACACCCGCCATTTCCACCCGGGGAGTGAAGGAGGATTTGATCCCAACCATTGTGGAGATGATCGACAGGGTGATCATGAATATAGATGACAGGCAAGTCATTGAGAAAGTGCGTCGCGAGGTGAACGAACTCATGGCCGATTACCCCATGTTTGCCTGATCCGGTCTTGATGGAGTGGTATACCTACATCATCGTGATCGCGGTCGGAGTTGTAGCCGGGATCATCAATACGCTGGCCGCCGGGGGGTCCATGATTACACTTCCGGTACTTATGGCACTGGGACTGCCACCCAACATGGCCAACGGTACCAACCGGATTGCCATCTTTCTTCAGAATGTGGTGGGTGTTTCCAGTTTTCACAAGAAAAAGGTGATGGATTTTCCATCGGGTTTCAAAGTGGGGATCCCGGCAGCCCTGGGAGCAGTGGCGGGAGCCTTTATTGCCGTGAACCTGAATGATGAGGTGATGAAACTGGCCATCGCCGGGGTGATGATCCTTGTGTTCTTCCTGATTCTCCTGAAACCAAACCGGTGGATCAACAGCCATGAGACCCATCCTCCCATTCCTTACTGGGTACAGGTGATTGTTTTCTTTTTGGTAGGGATCTATGGTGGTTTTATCCAGGCAGGTGTGGGATTCTTTCTCCTCACCAGCCTGGTCCTGGGAAGTGGTTATGACCTGGTTAAATCCAACGCATTAAAGCTGTTTGTGATCCTGTTGTATACCCCGATAGCCCTGCTGATCTTCTTTCTGCATAAGGATGTAAATCTCTGGATGGGGCTCCTGCTTGCCGTTGGAAATATGACAGGGGCCTGGTTGGGGACAAAGATTGCCGTAAAATGGGGTGCGTCTTTTATCCGCTGGGTTGTGCTGGGAGCTATTCTGGTTGCATCTGCCAAGCTGATCCTGGATGCCGTTAAGGCACTATGATGTACTTGATCCACCCTTTTTGCTGGTAGTTTGCTTTGCTGTCCACTGAAAAACGACTCTTCTTTGCCGCTTCAACCACCATGGTCCAGATGCAATTGTCCTGGTAGCTGGCACTCTGAACCATGGCACTGATCACCTTCCCGTCGCGGTCTACCTGGATCTCCACGGTTACTGTAATTTTCGAGGTGATTTCGCATCCCGACATATTTGGTTTGGGAAGGCTTCCCATGGCCCTGCGGGAACCCAGGCCTCCAAATGATATCCCATTACCAAGTCCGCCGCCCGTGTCATACCTGTCCGCATCGGGACTCCCGTTGATGTCTCCCTGGTTACCTGACCCTTCAGTTATTCCCTCGGATCCTTCGGTCTGGCCTACGCCCTGGTTCCCGAAAGCATTTTTCCCCAGGTTGTTAAGTTTTTCGGCCTGTTGCTGACGCTCTTTTTCAATTCGTTCCTGCTCCTCGCGTTTTTCTCTCTCAATCCTTTCCTGTTCCAGCCTCTCCCTTTCGATCCGTTCACGTTCTTCCCGTTCCCGCTGGATTTTCTGCTGTTCCTCCCGCTTCTTCCGGAGTTCCTCGGCAGTGGGTTTGGGTACTTCCTTGACCTTTACTTCTTCCACTTCCTGGGTTTGATCCACGGGAGTCGGGTCAGGTCGGGTGGTTTCCACAGTTTCGGGCAGGGGATCAGACACATCCTCGGGTTTCTCCTCAGACTGCTCCTCAACCGGGAGGTCCGGGTTCCCGGCCTGCTGGTCATCACCCATGGGTTCATAGGCTCCGAAACCGCTCTCATCCGTGCCGAAATTCACCAGGATCCCTTCCTCCTCGGGCGGTGGCACCGGGAAAGTAAGTCCCGCAAATATCAGCAGTGCCAGCACCAGTGCATGGTAAATGATGGTACCTATAAGACCTCTGCGCTTGAGTTTCATTGGTAATTATCTAAAATTTCCATTTGTCTGATGGAACTCTCAAGTTCGATTCTTGATCTGTTTCCACTGTTAACCCGAAGGCCGCGTTCCCAGGATCACCTTGTACCGGTTCCTCCTGGCTATATCGAGGAATACATACACTTCTTCCATATTCAGGTCCCTGTCAGCATTGAGCCGGATTGTGGGAGCTTCGCCATATTGTTCCAGTTTCTTCCTGAGCACACCTTCCAGTTCCCCAAGCACGTAAACCTGGTCATCTACAGAGATAATCTTTTCCCTGTCGATGGATACAATCAGAACAGGATTGGCCTGGGTCTGGTTGTTGCTTTCCGGTAAATCCACATTTTGCGCGGAAGGTACGATCAGCGTGGAGGTGATCATAAAAAAGATCAATAAAAGGAATACAATGTCAGTCATTCCCGACATGGCAAAATTCTTATTGGTCTTGTTTCTCGCTTCCAGTGCCATTACAATTGTTTAAGGACCACTGTATAATCCCTCTCAGCCGCCACATTCATGATCTTTACGGCATCTCCCACTGAAACGGACGGAGAGGTCTCCACCTTGATGGTGGGTTCAGCAACGCCCTGAAGTTTGGATTCGAGGACCATGCCAAGTTCATTCAGGCTCACTGTTCTTCCATCTACTGTGATCTTGCTGCCGCTGTAAATAGTCACCGTTGGAATACGGGATTCAGTCTGGATGGTCATGTGTCCCCGGCTTGGTAACAACATCTTCAGTGCATTGGGGGCGATCAGTGTGGAGGTAAGCATAAAAAAGATCAGCAACAGGAACACAATGTCGGTCATCCCCGACATGGCGAAATCAGCCATTACCCTGTTTTTTGATTTCAGTGCCACTATCTTTTATTTTGCAGGTTCGTTCAGCAGGTCTATAAACTCCGAAGCCCCGCCCTCCATGTTATTGATCACTTTATCCACCCTGGCTACCAGTGTGTTGTAGGCAAAGTAGGCTATAATACCTACGATAAGGCCTGCAACGGTGGTGATCAGGGCAGTGTATATCCCCCCGGAAAGTTCGCCCACATTGATGTTGTTTCCGGCGGTTGACATCTGGTGGAACGCCTGTACCATACCGATCACAGTACCAAGGAAACCAATCATGGGTGCCCCCCCGGCCACTGTGGCAAGGGTTGGGAGGCCTTTCTCCAGTTTATAAATCTCCAGTTTACCCACATTTTCAATGGCGGCATTGACATCATTCAGAGGCCGGCCGATCCTGCTGATCCCTTTTTCTATCATCCGGGCCACGGGGTTATCGGTCGACTGGCATAGCGCCCGGGCCCCGTCCACTTTGCCATCCATGATGTAGTCCTTGATGCGGTTCATGAAATTCTGGTCAACCTTTGCAGCCTTCTTGATAGCAAACCACCGTTCAAAGAAAATGTAAACTGCGATGAAACTCAACAGGACAATGGGCAACATGACCCATCCGCCTTTGAGGGCAATGTCGATAAAAGACTCTGTGGAAGAGCCTGGTATGCTGCTGGTTTCCAGGTTGGTAACTTGTAAAAAAATCAAGCTTTTCATGGGAGGAATATTTTGATCGAAGATATAATAAAAAAACGGGATATACTTTGGCGTAGTATATCCCGATATGAAAGATTTGTCTCTTTTATGAACAGCTGCCTGTAACTTTATTTAAGGTGTATGAACAGAGCCTCCACATAGTATACGCCGGCACCGGCCATATATCCAAGGAGGGCCAGCAGGGAAATGCGTTTTAAATACCAGATAAAATCGATTTTTTCCATCCCCATGGCAGCAACACCTGCAGCAGAACCAATGATCAGAATGCTTCCACCTGTACCGGCGCAGTAAGCCAGGAATTCCCAGAAAAGGCCATCCTGAACAAAGCTGGAAGCATATTCGATGGCAGCCGGGTCTGCCATCGCTGCCAGGGTAGCCGGAGTTTCAATGGGATACATGCCTATGGCACCGGCAACCAGCGGCACATTGTCCACTACGGCGGACAGGACACCAATGGCCATATCAATCAGGAAAATATTTCCAAGGTGGTCATCGAGCCAGGATGCCAGAACGGTTAGCTGACCTGCACTTTGGAGGGCAGCAACTGCGGAAAGTATCCCCAGGAAGAAGAATATGGTGGGTGTATCCACATGCTCCAGGATGTAGATGACTTTGAGGCGTTTTTTAATTTCGTCAGACTTATTTTTATGAAGCAGTTCTGAAGTTAGCCAGATAACTGACAATGAAAGGAGCATTCCCAGGTAGGGAGGAAGGTGTGTGAAGGTTTTGAAAACCGGAACAAAAAGGAGACCGGATACTCCCATGATCAGCAGCAGTTTGCGCTCGAATGGGGTTGTATATACTTTTTCGTTTGAATCAATATGGGGGCGTTTCACGTGGCCTTTTAAGGTAAAACTGAGTACTGCCAGGGGAACGACCATCGTAAAAAGACTGGGGAGAATGACCCGGGTGATGATACTCCCGGTTGTCACCTGTCCACCTATCCAGAGCATAATGGTCGTCACGTCTCCGATGGGCGACCAGGCTCCCCCCGCGTTTGCAGCAAGCACCACCATGGAAGCAAAGAACCAGCGGGTCTCTTTATCCGAGACCAGTTTTCTGAGAAGTGCCACCATGACGATGGTCGTGGTCAGGTTGTCCAGGGCAGCCGACATGAAAAAAGTGAGGAAGCTAAGGATCCACAGCAGTTTGACTTTTTTTGTTGTTTTGATCCGGTCGGTAATGATCTTGAACCCGTCATGTTTATCAATCACCTCCACGATGGTCATGGCTCCGAGTAAAAAGAAAAGTATCTCGGATATTTCTCCCAGGTGATGCGTAATTTCCTTTTCGACAATGAAGTGTCGCATGGCTTCTATTCCATGCTCACCCTGCTGGTGGCCATCAAGAATATAGGTATTCCAGGCATCGCTAAGCCCGGAGGTGAAAATATCAAAAGCGCCAAAAATATAAAGAACCCATAAAATCGTTCCGATCATCAGTGCCGGAATGGCTTTATCAATGCGCAAAGGATGTTCGAGGGCAATGGTGATATACCCCAGAACAAATACAACAACCATTATAATAAACATGATTAAAAATTTAAGGTTGGAATGAAGAGGCCAAAGATAGAAAAGATTTAATCATCCATTTGAGGCTCATCCAATTTTTTTCTCCGCTTTTTGCGTTTGGTAAGGCCCTCCTTGTATCGTGCTACAAGCTGGCTGAGATTGTCAAATTCTTCCCGGTAGGATATCCCAACTCCCTGCTTGTATGGTGCTGTTTCAAAAAGCAGTTCATCACGGGCCCGGTTGAAAGCAATGATGCTTACATTGTCAGTGACCCTGAACTCCACGTCGAAGTCGCCCATAATATAAGGATTAGATGCGTCCGCTGAGGGATTGGTTTCCTGTCCGCCCACATCCACATTTCCACTGATGATGATCCGGTCATCAAGCAACTGGGTGGAGAGTGCAAGTTCTACCTCGTCACTGGTGATTTCGTCACCGGGCCTGTAGTTTACTCCGATATCAAAATCATCACTGATCTGAGAGAGCCAGTTGCTGAGCTGGTTGGAGAGAAGTTCACTGGCCGTCACACCGGCAATGTTGCCGGTAGCACCTATATCCTGAGCCCCATAACCGCTTACACTGTAAAAGTTGTTGATTACCAGCAAAGAAAGAAACTGTTTCATCAGCTCTTCATCGGTACTGGTGCTGTTCTCAAGCAGGTTCCTGGTTTCTGCGTCTGCAGTGGGCATATTGATTCCGGTTGAGATGGTAGGAGATCCAAGTTCGCCCTGAAGGAGCAGGTGGCATTCCACCGGGATTCTCTTTTTAAGTTTCTCCTTCTGTTCGTCCACATCCGGATAGAGGTTATAGGGAGCTGCCCTGAGCGTGTATATGGCTTCCAGGTCAATGGAAGCATCCAGGGGTGATCCATTGAAACTGATCTTTCCGCCGGGTTCAATCTTGAACCGTTTGTTGATCACGTTTTGCAGCGTGAAAAGATAGTCTCCCTGGTCCAGTACCACATCACCGAACATCCTGAATCCATTGGACTGGTCCAGCATGATCCGAACGCTGCCCTTTCCGCTGGTTTCGATGATATCACCCACTTTGGGGTCGAAAATCAGCTGGACGATTGCATCATTGGTAATATCAACCTCCAGGTCCATCTCAATGCCTGCTATTTTCTTAATCTGAGGGGGGGCAGGAACAGGCTCAAACTCCTCCAGCTCCTGCAGGAATGTGAAGAAATCAGTTTTTTTCACCTCACTGGCATTATATAGCGGAAGGAAAAGAGTGGTGTTTCGGTTTGTTGAAGCATTGACAACCAGCCTGATCTGATCCGTGGGTCCGGTGATGCCCGCATTTCCGGATGCGAAAATGTTCCCGTAGAAAACCTCATTGTCAGTGGATTTGGTATTCATGCACTGAAGGTTATTGGCATCAATGTTCAGGCTGAGATAAAAATCTTTGAATTCTGAACTGGCCACTGAGCCATTCACTAAGGCCTGGTTATCATATAGATCACTGACAATAAAATTTTCAAGATATATATTGTTGTGGTAGATCCGGAGATCATCACTGAAAATATACCTGGTATTGAGAAAATCTAAGGTGGCAGCACCTTTGTCAAATAGAATGGTTCCGTTTATTTCAGGTGTTTTCAGCGTGCCATCCATTGTCAGGTACACATGGGCGGTACCATCCAGGTCGTGAACGATCCCTGACGTATAGGGATTGAGTGATGCCAGTTTAAAATCGTACAGCCTGATATCGAAATCAAGGGCTTCGGTTTTGGGATTGAATTCCCCATTGGTCTCAATGGACCTGACCCCGCCCACTTCCGATAGCATTCGGAGCTGAATGTTTCCGTCCTCATCATCCCAGTTGGCTTCCACATCGGTATCCCCCAGAATCTGCTTGTTAAGAAGGAGGGAATCCACTTTCAGATCGGCGAGAACCACCGGGGTACCGTTTTTACGTTTTAAGTCAATAAAACCAGTAACTTTACCCTCCAGTTGCAGATTGGCACCTGTAAGGTTTGGCAGTTCTGCCAGGTTGAGATTCTCAATTTCCAATAGAAAATCCTGAGCATCACCCGATGAAATGACTCCATCGGCCAGGATTCGCTTGTCAATACTGACCACAAGAAAACTATCGATTTCCAGGAATCCTTTTCTCAGTAATGCTTCGGTCTTGTGGATATCCCAGTTTATATCATCGATGACTACCTTGCCGGGTTCCAGGTTAACCAGGAATCCACGGTCCTTCACTGAATCAGCCTGGAAGGTGCCATTCAGGCTTATTTCGCCTTTGAAGGCTGGCGCAGATCCATTGTCCCACGAGATATCCATGTGTGCCTTATCCCGTGCAGCAAGGAAACTGACCTGCTGGTGTTCCAGGGCGTAGGTTTTTCCAAAGGTCATGCTATCCGATGTATAACCAAATTCCAGGGCTTCTACCGAGGATCGGGCCATGGTCTCAAACTGATACCAGCTGGACTGACCAAACCCTAGTTTTGGGAACACCCCCCGCATTTTCACATCTGTATTCCGGGGATCATAGGTGCCTGACAGATAGCTGTTATCACCAATCTTCAAAGCAGGAAAAAAGAATTCAAGAATGGGATTTACATGTTTGAAATCAACCCGGTACACAAAATAGTCCAGGGTATCTTTGTATGGTTCCGAATCCGGAATAACATTGAGGTAGTGGTCAACCAGGTTTTTGAATGAGGCAGGAAGGTCTGACAGCCTGTACTGTCCTGTGATATCCACATCCATGATATCTGACCTGACCTGGATCAGTGATGCTTCGGGAGTGTTACGTGTCTTCAGTGTAACATTGTAAAGCTGTACCATTTCATCTGTTCTCTCAAAAAGACTGTTAACCAGGGTCAGTTCACCATTCATTTCGTCAATGGATCTGCCGGACAGGTCCGTTTTTATCAGGAAGGAAGCGAAATAGTTTGGATCACTTTGCCCCAGGTTCAGATAATAAGGTCTGGCCCTTGCCACATTGGCAGTAAACTTATGGACGGGAACCTCCCCGGAGAAATCAGTCCTGCCTTCAAAATCAAGTTTGATATTCGGATCACTGATGCTGAATCCCCCGTCGAAGGTATTATTTGTTAAAGCACCATCCAGGGTGATATTGCTGTATGCATAATTGTATAGATCAAAGGTGTCAATGGTCCCTTTAATATTGGCCCTGATCTGTCCTTTATAGAGGTTTCCGTCTGCGAAAACATCCATGTCCAGTTCCCTCAGGTCCCGCTCCATTTCCAGGAATTCACCTATTTTAAAATCGTTTGTTCTTAGCCTTCCCAGGAAATCCACACCGCGCATGCTGTCGGGGTCAAAGGACAAATCCATGAGGACTCTGCCCATTTCCGTGGCCAGCAGTCCGTTGGCCACAAACTGGTCGGAATATCCGGTAAACTGACCCGAGAAACCAATCTTTCCAAGGTTAATCCATGGATAAAGGATCTGGTCCGATGAATCTCCGGGAGTCCCGAATAGGTCGTTCAGAGCCCGTACGGAAGTATTCAGTCTTTTAAAATTAAAATCCAGGAATGTGTTCCGGATGTCCGGCAAACCGATCATGATGAAATCAAATTCCAGAGAGCTCTGGTCACCAGAATGGATCACAAGGTCCTCACCGTTCAGATCACAGAACTTGCCATGTACTTTGCCGTCAATAGTGATCCTGTTAAGCACCCTCTCGGTTCCGGGCACGAATTGTGCAAGATCCTCCATTTTCAGGCTGGACTGTCTGCAAGCAAAGTTCAGGTCAACCGCCGTTGAAAACTTCTTAAACTGACTGAATTTTTCAAAATCAAATTCAAGAATCGGGATATCAAGGTCAGATCCTTCAGTTTCAATGGCGAGATCTTTAAAATGAAGGTGTCTTTTATGGATGGACATGCTTGTGCTCAGATGAAGAATATCAAATCCTGAGCGTTCCACACATGATAACGATTCAACATCAATGAGCACAGTGTCCCTGATTACTTCAAGATTGCTAACTTTAATATCCAGGTCCCTGAGGTGAAAATCGTTAAAATCTATAGGGGAGGGGCCATGCACGCTTCCCATTCTGGACAGGGAGAACCTGGAATCAACCAGTTCAATGGAGGTGAAGTGGACCCGGGATTTTTTTTCCGGAGGAATATGAGGGTTCTCTAATTTATCGGTGAAGTATTCGATGTTCACTACTCCGCTGCTGTCTATAACCAGGTTCACAAAGGCATCTTCTACTATGGCTTTCCTGATGGTCAATCCTCTCGGCTCAGGTCTGAATTGCCTGACGTGGAGCTTGGTAAGCCCGGCATAGAGTAGCGTATCACCATTGAGGTCCTCGATATAGAGATCCCTTACCTGGATCCGCCTGAGAAAAGAGTAGTTCACAGAAGAGAGTGAAATATGGGCCTGCAATTCTTCCGACAACCGCTCTGCTACATAGATGCTCAAACGGGTTTGTACCCTGCTGTTTTGCAAAAACAACAGAGACAGAGCCGGAATGGCAAGCAATACCAGCACCACGATCAATCCTATTTTCGCTATCTTTTTGATACCTTTGCCCATTAACTTTAGCTGAACGTAACAAATGTAAAAAAAGTTGCCATGGGCACGATCATTCTGGGCATTGAATCTTCCTGTGACGATACTTCAGCAGCAGTGCTGAATGACAGGGTTTTGCTGTCCAACGTAATTGCAGGTCAGGATGTACATATACAATACGGGGGTGTAGTGCCTGAGCTTGCCTCCAGAGCCCACCAGCAGAATATTGTTCCGGTGGTGGATATGGCTGTTAAACAGGCAGGGATTAAGCCGGATAAGATTGATGCTGTGGCATTTACACGGGGACCCGGACTGCTGGGATCACTGCTTGTAGGGACTTCATTTGCAAAGGGTTTCGCCGCTGCTTTGGGTATTCCCTTGATCGAAGTCAATCATCTTCAGGCACATATCCTTGTTCACTTCATCCTGGATGAGGATGGAAAGGATGGGTCTCCTCAATTTCCCTTCCTCTGCCTCCTGGTATCCGGTGGTCATACCCAGCTCGTGGTGGTGAGAGACCACCACCATATGGAGATCATTGGTCGAAGCATCGATGATGCGGCAGGAGAAGCTTTTGATAAATGTGCCAAATTGCTGGGATTGCCCTACCCGGGAGGACCGCATATTGACCGGCTGGCAGCCATGGGGGATCCCGGTCGCTTTAAATTTAGCAAACCGGGACTGGAGGGATTTGATTACTCGTTCAGCGGTTTGAAGACTTCCTTTCTTTATTTCCTGAGAGACAGGATAAAAGAGGATCCGTATTTTATAGAAAAGCATATCAACGACCTTGCAGCATCACTTCAGAATACCATTGTTAGTATCCTGATGAACAAACTTAAAAGAGCGTCAAATAAAACAGGAATACGGGAAATTGCATTGGCAGGAGGCGTCTCAGCAAACTCGGGCTTGCGCAACGAAATCATCAAAGAATCGGTCAAACAGGAATGGAAGGTATATATTCCCCCGCTTCGATTTACCACGGACAATGCTGCCATGATAGCCATAACCGGATATTACAGATTCCTTGCCGGGGATTTTTCTTCGGAAGAGTTATCGCCCATGGCCAGAATGTATTTCTGATACCCTTGAAAACATTGGTGATAAAATGAATTTGAATTGAATGTCGGTGCGATAAAATTTACTATATTGAGATGAAATTTTAACGACGGATGGATAAACTGGAGTTTCAACCCACTCAAAAAACGCCATACGTTCTGCTGGATCCTTCCGGCAAAATAAAGTTTAAAGGCCGGTCTATTCCTGAGGATGTATCCCTCTTCTATGAAGATATTCTGGATTGGATCATCGCATATGCTTCACAACCTCCTGCCCATACAGAAGTGCACATTGCAATGGAATATCTCAACAGCGGAACTTCCAAATACATGCTTCGGCTGCTTAAGAAACTCAAGGAACTTGATAATGACGGCTATGGGTTGAAGATCAACTGGGTGTATGAGGAAGGGGATGATGATATCCTTGAAAGGGGAGAGTATTATGCTTCTATTCTGGATCTGAAGATCAGCTTTATTGAGATAGAATAGTTACAAAGGGCTCCTTCTTTTATTTTCCTGCAGGATGTCTCCCAGGTATTTCCAGTATGATTTGTGGAAACTTAAATTGTCTGGGCCATCGCAAAACTGGGGGTGCAAGATGGTTGAATCGTACAAGCCCTTTAATTCCGGATGGAACTGCACTCCGATGACATTCGGGCAAATCTGATGCTCAATGGCCTCGATAATCTTTCCCCGTAGCCAATCTCTTCTTTAAGGAATGAACCCTTTGCACACCTGACCCGGTGAAAGTGATAAGATGAATGCTTTTCACAAGTTGTCTGAACCCTATCCGCATAGTTGCGGTGCATCTGGTCGGGAGGAAGGGCAAGGATCTCTTCCGCATTCCAGGTCGAGTATCTTCTCATCTGCCAGGTTTTTTATAACCGCAATGTTGTCGCTTGTAGGGTGGAACAGAAGGAGGGTATCCTGGCCGGCAGTAAAGCCAACGCAAACTACCAGGAGCAGGGTAATCAGTGCTGCGTTTTTCATTTCAAAATGGAAGAGAGCTTTTTTACAAACATGGTCAGGCTCTCCTTGGTTTCATCGTCCAGCTTATCGAATTTCACAGTACCGCTGTTTACATCCTGCAGAAAATTGGATGCCAGAATAGCCCTTGAGTAGTTGTTGTTTTGCAGATATTCCGAATTTAACACGGTGATCCCCTCACGGACCTGGACGATGGATTTCTTAAAGTCGATGGTGGAGAAAAGATCCTCGGCATCCATATAATCTTCCATCAGGATCATTTGCTCTTTGGCCAGGTCCACCTTGCTGTCAAAGAGGTCCTTTCGCAGTTTCTCATGAATTGTTTTCTCCTCTCCGTTTCCAAAATTGAGTACAATGTAGTCCAAACCCCAGCCGATGAGTATATTCACCATCATTGGAATGCTTTCAGCCCCTGAGGCCGGAAGGAAATAACACTCTTTTTTGAAACCTGTGAGGGTAATGATGGCCTTCAGGAAATAGTATGTGGCCAGGTCTTTAACAATCACATTGTTGAAAGATTTGATGATCTCCTGCTGGCTCAGCCGTGCTCCCATGGTAGAATAGATGGGTGAAAGTGTGTCAGCAGTGGCTGCATTCAGTGACCGGGCACTGAAAACCATGGTTTCACTCTTCATGTCATCCTCAACGGCCCGCTGAACTGCCAGAATGCGGTATAGTTTGTTTACATCGATCAGGTGCGGAGAGTGTGTGGTATAGATGATTTGCATCTGTTCCTTGATGTCGTCGAAAACTGCTAGGACATCTTCCTGTGCCCTGGCATGAAGACTCACACCGGGTTCATCGATAAGAAGCACTTTGTTTCGATTGTTTTTATCCAGGGCTGTGGCCTTCAATTCAAGGAAAAAGGAGAGGAACCACCTGACCCCCCTGCTTCTCTGTTTGGGGTAGAGCCTTTCCTGCTCATCCTTGATCCAGAATTCTAAATAAGGTTTTCCACTCTTTTCGGGATTGGTATGATCGTAGTGTGAAAGCTCAAAATTGATTTTGATTTTGTTCTTCTTACCTACATTCTGCCGCCAGAAATCCTGGAAATTCAGCGTAAGCTCCCCATTCAGGTTCTCAATCTTCTGTTTCAGGATCCTGCTTGAGGGTTGCTGAAAGAAAGAATATTCCAATCCGGTAATGGTGAGGAAATTGATGGCTGCCTTATAACCTTCAGCACGTTTGTTGGCCCGGACGATATCTTCCAGGTCTATGCGGTTGGGCAAAAGCGAGCTGAAATCCTCAAACAATTCGAAATCAGGGAGGAATTTGAAGATCTCAGCAGCCAGTTCGGTGGATGAGAAATATTTCAAACGGGATTCGATCTCCTTTTCTGCTGATTTTACGGCACTGTCGAAGGTCATCCCGTCAAACACAAATTCAATGGCCAGAAGCTGCGTATCGTATGATTTTTGCAGCTGAAGAATCTCTGATTTCAGTTTCTCAATTTCAGTCCGGCAAATCTCCTCCCTGATTTCAGCTGCCCTTTGTTCTTTTTCTGTGGGGTACATTCCGGTCATCTGGAGGATTTCCCTCAGGTTTTCCTGCTCGCCAAGGAGAGCATCGTTTTTCTCCCTGATCTGATGATCTGTCTCTTCAAGTTTCTTACTTGCACCCTGCTTCTCTCCCAGCGCGTTGAGGATCTCCAGTTTCTCTTCGAGCCGTTTATGCTTGATGGAGAGGGCCTCGTTCAGTTTAACGAGCATCTCCTCTTCCTCAGTCATTTCTTTCTTTAACTTATCCTTCTTTTCCCTGGAGGAGAATTTTCTTATTGTTTTTTTTAACTCACTGATCCTCAGTTTAACTGATTCGACCTTCTCCCGGGTCAGAGCGAATTCATCGGTGGCATTGTTCACTTCGACAGTAGCATCAGCCACCTCTTTGATCATGCTTTTCAGTTTTTCCATGACCACCGTCTCACGCTGCTTCACCTGGTCAGTATTTTCCTTGAATATCTCCTGCAGTGCATCACCCATGACCAGGTAGGAATCCATATCATCCTCCCAAACCCTCGTGATGGTGATGGTTTCAATGGTTCCGATGATTGCCCTGATCTTGGGATCCAATTTTTTCAAGTCAAGGAGTTTCGCCAGATCTTTGCTTATAAGTTTAAATCCGCATGTGACCTTTGGAAGCGACAAGTCGCTTCGCATCATATCCTCAATAAGTTTGCCGTCATGGAATGCTTTCAGGCCCTCAAGAATGGATGTTTTACCCGATTCATTCTGACCGATAAGACTGGTGATATTATCGTGGGCAAGCTGTTGCCACCCTGTGTCTACGATGGATCTGAAATTCTGAATTCTAAACCCGGTTAATTGCATGATTCTGGTTTTATACGAATTTTATTCCAAAGACAAGGATATCATCTATCTGGGGGTTATCACCTTTCCATGTATCAATCTCAAGTTCGAGTTCCTTTTTTTGATCATCCATGTTCTGGTCAGATATCCTGATAAGCAACTCTTTCAGGGGCCCATACTTGAATTTCTTGTTTCGGGGTCCGCCAAACTGGTCTGCGTATCCATCAGAAAATATGTATACGGTATCCCCGGGCTTAAGTTGCATGGTGTGGTTTGTGAAGGAATCCTCCTCAATGGCATTGATACCCACAGGCATTTTATCAGCCTTGATTTCAGTAAGGACTTTCTTGCGCACATGATAAAGGGGGTTGTTGGCTCCTGCATACATCAATTCCCGGTTCCCGGGATTAAATACACAGAGGGCCATATCCATGGCATCCTTGTTCTCAAGATCTTCTCCCCGCTGGTGAAGCACGTTCATCACCCGTTCACGGAGCAGGTTCAGAATACGGCTTGGTTTACAGGGTCCCCTGCTGTTGAGGATCTCATTCAGGAAGGAGGCACCCATGATGCTTAAAAGGGCACCCGGTACACCGTGTCCGGTGCAGTCTCCCGCGGCCACGACAATCAATTCTTCTTTACGGGAGCAGTAATAGAAATCTCCGCTCACGATATCCCTGGGTTTGTGAAGGATAAAATGATCAGCAAGTGTATTTTCAAGAAAGCGTTGATCGGGAAGAACTGCTCTCTGGATAAAACTGGCATACTTAAGACTTGATACCAGCTGTTTTCGCTGTTCCAGAAGCTTCTCCCTTGTTAATTCTGCCTCTTTCACGATGGATTCACTCTTAGTCCCATCACCAGGATATCATCGATCTGGCTGATCTCTCCCATCCATCCCAGCAATACTTTTTCCAGTGCGGATCCCTGTTCGCTCAGGGGAACGGATTGCAGTTCCAGGAGTAACTTCTTAAAATTCTTGCTCATGAACTTTTTACCCTGTGGCCCGCCAAACTGGTCCAGAAACCCGTCCGAAAACATATAAATATTATATCCTTCATCCTTGAGGGTCGTGGAGGTAAACCGCATATTCTTCTCTGACACCCCGATGGGCATCTGATCAGCCCTTATCTGCAGCAACACATGGTCTTTGTCGTAAATAGATCCTCTGGGAAGCTCAAGTTCTTCACCCCTGGTGAGTTTTGCCTTCTCGCTGCGCTTCAGTTTCCTTACCAGGTAGAGGGGATTATAGGCACCCGAATACTGGATGATATTGGTTTTTAAGTCTATGGAAATCATGGCCAGGTCCATACCGTCCTTGATCGCCTCCTGTATGTTTTTTCCCGATTGCTCCAATGATTTGATCACATGTTCACGCAATGCTTCCATGATATCATCGGTACATGTAATTTCCGATTTGATCACAATCTCATCCAGGAAGGTCATGCCCAGCATGCTCATAAAAGCACCCGGGACTCCATGCCCGGTGCAGTCTGCTGCCACAATAAGCATTTTATCTCCTTTTGAGCCTATCCAGTAAAAATCACCGCTCACAATATCCCGGGGTCTGAACAGTATGAAGTGGTCAATGTTGTTCTCATCCATCAACTCGTCTGAGGGTAACATTGCTCGCTGGATTCTGCTTGCATATTCAATGCTGTCGGTAAGTTCCTCCTTCTGTTTTCTGATCTCAGCAGTCCGTTCTTCGATGATTTCCTCAAGCCGCAGGTTTTCATTTTTCAACCTGCGGGTATAGAGCTTGATTATCAAATAAACCAACAGTCCGGAAAGCAGGATGTAACTGATGATGGCCGGGATGCTGGCGTACCAGGGCCGGCTGAGCACGAATGAATAAGTGGCCGTACCGCCCTCGTAGCCGTATACATTCCTGGATTTAACGAAAAATGTATAGTGGCCATATTTCAGGTTGGTGAATTCCTTGTAGGAAGCATTGTTCCAATCTGACCATACGTTACTGAAACCAACCAGTCTAAAACTGTAAAGCAGGTTTTCTTCCTGTTCAAAATAGGGTGCAGCCCAATGGAATTCAATATTGTTGTATCGGTACTTGATTACCGGTTGTGTATCTTCCTCCTGGAAAAGATGTATGGAGTATCCTCCATGACCATTCTCCTTATAATTTGCGCCATGGTAAAGCACTGAGTCACCATTGATATACACGTTGCGGATCAGGGTCTGAAATTTCAATGTATCATTCCTGGTGAAGCTTTTATCAAAATGGTACAGTTCATCCGATTTACTGAACCATACTCCATCTTCACTATCGTCGGTAAACACATCCACGGAAGCATTGGGCAGGCGCTGGAACACTTTGTCACTAATGACATCAAGTTGACCATCCAGCTTCCGGGCAACAAGTTCGGTCCACCCGTTGTACTGGTTTTCAAAGGAAAGCCAGTAATCCCCATCCCGGTCCTGGTACATGGTCTGAATGCTATTTTTCCCGGGAGGGAGTACAGAATTGAAAAAAGTGTCAGGAACAAATGTGTCATGAAAATAGTCGAAGCGGTAAAATCCGTTCCCGGTTCCCACCAGGACTTCCTGGTTTTCAGGATTAAGAAAAACCCAGTTGTCATTGCCTTCAGGCAAACCATGGTCAGATGTGAAAAACCTCATGGTAGCTTCATGGGCAAGCGTAATATCTATACGGACTAAACTCTCCAATGAGGAGATCCACATGTACCCGTACTTATCTTTGGCCATTTTAGATATTTTCGGGATTCTGCGGACCCTGGTTATTTCCTTCCACCTGCCCCTGGTATACTGGAGGCCGATCAATTCAATATCACCGGTGTAAAAGATGTCTCTGTTTTTTGAATCGGCCAGGATTTGTCCTGAAATCTGTTCAATATCCTCAATGGCTTCAGGAGGATTTATCATCAGGTCAGCCAGGGCGGAAACCCTCATCTGTTCATCGATCACATAAAACTCTTTGTCACCGGACACCAGCAAAAACCTTCTCCCGGGAACAGGTTCAATAATACAAAGGTCTCTGATTATTGTCTGTAAATCCCCAACAGGAACAAATTGCGCTCTCGATGAATTGGAGACCATCTGATACAGCCCGCCCATGGTGGAGATAAAAAGCCTGTTGTTGAAATAGGTAATATCGGTGATCAGGTTATGAAAACCAGCTTTCTCCGTGAAATATCTGAATGGATTGTTGGTCTCCACCTTGCTGACTCCCTTCCAGTGAGCAATCCAAAGGGGGCCGGCACCTTTGAGCCGTTCATCCGAATAGACGTGGGAAATGGTCATGTCCGCCAGACCCTCTGTCTCGGATATGATCTCCAGCACATTACCCTTGAGGTCCAGGATATAGAGGCCGTTGTTAAATGTACAAACCAGGATATGATCATCGTTCATGGTCAAATAGGGGATCTGGACAGAGATAAGCTCTTCCATGAGTTCCGGATTCACAAAAGAGTCGTCGATGGTTCCCTTATCCGTATCAAAGAGATAAATACCATGATTCATCGTACCGACCAGCAAAATATTGTCATTAAATGGTTCCAGCCCGGTAATCATTTTTTCATGGAAGAAAGCGCCCCCTGGAATTTTTTCGAACGAAACTCCGTTATATGCCATCAATCCACCTGCCCAATCCAGGTTATAGAGTTGATGGTTCACAATGAAGGATAAGTAACCCGTCTCGGGAGTCTCAATAATGCTTATGTCATTTAGCAGTGGATCAAATACAAATATGCTATACCAGGAGCAGAAATATACTTTTCCCTCGTCGAAGTAGGTCTTCCAGATGATGAACTCGGGGATCTGATTTTGCAGGGTGGAATCATAAAGGGAATGGAAATACAACTGACCGTGTCCATCAGGTTCAAGTTTTCCAAAATCCCCCTCTGCTCCCACATAGATCACACCATCATCTCCGGTGACCAGGGATTTTACCGCTACATTGCGGGGAACCGGAATGATCCGCCACTCCACCCCGTCATATTCCAGAATCCCTTTGTCATTGTTCCCCACATACACCACACCACGATGATCCTGGGTAATACACCAGTTCTGTTCGGTTCCCCCGATATCGCTATACGGGTAGTTGGTAATAAGCGGAACACCGTATTTATTGGGCTGGGCCTGGAGGAGAAAACTCACCAGCATTCCGGCGAGTGATACCATGATATTGATTCGAAATCTCATTCAAGCTGCTTATTAACATCCTAAAATATTGAAAAATATGCTTATGACGGCATGAAATATTTCTTTTTTTTAACCACCACCCTACCTAAAAATTATAAATTGGATGAACATCATAGGGTCCTGAATTGATAATAATGAAATGAGACACATTCTGATTGTCATCCTATTCATGGGTTGTTTTCATCCTCCGGCTTTGTCTGCGATAGGCCGGGAGCCTTCTGTCAAGCTGAGTACCAGTGTGATGAATGGATTTACAAGGCTTGATCCGGAAAGTGACGGCTTCTCGTTTCGTGCTGAAGTGGATGTGATCCAAATTGAACCGACAGGGGGAAATCCATCGCATGTGGCCCTATCCATACCCGGATATTACGCATATGGAAAGGAGGGGACACCATCATTGCCCGGGTATTCCATTCTTTTTGAAGCCGGACCCCGGGATGCGCTTATTCGCATCGAGCAGATGGACTCTATGATTTTTGACCTGAAAGCGGAGGGGATCGATGGCAGGCTGAATCCTTTTCATGACCCTGGCAGGAAGCGGGCTCCGGACATTCCTGTAAAGAGAGACAGTGCTGTGTACAGCACAGATGCCTGGATGGGGGATGCAGTTATTTCTGTGGAATATGAGGGAAGAATGCGTGGACTCTCCATGAGTACCCTCCATTTTAATCCAGTGAAATATAATCCGGTACAAAACCTGCTGAAGGTCTATTACAATGTGCGGTGTACCATTCTTACCGGCCGGTTACGGCAGCCTGCATTGGTGCCGGAACAGGCTTTTTCAGCCTTGTTCAGCAGGGTAGTCCGGCAGGAGTCGGAAAGCATGTACAAGGCCGTCTATTCAGAGGAACCCATGACCCTTGTCATCCTTTCTGATACCCTGTTCAGAGAGACCCTTACACCCCTGGTTGAATGGAAAACCAGGAAGGGATTCAGGGTGGTGGAGGTCTACCGGACCGACAGCCTGGTGGGAGGGACAAGGGAATCCATTAAGGCTTATCTGAAGAGTTTGTACGACCATCCTCCACTGGGAGTCGCCAGGCCAACCTATCTGCTGATTGTAGGAGACACAGAGCACATTCCCATCTCCCAGTCAGGAGGAGAGCTTACCGATCTCTACTATGCAGAGTTCGACGGAGGAGGGGATTACTTACCCGAGCTGTTCTATGGCCGCATCTCCGTCAATTCAACTGAACAATTGCAGGGGGTGTTGGATAAGATCCTGGAATATGAACAATATCAGTTCCCCGATCCCACTTTTCTCGATCAGGCAGTTTTGATTGCCGGGGTCGACGGTTCCTATGCCAGTACATATGGAAACGGACAGATCAACTATGCCAGTGATTACTACCTGAATGAAGAACAGGGTCATACCACCCATATGTTCAGGTATCCGGAATCGGATACCAGCGCCGGGGCCATCCTGGATCTGATATCCGGAGGCGTAGGTTTTGTGAATTATACCGGTCACGGCGAGGTGGACAGGTGGGAAGATCCAGGTTTCAGGATCAGCGACATTGACCAGTTGCAAAATCTGGGAAAATACCCTGTCATGATCGGGAATGGTTGTGAAACCAACTATTTTCTGGCGGTGGAATGTCTTGCTGAAGCGCTTCTGCGTGCCCCGGACAAAGGTGCACTGGCCTATATTGGATGCACCAACGACTCTTACTGGGATGAGGATTACTACTGGGCAGTGGGAGTGGGTCCGGTTCAGATACATCCTACCTATGAGGGAACCGGCCTCGGCTATTTTGACAAGGTGTTCCATACCCACCAGGAGGATCACTTGCTCTGGTCGCCCTCCCTGGGTGAGATGGTTTTTGGTGGAAATATGGCCGTTCAACAAAGCAACAGTCACAGAAAGAAGTTTTACTGGGAGATTTACCAGCTGGCGGGAGATCCAAGTATTGTACCCTGGTTCAGTCAGCCGGCTGTCCAGGAGGTCGCACTTCCGGCCTGGCTTCCGCCAGGTGCCGGCAGGGTAGATGTGCGAAGTGCCCCTTACAGCTACCTGGCCATTTCAAAGGATGGTGTATTGCTGGATGCCCTTCATGCCTCAGGTGAGGGATACACCACGCTTTTTATTCCCGATACCTTAAGCACTGGAAGCCTGGACCTGGTGGTAAGCGGTGATTGTTTCAGGCCTTATATGAAGGAAATTGAGATGGCGGGCCAGGAAGGGCCTTACCTGGATCTGCTGGGGTACAACCTGTCATCCGAATCACGGGATGGGGACGGGTATCTGAATCCAGGGGAGCAGGCTACCCTGGATCTGCACCTGATCAACCGCGGAAATGGCACGGTCAGGCATGACACACTGCTCCTGTATTCAGGGTACCCTTCCATCATGATCATGGACTCCGTCCATATCGTGGAAGGTATTGAACCGGGCGATACGGTGGATTTGCAGAAGGTTTTCCTGCTTCAGTCTGCAGACCGGTTGATCGACCAGAACAGGACAATGATAGGGATTCAGTCCAAGACAGGGGGTCCTTTCTATCTGAAGGAGGTGCTGCACGCACCACAGCTGACGTCCAAAGGCATCAGTTGGGATGACAGACCACTGGGCAACGGGAATGGTATTGCGGAGTTGGGAGAGAAATTGCTATGCAAATGGCTTCTGGCCAATACCGGCCACTTCAGAACGGGAAATGTGCAGGGCAGTTTCATACCGGAGAGTTCCTTCCTTGCGGAAAATGTTGTGTTTTACAACCAACCCGTACTGAATCCCGGGGATAGTGCTGTACTGCAATTCGAGATCCAAATGGCTGGAACGGGAAAAGGCTGGTTTGGTGAAGGGTCACTATCAGCCGGTGACCCCTCATGCACTGTGAAGGATAGTATGTTTGTTGCAACAGATCGGTATTTCGATGATTTCAGCCAGGGAAACAAAAGCCTTTTTTTATACAGGGACATTTCTCCGTTTCCCTGGCTGGTTGTGGACGATTGCTACGCCTCTCCATCCAAATCAATCAGGTCAGGTAGGATATCTCATGGTGAAGTGAGTGAAATATCCGTCAACTTTGAAACTACCGAAGATGACACGCTTTCATTCTCTTACAGGGTATCTTCAGAATCTTATTACGACTTTCTGATGTTCTTTGCTGATTCAATACTGATCGAAAAATGGTCAGGTGAAACCGGATGGAACAGATATTCCCTGTTTCTGGAGGCGGGGATGCATGAAATCGTATGGTCGTATCGGAAAGACAATAACACCAGCCACAGCGAGGATGCTGCCTGGATAGATGACATCCTGTACCCTGTGTCAGCTTTCAGGAAGGGGGATCTCGCGCTCATGGAAATTTCTGAGCCTGAATCGGGACCCTGGCTTACGGACCATGAACAGGTGAAGATCAGGGTGAGAAATACTTCAAAGGACACCATCCAGGAATTCATTATAAGGTATTCCTTGAATGGAGCATGGTATCCTGCCCACCGTTATAAGGGTATTCTGCTTCCGGGTCAGGACGCGGAGATCACAGTCGGGGAGAGGTTTGATTTTTCAGATTTCGGATCCCATTTGCTGGAGGCTGAACTGGTTTCAGATTCAATGGGATATCCGGGGAACAACAAGCTGGAAAAGGTGGTGGATCACATTGTCTTCCCGGACCTCTCCATCACACCGGAAAAGTTAGACCAGCAAAACGGGCTCTTTGCTCATGCCTTGGTTCAGGCGGTGAATACAGGGAATATACACCTGGATTCAATGCGATTTGAAATCTGGATTGACAGCCTTCTGGTCCGGTCGGGTGTCCGGGCCCTGGATCTTAATCCCGGGGAACAGGCTGAGATAACTTTCAACATAGCAGACAGCATGGATCATCTCCCTCCGGGTTTTTACGGATACCTGATCAGGGCCATGGATCCGGACTGCCTGGCATGGACCAGCCAGGTGGAAGGTCTGCTTTCCTGGTTTGGCCTTGGTTTGAACTCCGGACCGCCTGCTGCAGACTGGTCCATCTACCCCAATCCTGTGAGATCCGGATTCCGGGTAAAACTCAGCCAGCCAGCCAGTCAGGATTACCTCTTCGAAATGGTTTCCCAGACGGGTCGGGTGGCGGACTCATTTGTAATTCCCAGGGGAGACGATCATGGCTGGATCCAGGTTGGCCCGGCTGCCCCAGGTCTCTATGTATTGAGGCTCGTCCAAACAGGAGAAACCATCCGGCTGGTGATTCATTGATGAGATTATTCCAGCAGCCTTACATCAAAGATCCCGCCCTTCACGATATAGCATGGAGATCCACAATCATCGGCATAATCGGACAGGGTCATCTGATCCGAATCGAACGCAACAATGGTTTTTGCTCCGGATTTGTATTCAGCCATGACGGTGTATTTCAGACCAACCCTGGCCAGCAGGTAGAAGTCCTCTGAGGTGGCTGTATCCTGCCAGTCAATTTTGCCATTGGAATCCCCTACATAAAATGTAAGGGGAACTGAATCGTTCTCTTGATTGATGGTCAGGTATACGATGAGTTTGGCGCTGTCGGGCCTGTACCCGAAACATTCGTTGCAATCCACATTCATGATCCAGTCCTCAGGTTCACAGGCTGTAAAATGTCCGGTCATCAGCAGCAGGGTCAACGGGATGATGCCCGAGAACCAAAGACTTCTTCTGAACCTGTTATCTGATCTCTTTGAATGCATATACACTGTTTTTATAAGGGATGCGGACAAAAAGGGTGATGTTCATTTTCATGCGTCTTTCATAGAGTGTGCCAAAGGAATACATTTCTGCACCCGCCTTCAGTCCGGCCATCCTTCCGCTGAGGAAAAAACCGGCGGAGGGAACCAGATTGTATTTCACCGGAGGCCTATCAGCGATTCCCCTGTATTTTGGAAAAGAGAGCATTCCATACAGGGCTGTATAGAAACCATATTCGATACCGGTTTTATCGGTGACCAGGGCAAAGTATTTCCCGGCTCCATGGGTCCAGACACTCCTTGTTTCCCGGTATTGATGGATCCGGGTATCATCCACATTCACCTGGACGGTCCGCAACGTGGGACGGATGTCAAATCCGGTTTCAACAAAGAGCCCGAATTTCCGGTCCAGCCACCATACCCTGGCCTGCATCATGTGTTCAACCTTCCCGAAGCTATTCCCCCAGCCCACTCCAATGTCTGAAAAATCAGGATGAGGAGAGGGGCCTGCTCCCTTTGATTTGAGCAGGGTAATAATCTCCTTTTGATGCTGCTGAACGGCCAGGTCATAAAGGTTCTGGTTTTTGCTGATGACGTGGTGGACATTGGCGGCCCCGCTATCTACCAGGATGCGTGCAGCTTCTGACTGGCCGGCACGAATGGCGTGTGCAAGGGGCGTGTAATTCTGTTTGTTGACCAGTTCAGTTTCTGCGTGGTATTCCAGAAGGAGGGAAATCATCTCAGTATTGCCCTGCTGGGCAGCAATCATCAGTGGTGTATTCTGCTGCTTATCTCTTGAATCGGGTGGAATTCCATTCTGGAGCAGCACATCTGTGGTTTCTATAAAACCCAGGCAGACTGCAGTCATTGTAGCATTGTTACCATCACGGTCCGTCAGGCTGTCTGAAGCTCCGAAAAAAAGAAGCAGGTCGGCCATCATGTAGTTGTTCATGGCCGAGGCGTAGATCAGTGATGTGGCGCCGAAATCATCCCTGTGGTCGGGATCGGCTCCTCTTTTCAGCAGCAGGTATGCGGCATCAAACTGCTGGTTTAAAACAGCCACCATAAGTGGTGTGGTATTCTCCACGTGGGTCAGTTCCAGATCAGCCCCGTTCAGAACCAGGAGCTTCACAATCATGGTATCTCCCTTCTCAGCTGCAAACATGAGGGCAGTCATTCCGCCTTCTGCTTTTGCATTGGGATCAGCACCCCTTTTCAGCAGGAACAGTACATTGGCCGGATCGGTTCGGAGCACTGATTCCACCAGATTCCAGTCATCCTCACCCTGCCTGAAATAGGATGTATCTGACGGGACCAGGGGTATTCCGGGCTGAGCACGGATCACGGTCATGCACATAAACAGGCAGACCACAGCAGCAAGCCGTGGAAAGAAAAGTGAAGTTTTTGCCCTATTATCCGCCTTTGCGCTTGACACCGTAACCTTTTTCCTTTAAAAGCGTGAAAACCCTGTCCCTGAAATCGCCCTGAATGATAATCTCCCCGTCTTTTACCGATCCTCCCGAACCACATTTTCCCTTCAGCTCTTTTCCCAGGGCCTTCAGGTCATCGTCGGATCCGGCAAATCCTTCCACCAGGGTTACGGACTTTCCCTTGCGGTTCTTCTTATCCAGGGAAACATAAAGCTTTTGTTCATCTGGCAACGCTGTTTCCAGGGCCTCTTCCCCTTCAGATTCATAACCAAATGCAGGATTGGTGGAGTACACCACCCCGAGCCTTTTTTTCCAATCATTCTCCATCATGCAGTTCCTTGGTATTGGATCTTAAATATCGAAAATTATTTTCTTAAATTGGACTATTTATCTCAAAAGACATGCCATGAAGCGGGTTTCATTTCTATTTCTACCTTTTATCCTGTTAGCCTCCTGTAGTCAGGTCCCTGATCAATACAGATCCCCCGATGGAAGGATCAGCGTTCAAACAGGCACCCAGGGGGATGTTCCTTTTGCCTACAAGGTCTTCAAGGATGGAGAGCTGGTGGTCGGAAGTTCAGCCATTGAACTGGAGTTTCGGGACCAGGATCCGTTTTCAGGCGGACTCCAAATGGAACTGGTCTCCCAGTCCACGGTGGATGAAACCTGGGAGCCGCTCTGGGGGAAGTGCGGGAAGGCCCGGAACCATTACAACGAATACATCTTCAGGTTGAGTGAAAGGGAGCAGGGTTCCCGGTACCTGGAGTGGATCATCCGCATTTTCGATGATGGGGTGGCATTTCGCTACCGGTTTCCTGAAGGTTCGGGGTTCGGAGCTTTTGCTCTGACCGATGAACGTACCTCCTTTAACCTGGACCCTTCAGCGAAAGTCTGGGCAACCAACCACATACATTATTTCTCCAGCCAGGAGCATACTTTTGATGAGCGGACAATTGGCCAGATCGGGGTTGAGGAGATGATCGGGTGCCCGTTGCTTGCAGAGCTAAACCCAACTTCCTGGGTCCTGATCACCGAGGCTGACCTGACCGATTGGAGCGGTCTCTATTTCAGGGCCGGCAAAGACCAGGAGGCGTCCCTGGTCTCTTCACTGTCCTCCCTGAAACGGGACCCGGCAGTGAAGGTGGAGGCGGAAGTCCCTGCGGTATCACCCTGGAGGGTGATCATGGTGGGTGAAAGCCCGGGCGTCTTTATTGAATCCAACATCATTGCCAACCTGAATGACCCGGTTGAATATGACGATGTGAGCTGGATCAGGCCGGGGGTATCTGCCTGGGACCGCTGGTGGTCGGGAGATTACGGACCTGATGCCGGTTTTGAATTGGGCATGAATACGGAGACCATGAAGTATTTTGTGGACCTGGCCGACCGGATGGACTGGGAATACATGATAGTGGACTGGACATGGTACGGAGAGGTGTTTGCCGAAGGGGGTGGTCCCAATCCCGATGCCGATATTACCACCTCCATTGACCAAGTGGATATTCCGGGCATCATTGAATATGCCAATGAAAGAGATGTGAAAATCATCCTGTGGGTGTTGTCACAACATCTCGACAGGCAGATGGATGAGGCACTGGCCCTCTATGAGCTTTGGGGCGCCGCAGGGATCAAAGTGGATTTCATGGATGCAGAGGATCAGGACATGGTGAACTGGTACCATAAGGTTGCCAGGAAAGCCGCTGAGCATCACCTGGTGGTGGATTTTCACGGTGCCTATAAACCCACCGGTGTTAGCCGCACGCTACCAAACATGATCACAAGGGAAGGGGTACTGGGAAATGAATATACCAAGTGGTCCGACCTGATCACTCCCCGGCATACGGTGGTATTGCCTTATACCCGCGGATTGCTGGGTGAAATGGATTTTACTCCCGGAGGGTTCAACCATGTTCACCAGGAAGACTTCATTGCAGTTGGGGGGGACGCGCCCAATCCCACCGTGATGGGCACACGCTGTCATCAGCTGGCCATGCTTGTGGTCTACGAGAGCGCTTTTACGGTGATATGCGATTCACCCTACAACTACAAAGATCAGCCCGGTGCCGATTTTTTGAAGATGGTGCCCACCACCTGGAGTGAAACCAGGTATGTGAAAGGGTATCCGGGAGAGGATATTGTCCTGGCCCGGAGGAGCGGAGATCGATGGTATGTGGGTGGAATGACCAACGAGGAGGCCCGCAGATCTTCATTTGTTCTTGATTTTCTGGAGGATGGATCCTACCAAGCCGTGATCTGGAGGGATGCCGGGGATGCCGGGGAGTACCCTGCACACCTGGTGAAAGAATCACAGGAGATCAATGCAGGTGATTCGTTCACGATCAGTATGGAAAGGGGAGGTGGGTTTGTCATGATCCTGGAACCCCTTGGATCCGACTATTGATCAATTTCCCAGTTCGAGCTGGTTGCGCACCAGATTGAAGTAGTGACCCTTCTTTGCAATCAGGGTATTGTGTTTGCCCTCTTCCACAATCCTGCCTTTGTCGAGTACAATGATCTGGTCTGCATTTTTCACCGTACTCAGCCGGTGGGCAACGATCAGTACTGTTTTTCCTCTGAAGACCAGTTCCAGGTTCTCCATGATCCGCCGCTCGTTGTTGGCATCCAGAGCACTGGTTCCTTCATCCAGGAAGAGGAAGGAGGGATTCTTATAGATGGCCCGTGCAATGAGGATCCGCTGTTGTTCCCCTCCGCTCAGGGTCAGGCCCTCCTGGCCAATCCTGGTATTATAACCCAGTGGAAGCTGATCGATAAAGTCATCAATGCATGCCATCCGGGCGGCATACAACAGTTGGTCCGGTTTGATTACTTCCTCTCCCATGGCAATGTTCTTGGCGATGGTGTCGGAGAAGATAAACCCGTCCTGCATGACAACGCCGCAATGGCTTCTCCATAGGTCGGGCGACATCATCTGAATGTTCATGTCACCGATCCTGATCTCTCCTGAAGCCGGCGGATAAAAACCAAGCAGTAGTTTTACCAGTGTTGTTTTCCCGCTGCCGCTTACACCCACGATGGCAGTGACCGTATCCTTCTTCAGGGTCATATTGATCCCCTCGACAACATTTCGGCTGACTGCACCAGGGTAACTGAATATTAGATTGTTAACCGTGACCTTGTCGATGGTGGGAAGCATGGTTACACCGGTCTGCTTCTGGTACTCATCTTCAAGGTCGTGAATCTCACCCAGTCTTTCAAGGCTGATCTTTGCATCCTGTGCCCTGTGGAAAAAGGAGATCATCTGTTCGATAGGGCCGTTCAGCTGACCAAGTATATAACTCACAGCCAGCAACATACCAAGAGTCATGTCATGGTTCAGTACAGCAACGGCTGCAACAACGTTGATCAGGATATTTTTGGTTTCATTGATGAAAATACCCCCGGCCTCCTGGTTTTGATTCAGGGAGAGGCTTTTCATGTTCACGCGGAACAATCCGGCCTGTATGTCTTTCCATTCCCACTGGTTGATCCTTTCGGCGCCGTTCAGCTTAATTTCCCGGATTCCATGGATAATCTGGATGAGCTTGCTCTGGTTTTCTGCCTGTTTGGAAAAATATTTATGGTCCAGGGACCTTCTTCGTTTCATAAAAACAGAGATCCAGATGAAATAAAGAATCGCCCCGGCTAGAAATATGAAGAGAATTTTGATGCTGTAAATGGCCAGGATAACGGCAAACACAAGCAGGTTTACCATGGAAAACATAATGGTTAGCGAAGAGGTGGTAATGAATGATTCGATCCTTCGGTGGTCGGCCACCCGCTGAAGAATGTCACCCGTAAGTTTCGTATCAAAAAACCCCACCGGTAACTTCATCATTTTTACCAGGAAATCCGATATCAGTGAAATATTAATCCGCGTGCTCAGGTGAAGAAGTATCCATCTGCGGATGAAGTCGATTCCCATCTGTGAGAGGATCAGTACAAACTGAAACAGCAGGATCAGGTAAATAAAAGAAAGATCCTGGTTGGTGATCCCGAAATCAACAATGGACTGGAACAGGAAAGGGAGCAGGAATTGGATGATGCTGCCAAGGATCAGACCGAGTAACAGGTGATATACATATCGTTTGTATGGAGCCAGGTACCGGTAAAGATATCTGAAGCCTGTTTTTTTCACCGGTTCATCCTCCTGGTTGAGGAAATCGGGTGTGGGTTGCAACAGCAGAACCGTTCCTTTGGGTTCCCCGTCCTTCCTGGTGCTGATCCACCCTTTCAGGAATTCCTCCCTGGAGTATATGGTCTGGCCGAAGGCAGGATCTGCGACGTAGACCTTGTCCTTCCTGATTTTGTAAACCACAATGAAATGGTTCTGTTTCCAGTGAACGATCACCGGGAGGGGGGCCTCAGTTTGCAAGCGTTCCCAGGTCAGGGATACTCCCATGGTTTGCAAACCTATTGCTTCGGCAGCTTTGGCGATACCCAGCATGGAGACACCCTCCACATTGAGGTGGGATTTTTCCCTTAAGGTCTGAAGTGAATAATGTTTTCCGTAATGGCGGGCCACCATTCTCAGGCAGGTAGGGCCGCAATCCATTGCATCGAGCTGTTTGTAGTAGGGGAATGAAGGCATACAACAGGTAGCTTATGCCTCCTAAATTAAGAATTATTTTGTCAACATCTTTTTCAACTTATGAGCATCTGTTGCATAAGAACCCGGAGACTTCAGCAAAGCCCCCAGTGCGATTTCTGCTTCGTCCTTTCTTCCGGCTTTTATTAATGCCAGCGTTCTGTACCAGACCATGGCCCGGCCCACTGCGTGGCTTGTATCCGGCTCGATTTTTTCAGTAATGGCCAGGGCCTCTTCTTCCAGATCCAGTTCCATGGAAGCCAGCAGATGGAAAAGAAGGGCCGCCTGGTTCCCGGGGTCATGGTTGAGCTCTGCGGAGGTCAGTTTCAGGGTCGATTGGAATTCCCCTTTGCTGAACAGGGATGCTGCAGATTCGGAATCACTTCGCGTCTCTGTGTTCAATGCAAGAATCACCTGGTCTTCATTTGGATTGTAAAAGGCCTGATAGAGCTGATCCGGAGTCCGGTGCATCAGTAGTATGGCCAGCAGGATGGCAACCGAGGCAGCCAGAGAGGGGATCAGGAGCCACAGTGGGCGTCTCTTTTGTGCGTCGGGAACATGAACAGGGCTGGCTTTATCCATCACTTCCCTGAGCCGTGAACGAAATAAATCCTCATCCCTTTTCCTGAGTTGGTCTCCAATAAGCCTGTAGGCAGCAGAGACCTGTTCATACAATTCGCCAAGCTCTTTATCCTGCAACAACTCCTTTTCTAGGGCCTCGGAGTCTTCTCCGTTTAAATCCCCTGAAAGGTATTTGATCATATGGTCAACGCTCTTCATTTTTTAGTCTTTTAAATAGGGGGTCGTTCATAATCCGCTTAATCAGGCTCTTCTTGCACCTGTATTTTCGGTCTGCAGCGTGGTGTAGATCTTTATAGTTCATACTTTCCCTGATCTCTTCAACCGTGCGATTATTAAAGAGCATGGAAAGGATCTTCTGACAGTCTTCACTGAGTTGGTTGAAGTGCTTGTAAAACAGTTCGTTCAAATGTTTTTGCATCAGTGGGTCCTCTTCCGGTCCGGGATCATTGACCATCAGGGGTTCTTGCCGGAGTTTTTGCGCATGCAACAGGTACTTTTTCCTCTCCTGTATCCAAACATTCCTGCAGATGGCATAGAGGTAGGTACTGAATTTGCAGCTTAGCTCCAGATCTCCTTCCCTGATCTTCTTGTAGGCGATGATCATTCCCTCCTGAAACACATCCTTTGCAAGCTCCCTGCTTCCCGAGTGGTGTATGATAAACCCCTCGACCAGCGGGAAGTATGTAAGGTACACGTACTCCAGCACGGCGGAATCATGGTTCCTGATCCCGCTAATGATCTCTCTTTCTGAGTGGGTCTTTTTCATTCAGAAAAGCATAAAAAAGGCAGGTGATGCAAAATCACCTGCCCGGATAGCAATAGTTTTAGTTAGTAAGTAGAAAAGCAATGCGCCTTTTCTAAATGCAATGTATGCAAATATATCTGAATTTTGCAACAACTTCACCCGGAATGATGGTTTAAGGCATAATCAGGAGTATATGTGGCAGCCAGGCCCTTGATCAGCGTCCGGGAATCATTTTTTTCTAAAAGGGAGGTTGTCCAGGTCTGCATTTCCCCCGGAAAGAATGACCCCGACCTTTCGTTTTTTAAACTCCGTTTTATTTCTGAACAATGCGGCTACAGCCACGGCGCTTGAAGGTTCGATAACGATCTTCATGCGCTCCCATATAAGCCTCATGGCATCAATGATCTCAGATTCTTCCACCCGGATGATCTTGCTGACAAATTTCTGGATGATCGGGAAATTCAGATCTCCAAGCTGGGTCTTCAGTCCGTCTGCAATGGTTTTGGGATTGATGCTTGGCTGGATCTTGCCGGTTTTCAGGGAGAGATATGCATCATCGGCCCCAAAGGGCTCTGCGCCAATGGTTTCAATGTAATAGTGGAGGTGATTGGTGGCCAGTGCGGTTCCTGCCAGCAAACCACCTCCGCCCACCGGGGCAATGACCAGATCCATGCTATCCACCTTAAGGGCCAACTCCATCACGGCAGTGGAATTACCAAGGATCACATTCATGTCATTGGATGGATGAATAAATGTTGCCCCTGTCTTTTTCTGCTGGGTGATCATGGTCGATTCCCGGTTCTTCAGTCCCGGGGCACATTCGATAATATGGCCTCCATACCCGGCCACTGCCTCTTTTTTTACGGCCGGGGCATCCGAGGGCATTACAATGATTGCCTTGGTTTCCAGCGAACTGGCAGCCAGAGCAAGTGCTGCTGCAAAATTTCCGGAAGAGTGGGTAATCACCCCCTTTGAACGCTCATCTTCAGAAAGTTGCAGAAGGGCATTGATGGCTCCCCTGAACTTGAAGGCGCCCATTCTCTGGAAGTTTTCACATTTAAAAAAAACCGATGAATCCAGCATCCGGTCAATGGTATTGGATGTGAGCACGGGCGTATTGTGTACGTAAGGAGAGACCCTTTTTACGGCTGCCTGAACATCCTTCAAAGTTGGTATCATGGTTTATGAGGATTTATCCACTTCTAAATATAAGGCTCTTGAAGCAAAAAGTAAAGGCTAAAGGTTGAATCGGTACCTTATTGTAAGACCGAAGTCCAGTAAATCATAGTGAAAGGTCTTGTAAATGTTCAACATGGGCTTCCAGTCAAATCCGAAATTCAGGGGAAGATCCCTTAATATGTATTCGATACCACCCATGGCAACCAATCCGAGGGAAGGTTCGTCATCCCACAATCCACCGAAACCGCCGCCTCCGAAATAGATCTGCCACCTGCTTTTCCGGAAGGGCTCTGCATGAATTACATAGAGGCCCGAAATATTGAGCCCGTGCTGGTTGTAAGTGACATCCAATTCGACACCACTCATGCGGTGAAGAAAAAATCCCTTGTATGTAAGCCCGCTGGAATAGCCTGCCCGAATACCTGCAGCATGCTCATAGGGTTGGGCTCGTAAATGAAGCGGAAACAGAAGGAAAGCCACAAGAAGAATAAATCTGCGTGTTTTCATTGACTTTTTTGTGATAGCACAGTTCCTTTCACATCAAATACAGTTTCCGTGAAGGAGGGAATCTTTAATCCCTCCGGAAGGTGGGAGCTTTTAACGATGGTTGTTTCGATGAGCACCCGCTGCCGGGATACGCACTTTTTCAACCAACCTGTATTTGTATCTACAATGTAATCAAATGTTTGCGATCCTGATACGGACGATTTAACCAGTCCCAAAGAAACCGTTTCACTGAATTCTCCCGTGGAATTAAGCATGCCCATCCCCTGGATCGTTATTACCTCATTTGTGGTTTTGGACAGGTAATAGCGGTTAACCATTTGAACCGGCTTTGTGTTGAAATAGTATGTGATGTCCCGTGTCCAGTTTTTGATGGGCTGAATCGTGGGGAAGTAGGCAATAAACAGGTTGAATATACTCTTAAAAGCATTGGATCCGTATGCCTCCTCCAGTGTATTGATATTGACTGCCAGCTCATTGGAGTCTCTAGCAGGATAGGCGGCTAAAGAGCGAAAAATCTGGTCAATCCCATCCACCGAATGCAGCTCACCCGATTCAAACATGACAAGCCTGAAACTGCGCTGTTGCAAGATATCCATCAGTTCCGACAGGATTGGATTCCCCCCTGTTTCAGAGTTGATATCAATGGCCAGGCCGGGTGCGAGCATGGACAACAACAGGTCGGTATATTGCACAGTCATATATACAAGCCCGTAATGATCCGTGGAGTCCACTTTAAAATCAAGCTTCATTCTGCTGTACATGCTGATCTCTTCACTGTTCAATGATTCTGAACTGGTATTTTGCTGGATATCTATATCCAGCTTATACAGGTAGCCCGGGACCAAATTGTAGGAGAGCCTGACATCCTGCGAAAATGCAGATCCCGTCAGAAAAGACAGCATCAGGGTAATGGCTATTGAACATTTGAATTGCATATGTGGATAAAAATAAGAATTAATGGATGAAAACGTTTTGTTATTCGAATAACAATGTATATTTTTGTGCCACTGAGAAGCTGGAAAGGCCGGCTTCAAGGTATCAAAAATTCATCTGATCCGGAGGAGGTCCTGAAGGTTAAGAGTGATCACGAAACACCTTTTTGTTATACTTCCAAAGGCTCGTAAATCGAAACAACGATGATCTACGAACCGCAGGTTTATGCCATTGAAGACCAGCCCATGGTCCCGTTCATCTCCGAAAAGGAGATCTGGGATGTCCTTGATAAAACACGTTCCACCAAAGAGAAAGTCCGTGAAGTCATTGCAAAATCGCTGAATAAGAATCGATTATCCTTGCAGGAGACTGCAGTATTGTTAAAAGCCAACGATCCTGAACTGGTTGAGGAGATCAAAGCAGGGGCCAGGAAGCTGAAGGAGCAGGTATATGGGAAACGCATCGTGCTGTTTGCACCGCTTTACGTTGGAAACCTCTGTATCAACAATTGTGAGTATTGTGGTTTCAGGACCACCAACAAGGATCAGAAAAGAACCACACTGACCCATACCGAGCTGATCAGAGAGGTGGAAATGCTCGAGGATATGGGACAGAAGCGGCTGATCCTGGTCTATGGTGAACATCCCAGATACAACCCGGAATTCATAGCGGATACAGTGCGGACAGTCTATAAGGTGAAAAAGGGGAAAGGCGAGATCCGGAGGGTGAATATCAATGCTGCCCCTCTTGATGTGGAGGGTTTCAAGACTGTGAAAGCAGCCGGCATAGGTACCTACCAGGTGTTCCAGGAGACTTACCACAGGGAAGCATATGCCCTCTACCATACCGGCGGTGTGAAGATGGATTATGACTGGAGGATTACAGCCCTGGACCGTGCCCAGGAAGCCGGGATTGATGATGTGGGGATCGGGGCGCTGTTCGGACTGTATGACTGGCGGTTCGAGGTTCTTGGCCTCATACGTCACGTGAACCACTTCGAAACAGCTTACAATGTTGGACCCCATACCATCTCTTTTCCGCGTTTGCAGAGGGCATCCCATGTAAAATTCGATCCCAAATGGGAAGTGACCGACGAGGATTTTACACGTATGGTGGCCATTTTGAGGCTGGCGGTTCCCTATACGGGTCTGATCCTGACAGCCCGTGAACCGGCAGCCATTCGCGATGAGGTGCTCCAGTTCGGAGTATCCCAGATAGACGGCGGCACGAAAATCGAGATGAAAGCATACTCCGAAGGGGAGAAGGAGCAGGACCTGGATGGCGAACAATTCGAGATATGTGACAACCGTTCCCTGGCCGAGGTCATGGATGAACTGATCGAAAAGGAGTATCTGCCCTCGTTCTGTACAGCCTGCTACCGGACCGGCCGGACCGGTGAACATTTCATGGAGTTTTCCGTCCCCGGTTTTATCAAACGGTACTGTACTCCCAATGCCATCCTTACCCTGGCTGAATACCTGGAAGACTATGCACAGAACGGAACCAGAGAAAAAGGGTATAAACTCATAGAAAAGAATCTGGGTGAGATGAACGGGGATCATTTCAAATCCAGCCTGGAGGAGCGGCTCGAACGGGTGAAGCAGGGTGAAAGGGATCTCTATTTCTAATTCCAATTAAGTCCTATCTTTGCTTTAACTGATTTGGTTATGGCAGAAGCAACAAAGAAGACTTTTGGAACAGCCCCTGTGTATTTTACGGCCATCGCGACCATTCTTGGGGCCGTCCTTTTTTTACGGTTTGGTTTCGCAGTGGGGACCCTTGGTTTCTGGGGAGTACTCGGTATCATATTGTTGGGTCATCTGGTAACCGTACCGACAGCATTTGCAATTTCTGAACTGGCCACCAACAAAAGGGTTGAGGGAGGAGGAGAGTATTTCATTATCTCCAGATCCTTTGGAATGAATATAGGCGCAACCATTGGATTCGCCCTCTATATTTCACAGGCCATCAGTGTTGCTTTTTATATCATCGCTTTTACCGAGGCTTTTGAGTTTTTTTTCAAATGGGTTTCCACCCGTTTCGACCTGGCACTGCCCAGGCAGTTGATCAGCATTCCCTCCATGATCGGGCTTTCCATTCTGATCTTGAGAAAAGGAGCGGAAGTGGGGATGAAAACCCTTTATATTGTGGTGGCCATCCTACTGGTTTCACTGCTTCTCTTTTTCCTGGGAAAAACAGAATACAGTACGACCCATACCTTAAGCCTGGCATCTCTCGAAAAGGGAGATATGAGCCAGTTTTTCGTGGTATTTGCTATTATTTTTCCGGCTTTTACCGGGATGACGGCTGGTGTGGGGTTGTCAGGTGACCTGAAGAAGCCCAGCAAGTCGATTCCCATTGGGACCGTCCTGGCAACTCTTACCGGGATGATCGTCTATGTTTTTATTATTTTAAAATTATCAGGTTCGGCTGATCTGGCGACCTTAAGGGATCCGGCCAATCAGCTGGTCATGTCAGATATCGCCATTGCGGGTGCATTCATCATTCCCATCGGTCTGGCTGCATCTACATTTTCCTCTGCCATTGGCTCCATAATTGTGGCTCCCCGCACATTGCAGGCCCTTGCCGGTGATGAGTCATTTCCATCCAGGCGGATCAATCGTTTCCTTCACAAGGGCAGGGGAGAGACCAATGAGCCCTTTAATGCCACGCTTGTTACCATTGTTATCGCTCTGGTTTTTGTGATTATCGGGGATGTGAACAAGGTGGCAGGGATCATCAGTATGTTTTTTATGGTTACCTATGGCTCCCTGTGCCTGATCTCCTTTCTGCATCATTTTGGATCGGCACCCTCCTATAGACCCTCATTTCGTTCGCGGTGGTACCTTTCTCTGGTTGGATTCGTGGCATCCATCTGGGTCATGTTCAAGATCAATACGGCTTTTGCCTTTGTCTCTGTGATCCTCATGGTGTTGCTTTATCTCTATATCAATAACTATCACAAAAACAGGAAGGGCCTTGTCTCTATTTTCACCAATGCACTTTTCCAGTTGAACAGGAGTCTCCAGGTATACCTCCAGCAAACGAGGAAATCACACAGTCCGAAAGAATGGAGACCAAGTGCCATTTGTATTTCCAGGGATTCTTTTAACCGGGATAGCGCATTTCAGTTGCTCAATTGGATCAGCTACAAATATGGATTTGGTACCTATATCCATTTGATTGAGGATTACTATTCAAAAACCAGCACACAGAAATCGACTCTGGAACTCGAGAAACTGATCAAGAATTACAAAGGGAAAGGCAGCCATGTGTATGTGGATACAATGATCTCTCCTTCATACACATCTGCTGTGGCACAAGCCATTCAACTGCCGGGGATTTCGGGCATGGAAAACAACATGGTGATCCTGGAATACGACAGGGAAAATCCTGATAACCTCAAGGAGATTGTTGAGAATTTCTCGCTGGTGAATGCAGGTAAATTTGATGTATGCATTCTGGGAAGTACCAAACGAAGCATCAACTTCAAGAACGGGATCCATGTCTGGATCAGAAGCAACGATTATGAAAATTCTCACCTCATGATCCTTTTGAGTTTTATTATTCAGGGTCATCCAGTCTGGAGGAAAAGTGAGATCACAATTTTTGACGTGTGTAAAAAGGAGAAAGAGGAGGAGACCCGGAAAAATCTGGAACTGCTGATGCAGACCGGGCGCCTGCCCATCACCTCAAAGAACATACAGGTGATCAGCGAAAGGCCCGGCCTCAACACCAGGGCACTTGTTAAAGAGCACTCTGCCGATGCGGGTCTGACCATCATCGGTTTTCACAGTGAGTTGCTGAAGCATGAAGGGGCCAGGGTTTTTGAAGGCTACAACGTATTGGGAAATATCCTTTTTGTCAATGCGCACAGTCAGAAAGAGATCGAATAGTTCAATAGAGGGCCTCTCTCTGTTTTATGAGGGCCTCATCTGTAATGTAGTCATCGTAATCCATCAGCTTATCGATGATTCCGCCCGGGGTTAGCTCAATAATCCTGTTGCATGCCGTTTGAATAAATTCATGGTCGTGGGACGACATAAAAATGTTTCCCGGATACTTAATCAGACTGTTGTTGAAAGCCTGAATGGATTCCAGATCCAGGTGGTTGGTGGGGGTGTCAAGCACCAGCACATTGGCATTGGCGAGCATCAGCCTTGAGATCATACACCGCATTTTCTCACCCCCGGATAAAACCTCCACCTTTTTATAGATCTCATCACCGGAAAACAGCATTTTTCCCAGGTAACCCCTCACAAAAGCTTCGGTAGTATCACCGGTATACTGGCAAAACCAATCAAAAAGGGAGAGGTTCTTTTTAAAAAATGGAGCGTTATCCAGTGGCAAATAAGCAGAGGTGATGGTCTGGCCCCATATGAAAGTGCCCGAATCGGGCTCCTGGTTTCCGCTGATGATCTCAAAAAATGCGGTCATGGCCCTGGGATCTCTGGATAGGAAGATGATCTTGTCACCCTTATTGGCCACAAAATCCAGATCCTTAAACAGCACTGAACCATCCACACTGGCACTTAATCCATGAACATCCAGGATTTTATCCCCCACCTTCCGCTCAGGAGTAAGAATAATGCCGGGGTATTTCCGCGTGGAGGGCCTGATATCTTCAATATTCAGCTTCTCAATCATCTTCTTGCGGCTTGTGGTCTGTTTGGATTTGGCCACATTGGCGCTGAAACGTGCGATGAATTCAAGCAATTCCTTGCGTTTATCTTCTGCTCTCTTGTTCTGAACCTGTTGTTGTCTTAAAGCCAGTTGGCTGCTATGGTACCAGAAGCTGTAGTTCCCGGCAAACATCTGTATTTTGCCGAAATCAATATCAATGGTATGGGTGCTGACGGCATCCAGAAAATGCCTGTCGTGGGAGACAACCAGCACGGTATTTTCATAGTTGGACAGGTAGTTCTCCAGCCATGTCACCGTATCCAGGTCCAGGTCATTGGTTGGCTCATCCAGCAGCAGGTTGTCAGGTTTCCCGAAAAGTGCCTGGGCCAGCAAAACCCTTACCTTCTGCTTTCCGCTCATGTCTTTCATGAAAGCATGGTGGAACTCCTCTTTTATTCCCAGGTTACTCAGCAAGGCCGCAGCATCACTCTCTGCGTTCCATCCATCCATCCCGGCAAATTCCTCCTCCAGTTCGGATGATCTGATCCCATCTTCCTCATTAAAATCAGTTTTGGCATAGAGGATTTCTTTCTCCTGCATCACATCCCACAGGCGCGAATGGCCTTTCAGCACAGACTGGAGTACTGTATAGTCATCAAATGCAAAATGATCCTGGCTTAACACAGAAAGCCGCTCTCCGGGTCCCAGGGAAATGTGTCCGGCCGTGGTTTCAATCTCCCCGGAAATGGCCTTCAGGAATGTGGATTTCCCTGCACCATTGGCCCCAATTACGCCATAGCAATTGCCAGGTGTAAACTTCATATTCACATCCTGAAACAACACCCGCTTCCCAAACTGAATTCTTAATCCCGAAACTGTTATCATGTTGTTAGGTACAAGGTACAAGGTAAAAAGTACAAGTAAAAAAGATGCAAAGGTAGGGTTAAAATTGGTTATATGGTGTTTAGGGTTGTACCATTTGATCTGGTCTGTTCAGTGCATAGATGGCGAAAGAGCCCAGCCAGTGACCCCCTTCGTAGCTATCTCCCACAAGGTTGGGTAAGGAGTATTCCACATGTTCATTGGCTATTGAGAACAAATGATCATACCCTGAATACTGTTCTGCCAGGCCATACAATACCCATGCCCTGCTGAAGTTCAGTCCATCCAGGTGAACAAGTTTCCCATCGGTCCGGTCCGAGACTTCACCCACCTCCATCTGGAATTCATTCTGTTGCAAACCGGGCATAAAACCATCGATCCATGATCTGAATTCCGGTTCATCCAGCACCCTGCGCATCAGGTCAAGCTCCTCCAGGCAGGGGGAAAGAAAGTCGGAACCTCCCGGTTCCCAGTCCAGCGGGCATCCGTAATCATCCATATAGAAATCCCTTGCCCGGGATTCTATCATGGTTTGCAGTTCATCAATTTTCATGGTATGTGCATAATCCCATGCAAAACACAATCCGAAAGCAGTGTTGGTATGTTCACCCACCCGGATGGGGTAGTTCAGTTTGGGCAGAAAATCCAAATAGAGTTGAACAATGACATCGGTAAGAGGCTGAAGATTTTGCTCCAGTTCAAGGCCCAGGGGATCATCCCAGGTGGACAATTCTTCAGCAAGTTTCAAAAGCCAGGCCCATCCATAAGTTCGTTCATAGGATTTGCTCAAGGGGCCCATGAAGTAATCCACCTCGGCCAGGATGTTTTCCGGTGAAAGGTTGGCCCTGAGCGTTTCCCTGATCATCTCTGCATTTTCAAGCTCCGGGAAGTTCTTAAGCAAACAGACCAGTGACCAATGGCCATGAACCGATGAATGCCAGTCAAAACAGCCATAAAATGCCGGATGCAGCTTATGTGGTTCTCCAATTTCCTCTTTGCTGCCAATGGTCTGGCCCAACTTATTGGGATACTCTGTCTGCATACAGGCGAGAGGAAGCGCAGCCAGATTATTGGCTTGTTCCAGGGTCAGCGTGAGGGGTTCAACAGGAGATGCCTCCGGTCTTTTGACGGCCGGTGAACAGGCTGTCAAAAAAACAAGAAAAGGAATGAAGAACGGGATCAGTTTCATAGTATATTGATGTTTATCGATATTTTTGGGAAGGGTGTATCGCATCCACAGAAGGCGAATGGGTGCTGGCCAGTCTTCTGAAAAAATGCTTTGAATCACCCCACTCATTGTAACCAATCTCACTGTCGGCCAGTTGAATGCGCACATCCAGGCAGTTTTTGCACTCCCCGGGTTCTTCATCCACGCATGGCTTATTCTCATACAGGGCATAATCATTTCTGAATTTGCCGGGAGTGATATTGGGCATGATGATGTTGGCACCAATCTTCAAAGCCTTCTCTCTTCCCAATGGATCTATGGCCTGAAGTGCGGTGGCAGCAGCAATGTTAATATCCTGCATCAGGATTCTTAATACAGCAATCATTTTCAGGGCCAGATCGAACCGCTCCTGGATGGGCAACAATTCGCTTCGGTATTGAAAAAGAGGCGTATGTTGGTGTTCTATGTAGGGTCCCATTCCCACCATATCCACGTCAAACTGTTTCATGAACAGCAGATCATCGGCCAAATCGCCTGTGGTCTGGAAGGGCAAACCGATCATCACCCCGGTCCCGGTCTGATATCCTATCCTTTGCAAGGTCTTCAGGCAGGTTAGCCTTCGGGCGAAATCATGCAAGGTGTCTCCTGGATGGTATATTTTATAAAGATCCGGGTTGGAGGTTTCAATCCTCAAAAGATACCTGTGCGCTCCTGCATCAAACCACCTTTGATAAACATCTTCTGTCTGTTCTCCCAGTGAGAGGGTAACCCCCAGTTCTCCTTTGGATAGAACTTTTATCTCCTTGAGAAGATGCTCAATGCGTTTGGTAAATGCTGGCGATTCCAGCTCCCCGGATTGCATCACCAATGAACCGTAGTGGTTTTCATGGGCGAACCTGGCAGCGTCCAGAATCTGATCATCCGATAGATTGTATCGCGTGGCTTCCCTGTTGGACTTCCTGATCCCGCAATAGTAGCAGTCTTTTCCGCAGATGTTGGAGAACTCCACCAGTCCCCTGAAATGTACTTTTTGGCCAATTTCCTTCAATTTGGTTTCGGTAGCTTTCTTAAACAACAATTGCCGCTCCTTACCCTGTGCATCCAGAAGCATGATGATCTCATTCCTGCCCAGTTTCCCATTCTCCAGAATCTCCTTCACGTTCATGATATTCCAGTTTCCTATAAATATGTAGAAGAATTGGGTTCCAGTTTAACAAAGGGTGCTACCGCCCTTTCATAAATCCCGTGCATATAGGCAATAGCCATTCCATAGTTGGTTACCGGGATCCCAGCCTCGATGGCAGGTTTTAACCTGTTGATCAGCTGTTTGCGAGTGATCATGCACCCGCCGCACTGGATCACCATGCTATAGTCTTTGATATCCCCTGGAACACTGTTCAGTCCGGAAACCACTTCAAATTCAAGTTCTTTTCCTGAAAAGTTGGAGAGCCACCTTGGGATCTTTATCCTGCCAATATCATCACACGAAACCTGGTGGGTACAGGACTCGAGGATCAGAATCCTATCACCGTTTTCCAGTTTCGAAAGGTGGGGAGTGCCTTTCAGATAATTTTCAAAATCACCCTTATAGCGTGCAAGTACAGTGCTGAAGCTGGTCAATGGTATATCGTCAGGAATGGATGCATCGGCTTTTTTAAATACCTGGCTGTCGGTTATGGCAAGTGCGGGCCTTGGATGAAGTTTTTTCAACAAGCCATCCACCTCCCGCTCTTTCACCACAACAGCAACCGCATCATTGTCCAGGATATCCCTGATGGCCTGCACCTGCGGAAGGATCAGCCTGCCCTCGGGGGCCTCTTCGTCAATGGGGGTGATCAGTAATACCAGGTCTCCCTGGGAAATGATATCGCCCACGAGAGATTTTGAAAGATACGCCGACTCAGGAAGAGCGGTTTTTATATATCCGATCAGCGCTTCCCTGTTATGTGGATCCAATGTAGAAAATGCAATAGCCTCTTTCTGGTAAACCTTCTTCAATGTGTAAGTCAGGCTCGGGCCCTGTTGATCAAGGTCTGATTTGTTGTATATCACCAGGAAGGGGACCTCCCATTTTTCAAACTGCCTGATGATGGCTTTTTCTTCCTCATCGAACTTATTCTCTGCCAGCACCAGGATTCCCAGGTCGATTGTTCGGATCACCTCCCGTGTCCTTGCCACCCTCTTCTTTCCAAGCTCTCCTGTATCATCGGTACCAGCCGTATCAATCAATACCACCGGACCAATTCCCGGAATCTCCATGGATTTTTTTACCGGATCAGTGGTTGTTCCCGGTTTACTGGAAACAATAGCCACATCCTGACCAGCCAGGCAATTAATCAACGAAGACTTTCCGTTGTTCCTTCGCCCGAAAATTCCGATATGTGGTTTGGCATCTCTTCCCTTCATTTCAGTTCCCTGATATCATTCATGGTAAATCCCTGCTTCAGCAGCTGGTCAGGCTTCATGACTCTGGCAAGTTTCTCCTCTTCCAGCAGTCCCAGAATTTCATTGGCTTTAAATACATCGCAACGATTCTCCTGCATGGCTTTGGCCAGTTCAGATGCTTTATGATACCCGATCAGGGGGGAGAGGGCTGTAGTAACGGCCGGACTCAGGTACAACCTGGTTCTGGCAGCTGATTCGTCTATCTCTAAGCCTTCCAGCATGTTGTACCGTATGGCCCTGTTCATGGAAATCATCAGCTTCAGGCTCTCCAGCATAGATACTCCGATTTCAGGTAAATATGCATTCAATTCCAGGCAGCCCAGTGCAGAAAGCGATGTAATTAGCTGGTCATTGGCATAGATTCGGTGGGCTGAAGAGATGAGGTATTCAGGGATCACCGGATTCACTTTCCCTGGCATGATGGAACTGCCCACCTGCCGGTCGGGTAAACGGACCTCCCTGCTCTTGACCACACCGGACGACAGCAGTCGAAGATCAGAGGCGATTTTCTCCAGGTTCACAGCGTGCGCTTTCAGGATACCATGAACCTCTACCCATTTGTCCATGTTGCATGTTGTATCGGGCATATTTTCTCCCTGGGTAACAGGCAGTGAAGTGAGATTCTTCAATATGGGCACAACCTCCGTGATGTAAAACCTCGGGATGGAGATCCCCGTTCCGGTGGCTCCGCCTCCCAGGTTCACCACTTTGATCCGTTCAAATGATTTGGATACCCTCCACCAGTCCCTGGACAAAGCATCGCTGTAGGTGCTGAAAAGATGCCCGAACGTAGAGGGGACAGCCTCTTGCATCTGAGTATATCCAACGCGGAGGCTGTGCCTGTACCTTGTCTCCAGCTGTTCCATTTCAAACCTGGATTGGTTAATTTCCTCCTCCAGTTCGTTCAGAAGGTGCATGGTTGCCACGGTCAGGGCAGTTGGAATCACATCATTTGTGGATTGAAAGATGTTGGCAGTTTCAATGGGGTCCAGAACCTGGTAATCACCTGGTTTCCTCCCAAGCCCAATCAATGCAACATTGGAAATAATTTCGTTGATGTTCAGGTTGATACTGGTTCCTGCACCCCCCTGCACCCCCGGGACAATAAAGTGCTCAAAATGAGATCCGGAAGAAACCTCCGTGGCCGCCAATTCCATGGCTCCCAGCGTTTTTTCAGCCGGCAATCTGAGGTGAGTGACAAGGTCGGGATGCTCTTTTTGAATGGCTTTCAGTAGTTTTCTTACGGTTCGGTAGCAGGCAAGTTTTACTGTTCCTGTGGCCCTGTACCATTCAATGGGAAATGGCACCGTGTTGTGGAAGTTTTTCTTCGCGCGGTAAGAGTGGATGCCGTACAGGGCATCGGCGGGAATGGAGACCTCTCCAAGGAAATCCTTTTCAGTTCGCATGAAACCTATATTTCTTTCAAAAATACTGGAATAAAATGAAAAAACAGTTTAAATCTAACTCATACCTGGTGAGCACTGATGGCCCTTTTCACAATCATGCCTCAGAAGGGCTTTTCGCAATTATTTGGTGAGATTGGGAAGATAAAATATGATACGAGCTTTATCACTGCATACAGGGATGAACTCACTACCAGGCTCTTCTTATCCAGAAAACAGAATGGTTATAATCTTTCGGAGCGGCTTTTTCATCCTTGGATCAAGTACAGGACCAATGACAACTTGTTACTGGGAATGGGTTTTACCTATGACTTTCTTACCCTTAACCTGACAGTAAAAATGCCTTTTGTCAACAAGGATGATGACCTCAATGGAGACACCCGGTATTTGGACCTGCAAAGCCATTTCATTTTTGCAGAACCAATCTCAGCGAAAAAGCGCCGGATCCCCCATTGCAGGAATTGAAGCCTACTGGTGGCTCGGTAAGAGTGATTCGCTTACAGCCGGTGGAGACATTCCACCTTCCGGTTTCCTCGGAGATATGCCTTTTCGACAGGCTGACTTTCTAAATACCGGGATAAACGGCGGCTACGCGTATACATTTGTCTGGCAGGAAAGTTTTTACTTCTCCCTTTCAACTGTCATTGGAGTTTCCTCCGGGTTCAACCGGATTCACAATACATCCTCTTCGGAATTATTCACCTCTGGGCTAACCATGGGCCTGAATAATACCACCAGAATCGCCCTGGGCTATAACAATGCCTCATACTACGTGGGTCTGAGTTTTTTCCGTTTTACCACGACCAGCCATGTGGGTGAGGAGAGGAACTGGATTGGGTACCACACAGGAAATATCCGCCTTAATATTTAAGGCGGTTTAATATCAAACGATCCATCAGGATTGTGCGACCCGATAAGCAGGACTTTTAACAGAACAGCTTGTTCTTGTATTTCAATCTATTAGTGGCCAGTGAAGCCTGCCATACCGGAAATCGAACATCTTGTCAATCTGATCCACTGTGTTCCTTGGAGAAGATAGCTCTGGCAAGGTATCTTGTTTGAAGAATCCCACATCGAGTGTTTCCATCCCGGTGGAAGTTTCAAAATTCTCGGCGGTACACTCTATAAAGATTTTATAAACATAGTAAAGGTCCTGGGGATGGTCGTGGCGCTTCTTGTCGAATATGGCAAGGAGCCTACCTGCCGTCACCCGGATACCGGCTTCTTCAAAAGCCTCTTTTTCTGCCACCTCCACCGGGGAATAGCCCACATCGCACCACCCTCCAGGCAAGGACCATCTGGAGTCCACCCGTTCTTTGACCAGAAGGATTTCATCCTTGTCATTGAATACAACACAGCGGACATCTATTTTTGGGGTTCTGTACCCATGTAGTTCGGGAGTTGCCGTTTTGATGGTTTCAAAGGGCTGGTCCGTGATCAGGGATAACATCCTTAAGGATATATCTTCGAGGTCTTTATATCGGTCCAGGTCCCAATCGCTTTCTGAATAGTGAAGGCCGTTTTCGGCCACAGCCTGGACCCTTTTTGCAAGGTTTAGTAGCTCATTGTACCGGTTCATGGGTAATTCCGTATGTGTAGTTATTCTGTTATTGAAAAGGCATAAAAGTAAGAAAATGCATGGCAATCTGATTATCTTTGGACCATGAAACCGGAGAATAGAAACATGAAAGGGGACAGGCAGAGGCTTCCGGACTGGATGCGTATGCGCATGCCGGGAGGCGAACGGTACATGCAGGTGAAGGAGCAGGTGAACAAGCATCACCTCCATACCATATGCACGAGTGGGAACTGCCCCAATATCGGGGAGTGCTGGGCTGCGGGAACAGCTACTTTTATGATCCTGGGAGAGATTTGTACCCGTTCATGCAAGTTCTGCGCTGTCAAAACCGGGAAACCGTTTCCTGTGGATGAACAGGAACCTTACCGGATGGCTGCTTCCATACGAACCATGGGGATCAGTCACGCCGTGATCACTTCAGTTGACCGGGATGACCTGCCGGATAAAGGGGCCGGATTCTGGGCAAGGACCATTGCCATTCTGAAAGAGGAGGTTCCGGGGCTGACCATAGAAACACTGATTCCTGATTTTGATGCGATCCCTGCGTTGGTTTCCCTGGTGATTGAAGCAAGGCCGGAGGTGATCTCGCACAACCTGGAAACAGTGGAAAGACTTACTCCCCTGGTGAGGTCCAGGGCCAGGTATCATACCAGCCTGCAGGTGATCCGTCAGGTGGCCCTGTCAGCCCAGACTTCAAAATCCGGGATCATGCTGGGTTTGGGTGAGAAGGAACAGGAGTTACTCACGACCATGGACGACCTTCGGGAAGCAGGTTGTGAAGTTCTAACCCTGGGACAGTATCTGCAGCCCACCCTGGGCCATATGCCTGTGGTAGAATATATCCATCCCGACCAGTTCGATCTTTACAGGGAAAAGGCCCTGGAGAAAGGATTCAGGGAGGTTGAATCAAGCCCCCTGGTGCGTTCTTCCTACCACGCAGAGAAACATGTAAAACAGACGTAGAATGCAAATCAGGGATGAGTCATAGCAATCAAATCACTTTCAGGGATCTGGGAGTAATCGAATACGGGGAGGCGTGGGATTACCAGGAGGAGCGCTTTAACAGGCTTGTGGAGTATAAACGTGACCCCGGAGGTCATGAACGACCTGAGCAGTACCTCCTTTTTTGTGAACATCCGCATGTATATACCCTGGGCAAAAGCGGAAATGAAGCCAACCTGCTGATCCGTCAGGATTTTCTGAAGAAAATCAATGCCACCTATTTTAAAACCAACCGGGGCGGAGACATCACCTACCACGGCCCGGGTCAGATTGTGGGTTATCCCATCCTGGACCTGGAGTCACTGGATCTTGGGTTGAAGCAATACATCACACTGCTGGAGGATTCGATTATTGAATTGCTGAAAGGGTATGGGATCACGGCCACCCACATGGAAGGTGCCACGGGAGTATGGCTGGATGTTGAACATCCGGTAAAGGCCCGAAAGATCTGTGCCATCGGGGTTCGTTCAGGCAGGTATGTGACCATGCACGGTTTTGCACTGAATGTAAATACCAACCTGGAGTACTTTGGCTACATCAATCCCTGCGGATTTGAGACCAAAGGAGTCACCTCCATGCAGAAGGAGCTGGGGAATGCACCGGATATGGAAGAGGTGAAATCGCGGCTCCTGGAAATACTCAGGGGGAGGTTCCGTTCTCCAGTGCTCCCAGCAGGATCATAGCCTCCCTGCGGCTTGTACCGCATACATCGGGATCTGCCTTAAAGTCATCGCATACTTTTGGCCTGTCCGGGTGCCTGTATTTCGTGCAACGGAAATCATCTGACAGGTGGATACATGGTACACCGGCAGGTTTCCCGTCGGGCATCCCCGGAATGGGGGATGAGATGGACGGAGCGATGCAGCAAGCCCCACAATGATCACGGCATTTCATTATATTCTGGTTCTATCTCGGTACAATATTCATTGTCCGAGGGGTATTTTACAAGCAAACTGGCATTTTTTTGCGGTAGCAAAATAAGCACTTTGCGGTAAAATACCCCGAGGTATTGCACTTTGCGGTAAAATACCCCGAGGTATTGCACTTTGCGGTAAAATACCCCGAGGTATTGTTGCTATTTGTTTCTCTGTCTTCTGGGATAGAAATCAGGGGAGTAGTTCTTTAGTTTCTCTTTCCGGGCTTTCACTTTCTCATCATTCTCGTAGAAAAGTGTTTCATTATGCTGGCTCAGGTCAAGCCCCGCATCTTCGTAGACACTGGGCACACGCATGGGAACAATTTTATTGGTGATCCAGTACAAAAGGAGGGAACCACCGAAGGCAAAGGCGGATACCAGCACCAGGGCCAGCAAATGGAAAAGGAATGTTCTTACTTCACCATTGATCAAACCGACATCTTCAGCAAATACGCCTGTCAGCAACATGCCTGTCATCCCTCCGATCCCGTGGGCAGGGAATACATCCAGTGTATCGTCAACGCCCCTCCGGGAAAAGTAATAGATCATCAGGTTGCTGGCGATGGCCGCTGCACCTCCGATAAATATACTGGCTCCCACACTTACAAAACCGGCTGCCGGGGTAATGGCCACCAGGCCCACAACAGCTCCCACACAGGCTCCAAGAGCAGAAGGTTTCCTGCCTTTCACCCCGTCAAAGAAGATATAGACCAGCATGGCTGATGCCGATGCGGTGTTGGTATTCAGCAGGGCTTTCACTGCCAGGACCGAAGACCCAAGTGCAGATCCGGCATTGAATCCGAACCAGCCAAACCAGAGCAGGCCGGTACCCAGAAGGACGAATGGAATGTTGGCGGGATAGGAGGGCCTTGCGTAATCCCTTCTGGGGCCAAAGAAGAATGCACCGGCCAGGGCTGCCATACCGGCTGACATATGTACCACGGTTCCTCCGGCAAAATCCAGCACCCCCCAGTTTCTTAAGAATCCATTGGGATGCCAGGTCCAGTGGGCCAGGGGACAGTATATAAAGATCATAAACAGCACCATGAAGATCATCAACGCGGTAAATCTGACCCTGCCGGCAAAGGAACCGGTAAAAAGGGCTGGGGTGATGATGGCAAATTTGAGTTGGAACAGGGCAAAAAGGGCCAGTGGGATGGTAGCTGAAAATTGGGGATCCGGGGCTCCGCCCACTCCTTTGAACATGAAATAGGTCGCAGGATTACCAAACAATCCAAACCCCTCAGCTCCAACACTCTCTCCGAATGCCAGGCTGAATCCAAATACAACCCAGAGAATACTGATCAGGCCCAGGGCAATAAAACTCTGGAGGATGGTGGAGATCACGTTTTTCGGTTTCACCATTCCTCCGTAGAAGAATCCCAGTCCCGGGGTCATAAGGAACACCAGGGCAGTGGAAGCAAGCATCCAGGCAACGTCTCCTGTGTCGATCCCGGAAGTGTCCCCGGTATTAAAACCATGGGGTACAATAATTCCCAGAACTGCAATGACTCCGAATGCAATCAAGGCAATCAACCATTGTTTTTTCATCAAATTAGTTTTAAGTTGTGGTCGATGTAAATATATAATAAATGACCAATACCCCCACTAATAAAAGGGGTGTATGTTAAAAAATATATATGAAATTGTTGTATGGCTATTAAAATAGGCATCCACTCATAATAAAATAGATAATTTTCTATTTTGATGAAGAGAGCAAATAATCATCTATTTTTCTGGCAGCCCGCCTTCCGGAGGCAATGGCAGTTACCACCAGGGTGGCACCGTTTACCGCATCACCTGTTCCGAAAACTTTCCTGATATTGGTGGACAAATCTCCATCGACGGCCACATTTTTCCGCATATCCAGGTTCACACCCAACTCTTCAAGCAATCCTTCGTGAACAGGATGAACAAAACCCATGGCAAGGAGGATCAGGTCAGCTTCAATTTGACTTTTTGTTCCGGGGACAGCCTTCATTTGAAACCGCCCTTCCATTTTCTCCCAGGTGACTACTTCAACCTCAACATGAGTAACCCGGCGTTGCATGCCGATAAACCGAAGTGTGGACAGACTCCACCTTCGCTGGCAACCCTCTTCGTGTGAGGTTGAGGTTTTCAGGATCTTACCGTAATAGGGCCAAGGATTTTCGTCAGCCCGCTTGTCAGGTGGCTTGGGTAGGATTTCGATCTGGGTCACACTCTCGGCACCCTGCCTGATGGCGGTTCCAACACAGTCTGACCCGGTATCTCCTCCGCCAATCACAAGCACTTTTCTGCCCTCGGCGGTGATACGGTTGTCATAGGGTACATAAACCCCGTTGTTCACACGATTTTGTTGTGTCAGGTAATCCATGGCAAAATGGATTCCGTCCAGCTCACGTCCTTCCAGCGAGAGGTCTCTTGGCTGCATGGCTCCGATGGCCAGACAGACCGCATCATATGAATCAAGAATCTCTTTACCGGAGATATCCCTCCCTACTTCAACTCCGGTGCGGATTTCAAGGCCTTCGGCCATCATGATTTTCAGGCGCCTGTCGATGGTGTGTTTGTTCAGTTTGAAATCAGGAATACCAAATCTGAGCAGGCCTCCGATTTTCTCATCTTTTTCGAACAGTGTAACGGTATGACCCGCTTTGTTCAGCTGGTCGGCTGCAGCCATCCCTGCCGGTCCGCTTCCGATCACAGCCACTTTCTTCCCTGTCCTGACCTGGGGCGGATTGGGTTTGATATACCCTTCGGCAAATGCATGTTCCACGATCGCAGCTTCATTCTCCCGGATGGTTACCGGTTCTTCGCCGATATTCAGAACGCATGAGTGCTCACAGGGTGCCGGGCAGATCCTGCCTGTAAATTCGGGGAAATTGTTGGTCGAGTGCAGCCGTTCGCTGGCGCCTTTCCAGTCGCCCTGGAAGAGCAGGTCATTCCATTCGGGGATCAGGTTATCCACCGGGCATCCCCAGTGGCAGAATGGAATTCCGCAATCCATACACCTGGAGGCCTGCAGTTTCCGGTCCTCCGAATTCAGGACCTGTTCCACTTCGCTGTAATCACTGATGCGTTCATGAACCGGCCGGTTTCCAGCCGGTTTTTTCCCTATCTTCATGAATCCTTTAGGATCTGCCATAGTTCAGTCTTTTATATGCCATCGATCATTTCCACATCTTTCTCAATAGTGGCCAGCTTCTTTTTAAGCTCCTCCAGTTGCAGCTCCTGCAGTACTTTTTTATACTCATAAGGAACGACCTTTATAAATTGATCCATATAATCATCCATGTTGGAGAGGATCTTCTCAGCCACCTTGCTTCCTGTATGTTCATAATGGATGGAGATCAGGTCTGACAACTCCTTTTTATCATTCAGATCCTCTACCAATGACAGTTCCACCATTCCCATGTTGCAGTAGTAATCAAAATCACCCTCCTCATCAAGTACATAGGCAACTCCACCACTCATTCCTGCGGCGAAATTCCTGCCTGTCTTACCCAGTACAACCACGCGTCCACCGGTCATGTATTCACAGCAATGATCGCCCACACCCTCAACGATGGCAGTGGCTCCGCTGTTGCGGACAGCAAACCGTTCCCCGGCCATTCCCGAAATATAAATCTCTCCGGCAGTGGCTCCGTAAAGCACCGTATTGCCGATAATGATGTTCTTGTCCGACTCAAAGGTCGATCCCTCCGGCGGGACCACGATGATCCGGCCACCCGACAAACCTTTTCCCAGATAATCGTTGGTGTCTCCTTCCAGATAGAACTCAACTCCCGGGACGAGAAACGCACCGAAACTCTGACCGGCCGATCCTGCAAAACGGGCCTTAATGGTACCAGCGGGCAAGCCTTCATTCCCGTATTTCTTGGCAATGGTTCCGGATAACATGGCCCCGGTGGTCCGGTCGGTATTTTTAATGGAGTAGTGCATGGTGACCGGCTCTTTCTCGTCAATGGCTTTTTGGGCCTTTTCAATGAGATTATGATCCAGCACACCTTCAATTTTGTGATGCTGGAATTCGGTATTATACATTGAATTTTTCCTGGCCTCTTTGGGCAGCGCGATCAAATCGCTCAGGTCCAGATGCTTGGTTTTCCAGTGAGTGATTGCTTCATTTCGTACCAGCAGATCGGCACGTCCCACAATCTCATCGAAGGTCTTGAAACCCAATTCAGCCAGGTACTCCCTGATCTCCCTGGCCAGGAAACGAAAATAGTTCTCCACAAAGTCTGCTTTCCCTCGAAACAGTTTTCTCAGGTCTTTATTCTGGGTGGCCACTCCAACCGGACATGTGTTCAGGTGGCATTTACGCATCATCACGCAGCCAAGTACAATCAGGGCAGCAGTGGCAAATCCGAATTCTTCAGCACCCAACAGAGCAGCCATGATCACATCCCTGCCGGTTTTCATCTGGCCATCGGCCTGTAGCACTACTTTTCTCCTCAGGTTGTTCATCACCAGGGTCTGCTGGGTCTCTGCCAATCCCAATTCCAGGGGCAAGCCTGCATGTTTGATGGAGGAGGATGGACTGGCCCCGGTTCCGCCTTCTGCTCCACTGATGGTGATCAGGTCGGCCGACGCTTTGGCCACACCCGCTGCAACGGTTCCAACCCCCGTTTCTGATACAAGTTTCACAGAGATCCGGGCCTCGGGATTTACATTTTTCAAATCAAAGATCAGCTGGGCAAGGTCTTCGATGGAATAGATGTCGTGGTGGGGTGGAGGCGATATCAACGTGATCCCCGGTATGGAATAACGGGTTTTGGCGATGATCTTATCTACCTTGTGCCCCGGCAACTGTCCACCCTCACCGGGTTTCGCTCCCTGGGCGACCTTGATCTGTATTTCGTCTGCATTGACCAGGTATTCGGTGGTAACTCCAAATCGCCCGCTGGCCACCTGCTTGATGGCACTGCGTTTTGAATCACCGTTCTCCATTCGTACGAACCGGGTGGGATCTTCGCCTCCCTCACCGGTATTGCTCCGGCCTCCAATACGATTCATGGCAATAGCCAGGGCTTCATGGGCCTCCTTGCTGATGGATCCGTAGGACATGGCCCCTGTAACAAAGCGTTTCAGGATCTTTTCCTCCGGCTCAACCTGGTCCAGGGGAATGGGATTTCTTTTATAATCCAGAAGTCCCCTGATAAAAGTGGGTCGGGCATTTTCGCAATCCACTACAGAAGCAAACTCCTTGTATTTAGCGTAATCATTGTTCCGGGTGCTCCACTGAAGCAGTGCCACCGTTTCAGGATTCCAGGCATGGTGTTCTCCATACTTGCGGAAATGGTAGACCCCCTCGGTAAGAATCATGGAGTGTACATCTTCTGTATAAGCTTTACGGTGGGGAATAAGTACTTCCTGTGAAATCTCCTCCAATCCAATACCGCCGATCCGGGAAACGGTCCCCTCAAAATATTTACTGATCACATCCTGATGAATGCCAATGGCTTCAAAAATCTGGGCTGCCCTGTAACTGCGCAGGGTACTGATACCCATTTTGGACAGGATCTTAAGAAGGCCTTTGTTGACAGCCTTGATATAGTTGGCCTGGGCCTTCTCGAAATCCTGCTGAATGACCTTCTTTTCTACCAATTGTTCAATCACAGCAAAAGCCATGTATGGATTGATGACGCTTGCCCCATAACCGAAAAGCAGGGCAAAATGCATTACTTCCCTGGGCTCGGCCGACTCCACCACAATATCTATCTGCATGCGCTTGCGGCAATTGATCAGATGGTGGTGAACAGCAGAGACGGCAAGCAGTGAGGGAATGGGTGCCATCTCTTTAGAAATGCCACGGTCCGAAAGAATGATGTAATTGTGATTCTCATCCACAGCTTTTTCTGCCTGCCTGCAAATATCCTCAACCGCCTCTTCCAGCCCTTTGGCGCCTTTTGCTGCATCAAAATGAATGGAGATCACCTTATTTGAAAAGCCTTTGTAGCGCAGGTTCTTTACCACCTGGAAGTAGGTGTTGTTGATGACCGGGCTTTTAAATTTGACCATTTTTGCATGGTTGGGCGTCTCGTCCAGAACATTGGTTTGCAGGGATCCGATGTACCCTGTAAGGCTCATCACCAGCTCCTCCCTGATGGGATCGATGGCCGGATTGGTTACCTGGGCAAAAAGTTGCTTGAAATAATAGAACAAACGGTATGGCTTTTTACTCAGTACAGTGGGTGGCACATCATTGCCCATGGATCCGATGGGCTCGGCACCTGTTTCGGCCATGACTTTAATAATCGTTTCGATGTCTTCACGGCTGAAATTGAAAGAGGTGAGGTATTCCCTGTAGTGATCGCCCAATCCGGGAGGAACCACATTTCCTGCCTGGATTTGCTCCAGACTCACCATATTTTTATCGATCCAGCTCTTGTACGGATGTGCCGAAGCGAGGATTGCTTTAAGCTCCTTGTCCTGGAAAATCTTGCCCTCCTGCACATCCACAAGGATGATTTTTCCTGGCTGGAGGCGACCTTTTTCCCTGATCTCTCCGGCCGGGAAGGTTTGAACACCCGCTTCCGATCCCATCACCATCAGGTCGTCCTTGGTGATCAAATACCGGGAGGGACGTAAACCGTTTCGGTCAAGCATGCCGCCAATGTACCGCCCGTCGCTGAAAATCAGTGATGCCGGTCCGTCCCATGGTTCCATAAATGCCGAGTGGTACTGGTAAAAAGCCTTCAACTCAGGTGAAATGGGATTCTTTTGGTTCCACGATTCGGGAATCAGGATCGACATGGCATAGGGAAGCGACTTTCCACTCATGATCAGGAACTCAAGCACATTATCCAGAGAGGCAGAATCACTCATATTGGGCTGGATCACAGGATACAATCTCTCAAGATCGCCAAGAATTTCGGACTTCAGGATGGATTCCCTGGCTTGCATCCAGAACCGGTTGCCCTTCACCGTATTGATCTCTCCGTTATGGGCCAGCATCCTGAAGGGTTGTGCCAGGTCCCAGCTCGGGAAAGTATTGGTACTGAAGCGGGAGTGAACCAGGGCAATGGCACTCTGCATCCGTTTGTCCTGAAGATCCAGAAAATATTCACCCAGTTGCTCTGAAGTGAGCATTCCTTTATAAATAAGAACCTTTGTGGACAGGCTGGGGATGTAAAAGAAGTTTTTTTGTTTCAGCTTTGATGATGCGATGTATTTCTCTGTCCTTTTCCGGATGATGTATAATTTTCTTTCCAACTGCTCCTGCGGCAAATCAGCCCCAAGAAGGATCTGCCTGATATTGGGCTCCACCTCTCTGGCAATCTCACCAATGTTGCTGTTGTCTCTTGGAACATCCCTGAATCCGATGAGTTGAACCCCTTCATCGTTCACAAACTGCACCAGAATCTCTTCGCATTTCTTTGCTTCGGCACCATCCTGTGGAAGAAACACCAGACCCGTGCCGAACTGTCCCTCCTGGGGAATCTCATATCCCTGGATCAGATAAAAGTCACGGGGAATCTGGATCATCACTCCGGCTCCGTCTCCGGATTTACTATCTGCCCCTTCTGCTCCACGGTGGGTCATATTGACCAGGGTCTCCAGACCCCGGATGATGATGTCATGGGATTTTTTTCCTTTCAAATGGACTACAAAACCAATCCCGCAATTGTCATGTTCAAATTCATTTCTATAAAGCCCTGATTTATAAGGTCTTTCCTTTCTCATAGCCGCTTTGTGCTTATTGTTTCTTTGTAAAAAAGCCGTTCCCTTTGATTTGAGAACGGCCTTCTTTTATTTAAGTTCATACCATTCTCATTCGGATTGCTTGATCCTCTTTGCCACGTGCCTTTTCACATTTTTGGAATGATTTTTCATATCATCATGGTAACACGCAAATATAGAGATAATAATTACGAATCAAAACGCAGAAATTGAAATTCATTATATTTTGACAGCCATTAAGTGTTAATATCTTATAAAGTGAAAGAGGCTGAGTAAAAGAGCCTCTTTGAAAGTTATACCCGTGCGGAAGCCTACAAATATTTACGCAGTAAAGATTTTCAGCGACGAGCGGGTATAACGAAAAATGGACTTTTGAGTCAGCCTCCTTTCAGATCTGGTTTATCGCATGATATTTTAAATACCGTGCAGGCTTAAGGCTTAGTTGTATGCAGTTTCTCCATGTTCATAAATATCCAATCCTTCCTCTTCAATGCGCTTGGATACCCTGATGCCGATGGTTTTTTTCAGGATAAAGAACAACAGGAAGCCAAGTCCTATGGCCCATGCGCCTACGGCCAAAACACCAATGAGTTGTGAGCCCAGCTGGGCAGCACCTCCTCCGTAAAACAGACCGTTGGAGGTAGAGAACAATCCCACGGCGATGGTACCCATGGCACCATTGAGACCATGCACGGAAACAGCACCCACCGGATCGTCAATTTTCAGCACCTTGTCAATGAATTCAACTCCGAACACCAGCAGGATACCGGCCAAAAGACCAATGATTGCGGCGCCACCGGGGCTTACCGCATCGCATCCGGCAGTTATGGCCACCAGTCCGGCCAATGCTCCGTTCAGGGTCAGTGACATGCCGGGGCGCTTATACTTGATCCAGGTAACAAACATCGCAGATACCGCACCTGCTGCAGCAGCCAGGTTGGTGGTGATGAAAATATGGGCGATGGCGCCCGCATTTTCACTGCCGGAAGCTGCCAGTTGCGATCCGGGGTTGAATCCGAACCAGCCAAACCAGAGGATAAAAACACCCAGCGCACCCAATGCGAGGTTCTGTCCCGGAATGGCCCGTGCTTTTCCTTCTTTGGTGTATTTCCCGATCCGGGGGCCAATCATGATGGCACCCGTAAGACCAACCCACGCACCAACGGAATGGACCGCTGTAGATCCTGCAAAGTCATGAAAAGGTGTGGCCATGCCGGAGAGCCATCCTCCACCCCAAATCCAGTGTCCCGAGATGGGATAGATCACTGCTGTAATGGCAACGGAAAAAATCAGGTAGGCTGAGAATTTGGTTCTTTCAGCAACGGCCCCTGAGACAATGGTGGCAGCGGTGGCTGCAAATACAGTCTGAAACATCAATGAAGTCATATCTGGTACGCCATTGATTTCATTGCTACTGAAGAATAATGAGATTTTTCCAATAAATCCTCCTATATCTTCACCGTACATCAGGGTGTATCCGATCATCCAGAAAATCAGTGAACCGACGGCGAAGTCCATCAGGTTTTTCATCAGAATATTTACGGTATTTTTAGATCGTGTGAATCCGGCCTCCACCAGGGCAAAACCGGGCTGCATAAACATCACCAGTACGGCGGTGACCAGAATCCACATGTTGTCAATAGACATTGTGAATTCAGATATGGCTGTTGTTAAATCTTCCATGGTATATTTTTTTACGCTGTTATCAATCGGGTTGTCAATCTTTTATATAAAGCGATTCATCGCCTTTCTCTCCGGTTCTGATCCTGATGCTCTCGTCGATGGTGGAGACAAATATTTTCCCGTCACCCACCTCACCGGTAGCAGCGGATTGTAAAAGGGCATTCACCGTTTTCTCCAGGTTCACATCCCTCACAATAATTTGAAGGTAGAGTCTTTCAATGTAGCTTGTATCGTATGCAACACCTCTGTATACCCGGCTCTCCCTGGCCATTCCCACGCCGCGGGCTTCCCAGAAGGAGAAGAATTCAATACCATTTTCATGAAGGGTTTCCTTGACTTCTTCAAACTTGGTTTTCCTGACTATTGCTTCTATTTTTTTCATGGTATAATGTTTTAAAATGATATGCCAATGACTACGTGGAACTGTTCCTTATCCGGATTCCAGATGAGAGCTCCATTTACAGGCAAGGAAAATTTATCAGTGATGGAAATTTCTTTGGATGATGTTATGCCGATATTGCATATGGCGAAATCACCTGTTGCACTATGCCAGCCATCTCCTGCCCCCACATGGATGCCAAAATATTTAAAACCGTATCCCAGTTCAAAATACATATCACCACCCTGAGACCCGGCACTTCCAGCTTCGTTTGGAATATAGTTGGCTCCAATTGAAAAACCTTTGATTTCATATCCCAGGTTGATTTCAAATGCATGCGCACCTGTCGAGTCTGAGTAGTCGAAATAGTATGATCCGGGAAAATAGTAGTCGGTCAATCCAACACTCAATCCAAAATCAAATCCATAGGATGCATAGAGGTCAGCTTCTGCAGCTTCGTTGGATGTGAAGCAATAGGATCCCCAGCCTCCAATTTCAAAACCGCCAACTGCAAAGGACAGGTAAGGTTGAATGGCCGGACCGGTTCCAAACTTGGTGCCACGCCAGAGGTAACTGCTAACCAGATCTCCTCCTACATCGAATGGAGATGATTTCTCCTCATCCTGCGCGTTTATATTCACTGGTGCAAACACCATACTTGCCATCAAGAGCATCAGCACTCCGCCAAATAGTTCTTTTCTTTTCATAACTGTAACTTTTAGGATTAGATTAATTACGATTCGAAACAAAAGTAGATATTTCTTTGACAACCCCTAATAAAATAGGGGGTAAAAAATAAATAAAGATTAATAAAATGAAATAACCCCCATAAAAATAGGGGGTATATAATGAAATATTATAATAATTATACAGCGACCCCCTATATACACAATATATATATGAGGAGCTCTTTTTGTCAGATTCCTTCCTAATCCTTAAATTGCGGGAGCACATGAGACATTATTTTCTATTTCTGACCGTAGCAGCGCTCGTTTTACAGGGAAGCCACCTGTATGGACAGCAAACGGCTTTGCTTCTTATTGATATACAGGAATTCTATTTTCCAGGCGGAAGATTGCAATTGGAGAATCCGGAAATGGCCGGCATGAATGCCGGCTTGCTCCTGGAGCAGTTCAGAAAAGAAGGATTGCCAGTGTACCATGTGAGGCACAATTTTGAACCGGGGGGAAACATTCATGAATATGTGAAGCCCATTCCCGGTGAGAAAGTCATTTCAAAAGACCAGGTCAATGCTTTCCTGGATACGGATTTGCTCGAATCACTCCGGGCTGATTCAATTGACCAGATCGTGGTATGTGGCATGCAGACCCACATGTGTGTGGAAGCTGCCGTGAGGGCGGCACACGACTTTGGTTTCAGGTGCATTCTGGTGGAGGATGCCTGTGCCACCAGGGCACTGCAGTATGATGAGCATATCATCTCCGCAAAAAGCGTTCATTTTTCCACCATTCAAACCCTTCAGGGGAATTACGCAAAAGTGGTAACAACCGGCGAATTCCTGAGGGATTTCCATCAAATCCTGAAGCACTAGAAAGGGTCTCGCCATTATTATTAACTTTGAATTCTGATCAATTTTTTGAAAATGAACCTTCTGGAACAATTAAAGCAATATACACAGGTAGTGGCCGATACAGGCGATTTCGGGACCATGAAACAATACCGGCCGGTTGATGCCACCACCAATCCTTCGTTGATATATGCGGCAGCAAAGAAGCCAGAATACGGGCACCTTGTTGAACGTGCAGGGGAATACGGGAAAAAGGCAGGGAGCACCACTGAACAGCAGTTGTCAGGTACCATGGATATGCTGGCTGTTCTGTTTGGACTGGAGATCCTGAAAATTGTTCCCCGGCGCGTCTCTACCGAGGTGGATGCAAGGCTCTCCTTTGACACCGATGCTACAATTCTGAAAGCCCGGAAATTGATCGGGATGTATGAGGAGCATGGGATTTCAAGGGATAAAATCCTGATCAAGGTGGCCACCACCTGGGAAGGGATCAATGCTGCCCGGGAGCTGGAAAAGGAAGGGATTCATTGTAACCTCACCCTGCTTTTCAGCATGGCACAGGCCATATCCTGTGCAGAAGCAGGAGTTCAACTGATCTCTCCCTTTGTGGGGAGAATCTATGATTGGCACAAGAAAGAGCTTGGAGTGGATGAGATTCCCGGTGCTGATGATCCGGGAGTTCATTCGGTCCGTAACATCTATCACTATTATAAGAAATTTGGATACAGGACTGAGGTAATGGGTGCTTCATTCAGGAATATGGAAGAGATTACGGAGCTGGCCGGATGTGACTTGCTGACGATCTCCCCCGTTTTGCTTGGTGAGTTGGAAAAAACAGAGGCGCCTTTGTCCAGGAAACTGGATGAAGCCGATTCAAAAAGAATGGATTTGAAGAAGATTAACCTGGACGAGAAAGGCTTTCGTTGGATGCACAATGAAGACCCCATGGCGGTTGAAAAACTTTCGGACGGAATCAGGCGTTTTACAGCCGATCTGCTGAAGCTGGAGGAATTTGTAGGTGCACGGATCAGGTAAATATGATAATTTCCAAGGTGAAAGAGATGAAAGAGATACTGGATCAGGAGGCCCGGGCCATCAGATCCATTCCGGTCAATGAGAATTATAAGGAGGTGGTGGAACTTTTCTACGAAAGGGTCCATTCCAGAGGAGGCAAAGTGATTGCAAGTGGTATGGGAAAGGCTGGTCATGTGGCCAACCAAATTGCTACTACTCTGAGTTCCACAGGAACCCCTTCCTTGTTTATCCATCCCAGTGAGGCGCAGCATGGCGATCTGGGTGTGATCAGAGAGAACGATGTTCTTCTGCTCCTCTCCAATTCGGGCAAAACGCGTGAAATCCTCGAATTGGTTCAATTGACCCATGCCATGCATCCGGGGATTCCGCTGGTGATCATCACCGGAAATCCCGAAGGCCCGCTTGCTCAGCAATCACGGCTGGTTCTCTTTACCGGTAATCCCGAAGAAGTTTGTCCGCTGGGACTTACACCAACAACTTCTGCAACGACCATGGCAGTGATCGGGGATGTCCTTGTGGTTTTGATGATGAAAAAGATCGGATTCACTTCCGTTGATTATGCCAAAAGGCACCATGGGGGATACCTGGGAGAAAAATCAAGAGAGTCGGGCCATGCGGATTTTTAAAGAAGAATGTTCCGGACTTGTGGTGGACATTCAGGAACGCCTGTTTCCGGTCATGGATAAAAAGGAACAATTCCTGAAAAGAATCCTGATTCTGCTGGAAGGTTTGAAAGCCCTGAAGATTCCTCTGCTGGTCACAGAACAATATTCCAGGGGGTTGGGATCGACCATTGAACCGGTGAAGCAGGCACTTGAACCTTATGTAGCCATAGAGAAGATTGCATTCTCATGTTTTGATGAACCTGCTTTCTCCGGTGCACTTGGTCAGCTGGGCAGCAAGAAGGTGATCATATCCGGTATAGAGGCTCATGTATGTGTTCTGCAAACCGCTATGGACCTTCTGGATGGGGGCTATATTCCGGTGGTTGTGGCAGATTGCATTACCTCGCGCTGCCCGGAGGATAAAACAACAGCCATCGAGCGCATGCGTGCCTCGGGGGCCATTATCACCACCAGTGAATCCATCCTTTTTGAACTGGTACGGGTGGCGGGAACGGACGATTTTAAAACCATTTCACGCCTGGTTAAATAGCGTTGATATATGCAAAAAATTTATGCAGTAGGGGAGACCATCCTGGATATTATATTCCGTGAACAGCAACCCAAGGCGGCCAAACCTGGCGGTTCCTCCTTTAACGCCGCAATTACCCTGGGCAGACTGGGGGCTCCCATCACCTTCATCAGTGAGATGGGGAATGACCATGTGGGTGACATGATCCAGGATTTCCTGGAGCAGAACGGAGTTGACTCTACCTATATGTCCCGCTATGAAAATGGTCAGTCAGCCATTGCGCTTGCATTTCTGAATGACAAGAGTGACGCCGAATACCAGTTTTACAAAGATTATCCGCTCCAGCGGCTGGATGTGGATTTTCCCGAATTCAATCCCGACGACCTGCTCATGTTTGGCTCCTTTTATGCCTTGAATCCGGGAATCAGGCCCAGGGTCAGGCAGCTGCTGGACAAAGCTGTCGGGGCTGGCGCAACAGTGGTGTACGATCCGAATTTCAGAAGTTCGCACATGGCAGAACGTGACCAGCTGATCTCTGTGATCAAAGAGAACATGGATTACGCAACCATTGTGAGAGCTTCCGATGAGGACCTATATAATATACTGGGGGTAGAAAATCCCATGGACGCCTGGGAGCAGGTAAGGAAACACTGTCCGATCCTTGTCTATACAGCAAATGCGCATGGAATAAGCCTGATGACCGAGGAGCTGCATCTGCAGGTGGAAGTGGACCGGATTGAGCCGGTGAGCACCATTGGAGCGGGCGATACTTTTAACGCAGGTCTGCTTTACGGGATATGGAAGCATGGGTATACCCGCCGTCAGATAGGGAGTATTGGCAGTGACCAATGGACTGCATTGCTCAATGATGCCATCGCTTTTTCCAGGGAAGTGTGTCTGAGCTATGACAATTATCTGCCCCTGCCTTTTGCAGAATTTATTAGAAAACGAGACTTGTGATGGAAAAGAGAGTACTTGGGAAATCTTCAGTGAAAGTTACACCGGTAACACTCGGTGCCTGGGCCATCGGGGGCTGGATGTGGGGAGGTGCCGAAATGAAGGAATCGATCCGCACCATCCATGCCTGTCACACACATGGGATCACCTCTGTTGATACGGCTCCTATTTATGGTTTCGGCTACTCAGAAGAAGTAGTTGGAAAAGCAGTGAAAGGCAAACGCGGCAGCTATGAGATTCTGACCAAGGCCGGAATGAGATGGGATGATGTACAGGGCGTCTTTTACTTTACCACCAGGGACAATGAAGGAAGGACAAGAGAGGTTTATAAATATTCAGGCAGGGAAAGTGTGATCAGTGAATGTGAGGCCAGTCTGCGAAGACTTGGTACCGACTATATCGATCTTTACCAGATCCACTGGCCGGACGATTCAACCCCCATTGAGGAGACCATGGAGGCCCTGCAACAATTAATGGATCAGGGAAAGATCCGGGCTGCAGGAGTAAGCAACTATTCAGTGGAACAGATGGAACAGGCCTCCTCTGTAATCTCCCTGAGCTCCAACCAGGTTCCCTACTCCATGGTTCGAAGGGATATTGAGGAGGATGTGGTACCCTGGAGCATGAAGCATAATTGCAGTATTCTGGCTTATAGTCCGCTTCAAAGGGGATTGCTTACAGGGAAGATTACCCCGGAGACTCCTTTTGCCCCCGGGGATTCCAGACCCGAGCTGCCCCACTTCAGGGTGAATAACCTGATCAAAACCAATCAGTTCCTGGAATCAATTAAACCTGTTGCACTGGAGAAAGGTGTCACACTTTCCCAACTGGTTATTGGATGGACTTTGCAGAGGCCAGGCATCTCCGTGGCCCTTGTTGGTGCAAGAAATACCAGGCAGGCGGAACAGAATGCCAGGGGTGCGGAAGTAATACTCTCAGCAGAGGAATTGGAAGTGATCGATACTGCTCTGGATCAGCTAAAGCTGGAACTGGATTAAATGCCGGACTTTCAGAACAGGATATTATCAATGTAAGCCAGTTCATCTCCTGAGAACTTCAGGTTGTGAAGTGTAGCTACGTTGGCTTCAAGTTGCGAAACAGAACTGGCTCCAACGAGGACTGAGGTAATTTGTTTGTGGCTGAGTATCCATGCCAGGGCCATCTGGGCAAGTGTTTGACCGCGCTGTTCGGCATGCTGGTTCAGGGCTTTAACCCGGACCATCAGGTCAGGATCAAGATGATTCTTTGTAAGAAATATGCTCTTTCCGGCCACGCGTGAGCCCTCCGGAATCCCATTTAAATAACGATCTGTAAGCAGTCCCTGGGCCAGGGGGCTGAAGGGGATACAGCCTACACCCTTTTCCTCCAGTACCTGCAGCAACCCGTCCTCCACCCAGCGATCCAGCATGTTATAACGGGGTTGATGGATCAGGCAGGGTGTACCAAGCGCATTCAAGATGTCCACTGCCACGAAGGTCTGCTCCGCATCGTAATTAGAAATGCCCACATACAGGGCTTTGCCAGATTGAACTGCCGTGTGAAGTGCCATCATGGTCTCTTCAAGGGGTGTATCAGGATCAGGCCTGTGCGAATAGAAAACATCCACATACTCAAGGCCCATCCGTTTCAGACTCTGATCCAGACTGGCCAGCAGGTATTTCCTGCTTCCCCATTCGCCATAGGGTCCTTCCCACATCATATATCCAGCTTTGGTTGAAATAATCAGTTCATCCCTGTACCTTCCAAGGCCAGATTGCAGAACGTTTTTCAGGTTGGATTCAGCGCTTCCGGGAGGTGGGCCATAATTATTGGCCAGGTCAAAATGGGTGATCCCCAGGTCAAAGGCCCTGAAAAGGACCTCCTTGATATTCTGAAAATTATCCATCTCACCGAAATTATGCCACAATCCCAGAGAGATGGCGGGAAGCATAAGTCCGCTATTCCCACAGCGGTTGAATGTCATGTTTTTATATCTGTTCGTGGAAGCAAAATAAGCCATGTTCTTCTTGTTAAAAGTTTTATCGTTTTAAAATGGGGATTTTGTAACTGATGGAATAGGTAAATCCAAATACCCTGTTCTCCATACCTTTTCCATAACCCGGGATCATCAAAGGGGTTACCTGAGAATCCATGCCCGGATTCAGAAGGATTTTATACCGGACATACCAGCCCAGGAAAAAATTGGGAAGCACTTCGGCTTTTATCCCGCCCACCAGTTCCAGCCAGTGACCGTTGAGGGAGTTTTCATACGTATCTATATGGTAGTCGCCCCAGTAGTTGCTTGGAATGGTGATATTCTCTGCCTGGTGATTGAAAATGGAGGTGGCATACCGGAAACCCAGGGTAATGCTGTGATGAATGGAGCGGTCCGTAATGGGAAGCATATTGTAGTCCAGTCCAAGCCTGGCATAGGCTCCTTCTGATACATATTTCACATCGTCCAGAGAATCTGAAAGAGCACTGTATCCCAGCTCAAATACCGGGAATATGTTCTTGGATATCTCCATGTCTACCGACCCTTCGGCACCTGTCTCAGGTGGATCGGTGAAGAAATATACAAACCGGGCCAGGTCCACACCGATCCTGGGCCCATAGGTGCGCAGTGTATCCTGGCCGTTCACTGTCTGAACCAGGAGCAGGAGCACAATCCAGTTAAAAATATATCCAGAGATGTTCTTCATTGGATTCAAGTTCGGCATCTACGGTTGCCTTAATAAGTTCTATATCCAAAATCATTCCTCCTGTACTGGTGAATTCCTCAAGCGTGAAACGGGAGGCAAATCCGCAATTGTAAGAAATAAGGTAGGCTTCACTTGAATGCACCAGAATAAGGGTGTCGGTTTTTTCTGCAGTGCTTATCACGAATCCGGACTGGTCATTGGAGGGATCAAGTGGTAACTCTGCCCGACCCACGGCCACCGAATTATACAACAGACTGTCACTTTTCCCTTCCCTGATCCCATGGATGCTTATCCCGGGTACGATGGTATCTGTGATCTTTCCCCCCACAAGGGTCCTGAACCGTGCCACAAGAATGGATTGAGAATCATCGTCACACATATCCTGGGGGCTGCATGCGGCGAGTGTAATGAAGAACAGAAATGGGATGAGCCTGTGATTCATCAAAGATTGTTATTGTGGACAAAGATGATAAAAAAATGCAAGCTGTGGCAGGCTGACCTTCTCTTCAGGCAAAAGTACCATGGAGGAGTTTGAAAGGTCAAGACTGCAGCCAAGCTGATTCCCCTGAATATTAAAACCCAGGGTCCAGGGCCATCCTGAGCCAGCTTGCAGGCACAATTGATTGCCCGGGCCTGAGATTTGCACCTGGTTTTCACTGATCATTTCAGCACCCGGGACCTCATCAACATGGACGCTGAACAATTTGACATGGTTCACTGCCAGTTGCTCATCTCCATGATTAAAAAGGGTAAGGCCGATGGTTCCCATGGCAGAATCGCCGCTGAATTCAACGATAACATCCATCAGGCCAATCGATCCGATGGCGACCAATTTCTCCTTTTCCTGGAACAGGAAGGCACCCTGAAGGACATTCTTTCCGTTTAATTCTATCCCCGCTGATCCTGTTGCCCCTCCCTCCAAAGAAACGGTATAGCTTCCCTTTACTACCTCCACCTCGAATGGAGTCGGATTCTGCTTTGCACAATTGGAAAGCAGGAGAGCTGCCGGGATCAGTATGAATAGCTTTGCCTTGATCATGAATCAAAATTAATATTTATGTTAACTCAAGATTAATTATCTTGCTTATTCATCATTAACATGAACCTGATATGACTGAGAAACAAACAAAACAGGTCGCTGTCCAGAAAGCTGTGGTTGCAGTAATGGATAAAAACCAAGCCAAATGGAATTCCATCCCCGAGCTCAGGAAGAAAGTGGAGGAGATCATGCAAAATCTGACCAGGATAAAGGAATTTGAAAACAAAATAAAGGTTGATCTGGGTTCACTGAAGGCGGCACGGCTACATTCCAGGAAAGTACTTGTTGAGCAGGTTTTTCCGGTGGCAAGTGTTCTGGGCGTGTTTGCTTGTGATATGGAGGATAAGAAGCTCCGGAAACTGGGGGCTGTTAAATTCAGCGAACTAGAAAAAATGGGTGGCGTTGACCTGGTTAAATATTGTATCAGGGTCCTGAAAACCTCAGGTTTCTTGCTGGGAGGCGAGCAGGAGGGCAAAAAAACACCCAGGCGCATGATTTCGGATTATGGACTTACCAAGGGTCATCTGGATAAGCTAAAAGTGGCACTGGATGCATATATAGCCAGTGAAGCCGCCTTCAATGATTCCAGGGTAGAGAAGAAGAAAAGTAAAATAAAAATGGACCGTACGATCCGTGAAAACAACCAGTTGCTGAAAAAGAAAATGGACAGGATGATGCATCTTTTCAGGGAAAGCGAAAAACCATTTTATGATACATACATTCAATCCAGGATAGTGGCAAAGGTGGTGGCCCATGAAAAAGAGAAAACAATCCCTGTGCCGGCGAAAAAGAGTGCTGCTACGGTGAAGAAAACCGCTTCTGGTGTGAAGAAACAAGCGGCGGTGAAAGCGCCTCCGGATAAGACGATGCCAACGGCTTAGTGGATTTCCCCTTTAACTTCGGGGTTTCTTCATGATTCCGGCCATCTCCAGGATTACCTTTGCATAATCAATACAGTACCGGATATCATCCTCTGCAAGTGGTTTTGCCGGGTACCCGGATTTTTCAATGACTTTCATGTATTTCTCATTGTGGATTTCTGCATTGGTATTGGCAAAATCGAGGGTAGAGCGTATTCCCGCTTCAAAAATAATTCTGGCGTACAAACTGCCCACACCTGTAATCCTTGAGAGGTCACACAGACTGTAGATCTCCTGTAATCTGGATTCAGGAATGCCTGTCGATGTGGAAATCTCTCTTCTTTGTGAGCTTGACTGCACATTTTCGAAAAAGTCCCTGGTGTTCCTGATGCCTCTTGACTTCAGTACTTCCGTGAATTCATATGGAATCCCGGGAAAGTCGGATAGGGGAAAGGGTTTGGCCATGTAGCTTCCGGCCTCCCGTTTCAGCAAAACCAGGATCTCCACCGGGATCCCGGTGGAGGAAGCCACCTGTTGAATCTTTTTTTTATTTCCCAGTGCTCCGGTCAGCTGGGCCAGGTTCTCAATGCCCAGACCGGCCAGAAGCCGGAATCTCTCCCTGGTTTTATGATGGAGTGTGATGCGGCTGGGAATCAGCTTCTTTGATCTGGTAAGCTCAAAAAAACGTTCCAGGCTGAGTTTTGCCGGTTCAATGGAGTATCGTTCCATGGGATTGGACTATTTCTGTCCGAGCAGGACCATTTCCCAGGGTGAATCCACAAAGATTTGGCCCTTTTTTACCACAGTGCTGGTTCCTGAATAGTAGTCGTAGAGCCTTGCCCCCTCTTCAAAAACATGACCTGCCGGGATCTCCTTCATGCCGGAGTGCAGTTCCAGGCCAACCAGCACCTGGTCCGAAAAATCTTCTGTTTTAAGGGTTCTTGAGAAGTAATAGGGTTCTTTCCGGATCATTTGATGAATACCTGCACCCACTGCAGGGTGTGCCCTCCTGAATTGTCCCAGCTTCCTGTAATGAGCAAGCACATCGCCCGTGACAAAACCATTCCTGGAGGAATTCTGTTCAATCTCTTCCCAGTTCATGGGACCGCGAAGGGTGGCATCACCATTGGCTCCCGGGATGACCAGGTTCCTGTTGCTCTCGTCTCCGTAATAGATCTGGCAGGAACCAGGTGCCAGCAACAATTTGGTTCCGGCTTCAATGGGTTTCATGCGTTCTTTGTCAAAGGGTTGGCCATCATCATGGGATGTCAGATAGTTGACAGTACCCTGACCTTTCAGACTGCCCGTCAGAATTTCTGAATAGGAGGAGAAGAGTGCTTCATATCCATTTGTGGCATCGCTCTTGAAGCCAAAGTTGATGAGGCTGTGAATGGATTGGTTGTAGAAATCCACGTCGCGGTCACCAAAACTGAAATTGCGGCCCGAATGGATTCCGTAGCCGTATACTTCACCGAACATATAAAACCCATTGTCATCCAGTACTTTTTCCGGATTCCGGTTTTTCCACTCCCGGAATGCAGCCTCTGCTTCCTCAAACAACTCCTTCCAGACAGCCTCTTCAATGTGTTTGGCCGTATCAAGCCGGTAGCCGTCTATTCCGTACTTGCGGATATAATCGGTAAGCCATTTAATAATATAGTACCTGGGAGCCCTTGGATAGCCGGTTCTTATGAAGAACTGATCCAGCTCATCCAGCTCCGTTTGAAGGCGTCCCTCATTTTTCCATTTTTCCAGCAGGGCAGGGGGAAGTTCCACCGGATTGTCCGAATCTGTTCTGATGTCAGGCAGGTTCTCTACAAGCGTACAGGAGACGGTTGTCTCATAACTTTTGTATGTACAGACAGGGGAGGTGCGGACCCACCCATCCGGCCAGACAGGGTCCTGGCCGGTGACCGGTCCCGTATGGTTCATGATCACATCCATAACGATTCGGATGCCATGGGCATGTGCGGTTTCAACCAGTTTGGACAACTCTTCCCCGGTGCCGAAATTGGGATCCACGCTGGTCCAATCGCTGGTCCAGTATCCATGGTACCCATAAGTGACTCCGGTTCCCTCATCGGTACTTCCGTGGATCTGTTCAAACCAGGGTGTCATCCATAGTGCGGTCACACCCAGGGAATCGAAATACCCCTCTTCGATCTTCCGGATGACGCCGGTCATATCACCCCCCTGAAATCCCCTCATAACCGCTGTCTGCCTGGTCCGGTTAAAATTGACGTCGTTGGAGGGATCTCCGTTCAGAAACCTGTCCGTGACCAGGAAATAGATATTGGCATTCTCCCACAGAAAGGGCGCATTCCCTGATGTGTTGTCCTGCTTATCCGGTTGGATGCAAGATCCGAAAATGGAGAGTGTAAGAAAAAGCCAGGAAATTCTGACAGTGTGGGCCGCTTTAAACATGGTTTGGGTCTTTGAGGTGAATACTCAAAAATAGTTTAATCCTGAATAAGTAGTATTTTTCCGGCGGACATATTCTCCCTGTAATACCTGATGGCTTCGTTTACATCATCAAGAGGAAAAGTCCGTGCGATGTGGGTGGTAAGACAATCGTTCATCTCTTTTTTCACCTGGTTCATGAGACGAACCTTGGCAAACGTATTTTTAGACTTCAGCCAGTTTCCCAGCTGAAATCCGCTGATGTGCTTTTCCAATCTGATCAAATCTGCCGGGTCTGCTTTCAGTGGGTCACCCGATAGCCGGGCGTAGACTACCAAATGAGCTCCGTCGGGAACCGCCTTCAACAGGCGGCGGGTCTCATCCCCGCTAACAGCATCCAGGATCAGGGTTGCATCCAGCTGCAGGGCCAATTCCCTGAGCTCCGTTTCAAAAGAGCCGGAGGTGCTGTTCAGAACATATTCAGCCCCCATTCTTTTGAGTTCATTCACCTGCTCCTGTTTCCGGACAATGCTGATCAGGGGAATGGCGTGTTTCCCCGCAAGCCTGATCATCATTTTCCCCAGCGCACTTGCCGCGGCATTGTTGACCATGGCCGCATGATTTTCCTTTTTTACCAGTTCTATGAGGGCCATGGCAGTCATGGGGTTTACCAGCATCATGGAACCCTGCCTGAAATCCACGTTCCCGGAAAGCTGTACGGTGTGCATGGCCGAAGTCTTCATGAATTCAGCCCAGGTACCACCCCCTCCAGGGTCAGGTGAACAGGCGACCCTTTTGCCCGACCGCATGGCAGGAAGCAATCCCCGTCCTGCTTTCACCACCGTTCCGGATCCCTCCAGTCCCGGGGTAAAGGGCCAGGTATGGACCATGTACCCACCGGAAATACTGGCCAGGTCAGACGGATTGATGGGGGATGCGGCCATTTTTACGAGGACTTCTCCCGGACCCGGGTCCGGTATCGGTACGGATTCGATCACAAGATTTCCGCCAGCTTCAAGTTGCCGGACCGATTTCATCATTTCGGACATATGCTATGATTTTATGAATCAATTTTTCAAGGGAACCCGGACCGATCTCCGTCACATTTTCCAGAGGGATATTCCAGCGTTTCATCACCTCCTTCAGAACCCTGTCCCTGACTACCCAGATCTGGGCAATGCTGTGGGCATTGCATAGCTGATCCAGGATGTCTGACCAGACACCGCCATTCAGTTCAAACGGCCCCACTTCATCAAGCACCACCAGGTCCGCCTTTTGTTCCATGCCTTTTCGGATGATTCTTTCACCTTCCGCCAGGGCCTCAGGATTGAAGAAAAAACGACCGAAGCAGACCCAGCCTTCCTTCTCTTCCACCGAAGCCAGATCAAGCTTCTCCCCGTTTTCAACATTCACCAGGGTGAATGCAGATCGCTGGTTGCCACTGAAAGTACCCTCGCTCAGAAAACCCGCTACGGAAACCTGTTCTTTGTGCAGGAGATGGATCAGACCGGAGAGGAAGGTGGTTTTTCCACGCTGAACACCTCCTGTGACCACAAAGATGTGATGATTTTGTATCATTTTCTTCCAGCCTTCTGCACATAAAAGTAGGCTGTGGACAGCCGGCCCGACCTGTTGGTATAATCCCGTACGGCGATATGGATGATCTCGTTGTAATTACTCAGGATTTTAAACATGCTTGTTACTGTAAATTTATTGACATGCTGCCTGTTGCTGTCACGGCGTCCCTTCACAGGCACAGAAATAAAAAGAATTCCGCCCGGTTTTAGTTTTTTCCAAAGCTGGTCCATGATTGCCCTGTACCCGGTGATGTGCTCAAGCACCTGGATGGAGATGACCATTTCAACAGATTCATCCTCTATATCGTTCAGATTCAGGTGGTAGCTATAACTGTTTCCGCGCTTGTCACTGAACCCAAGTAATTGATTTTTTGCATAATCCTGACAGGTCTCACTGTGGTCTACCAGCATAAAATGTGTCTTTTCAACCAGCCTGGCAATATACTGCACATCCCCTCCCAGACCGGCCCCGAAATCGAGAATCGAATCTGCATTTTCAAACAGGTTGCGGAATTTGAGCAGATGGTCCCCGTCACAGCGCAGTTTGCCCTGCCCGATCATGTTTTGGTAATTCTTCTCCCAGAACGCTTTGGTATTCGGATTAAACCATGTTTTGAGTGATCTCATCAGAAATTTGTTTTATTACTTCAAGTGCATGATCCACATGCTTCTGTTCTACGTAGGTTTGGCCAATGAGCATGCGAAGCGTGACCAACCCATTTATTTTCGTATGAGTGAGAAACAATTGCCCGCCGGCATTGATTTTCTTCAGAAACTGCTCATTGACGGGATTCAGCAATTCCGCATCCATTGATCCGGAAGGATTATATCTGAAACAACTGAAATTGAGGAATGGTTCCAATGCCGGTTCAATACCTGGAATCTTTGTAATCTCACGGCAAAAATATTCGTTGAGTTGAATATGGGACCGAAGCCTTTCCCTTAAGCCGGTAAGCCCGAATCCCCGGATGACAAACCAAAGCTTCAGTCCCCTGAACCGCCTGCCCAGAGGAACTCCCCAGTCGCGGTAGTCATTGACACTCCCCCGCGTACTTGTTTTCAGGTATTCCGGAAGGATTTCAAAAGTTTTCACCAGCTGATCCGGATTCTTGATAAAATAGACCGAACAGTCAAAATTGGTGAACAACCATTTATGTGGATTGAAAACAAAACTGTCTGCCTGGTCGATTCCGTCAATCATCCACCTGTATTCGGGAAGAAGCAGGGCAGATCCTGCATATGCTGCATCCACATGGAGCCAGATTCCAAATCGCTTACAGATGCCTGCAATTTCACTGAGCGGATCCACCGCAACAGTTCCTGTGGTTCCAATGGCTGCCACTACCGCACAGGGAACCAGTCCCCGGGCCAGGTCATTAAGAATATGTTTTTCCAGAACCTCCGGCTTCAGGCACATCTTCTGATCCACGGCAACCTTGACCAGGTTCTTCTTTCCGATTCCGCATACACCCACAGCTTTTTCAATGGATGAATGTGTCTCTTCAGAGCAATAGACCCTCAGGTTATTGGGAACCCCTTCCTGGTTCGAGGTGAAACCGGTTATTACTTCCCTGGCTGTAATCAGTGCCACCAGTGATGCCGATGAGGCGCTGTCCTGAATCACACCCTGAAAACCGGCAGGGAGTCCCATGGCGTCCCTGAGCCACTCCATCATCCGCTGTTCAAGTTCGGCTGCAGCCGGAGATGTATCCCAGATCATGCACTGGGCTCCAAGGGCCGCTGTTACAAATTCTGCCAGCACCGACTCAACCGAACTGTTGGCTGGAAAATAGGCGTGAAAATTGGGGTGTTGCCAATGCGTGATTCCAGGAAGGATGATTTCATCCAGGTCCTGAATAATCCTGTCCATGGACTCACCCTGTTCCGGCGCGCTGGCTGGAATACGTTTATAAATTTCACCCGGTTTTACTCCGGATTTAACCGGGTATGAATCCACGGTTTTAAAGTACTGGTCGATCCACGAAATGATGGGTTCGGAAACTTCCTTAAATTCTTTGGGATCTAACATATGCTTAAAAGTACCTGTTTATAATGTTTTCTGCCAAGCGGTCTGCTGCTTCCGGGTTGAACCGGAACCAAAGTTCGGGCTCAATCAATTCAAGCTC
>CAYVRK010000017.1:0-72274 GCA_964453785.1 uncultured Bacteroides sp.
CTATAACATGAAAATTATAGAATTGTTTTCAGGTTATCCTGAATCAATAAATCGAATCGTTCCATGATCTTCCTTAGAACAGGATGATCAACCCTGAACTGGGTTCCCTCTATCTGCCATACCGGGAGTACTTTCGGTGAAGTCCCGGAGATAAAACAACAAACCAGGTCTCCCAATTCATTCCGGAGAACCGGCCTTTCGATAACTTCAATACCATTTTCTGCGCAAATCTGAAGTACATACTTCCTGGAAATCCCTGGAAGAATATCCTTTTCCGGCGGCGAAATCAGACGATCCGTCTGATCAATAAAAAAAACATTGGATCTGCTTCCTTCTGTAATTTCTCCACGTGCGTTTATCAGGAGGACTTCATAAACCCCATGGTCCCGGATGTGAAAGGCCACCGATTCCCTGAAACTGGTGTCCCACTTTTTGATCCCGGGATTGGGGCGTTCATGGGGGTAGGTAACCAGCTGTACCCCGCTCAGGTACATACACTGTTCGGGATAGTAATAGGGAACAAAATAGCACAGAAGGTCCGGCTCCTTTCCCTGGCTTTTCTGCAGGCAGATCCTTATATTGCCCACGGTTTCGTCATTATGCAGCAGCAGGATTCGGAGGTTTTCAATGATCACATTATCTCCGGGGGTTTCGAGTCCCGAAACAGAGAGGGATTTTTTGAACCGCAACAGGTGGTCATCCAGGAACAGGATTTTCCGGTCGATCAGCCTGACCACCTCGTAATACACATCAGCGGACAGGTCGGGTTGATAGCCTGACGCGTCCGCCGGTTGTCCATTGATCACAACTATGTTTCCCAATATCTTCCCTGTTGTCATTCTGCCCTGATGGAGGCTGCCGGGTTCATCCTGGAAGCTTTAATGGATTGCCAGCTTACAGTGATCACCGCAATGGTTAATGATACCAACAAAGATATGATAAAGGTCCAGAAGGGAAATGCGATTCGGTAGGTGAAGTTTTGCAGCCAGTTTTTCATGACAAGAAATGAAAGTGGCCATGCAATAACATTTGAAATGATCACCCACTTTGAGAATTGTACCAGGAAAAGGGTCAGGATCTGATTTTGCGATGCTCCCATGACCCTTCGGATTCCGGTTTCACGGGTCCGTTTCACGGTCATGAACGAAGAGAGCCCCAGCAGTCCCAGTGCAGCAATGAAAATGATCAGTATAGTAAAAGAGATAACCAATGCAAAAATGACCTTTTCCTCCCCGTACAGGGCATTTAATTCATCACTGAGATAGCTGTATTGAATGGGGTAAGCCGGATTGAATGCAGCCCTTTGTTCCTTCACCCAATCAAGAACTTCCTGCATGTCTCCCCCGGAAACCCTGACCGACAGGATACGCATAAACCGGGCATTTTCAGCGCAAGGCATGACCAGGGGTTCTATGGGATTGTGAAGGGAACCATAGTTAAAATTTTCCACCACCCCGATGATCTTTCCGACGGGATTGTTGGCATTCTGTATATTTACGCCCCGGATAAACTGTTTCCCGATGGCAGAATCTCCCCATTGCATATCATCCACCAGGGCCTGGTTCACCACAAATGCATTGGTCATGTCCGACCCGAATTCCCGGTCATAAAACCGGCCTTCCACCAGTGTGAGGCCCATCACATCCATGTAATCAAAATCCACAAAACACTGGTTGAATGCTTTTTCGGTCATTTCTCCGTTGTTTTGTTCTGCAGTCATGACCTGTTTCCCATAGAACCGGCCGGGTGCCGTGGTACAGATGGATGTTCCCTCCACAGCAGGATGTCTTTCGATCTCCTCCATAAACGCTTTGACGTTGCTAATGATGGCAGTGTCATTTAGTGTCAGCATCAGAATCTGATCCTTGTCAAATCCAAGATCTTTTTTCTGTATATATCCCATCTGAAGGGCCACGACAATGGAGCCAATGATCATTACTGATGAGATCAGGAACTGGATAATGACCAATCCTCTTCTTAACCATCCCCTGTCCTTCTCGCTTACACCATTCCCTTTCAGGATGGAAACAGGATTGAAAGAGGCCAGGTAGGTAGCAGGATAGATCCCTGACAGAAATCCGGTAAGAACCGAAATTCCCAGTATAAAAACAATCACTGTGGGCTGAACCAGCACATGCCAGTCAGAGGTCATTCCGGTAAGATTGTTATACAAGGGAAGTGCCAGGAGTGTCAGAAAAGCGGATGCGATTCCGGCAACGATAGCTACCACAATGGATTCCCCCAAAAATTGCGACCGGAGGACTCCCTTGCTGGCACCGCCTACTTTCCGGATTCCGATCTCTTTTCCACGGTTGGTTGCCCGGGCAGTGGTCAGATTGGTATAGTTGATGCTGGCAATTACAATCAGCAGTACCCCGATGATGGCCATGATATAGACATAATTCATGTTTCCCTTGGGCAGGTCCCAGGTTAGTTCATCTTTCTGGAAATGAACCTTCGACAGAGGAGTGATTCTCAACTTGAACGATGCATTGATCTGGTCTCCCAGTTCCCTCATGTACTTATCATAGAAGTCGGGAAATTTCGACAGAATCATATCCGGTGTGGTATTTTCTGCCATCAGGATGTAAGTATACGTAGTCACATTCCAGAATGAGCCGGCGCTTCTGTCGTTAAACCTTTCAGTTCCAATCTGCTCTTCAATGGTTGCAGCCGAGAGCAAACCGTTGTAACGCAGGTGTACATTTTCGGGAAGATCCTCAATAACCCCAACGATGGTATAATTGGAACCATCCAGGGCTTTCATGCTTTCACCAAGTACATCAGTCGTCCCAAAATATTTGTGAGCCAGAGATTTACTAACCACCATGGTGTACGGCTCGGTCAGTGCCGTTCCCGGATCCCCCCCGATAAACGGGATAGAAAAGACTTTGAACAGGGTGGAATCGGCCCACATAATGCTGTCCTCCTTGAAGGTATCCTCACCTTTTTCAAAATATTGATCTCTGTTGGGAAGGATCCTGGCCTGTACTTCAATTTCAGGATATTCATCTTTCAGGGTAGGGCCCAATGGAATTTGTGTGATGGCCGACAGGGTCTGTTCATCGTTGATGGAAAAGTCCGCCTCGAGCCGGTAAATACGTTCAAAATGCTCATTATAACTGTCATAGGTGACCTGATCCTGAACATAAATGAAGATCAAAATTGCAGCTGTGATACCTACAGCGAGTCCGAGCAGATTGAGAAGGGAAAAGAATTTGTCTCTAACCGCATTTCGGATTAGGGCAAGAAAATAGTTTTTTAGTAATGACATCGGAGCCAAGGGTTTTCAGTGAAGAACTGGCTAGTAAACTCAATCTTAATGCCAATTCAGTCAGTTATCAATAAAACAATGACTTAACATAATTTGGATAAAATCATTTTGTCCGGTTCCGGACAACAGGTATTACGAAAACGGACACTTGTATAACATTTTGTTGTAAAAATATAATTGTTACTTTTACAGGAACCGCTGAAACAGTGATCTGTTGCATCAATGAACAGGAAGATTTTTTTTGTGGATGATGATAAGATGATTCTTAACCTGCTGGAATACACATTCCAAAGCCGGCAGGATTACCAGGTAATTACTTTTATGACCGGGGAAGAATGCCTTGAAAATCTGGACCAAAAACCGAGGCTAATTGTCCTGGACCATATTTTATCCGGACCCGGTGAAGAGCGGTTAAGCGGACTTGAAACACTCAGGGAGATTCGGAAAATTGACCAGGACATTCCTGTGGTGATTCTCACCGGCCAGGGTGATGATTCTTTGCTTTCCGAATTCCTGGAAAACGGGGCCAACAGGTATCTGACCAAAGATGATTTTTTCATTGATTCACTGATCGAAACCATTCAGCAGGTGATCACCTGACAATTCTGCCAAAGGGCCTCCGTTTTTTTGTTTTTTTTATACAAGATTAATTTATACTTTTGCACACCCAAATTGAAGAATCGTGAGCAAGAGGGGTTTATATGCTGTTCGCATTTCCGGGTTAGCGGATGGAGATCACGATTTTTCGTTTGTGCTTGATCGAAAGTTCTTTGCTTCATTGGAGCAACCCGAAGTGGAAACGGGAAATATGAAAGCGGATGTAATCCTGGAAAAGAAACATGGATTGATTTCGCTGCACTTCATACTCACAGGAGAAGTGGAAGTTATTTGTGACCGTTGCCTTGACCTGTTTATGGCAAAAGTGGACACAAAACAGACCATCTTCGTGAAATTGGGAGACACTCCGGGTGAAATAGAAGATGACGTGATCATGATCCACAGAGATGATCATGAGATCGACGTGGGGCAGCTTATGTACGAGTTTGTGATACTTGCACTGCCTTACAAACGGACCCACCCCGTTGATGAGCAGGGTGTTTCAACCTGTAACCCGGAGATGATCCGCAGGCTGAATGATCACAGGGGAATCCGTGAAGAAGAAGAAAAACGAGATCCCCGCTGGGATGCATTAAAGGATTTATAGAAAATAAACAGTAGTTATGGCACATCCGAAAAGAAAGACGTCTAAGACAAGAAGGGACAAAAGAAGGACCCATTACAAGGCCGAAGTCCCGACGCTTTCAACCTGTTCAACTACCGGAACAGTTCATGAGCGCCATCGTGCATATTATGTCGATGGAAACCTTTATTATAAAGGTAAGCTTGTTATCGATTCCGAAGCTAAGTTAGGTTAAGCGCCATCCCCACAGGGGATGTCAACAAACCACCGATGCGGATTGGAATTGACATGATGGGAGGTGATTTCGCTCCCGGCTCCACAATTCGTGGTGCCATACTTGCCCGGCAGTCCTTGCCCGATCATGTTGAAATAGTACTGATCGGAGACCGGGACATCCTGTCAGCTTACACCGAGGAGCATCAGCTTGACATAAGCGGAATATCCACAATTCATACTTCTGAAGTTGTGGGGATGGAGGACCATCCCCTGAAGGCATTTAAGGAAAAGCCGGAAGCCAGTATTTTTAAGGGACAACACCTTGTTTCCAGCGGAGACCTCGATGGATTTTGCAGTGCAGGCAATACGGGTGCCTTGCTTGTCGGAACCCTGCAAATCATTAACGTGATCCCTGGAATTATTCGTCCTGCCATCGCAGCACCCATACCCAATCTTGAAGGAAACATGTCTGTGTTGCTGGATGTGGGTTTAAATCCTGATGCAAGGCCTGATGTTTTATACCAATATGGCCTCATTGGTACCATTTACTCAAAATTGGTTCATGGAATTGATGAGCCAGGTGTAGCTTTACTGAACATTGGGTTGGAGGAGGATAAAGGGAATATGGTGGCCAGGAGTACTTACCAGCTCATGAAAGAGTCGCCGGAATATAATTTTATTGGCAATATTGAAGCCAACGAATTGTTTGTTTCCAACAGGACCGATGTGATTGTTAGCGATGGATTTGTGGGGAATATGATTCTGAAAGAGGCTGAAGCGTTTTACAAGGTTGTGAAAGAAAAGGAAGTTTGCAACGGATATTTTGAAATGTTTAATTTTGAGAACTATGGGGGAACCCCTGTTCTTGGTGTCAATGGCCCGATCATTATCGGACATGGGATTTCCACTGAAAATGCAATCAAGAGCATGATCCGGCATACTTCAGAAGTTGTAGAAGCCGGACTGGTTAATCGCATTAAAGAAGAACTGGACAGATGAGCAAAATTGCTGCTGGAATTACCGGCATTCATGGTTATGTGCCGGAATACAGGTTAACAAATGATGAACTCAGTACCATGGTTGAAACCACCGATGAGTGGATCATGCAGCGTATTGGTATCAAGGAGAGAAGGATACTGAAGGAAGGAGCTACCTCGGACATGGGGGCACTGGCGGTGCGGGGCCTTCTTGAGAAAACCGGGATCAAACCTGAAGAGATTGAATTGGTGATCTGCGCCACCATTACTTCCGATTATCATTTTCCTGCAACAGCGAACCTGATCAGTGACAAGACAGGGATGGTCAATGCATGGAGTTTTGATTTATCGGCTGCATGTTCCGGTTTTGTATTCGGACTTCAGACGGCGGCCTCCTTCGTTCAATCGGGTACCTATAAGAAAGTGATCCTTGTGGGAGCGGATATGATGTCTTCCATTACGGATTATACCGACCGGACCACCTGTCCACTGTTCGGTGATGGTGCCGGAGCAGTTTTACTGGAACCGGTGGATGAGGGATTGGGAGTATGCGATTCGATTCTCCAGGTAGATGGCGGAGGAGTGAATCATTTGCTGATGAAGGCAGGTGGATCATTTCGGCCCCCTTCCCACGAGACCATAGAAAACCATGAGCACTTTGTGTTCCAGGAGGGGCAGGCTGTATTTAAAATAGCTGTTTCCAAGATGGCAGATGTATCGGTTGAAATTATGAAAAAGAATAATCTCTCACCTGATGATCTTACCTGGCTCGTTCCTCACCAGGCCAATATGAGGATTATCGAAGCGGTTGCACGCCGCATGGGTATACCCAAAGAAAAAGTGATGATCAATATTGAAAAATATGGCAATACCACTGCGGCCACCATTCCGCTTTGCCTGTGGGAATGGGAATCAAAATTAAAAAAAGGGGATAACCTGATCCTGTCGGCATTCGGCGGCGGTTTTTCCTGGGGTTCGCTCTATCTCAGGTGGGCGTACGACGGAAACCAGAATATTGATTAATTTAGCAAACAAAACAGTAACAAATGGCAAAAATGGCTGAAGCAGAAAACACCAACAAGATCAATATGATCAGCGTAGGAACCACCATTGAAGGTAGCATTTCCTCCAGCGAGAATATCCGCTTTGACGGAAATCTGGTGGGCAACCTGAATACGAAAGGAAAGGTTTTTATAGGACAGTCCGGCAAAATCACAGGTGAAATCAGGTGCAAAAACTGTGAAGTGGAAGGCATGATTGATGGCAAAGTTGTTGTGGAAGAACTGCTGTCACTTCGTTCTGTTGCCAAGTTGTATGGTGAGATCAAAACTGGAAAACTGGCCATTGAGCCAGGAGCCACATTTACCGGTAAATGCGATATGGGTGGAAAAAAAGAAATCAGCTCCGAACCGGTTATCAAACCAAAAGAAGGACAGTAAAAGCACGTCCGGATTGAAATCTTTTACCCGTTATTCGGGTTTGGGATTTCAAATGATAATTATCATTCTTCTTTTCTATTGGGCAGGATCCAAACTGGATGAAAGGGCTGCCCACGAAAAACCTGTTTATACGGCCATCCTTACATTGCTGGGTGTTTTCGCGGGATTATACATTGTATTAAAGGATTTTATCCGGAAGAAGGATGATTGATCAGCTCAGGTACATCTGGCAATTGCTTGTGCTCACTTCACTTTTGCTGATCGCAGGAATTCTCGGATTGCCTTATCTGGGGATTAAATTTGAAGTCAGTCATTTCATTGTAACTACGCTTTCTTTTGCCGCAATTAACCTGATTACCTGGCTTGTGATGGTGCGTGGGATTAAACACACCCACCGTGACGGAATGGTCAGGATGCTTGCCGGGATCGGCTTTAAATTTCTGTTGTATCTCCTCTTTATCCTGGTTTACTGGCTGGTTACAAAAAATCTGACAAAACCATTTATACTTTCTTTTTTTGCACTATATTTAGTCTTCACTTTTTTTCTGGCGGGGAACTTGCTTAAGTTACTAAAGAACAAATAATTACATTGATCGTGAGCGTGAGATATTTTGCTTTTATAAGCACACTGTTTTTTGGAATTGGCCTGTTTACCGCGGCACCCCAATTGCTTGCACAGGATGGGCATCATGCTGAGTCAGTATCAGAAGAGCAGACCGGCGATGCACATAAGGAGGAGTTCAATGCCACGGAATACATTCTGGAACACATTGCCGATTCCCATGAATGGCATATTCTTACCAGGAAGAACGGACAAAATGTAGCTGTTCCTTTGCCGGTGATCCTTTACAGCAAGCATTCGGGTTTTCACCTGTTCTTGTCAAAGCATATAGCACACGGACATACCCATGACGGTTTTCAAATGGGGCATGGAACCATCCAGGTGAAGAACAGGAAGGGTGAAATAGTAAATAAAAGCCTGAACGGGAAAATCGTTGAAGTGGATGAACATGGAGAGATGGTAGAGGAAGGATTGCCGCTGGATTTTTCAATGACCAAGAATGTATGTATGATGATGCTTTCGCTCATCATCCTGTTGTGGGTGTTCCTGGGCCTGGCAAAATCTTATAAGAAGATGGGAATCAGAGAACCCAAAGGTTTGGCTGGTTTTATCGAGCCGGTAATTGTCTTTATTGAGGAGGATGTAGCCATTCCCAACATTGGTGAAGAAAAATATGCCCGGTACATGCCCTATCTCTTAACCGTTTTCTTTTTTGTCCTGCTGAACAACCTTATGGGAATGATCCCCTTTTTCCCTTTTGGAGCCAATGTTACCGGGAACATTGCTGTGACTATGGTTTTGGCTCTTTTTACATTCATCATCACAACCTTTAGCGGGAACAAGTCTTACTGGCAACATATATTCAATACGCCCGGTGTGCCCGTATGGCTGGCACCCATCATGATTCCTGTGGAGATTATAGGTATGCTTACCAAGCCTTTTGCTCTGATGGTGCGACTTTTTGCCAACATCACTGCAGGCCATATCATCGTATTGAGCCTTATATCCATGATTTTCATTTTCAAATCCATATTTATGTCGGTGCCCTCTTTGGTCATGGTACTGTTTATGGATTGTATTGAATTGCTTGTGGCATTCCTGCAGGCATATATCTTCACTTTATTATCAGCATTGTTTATCGGATTGGCGGTGCCGGAGCATCACCATGATTAATTTTAACTTTAATATATATTGATTATGACAGGTACATTAGCAGCAATCGGAGCAGGACTGGCGGTAATCGGGGCAGGACTGGGGATTGGAAGGATCGGCGGACAGGCCATGGATGCCATCGCACGTCAGCCCGAGGCCGGAGGCAAGATCCAGACGGCCATGATTATTTCTGCCGCTCTGATTGAAGGTGTTGCATTGTTTGCCGTTGTGGTTTCCATGATGAGCAACTAATCAACTGAATTGAATTGGCCTGTAACGGTTGGTTGCGGGCCTTTCTTTGAAAAAAATTAAAAAATCATACAATGGATTTAGTAACACCGGGATTAGGCATGATCTTTTGGTCGACCCTGTTCTTTCTGATCCTCCTTTTTGTCCTGGGTAAATTTGCGTGGCCGGCAATTCTCACTGCTGTTTCAGCACGGAATGAAAGCATTCGCAAAGCCCTGGATGCTGCAGAAAAGGCAAAAGAAGAGATGGCCCAATTGAAGGCCGACAATGAGAAAATCCTTGCCGAGGCCAGGGCAGAAAGAGACGCCCTGATGAAAGAAGCGAAGCTGATGAAGGACAAGCTCATCGCTGAGGCCAAAGAGAAAGCTACTGAAGAGGCCCGAAAGCTTGTAAAAAGTGCCCGGGAGTCGATTCAGACAGAGAAAGCTGCAGCCATTAATGATATGAAAATTCAAATGGCCAGTATCTCAGTGGATATAGCTGAAAAGATCCTCAGGGCGAAACTTGAAGACAGCAAAGCGCAGCAGAAATTGGTCAGCAAGCTGATCAATGAGGCGGACCTGAATTAATGAAGTGTTTTATGAACGAAAGTCAGATTTCTGTAAGATACGCAAAAGCGCTGTTTCAAAGTGCTTCTGAAAAGCAGGTCCTGGATAAGGTATACAAGGACATGGAAGTGCTGTCGGATACCTGTAAGCTGGAAGATTTCCAATACATGCTGAATGTACCTACGCTTCAGCCAAGCCAGAAATGTGCATTGGTGGGATCCATATTAAGCCCCCATCTCAGTGAGGTCTCCCTTGCCTTGATCAATCTGGTGATCAAAAACAAAAGGGAGGGTTATCTCCCTGGCATCGCCAGGAATTTCAGGGACCTGTATCGCAAGGCAAAGGGAATGCGGATAGCCTCTCTGGTTACCGCGCACCCTGTAGAAGAGGCCGCCCTGAAAAATATAAAAGCTTTAATTACAAAAGCATACGATTCGGAGGTGGAGCTCTCAACAGCTGTGGATAAGGATGTGATCGGGGGATTTGTACTCACCATTGAGGATTTACAGTACGATGCAAGTGTGGCTACCAGTCTCAGAAAACTCAAAAAACAATTACTTCAAACCGGAATTGAAAATAAATAACAAATGGGTCAGATTAAACCTTCCGAAGTATCGGAGATATTAAAGAAACAGATCGATGGTTTCAAAAGTGAAGTTGAACTTGAAGAAGTAGGATCAGTTCTGCAGGTGGGGGATGGTATCGCCCGGATTTATGGTCTGAACAGTGTCCAGGCAAATGAAATGATTGAATTTGACAGCGGAGTAATGGGAATTGTTCTAAACCTGGAAGAGGACAATGTGGGAGCCGTTTTACTGGGTTCATCCGACAAGATCAAGGAAGGTGATTCGGTTAAACGCACCAAGAAAATTGCATCCATCATGGTAGGGGAGCCCTTGCTTGGAAGGGTCATCAATACACTGGGAGAACCCATTGATGGCAAAGGCCCCATCACAGGAAAAATGATCGACTTGCCCCTGGAGCGAAAAGCCCCTGGTGTTATTTTCCGCCAGCCGGTAAGTGAGCCACTTCAAACCGGGATCAAGCCCATCGATGCCATGATCCCCATAGGTCGCGGCCAGAGAGAATTGATCATCGGGGACCGCCAGACGGGAAAAACAGCCATCGCCATTGATACCATTATCAATCAGAAAGAGTTTTACGAGAAAGGAGAAACTGTTTACTGTATCTATGTGGCCATAGGCCAGAAGGCTTCCACCGTGGCCAATATCCAAAAAACGCTGGAAGAGGCTGGTGCCATGGACTATACCGTCATTGTATCCTCCACTGCTGCAGATCCTGCCGCTCTTCAGTTTTATGCTCCGTTTGCCGGCTGTTCCATCGGGGAATATTTCAGGGATACGGGCCGGCCTGCGCTGATTATCTACGATGACCTCTCCAAACAGGCCGTCTCTTACCGTGAGGTTTCTCTGCTACTGAGACGCCCGCCGGGACGTGAAGCCTATCCGGGAGATGTTTTCTATCTCCATTCGCGCCTGCTTGAACGTGCTGCGAAGATCATTCAGTCGGATGAAGTAGCCAAAAACATGAACGATCTTCCCGAACCACTTGTACCACTGGTGAAAGGGGGCGGATCATTGACAGCACTTCCTATTATCGAGACCCAGGCAGGTGACGTTTCCGCCTATATCCCCACCAATGTGATTTCCATTACAGACGGACAGATCTTCCTGGAGTCGAATTTGTTCAATGCAGGGGTTCGTCCTGCCATTAATGTGGGGATTTCTGTTTCCAGGGTTGGTGGGAATGCCCAGATTAAATCCATGAAAAAGATTGCCGGTACCCTTAAACTTGACCAGGCACAGTTCCGCGAACTTGAGGCATTTTCCAAGTTCGGATCAGACCTGGATGCAGCCACAAAGGCGGTTCTGGACAAGGGTCGAAAAAATGTGGAGATCCTGAAACAGAATCAGTACGCACCCATGTCTGTCCAGAAACAAATCGCTATCATCTACTGCGGAACCAAGGGGTTGCTGAAGGATATACCCGTAGAAAAGGTGAAGGAGTTTGAAGGTGAATTTCTTGAATACCTTGAATTAAAACACAAGGATGTTCTGACTTCACTTGCACAGGGTAAACTGACAGATGAAATCACCTCTACACTGGAGAAGGCTGCCATAGAAATTATTGAGAAATATAAGTAATCCATGGCGAGTTTAAAGGAGATACGTGAACGAAAGGTCTCAGTGGCCTCTACCATGCAGATTACAAGTGCCATGAAGATGGTTTCTGCAGCCAAACTGAAAAAGGCCCAGAATGCCATTGTCCGGTTCCGGCCCTATGCAGATAAACTAAAGGAAATTCTTGCAAGTGTGGGTGATAGTATCAAGGATGATGAGGATAACCAGTATGCCAAACAGCGGGAGACGGAGCGTGTTTTAATGGTGCTGATCACTTCCAACAGGGGTCTCTGCGGAGCCTTTAACGCCAATGTCATCAAGGCAACAGTACATCGGGCCCTGACCCGCTTCAGCAGCCAGATGATGGCCAGTCAGGTGGATTTCATAGCCATCGGGAAGAAGGGCAGTGAGTTCCTCCGCAAAAAGGGATACAATGTTATTTTTGATGGAAGCGGGCTCTTTGATGACCTCACATTTGAGAGGGTGGCTTCGATCGCAGAAATGGTGATGGGCTTATACACAGAAGGGGAGTATGATCATGTGGACATTATCTATAACGCATTTAAAAATGCAGGTACCCAGATTCTGACTGAAGAGCAGTTTCTGCCCATTAAAATTGATGACCTGGCAGATAAGGCTTTCGCCTCCACCTCCAATGTATATTATATCTTTGAGCCCACCAAGGAGTACATTGTCCGGGAGCTGATCCCCCGGTCTTTGAAGCTGCAGTTATACAAGGCCATTCTGGATTCCAATGCTTCTGAGCACGGAGCAAGAATGACAGCCATGCACAAGGCAACCGACAATGCAACCGAACTGCTCAAGGAGCTGAGCCTTCAGTTCAATAAGGCGCGCCAGGCTTCCATCACCAACGAGATCCTGGAAATTGTGGGTGGTGCCGAGGCACAGAAAGGTACATGATTTATATCCTGCGTTAGTCTAGTGCATCATTCTTCGATAGAGGTTCTCAACCAATCTTTCAATATGCAGGAATCTAAGGATTTTTTTTAGATTTCTATGCTGAATATTTGAGGGTTCAATATTGATATCAAGCAGTTCAGGCCAATTCCGTTTGACTATTTTCCTGTGTGCAACAGGATTATCCTTATATCGGTATTTATCCGGAATATGCATAAAAGTTGAGATCAGTTCTCTGCAGTTGACCATCCTTAACTCCTCTCTCGCTATATCATGCTCCGTTGCTGCTATTCCCCCCCAGTTTGTAGAAAAATACTCCCAGTTAAACCAATCCATTATATGAATTCCGAATGTATCGGAATATGACCTGATGGAGTCCAGAAAGTCATTGATAGATTTAATGATGTGAGGGTATCCGGATACATCGAATTGGTTGGCAATTTTCTCAGCTGTTGTTTCTCCACTGCATCTGTATACTGCTCTTAAAAGTTGATCCCCCAGTACTCCGGTTACATTCATTCTGTCTTCAAAACCCAGCTTTATATATTGATAATATACTTCTGTGAAAACGTTGCGGTTAAAGATGCTGTTCTTTTTAAAAAGCTCTGTAAACTCCTTTTCAGGGGTAGAAATCCCAAATTCGATTATTGAATACTTCAGGTTGTATTTATCCGCAATCTTTCGGGGGATCAGGAAGTCCCAAATATTCTTTGCATAATTCTCGGGGGATTTGAGGGTGTAATATTCGGCATCCTGATATACCTCTCTGCTTGAGGATAAGATCATGCGGGAATCCCATCCGCCGGTGAGAGAAATATGAAGTTTATAGCGTAATGCAGCACTTTCAATTGTTCCTTTGAATATACCGGCAATATATTCAGTTGATTCATTAAGTGTTCTTTTCCTGGGTTGTTCAACAGGCCAAAATCGTTCAATTCTTCTGTTTTGAAAGTCAATGAAATGATTTGGGGGAAGGATGAATAAGTTCTTCGATGGAGTCTCATAGCCAAACCATGCTTTGTTATTGTTCCGGTATTCTGATGAGTTTAAGTAAGCGAGAATCCCTTGGTCTTCTGTTTTATCAAGCTCTTTATACGCTGATATCAGGTTGGGCGTAGAGGCAATCCAAACAGTGTCATTTCCTAAATAATAAAAGACTTGCTTTGAGGCTGTTGCATCATTTATTATATATAAATTATTGCCATCGGAGATAAGTAATGCATATTTGCCATTTAAAGAATCTGTCCGTTTTAATACATCCCTGTAGCTCCCGTAATCCGCCATCTCATCAACAATATTCTTATTGGAAAGGGATGGATGAAACGGGTCAAGAAAATATCCGAGTAACACAATCTCAAGCTTGTTTTGGCTGTGTTCAAACTCTAAATCCGGATGACAAACCAGGTTAAATGTCTCTCCGCACGAGGATATTTCAGTTTTGCGCCAGTTTTCCCGCTTGCTGATTTTTGAATTGGTTAAAAGAAACTGCCTGCGATAAATAAGGTTATTATAATTCATGTTTAGTTGGGGGTTTTTGACTTTATGACCTGTTCTATAGAAGACCTGCCTGTATGCGCTTTTCCATGCGCGGCTACTGCAATGAAATGAGTACCATGACCGTTCCTCCCTCACCGCTGGAAGATCCCACAGCTTTTCCGATGATTGCGTTACGCCTGCGCTCATTCTCTGCCAGGATGCGTTTCAGTTCATCAAAGTCCCGTGCTTCGTTCACGTCCAGCAAAGTCCATTTCATGGCATGCCCCGGTGTGGAGGAGGTGGTCAGCAAATCGCCCGGCCCAATGGCCCCGTTCTCTTCGCTGATCTTCACAGGAACACGTCCGGAGAGAGCCAGGCGTGTTGCAGAAACTCCGGGCAGAGATTCACCTGTTTCCTCATCAATAATCAGGTCCATGCCCATGACCAGGTGCGGATTTGTTGAAACCACACCCAGAACAGATGTCTGATAAGGTTCTGCAGATTTGACCACGCTCTCAACTTTTGAGGGATCCGCCACCACCACATCACCCGCCCCGGTGTTGCCATCGGTATCGTAGATATATTCGGCCACATCAACGGCAGTTCCGGATCTAACATCGGCATATAATCCCAGGTAGTTTCCCAGCAGACCTTTGTCATCTACAAAAAATCCACTGTAATAATCAACGCCGGTTTTTCCTTTGTAAATATTTACCCTCAGGCCATATGCAGTAGTGGATGCGAATTCTGCATCGTAACTGCTGTAAATATAGTTACCCGTGCTTGCGTTGACAGGATAAGAGCTGCTCCCTCCATTCTTATCCACCCTGAATGCATCATGTCTGTCGCTGCTGCCTGTTCCGTTCCCTATCTGGAACAGCGGGTCTGTTTCTACCCAGGAGGCTGTATCGCCGAGAATCTCATTATAAGTTCCGATGGCCAGAGAATTCATGGCCTGAGAGTAAAGGTTTTCACCTATGGCCACGGAATAGTATCCCACCGCATCGTTGTTGTATCCGGCAGCAAAAGCGTAATTCCGGAGTGCGGAATTTGATACACCGAGAGACACAGCACCCTGGGCATATGCATTGTTGTAGGTACCCAGCGCAAACCCACCGTTATTGGAGTAATTTCCATTTCCAAAGGATATGGAATAGTCTCCGTCCGCACTGTTGTTTCTTGTAATGGTGCGTGGTTTTGAAGGAGGCCATGTGGGTTTCGAGTATATCACATAGCTGTAGTGTGCTCCTATGGCGATGGATTTGTAACCATTGGCCTGGGACCGGTAGCCAATGGCGGAGGCGTAACTGCCTTCGGCTGTGGCTCCTGACCCAATGGCCACCGATTGGAATCCACTGGCCGTGCTGCTGGCTCCCAGGCTCATGGCACCCGAGTTCAGTGCCTGGGCACCCATTCCAAAAGCGATGGAATAGTTGCCCGTAGCAGATGTGGGAACTCCGGTGGGGATTCCCAGTGTATCAATTCCCACGGAACCGAAAGCGTAGCTTTTGTCGCCTGAAGCCCTGGCCCCCGATCCGAAGGCATAGGAGTCATTACCCAGTGCTTTGGAAGTATTGCCCAGGGCAAAGGAGTTTTCCAGGGCAACGGCTTCACGGCCAATGGCGGTGGAGTAATTTCCGATTGCCATGCTTTTATAACCAAACCCCTGGGAGTACTGTCCCATGGCCACTGATTTGTATCCCAGTGAGGTAGAATTGAACCCAATACTATCCGGGGAACCAATATGAATGGTCCCAGCGAAGAAGGCATCCTTGGTGGGGTAAAAAAGAATCTGGGATTTATCTGAAGTTGTCTCTTCATCTTCAGCGGGTAATAAATTAAAGAAAAGATCATTTTGGGCTGACTTGGAGCGGCTGTATCCTCCTACAGCAAAACCCCCCTTTCTTCCTTTGGCCAGAGGATCTGTATCAATGTATATCCTCACGCTGTCGGAATTAACATGCATATATTGCTCGGTTACTCCTTTGGTACGGCTGTATCCCCCCACGGCAAACCCCCCTTTTCTTCCTTTGGAGTTTAAGGTATCTACATAGACCCATACCATATCCTCATAGACAGCGAAGACAGGCTGCCCGTCTTTTCTTTTCACCTCAAACAGCGCTTCGCCAGGCTGGGAATCCGCACTGGGCTGCACACTGAAGCTGGTTGTGGCACTTTTGGCTGATGTTGCATACCGGGCGAGAGGAACTGTCTGTATGGGTGATCCGCCCATGTTCATGAATTCGCCGTCGGTCTTCACCCACACATTGAGAAAGTAGGAATGAGCAGACCAGTCGATCTGGTCAAATGAAGAGACGCTGCCTGCACCTTTCAGAGCGTCAGGCCCACCCACTTCGAGGGTGAAGAGCCCCAGTGAACTTGTCCGTACTGAATGTTCCTCCTCCCAGATCAATTCTCCATCACCAGAATCCACATGGATCGCAATTTTTACAGTGAGGTCCAGATCAGTCATTGGGACGCCTGAAAGATTCCGGGCTACGGCCTGATAATTAAAACCCTGTTGTTGCTGCTGCGCCTGAAGATTGTTCAGCGCAAAGAATCCCAACAAGCCAAAAGCAGCTGTGATTCTGAGAATTTGAATTGTAGTTTTCATCTGTTTCGGTTTCAGAAGTTGAAGAACTATACAGAAAGCACCATTGACCAACCAGAAGATTGATCCGCAAAAGGATTGAGCAGGGCATACAAAAGACCTGCTGCCATATGGACTGGTTGCAACATAAATCTACAAAAAAATCAGAAATGTTAATGATTCCTATGCAGCCTGACAGCGTTTTGCCCTTACCAAAGCCTAATACTCATCCCAGCTCTTGATGGAGATGTCCTTCAATTCCATCTTGCATATGGCATAAATAAAGGCGGATGCAAGCCTGGCATTGGTGATCAGCGGAATATTGAAATCCACCGCTCCGCGCCTGATGCTGTAATCATTGGACAATTCATGGGATGAGAGGTCCTTGGGGATGTTTACCACCAGGTCGATCTTTTTGGAATGCAGGTAATCGATCACGTTGGGTTTGGTATCTTCATCGGGCCATGCCAGTTCAATGGATTCGATCCCATTCAGTCTCAGGAATTCATGTGTTCCGTGTGTTCCATACAACTGGTAACCTTTGTCTATGAGCATTCTACATGAATTTACCAGCTCAACTTTGGAACGCATCTCACCGGTTGAAAGCAGGATGTTCTTTTTCGGGATGGTATAGCCCACCGACAACATGGCTTTCAGGATGGCTTCATAATAATTATCACCGATGCAGCCCACCTCCCCGGTGGAGGACATATCCACACCCAGAACAGGGTCAGCTTTTTTCAGGCGGGAAAATGAAAACTGGGGTGCCTTGCATCCGATGTAGTCCAGATCAAAAATTGATTTACTGGGTTTTTCCACGGGGACTTTAAGCATTATTTTCGTGGCCTGATCAATAAGATTTGATTTCAGGACCTTCGATACGAATGGCATGCTTCGCGAAGCCCGCAGGTTGCATTCGATGACCTTGATATCATTGTCCTTGGCCAGGAACTGCATGTTAAACGGACCAGAAATCTCCAGCTCTTTTGCCAGCTGACTGGCGATCTTCTTGATCCTTCGTACCGTTTCAAAATAGATCTTCTGCGGAGGGAATACCATGGTGGCATCTCCGGAATGAACGCCGGCAAATTCCACATGTTCAGAGATGGCGTAAGAAAATAGTTCGCCCTCCCTGGCCACAGCATCGATCTCTATTTCTTTGGCCTGTTCAATGAATTCCGATATCACCACAGGATATTGTTTTGAAACCCGGGCGGCCAGGGTCAGAAATCCTTCCAGCTCTTCCGGGTTCGATACAACGTTCATGGCGGCACCCGAAAGGACATAGGAGGGCCTTACCAACAGCGGGAATCCAACCTCGCCCGCGAAGCCAAAGATCTCATCGATGCTGGTGAGCTCTCTCCACCGGGGTTGGTCAATTCCAAGCTTATCCAGCATCATGGAGAACTTGTGACGGTTTTCCGCATTGTCAATCGATTCGGGGGATGTGCCCAGAACATGAACATTCTGTTCAAGGAGCCTCATGGCCAGGTTATTGGGAATCTGACCTCCAACTGCTACAATGACTCCCCTGGGTTTCTCGAGGTCATAAATATCCATGACACGTTCGAAGGAAAGTTCGTCGAAATAGAGCCGGTCACACATGTCATAATCAGTGGATACGGTTTCAGGGTTGTAGTTGATCATGATGGACCGGTATCCCTCATCATTCACGGTTTTCAGGGCATTGACGCTGCACCAGTCGAACTCCACACTGGAACCGATGCGATAGGCCCCTGAGCCCAGAACGATCACAGACCGCTGATCCTGACTGAATTCAATGTCATGTTCACTTCCACTGTAGGTCAGGTAGAGATAATTGGTCTGTGCGGGGTATTCTGCGGCCAGGGTATCGATCTGTTTCACACTGGGCAGGATGTTTCTTTTTTTGCGATGTTCCCTTACAGCCAGCAGGTTTTTGGAAACATCTCCCTTCATGACCAGGCGGGCGATTTGAAAATCGCTGAATCCGGCTTTTTTGGATTGAAGCAGCATTTCATCATCCAGTACTTCGAGGGAAACAACCTTTTCAAGTTTGTTTTTCAGGTCAAAAATATTCTTCAGTTTTACCAGGAACCATTTGTCGATCCGCGTGAGTTCATGGATGCGGTCAACAGTATAGCCTTCATCAAAAGCTTTCTCCAGGACCAGGATTCTCATATCTGTGGGTTCGGAAAGTCCTTGATCAATATCTCCGATATCCATGTCATGGTTTCCCACAAAACCATGCATTCCCTGGCCGATCATGCGGATTCCTTTCTGAATCGCCTCCTCGAAAGTCCGGCCGATGGCCATCACTTCCCCAACCGATTTCATGCTTGAATCGATGAGTTTGGAAACGCCCTGGAATTTGTTGAGGTCCCACCTGGGAATTTTGCAAACGATATAATCCAGGGCTGGCTCGAAAAAGGCCGAGGTGGTTTTGGTAATTGAATTTCTAAGCTGATGCAATCCAAATCCAAGAGCCAGTTTTGCTGCCACAAAAGCCAGGGGATAGCCTGTTGCTTTACTGGCAAGGGCCGATGAACGGGATAGTCGTGCATTCACTTCAATCACCCTGTAGTCCTCCGATTCAGGGTCCAGTGCAAATTGAACGTTGCACTCACCCACAATCCCAATGTGCCTGATGATATCAATGGAGAGTTTCCTCAGTTTGTGATATTCACTGTTGGTCAGGGTCTGGGATGGTGCCACAACGATACTTTCACCGGTATGGATTCCCAACGGATCAAAATTTTCCATGTTACAGACCGTAATGCAGTTATCAAAACGGTCACGAACCACTTCGTACTCCACTTCCTTCCAACCCTTCAGAGACTCTTCCACCAGGATCTGTGAGGAGTAGGAGAATGCTTTGTTGGCCAGTTTATCCAGGTCATCCTCATTGTAACAGAATCCGCTACCCTGTCCACCCAGGGTATAGGCTGCCCTGATGATAATGGGGAAGCCCAGCTCTTTTGAAGCTTTGTGGGCATCTTCCACGGATGTGACGGCAATGCTTCGGGGAGTCTTGACATGGATCTCGTTCAGTTTGCCCACGAACAGTTCCCGGTCCTCTGTATCCATGATGGCCCTGACAGGTGTCCCAAGGACCTCCACATTGTATTTCTCCAATATGCCTGCCTGGTAGAGTGCAACTCCGCAATTGAGGGCAGTTTGTCCCCCGAATGCAAGAAGAATGCCGTCTGGTTTCTCTTTTTCGATGACCCTTTCCACAAAGTGGGGGGTTACCGGGAGAAAGTAAATTTTGTCAGCGACCTCTTCAGACGTTTGCACAGTCGCAATGTTAGGATTGATCAAAACTGTGGATATGCCTTCCTCTCTAAGTGCTTTAAGTGCCTGGGATCCTGAATAATCAAATTCACCGGCTTCGCCGATTTTCAGGGCTCCTGATCCGAGGATCACTACTTTCTCGATCTTGTCCTTCATCATCATGGTGTATTGTGACAGTGGTAAATGGATCGGGGAGACTCGTTCGGGAGGTTCCGGAGTCCATATTTCCGGGTTGTAAAAATAGGAAAAAAAGCCGGGATAATTGTGCGGATTTGGAATAAATGTATAAATTTGCATTTCAAATGAATAAATATACATTGTGAAAAACAGGAACGAACGTTTGATGGAGATCAGGCGATTGATTGGAAGCCGGAATATTTCCAGCCAGGAGGAGTTATTAAAACTACTGGTTAAACAGGGTTTTGATATGACCCAGGCAACATTGTCCCGGGATCTGAAATACCTGAAGGTTGCAAAGATGCCTGATGACAGGGTCGGGTATGTTTATATACTTCCCGACAAGGAACAGGCTGTTGAAGACACAGAGATGTCAGCACGAAGCTTCGGGGTTTTGGTTTCCATGGATTTTGCCCAGGGCATGGTCATTCTGAAAACATTACCGGGTCATGCAGGCAGCATTGCCTATAACATTGATCATTTGAATGCTTACGAAATTGCAGGAACCATAGCCGGTGACGATACCATCCTGTTGATACCAAGGGATGGAGTGACCAGGAACGATTTGATGAAATTGCTTAAAATCCGGATGCCGGGACTGATCCGGGAGCAGGCCACAGGATCTTATTAACAACAGACTATATTATCGAATTACATGACACACGATATACATATTACCATTGCATCAAAGGAACATCTTTCCCATGTCCCGGAGATCGAACAGGCACTGATTATGGCTTCACAGCATAAAGGAACCGGGATAGCAATACGCAGCAGTGCCTACCTCACCGAGAAAATCCTTCAGGGAAAGTCGGTGATCGCATACAGTGACCAGGGAAAATGGGCAGGATTCTGCTATATCGAATCGTGGGGACACAACAAGTATGTAGCCAACAGCGGTCTCATCGTATCTACCGCTTTCAGGGGCATGGGCCTGGCCGGAGAGATCAAGAAAAGGGCGCTGGAACTCTCCGCAAAGATATTTCCGGGGGCCAAACTGTTTGGTCTGACCACCAGTCTGGCCGTAATGAAGATCAACAGCGAACTTGGTTACAGACCGGTTACATTTTCGGAACTGACCGATGATGATCAATTCTGGAAAGGTTGTGAAACCTGTCCCTACTATGACATACTGGTGAGAACCAAAAGGGATGACTGTCTCTGTACTGCCATGATCATGGATCCTGCAGAAAAGGTGAAAACCAATGGAAAGGTTCACCCTGAAGTCAATAAGGTGAACATTAACCACAGCTGATTTAATATCATCATGAAAAAAGAAAAAATACTATTGGCCCTCAGCGGGGGATTGGACACCTCTTTTTGTGCTGTTTACCTTGCCAAAGAAAAGCACATGGAGGTTCATTCGGCCATTGTAAATACGGGTGGATTTTCACAGGAGGAATTGGATGAAGTGGAGGCCCATGCTGGACGGTTGGGTATTGTTTCCCATAAAGTCCTGGATGCTACAGCCGATTATTACAACCGCTGTGTACGCTACATGATTTTTGGAAATGTACTCAGAAACAGGAGTTACCCGCTTTCTGTGAGTTCGGAAAGAACTTTTCAGGCCATTGCCCTGGTAAACCATGCAAAAAAACATGGATACAAATACATTGCCCATGGATCAACTGCGGCTGGTAATGACCAGGTCCGGTTTGATCTTGTTATTCAGGTACTGGCTCCTGAAATAGGGATCCTCACTCCCATCAGAGAGCTGAAGATTTCACGGGAAGATGAAATAGAATATCTCCAGAAGGAAGGCGTGGTCATGAACTGGAAAAAGATGGAGTACTCCATCAACCAGGGAATATGGGGAACCAGTGTGGGAGGAAAAGAGACCCTTTCATCAGCAGGGGAACTTCCGGAAGAGGCATTTCCAACCAAGGTTAAGAAGAGCGGGACAGAAACCGTGACCATAGATTTTGAACAGGGGGAGCCGGTGGGACTGAACGGGCAAACATTCGAACCGCTGGTGGTTGTAAAGGAACTTGAGAAGATCGCAGGCGTGTGGGGCGTGGGAAGAGATGTACATGTGGGAGATACCATCATCGGGATCAAAGGCCGGGTTGGTTTCGAGGCTGCTGCTGCCAGGGTGATCATCGATGCGCACCTGGCCCTTGAAAAACATGTGCTCACAAGGTGGCAACTGCACTGGAAGGAGCAGATCGGACAGTGGTACGGAATGTTTGTTCATGAAGCCCAGTACCTGGAACCTGTTATGCGCGACCTGGAACAATTCCTGGAATCTTCCCAGAAAAACGTAACGGGAACAGTCACCATCCGGCTCAGGCCATATTGTCATTCAGTGACAGGGGTGGAAAGTCAGTACGACCTGATGAATTCCTCTTTTGCGTCCTATGGGGAAATGAACCGGGCATGGACCGCCGAAGAGGTTAACGGATTTACCCGGATCCTGGGAAACCAGCAGAGAATCTGGTTTTCGGTAAACGGAAAAGAGGACTTAGTTTAAGAAACGAATTGGAATTTAAACCATGAAAAAAGTTGGAATCATAGGAGCAGGTAATATAGGTTGTGCCATTGCGAAGGGCCTGGTGACTTTCGGAAAGATGGATCCTTCGGATGTGTATCTTTCCAGAAAAAAGAAAGAACTGTTGTCAGAACACAGAAAACAAGGATTCTCAGTTACAGATAATCACAGGCTGGTGCGTGAGTCCGGTTTGGTATTCCTTTCCGTTCTGCCCGGGCAGGCAAAAGAGGTGCTGCTCGATTTGAAAGAGGAATTTAAAACAGGAGATAAAATTCTTGTGAGTGTGGTATCTGCAGTAAGTATCAGGGAAATCAATGAGTGGACCGGGAATAAGGCAAAAGTAGTAAGAATCATGCCAAATACAGCAATCGAATTCGGCGCCAGCATGACCTGTATTGCCGGCGAAGATGAACCGGTTGTTGAAATGGTAAAGGCGATCTTTGAGCCCCTTGGGCAAACCATGGTGATCAAGGAACAGCTGATGCCGGCAGCGACCATCATGGGAGCATGTGGCATAGCGTTTTTTCTTCGGTTTATCAGGGCGGTATCCCAGGGAGGGATTCAGATCGGTTTTCATGCCGAAGAAGCGGGGATGATCGCAGCTCAAACAGCCATGGGTGCTGCAGAGCTGCTTATGAAAACCGGGAACCATCCCGAAACCGAGATCGACCGGGTAACCACTCCCATGGGTGTGACAATCGCCGGACTCAATGAGATGGAACATTTCGGGCTCAGTTCGGCCATGATCAAGGGAATCGTAAAATCATACTCTGGAATAAGCGAACTGAAATGAATTCCGGCGTTCCCTATATGGACCTCCTGAAGAAGATGATTTCCATTCCGGCCACAAGCCGGGATGAGAGACGTCGTGCCGATTTTCTTGAAGAAACACTCAGGGGTTTGGGTCATCATGTGGAGCGCATGCACAACAACCTTCTTCTGGGGACACCGGGGGAAGATAAAAGGGGGATTCATATCCTGCTTCATTCCCATCTGGATACTGTATCCCCGGTAGAGGGCTGGAAAACGAATCCACATCTGCCGGCAATGGATGGAGAACGGATCACCGGGTTGGGGAGCAATGATGCAGGAGCCTCTGTGGTGGCTATGATAACCGCTTATCATGCAATGGTTTCGAAGCTGGAGGGAACCATTAATCTGATGTTACTCATTGCGGCCGAAGAGGAGGTATCTGGAGCCTTTGGCATTGGCGCAGTTCTTCCCTCTCTGGGGCACCTGGACGGGGTGATTGTGGGTGAGCCCACCGGGATGAATCCCGCTGTGGCGGAACGTGGCCTGATGGTCCTTGACGGGGAAGTCAGAGGAAAGGCCGGCCATGCTGCCCGGGACGAAGGAGTGAATGCCATAACCAAAGCCATGGCTGATATACATTCCATAGACTCTCTCCATTTCCCGGAGAAATCGGACTGGCTCCCCGATCCGGGTGCCCAGGTGACCATGATCTCGGCCGGTACCGGACACAATGTGGTTCCCGATATTTGCCGGTATGTGGTGGATGTGCGCAGCAACGACAGGTATGACAATGAAAAAATGCTTGAAATCATTTCAGGTGTCTGTGAGGCACGCCTGGTCCCCAGGTCAACAAGGCTGAGGCCTTCTATCCTGGAAAGGGGGCATGTGCTGATGGAAACCGTCCGGACCTGTGGACTTGCACCTTTTGGTTCTTCCACCCTTTCGGATATGGCTTTGATCCCGTTTCCGGCCATAAAAATGGGTCCCGGCGACTCGGCCCGTTCACATACGGCCGGAGAATATATTTTACAGCCGGAGGTTGAGGCGGGAGTGAAGGGGTATTGTGAATTTCTCTCAGCCCTGGCTGAGATTGTGACGAAGTCAGGCAAAAATTGATGTGAAAATGAAACTCTGGGATAAAGATATTACAACGGAAGAACGGATCCTTGCCTTTACAACAGGAATGGATCCTGTATTCGATATAGAACTGGCTCCCTATGATGTACTTGGTTCCATGGCCCATGCCATCATGCTGGCAGAGGTGGGGCTCATCTCCATGGACGATGGGACCAGGCTGGTTAGCGAACTGGACAAGATCTATCAAAGCACCCTGAAGGGAGGCGTATCCCTTGACCCCGGTGTTGAAGACATACACTCGCAGGTGGAGATGATGCTTACCTCCTCCCTGGGAGAGCTGGGGAAAAAGATTCATACAGGCCGTTCAAGAAATGACCAGGTCATGGTCGATATCAAGCTCTTCCTGAGGGATGAGATCCGTGAGATTGTTTCCGGAGTTTACAATCTGGCGGGGACACTCCTTTCCCAGGCAGAAAAACACAAGGAGGTCCTGATGCCGGGGTATACCCATATGCAGGTGGCCATGCCCTCTTCATTCGGATTGTGGTTCGGAGCCTATGGAGAAGCACTGGCTGATGACCTCAGGTTTGTCCAGGGAGTCTATGCGGTGGTGAACCAGAATCCCCTGGGTTCGGCGGCAGGATTCGGATCCTCCTTTCCGGTGGATCGTGAACTGACCACCCGCCTGCTCTCTTTTGAAAATGTGCATATCAATTCGGTCAATGCACAGCTGAACAGGGGAAAAACCGAATGGTATGTGGGTTCAGCGATCAGTGCCATTGCATCCACGGTGGCCCGTATGGCCATGGATGCCGTCCTTTTCATGGGTCAGAATTTTAAATTTCTCAGTCTTCCGGAACAACTAACCACCGGCTCAAGCATCATGCCCCATAAGAAAAATCCGGATGTACTGGAACTGATCAGGGCCAGATGCAACCGGCTCATCCAGCTGCCTTCGGATGTATCGGCCGTTACAGGAAACCTGATCTCCGGATATCACCGCGATTTCCAGGTGCTGAAAGAAATCCTTCATCCGTCCATCGCGGAGCTGAAGAATTGTCTGTGCATGATGCAATATGTCATGGGACAGGTCCTGGTTAATCCCGCAATACTGGACAGTGAAACCTACCAGTACCTCTATTCAGTGGAGGAGGTCAATAAGAAAGTAAAAGAAGGGATACCTTTTCGTGATGCATACCGTGAAGTGGCCTCGGAAATTGACAAAGGCCGTTTCAGGCCGGGCCGGGACCATTCCTATACCCATCTTGGGAGTATTGGGAATCCCGGCACCAAGGAAGTCAGAACCAAACTTGATAAAGCCTATGGAGGGTTTGGTTTTGCAGAGACACCGGAAGTGGCAGATGCATTACGTAACTATTTCAAAAAATCATGACACACAGAAAATATTTGAAAGATAAAAAGACAATCGTTATCAAGGTGGGAACCAGCCTGTTGGCATACAACAACGGGAAGATCAACCTGCAGCGGATGGAAAAGCTGGCCATGGTGATCGCTGACCTCCACAACAGCGGGAAGGAAGTGATCCTTGTTTCATCTGGAGCTGTGGGGGTTGGAGTGGGGATGATCGGACTGGATAAGAAACCCGACGATCTTGTGAAAAAACAGGCCCTTGCAGCCATTGGCCAGGTGGGACTGATCAGGCTTTATCAAAAATTCTTCGATGAGTACAGCAAGACCGTTGCGCAGTTATTGTTAACCCGGGACGGAATAGAAAACAGCCTGCGCCGGAAGAATGCCAGGAACACCCTGCTTGAGCTGCTGAAAATGGGGATTATCCCGATTATCAATGAAAATGACACAGTGATCACCGATGAGATTGAATTTGGGGACAATGATACCCTCTCAGCTGCAGTGGCCACCCTGATTCATGCAGACCTGTTGCTGATTCTTACCAATACCGACGGTGTGTTTACAGCAGATCCCCACATTCACCATTCGGCCCAGAAGGTCCACAAGGTGATGAGGGCCAGCGATGATCTGAAGGACGTAGACGTGCAAGGTTCATCAGCGATGGGTTCGGGCGGTATGGCTTCGAAGATTGCTGCAGCTGAACTATGCCGCGAGCACAATGTGGATGTGGTGATCGCAGATGGCAATGATCCGGCATCCATCCTGGAAGTACTGGCCGGCAAGGATCTGGGTACTTTTTTTGTGAGTGATGCCACCAACCAAATGGCTGGGTAAAGCAGTACTCAGTACTCAGTGCCAAGTACATGGTAAAAAAAGAAAAGTAAATGGAAGAGTTGATTGAGATAGGAAAGAAGGCCAGAAAGGCCGCCGGGAAATTGGCTGTGTTGAATACGGATAAGAAGAACCAGGTGTTGTCCCTGGTGGCCGATCTGCTGGAGCAGAATACAGGTAAGATCCTTGATGCCAATGCCAGGGACCTGAAGATGGGAGCGGAAATGGGACTGAAGGGTGCCATGGTGGAGAGGCTGACCCTTTCGGGAGAGAAGATCGAAGGCATTGCAGAGGGATTGAGAGAGATTGTACAACTGGATGATCCCATTGGGGAAATTGAGGAAATGAAAAAGCGCCCCAACGGATTGCTTATCGGGAAGAAACGTGTTCCCCTTGGTGTGGTGGGAGTCATTTATGAATCCAGACCCAATGTCACGGCCGATGTGGCGGGTCTCTGTATAAAAACCGGAAATGTGTGCGTGCTCAGAGGGGGGAAAGAGGCATTTCAGTCCAACAACATCATTGTGAAGGTATTTCATGAAGCTCTGGAGAAATGCGGGCTCGATCCCAATATAGTACAGCTGGTGCAGAATACAAGCCGTGAAAGTGCAGTGGCCATGATGAAACTGAATGACTACCTGGATATCCTGATCCCCCGGGGCGGGACAGGGCTGATCCAGGCTGTGGTACAGAACAGCACGGTGCCAGTCATTGAAACAGGAGTGGGCAATTGTCACATCTATGTGGATGAGTCAGGTGACCTGGAAAAAGCCGTCGCTATTGTTTTCAATGCAAAGACACAGCGGCCCGGTGTGTGCAATGCGGCTGAAAGCCTGCTGGTACATGAAAAAGTCGCCGCCCTGGTGCTGCCTGATATAGGGAAATCCCTCACAGAAGCCGGTGTGGAGATCAGGGGGGATGAGATTACCTGTAAGCTGATCCCGGAAGCCATTCCTGCCACAGAGGAGGATTGGTCCACCGAATACCTGGACCTGGTGATCAGTTCAAAAGTGGTGGGCAGCGTGGAAGAGGCTGTGGACCACATCAACCGTTATGGATCCATGCACTCGGAGAGCATTGTGACCGAAAATTACACCCATGCCCAGTACTTCCTCGACAGGGTGGATGCAGCGGCAGTTTATGTGAATGCTTCCACCAGGTTCACCGACGGATTTGAATTCGGGTACGGCGCAGAGATCGGCATCAGCACCCAGAAGCTCCATGCCCGCGGACCCATGGGACTCAGGGAACTCACCACAAACAAATACATCATTTACGGATCCGGACAAGTTAGGTAAAAGGAGCAAGGTAAAAGGGAAAAGAAGGGACAAGGGATCTTGCGACTTTCCCCTTTTAATTTTCACCTTTTGCCTTTTTGATGTGTTCAAGGAACACATCAAAAAGGTACGCCGTGTCGGTGGGACCGCCCGAGGCTTCGGGGTGAAACTGGGTGGAGAAGAATGGTTTCTCCAGGTGTTTCATGCCTTCATTGGTGTTGTCATTGAGGTTGATGAACAGGGGCTCCCAACCTTCGGGCAGGGTGTCATTGTCGATGGCATAACCGTGGTTCTGGGAGGTGATGTAAGCCTTATCTGTACCCACCTCCAGTACCGGCTGGTTGTGACTCCGGTGCCCGTATTTCAGCTTATAGGTATCTGCTCCTGCCGCAAGTGCCATCAGCTGGTTCCCAAGACATATTCCAAAGATGGGAGTTTCCGATCCATACGCCTCTGACAGGGTTTTAATGGTGGCTGAGCATTGTTTCGGATCGCCGGGTCCGTTGGAGATAAACAGTCCGTCAAACGCCTCCTTGCTGATGTCATAATCCCAGGGAACCCTGATCACAGTGGTGTCCCTTTCCAGCAGGTGGCGGATGATGTTGTATTTCACGCCACAGTCCAGCAACAGGATCCGGTACTTCCCCTGTCCATATGCTATTTTCTCACCAATGCTTACCTGGGCCACCAGGTTATCCAGGTTGGGATCGTATGTTGAGGGCACCTGATCATTGAAAACCACACTTCCCAGCATGGATCCTTTTTCTCTTAAAAGCTTGGTGATACGCCTGGTATCCACATCAAAGATGCCTGGAATCTTGTGTTCTTTCAGCCAATCGCCAAGGCTCTTCTCAGCATTCCAGTGGGAATATTCAAATGAATAATCGGAAATGACCAGCGCCGAGATATGCAGCCGGTCTGATTCGAAAAATTTGAAAAGTCCATTTTCGGAATCCTTGCCGGGTACGCCATAATTCCCGACAAGCGGATAAGTCAGGACAAGGATCTGGCCTTTGTAGGAGGGATCGGTAAGACTTTCGGGGTAGCCGGTCATGGCAGTGTTGAATACAACCTCTCCTGCGACGCTCTTTTCATATCCGAAAGATTTTCCGGAAAACTCCGAACCATCCTCAAGGACAAGTTTGATGGGCTTGGAATCCATGTTGTTTATGGTTTGTTGTTTGCGTCTAAGGCAATCAGGTTATCGATAATCTGCTCGGCCTGTTCGGGTGTAACCCGTTTGGCTACGATTTTCTTATCCCGGTCCAGAATAAAGAGCTGGGGATAGCTCTGCAGGTTGTAGAGCTTTCTGAAATCGTTGCTATAGGGACTCCAGCAGTTGATCCAGTTATACATCCCATGTTCGTTAATAAAATCGACCCAGATCTCCTTTCCTTCGATTGTATTGATTGCATGAACGCAAAGCACTTCTACTCCCTTTTCTTTCAACCGTGAATAGGCCTCGTAAAGGGCTGGTGTGGCCTTTTTACAGAATCCGCAATCTGCCTCCCAGAAATATAATATGGTATAGGAAGCATCAATATCGTACAGGAAGAAATCTTTGCCGATGTGCGGATCTTTTTTGATCAGCGTGTCCTGAGCGGCCATTTGAAAATGTTCCGTATCAACTTTCCGCAAGATCAGGTTGGGAGCCTTCTGACCAATCAATGACGGCTTGTTATTTTCCAGGTTTTCTTTCAGTTTGCTGATAAAATCAGGACTACTCCATGTGGCATCGGGGATGTAGTAGTTTTCAGCAATATGAAAATAGACCACATCCATCCCCATGAATTTGCTTTCGGCGAAATGGTTGAAAAGGGTGATGAGCATGTAGCGATATAATTCACTGTCAGTTTTGGATCCTTCAAGCAGGAAATCCACAGCCACAATCAGTGAATCGGGATGCTGGACCACAGCCCTGGTGATGTAGTTTTTAATCTTTCCCTCGTAAAGGGGAGTGTGCAGCAGGCGTACATTGAAGGGATCGAATCTGTCCAGGTAGTGATTCTTGTAATAGAAGTACCTGATGGAATCATCCTGTCGCCTGTTTCCTGTTAGCATTTCCTGTGGAGGCATAGGTTCGCGTGTGGCTCCGATAAAATCGCTCACAAAAAGGGAACCATGCTTCTCCTGGATCCCATCCATATAGGATTCCATTTCCTGGTTGATCTGTTTTTGTTTTTCCAGGACCCTTGCAGTATCGGCTTCGGTGGCAGCTTTTGATAACTGTTGCTGCTGGGCTGTCAGCTCTTCCCGTTTAAGCTGGAGGAAGTTTTTATAGTCCTGGAATATGGAATTATCCTCCGAATCTTCAAACTGAATACTTTCCAGAAAGTTTCCTGTATCTGCTTTGATGGTGAGCACCTGGTCATCCCCCAGCAGGAAATCAAAGTATTTGTCAGGGTTGAGATAAATCAGGTAGAGTCCTCCCTGGAAAGCCTCAGCTCCCTCGAAAACACCCGATCCCTTTTGATCAAGTACAACAGTATCCTTGGGGATCATCCGGGAGGTGAAATACTCGCCCAGGATCAGGGTATCCCCTGAAAGACCCCTGATATCAACCTCAATCCGGTAACCCTGTCCGATTGAATGGTTCGAAATAAGCAGAAACAGACTGAAATACAGCAAAGGGAAACGCTTCGGAAGATTCATCAAACACTTTTTTAAAAATCGGACAAAGTTAACGATTCTATTTTAAAACATATAGTTCAATGACCGTGCCAATGATGGATCAAAAAACCTTAACTTGTTCTGAGCTATTGCGGATGAATTAAAGTTAAGATCGAATGTATACATTACTGGAAGCCCGGAAGCTGATAGAGAAGCATATTCAGGCCTATTCTCTTCCCGATACGCCGGAGGAGCTTTATGAACCTGTTAAATATATACTTTCTCTGGGAGGCAAGCGAATAAGGCCGGCGCTGGTTTTGCTGGCATGTGACCTGTTCTCCGATGGCGTTGAATCAGCACTGGTTCCTGCCATAGCCATTGAAATTTTTCACAATTTCACCCTGCTGCACGACGATATCATGGACAAGTCCGCGATGAGAAGGGGACATCCAACTGTACATATTAAATACAGTGAGAATGTGGCCATTCTCTCCGGTGATGTCATGTCTATCCTGGCCAGCCGGCTGATGAACCAATCTCCTGGCGTGGTCCTTCATAAAGTTCAGGATATATTCACCAGGACCGCCATGGAAGTTTGTGAAGGACAGCAATATGACATGAACTTCGAGGGCCTTCTGACTGTAGCAGAGGATGAATATCTGAAGATGATCGAGCTGAAGACGGCGGTACTGATTGCAGCCAGTTTGAAAATCGGGGCCATCCTGGGGGGTGCTTCGGAAAAGGACGCAGATGACCTTTATGAATTTGGCCGAAACCTGGGCATGGCTTTTCAGCTTCAGGATGACCTCCTGGATACATACGGTGAACAGGAAGTAATCGGCAAAAGGCTGGGTACGGATATTGTTGACAATAAGAAAACCTACCTGATGATCCAGGCTCTCGGGCAGGCCTCAACTGACCAGAAGGAGGAGCTGAAAGGGTGGTTAACCAGCAAAGATTTTGACAGTGACGAGAAAATCTCAGCAATTATTTCCATATTCGATGCTTTGAAGATCAAAGAGATAACCGAAACCCGCATCAGGGACTTTTATACCAGGGCACTCTCCAATCTGGATCATTTGAACAGGCCCGATGAGCGGAAAACAGAGCTCTATAATTTTGCCTCTTTCCTGATGAACCGCAACAAGTGAGCTACCCCGGGAATGCGGGATATCCTCTGTCGGTAATTCCCAGTTCCAACATCATGTCAGTCTGCTTGTATTGTCGAAGCAACTGACTCAGTTCTTCCATCTGGAACTGGATTTCATTGGTTTCCCGTTGGATGGAGGAACGTTGCCCGGGTTTCATGGAATTGTAGAAACGGAGCTCCTCTGAGAGGGATTGATAATGTTCCCTGAGAATGGCATTCGCCTTATCGGTTTCACCACATAAATAGTAAGCCTCCACGACTCCTTCGTAGTGAATAATGCCGCCATCCCTGTCAGGAATGGTGATGCCGGATACATACTGATCGAAAGGAATTACCCGCGATGGGGCAAGTTCCATGCACCGGTCAAGTACCTCAATGGCCTTCTCTTTCTTTCCCTCCTTCAACAAAGCCAGGGCAAGCCGGGTGTGGAGGCTCCTGAAACGAATCACGGAGAGCGTCCGGATGGTATAATAGTCAAGCTGAACATCCTCCGCGTTCATTCTTCCCCACTGGAAAGTTTTCATCAGTCTCTCATAGAGTGTATCCGTATCAATGTCCCCCATTTCAATGATACTCTTGTAGGGTGTATTTACCGGGACAATCCGGTAGGCCAGTCCTTCGGTGCGATAGTAGTTCTCGAGTCCCAGAGAACCGTTAAAACCACCGGATGTGTAATAGACAGGACGTTGCCACTTGTTGGATCCAAGGATATCCAGTTGTGCCAGGCCTCCTTTCAGGATCTGTGTGTTGGGAGTGAGGGTAAAGCGTATTTCCGGAACCAGCCTGTCCAGATCCTTTTTTCTGATTGTTCCGTTGGAAACCACGGTGGCTGAATCCACAGGAAGGAACAGTTTCTGGGTGGGGATATAGTCAACCTTCTCGCCCGATCTCAGCGGTAATTTTGTCCTGGGATCGTCACTGTGTACGAAGGTGAGAATATACTCCACAGGAGCCCATCCCTCATTTTCCCGTACGTAAACCGAATTGTTGGTTCCGTCCTTGTATTTGCTCATGGGCAAGGTGAATCTGAGCGGTTCTGAAGTGTAGTTCTTCCGGTGCATCTGTTCAATGTACCATTCCATATTGAATAGCATCATGTTCACGATGCGGACATCTTCCCTGATCCCTTCCACATCCTGAACGTACCACAGTGGAAATGTATCATTGTCGCCAACAGTGAACAGAATGGCGTTCTTGTCGCACGAATTGAGGTAATTCCTGGCAATATCCCTGGCAACATACCTTCCCGAGCGGTCATGGTCATCCCAGTTCTCAACAGCCATCAGGGTAGGAACAGCAACAAGGGAGATAACAACAGCCGCAACGGATGAGATGTTTGCCTTGATTTTTGAATGAATAATCCTGTATATGCCGGCTACACCGATCCCGATCCAGATCGAGAAGGCATAAAATGAACCAGCATAGGCGTAATCGCGCTCCCTGGGCTGGTATGGTGTCTGATTCAGGTATACCACAATGGCAAATCCGGTCAATATAAACAGGCTCATCACCACCCAGAAATCACGCTGGTTCTTTTCCATCTGGAAAAACAGTCCGATCAGCCCCAGAAGAAATGGAAGGAACAGATACCGGTTCCTTGCAGGATGGTTTTTCATGCTTTCAGGCAGCAATTTTTGAGGTCCGAGCCGGGAATCGATAAATGGAATACCGCTGATCCAGTTCCCGTGGAGGACATTGCCATGCCCCTGGATATCGTTTTGCCGGCCCACAAAATTCCACATGAAATACCTGAGGTACATATGGCCTACCTGGTAGCGGACAAAGAACTCCAGGTTGTCCAGGTAAGTGGGATTGTTTGGATCCCGGATGGTTCCAAATTCGGCATAAGCCTGTTTGTGACCGGCCTCCCTGCTATACATTCTGGGCAGAAGCACTTTGCTGTCCGACATGACCAGCTCGGGTTTCCGGTAGGCCACCTCATACTTATTTTTCTCTTTATTGAGGATATACACTGGTTTTTTGTATTCGATGTCCTCCACCTTGGCATTGTACTGATTCCCCCAGAGCAGGGGGCGGTCACCGTACTGTTCCCTGTTCAGGTATGACAACAGGGAAAATACATTTTCCGGGCTGTCTTCATTCATGGGCGGCCCTGCCAGTGACCGGATAACAATCAGTGCATAGGAGGAGTACCCGATGATGATCACGGTAATACTGACGAGTATGGTATTCCAGAGGACATTTTTCCGGATAAATTGGGTCCGGTAAACACCATATATCAATGCTCCCATGAGCAGGGCCACATAAACAACCACGCCAATATTATAATGGAAACCGAGGGTGTTTGTAAAGAATTTTTCCGCCACTGTGGCAGCTTTCACAATACCGGGGATGATCCCGTACATGATCAGCACAAGAATTCCCAGAGAGATTCCAAGTGCATAGATAACACCCTGGCGGGTGACTTTGTATTTCCTGAAATAATAGACCAGTACGATGGCCGGAATGGCCAGAAGGTTCAACAGGTGAACCCCTATGGACAGGCCGATGAGATAGGCAATCAGGATCAGCCACCTGTTGGATCCAGGCTTGTCAGCCACATTTTCCCATTTCAGGATCGCCCAGAAAACAACTGCGGTGAAAAGGGAGGAGGTGGCATATACCTCGCCCTCCACTGCAGAAAACCAGAATGTATCCGAAAAGGTGTAGGCCATGGCTCCCACAAAGGCCCCTCCAAGGATGACAACAACATTATCAATCATCTTTTTAAGAAGATGAGAGATGGTCCAGAAAAGAAAAAGGATGGTGAAAGCACTGGCAAAAGCAGAAACCGCGTTGATCATCTTTGCCACATGGTCCCTATCAGGCGCAAAAAGTGAAAATAACCTTCCGATCATCAGAAAAAGGGGAGCTCCTGGTGGATGGCCTACCTGCAGCTTGTAAGAACTGGCGATGAACTCACCACAATCCCAGAGGCTAACAGTGGGTTCCAGGGTGATCAGATAGACGATCAGGGCAATAAAGAAACCGGCCCAGCCCAGGAGAAGATTCAGTCGTTTGAAGTCCATAATTCGCACGAATTTAACGCTTTTTTCCCGACAATATTGACAGAACCAAAAATGGAACATATATTTGGGGTTCATTAAATCCAATACTCATGACTGTAAAAGGTATGAAAGACCTGGATCACACACTTTATACGGACTATCCTGAATTCGAATTCGAATACGCCAACATCAAAGAGCCCAATACATTACCGCCTGACAAACAGATCCTGGTTGTAGGGATCGATAAAAGGAAAATGGATGGTGCTCTCCTCACCTACATCACCGGATTTGTGGGAAGACGCATCGACCTGCTGAAAATTGAAGACGAGTTGCAGGGCGTTTGTCACACCTGCGCATCCACCAGGATGTATGATATCATGTTGAACGGGGATGTCCGCAAGCGTGCTTATGTATATTTGCGTTCACATGGTTACCGTGTAAAATTTGCAGAAAACTAACCTTCAATTATATAATCTATTGCACAAAGGCAGGATGGGCTTCATCCTGCTTTTGTTTCTTTCGGCCCCGCTGAGCGCCCAGTTCTATGAATATGGCCAGGATGCAGGAAGGCTTCGCTGGTACCAGTTTAAAACGCCCAACTACCAGGTGATATTTCCCAAGGGAATAGACAGCCTGGCCGGTGCATTTGCCTGCAGGCTGGAGTCTTTTTACCCTCACCTGGGGACACCCCTGGAGCATCGACACAGCCCCATGCCGGTAATTGTTCATAACGAATCCAGCTTCTCAAACGGAGTATTTGTCTGGGCGCCCAAAAGGCTTGAGATCTTTATCAATCCGGACCCCAACGGATATAACCAGGATTGGCTCACCCAGCTTGCTCTTCACGAAGGGAGGCATGCGGTCCAGATTGACAAACTGAACCAGGGCATCACAAAGGGACTATATTACATAGGAGGAGAACAGATGGTGGGGGCCATGGCCGTATTCCTTCCCTATTGGTACCTGGAGGGTGATGCCGTTGATTCAGAGACCAGATTGTCAAAAAGCGGCCGGGGCAGGCTACCTTCATTCGAAATGGGGTTGAAAGCCCAGATGCTCGAATCGGACCGCGTTTTCTCTTTTTCAAAAGCCACCATGGGGTCCTACAGACACTATATTCCCAATCACTATGAATTGGGTTACCTGATGGTGCGTTACGGACGAAGAACTTACTCTGACCAGTTTTGGATCGACTTTCAGAACAGCGCTGCACGAAAACCATTTCTGTTGAATCCGACCTATTTCAGTATGAAAAAGTATGGCCTCACATCAAAGAAGCAGTTTTACTTCGATGCCCTGCATGATTACCGGCAACACTGGGTCAGGATGGATTCTTTGCGTACACTTACTCCCTTCATGGATTGGAACAGCCAGAGGAACCGACATTATACCAATTACAGGTTTCCGCATGCAATTTCCGGATCGCTGTTGTTTGCATATAAGAATGGGCAGGACCAGATTCCGGAGTTTGTCATGATTGGGAAAAACGGGGAAGAGCGGACCATTTTCCGCCCGGGTTACCTGAGTTCGGACAGGGTAAGTTTTTCAGGGAGCCATGTGGTCTGGGATGAATTTGTCTTAGATACCCGTTGGAGCAACCGCAATTACTCCGTGGTAAGGAGTTACGAAATCGCCACCGGAAAGGTAAGCAACCTGGGAAGAAAGACCAGGTATTATGCGCCCGCTGTTTCAAATGACGGTTCGAGGGTGGTTGTTGTGGAACAATCGGAACGACAGGAATTTAGCCTGGTGATTCTGGGAATTGACGGAACTGTAAAGAGGAAAGTTTCCTCTCAGGGCAACATGTACATTCAGCATCCATGCTGGATGGAGGAAGACTCGGCAGTAGTGATGATTCAATCTGAGGGTTCGGGGAAATCACTGGTCTGTTATCATCCCGGCAAAGACTCCTGGGAGGTTTTGCTTCATGCTGGAGATGATGATATATCGTATCCCGTAGTAAAAGGAGACCGGATTTATTTCAGTGCTACCTTTTCAGGCATTGACAACATTTACTGTTACGACATGACCGGGGGTAAAACCTTTCAGGTAACCTCTTCCCGTTTCGGAGCTTTCCAGCCACAGGTTTCTGAGGATGGAAGCAGGTTGTTCTATTCCAATTACACTTCCAACGGATATAAGATTGCCGAACTAGACATGAGCCAGGGATTGTGGAAACCGCTGGAGGAGTCGAGAAGTCATGACGAACAATTGGATTACCGGCAAACACCGAAGGAAAAGCTGGTCTTCGAAGAGACATCAGATATGGATACAGCCTCATATCCAATCACAAAATACAACAAGATCGCTCACCTGTTCAATGTTCATTCATGGCTTCCACTTTATGTGGATTATCTGAATCCCGAACTGGCCCTGGACCCGGAACACATTCCGGTCAGCCTGGGCGTTTCGCTGATCTCCCAGAATCACCTGAGCACTGCTGTTAGCCAGCTTGGGTATGAATACCGCAACGGATATCATATGTTCCATTCGGGGATCAAACTGAAAGGCCGCTACCCTGTGGTGAACCTTTATCTTGATTACGGGGGTGAACCCGATATATTGCTACTGAAACAGAAGGCTGATACTGCCATGGCACTACCCCGGGACCTGGGTTTTGTTGCCCAGACCTATGTGCCAATCCGGCTCAATACAGGAAAGTATATTTCCTTTATTCAACCAAGGATTGACTATTCTTACCGGCGGGACCTGCAATACATCGAGGAGGATGGTGCATACCGCCAGGGCGTGCATTATCTATACTACAGTTTTTACGCCTTGACCTACCTGAGAAAGGGCCAGCGTGATATTCTGCCAAGGATTGGTCTTGCCACTTCCATGGGTTATTATCATGCACCTTTTGACAACAGGGTATACGGTGCAGTTTCCAACTTCGGCTTTACGGGTTACCTTCCCGGTATTTTGAAGCATCAGACCATCAAGCTCTCTGTGGTGAACCAAAGGCAATATCCGCTGGATATGTCCAGACCGGCCTTTATCAATCTGATGGCAATGCCCAGGGGGCTCTATTCGATTTTCGGGGAGGTGCTGACCAGGTACAGCGGTGATTATGTATTCCCGCTCATTTATCCGGATCTGGAAATTTCATCGCTGGTTTACGTCAAACGGATCAGGGGAGCCGTCTGGGCAGATTACATGGTAGGCAGCCATGTGGTGATCCGTGATCCATCTCCTCATTTTGTAGACAAAACCTACACAACCCTTGGAATTGACCTGGTCATTGATATGAATATTTTCCGGATACCGTTCCCGCTGTCGGTGGGAGGAAGGTTTATTTTTGAACCGGCAACCGGCAGGTCGATGTTTGAATGGATCTACTCCGTCGAAATCAATTAATCCCACTTTTCCATGCTACCTTAAATGTGCTAATTTTGTATCTGCATGGAGGAGCTATTTTCATACGGCTGGCCGGGGATAAAAAATTTCTTCCGGAAAAATCTGGTATCGATCCTTTTTACCCTGATCTTTCATCTTGTGATATTGATCATCCTGATTTTTGTCAGGGTCGAAGGACTAAAGAGGGGTCAGGAGCTGGGAATAAAACTGGAATTCGAGGAGAAGACTGTCGATGACATACTGGAAATGGAAGAGATGAAGGTGCCTGCCGAATGGCTGGAGGAGATTATGCGGCAGAGAGAAGCTTCCAGCAACAGGGCTGTAAACCTGAATGCCGAAAACAGATTCAGTGAGGATATTTCCACCGATGACTATGTGCAGGATCTGCTGGATCAGATTAAAATGGCCCGCAACCAGGAAGACAGGGAGAAACTGGAAGAGCTGCAGGCCATACTGGCTTCGGCAGATTATGTACCCCCTGCTGAAGAATCTGATGAGGAACAGGGTGAATATACGGGGCCTACTACTATCACCTTTGAGTTTCTTCAGGAGCCCCTTCAAAGAAGGAAGGTGAACCTGGTTATTCCGGTCTACCGCTGCCAGGGTTCGGGACTGGTGCAGGTTGATATTCTGGTTGAAAGGGACGGAACGGTTTCAGGAGCGGAAATAAAAGGGCCCATTGTGGGAGAAGACAGGGTCTGTTTTGCCGATGCCGCCCTTAAAGCGGCACGGTCATCGCGGTTTCGGATCGATTTCAATGCACCGGAGAAGCAGCCGGGAGTGATTACCTACACTTTTGTGGCCCAGTAGGCTCTGTTATTCCTCAGCATCATAAAACGAACGGGCAGTTACTGCAATACCGTCGATGTTCTGATCCATCATACATTTGAAATGTTTTTTCGGGCATTTCTGGAATCCGATTTTCGAGCATGGCCGGCAACTCAATCCGGATACCTCAAAGCCAAGTGAGGAAGGATCGCTCTTAAATGGGGACATGCCAAAAGCCGGAACAGTATTGCCCCAGATTGTAATGATCTTTTTCCCGAAAGCCGCCCCGATGTGCATGAGCCCGGTATCGTGGGTAATGAGCAAACGTGCCTGTTGCACAAGGGAGGCGGATTGGTGAATGGAATAATTTCCGCAGCTGTTTAGCAGTGGTTTTCCTGGAAGTGCAGCCAAGATGGACTCTCCGGTCTCCCGGTCTCCCGGTCCCCCCAGTATGATTACCGGATGTGTCAGTTTATTGCATAATTCAATCAGTAATCCAAGGGGAAGTTTTTTGGTTTCATGCTGAGCCCCGATGGAAAGGCCGGTATAACCGTTGCGGAAGGGCTCCGGAAGCTGTGAAAGCTGGATTTGTCCCTCCTGGGGAATGAAGTAGTCAAGACCGCCCTCATCGGATTCCTCAATAAAGGAGCTGATGGTCTCCATATTCCTGTCCACCATGTGCATATCAGGAAGCCTGTTCACTTTAAAGTTTACCAGGAGCCATTTCTGCACATTCAGCTTTCGTACGGAAAAATCCATTCGTTTCAGGCCGAATTTGATACGTGCGGTACGTGTATTGTGATGTAGATCAATGATGTAGTCAAAGCCCTCTTCCCTGAGGCCCTTCAGACAGGTTTTCATATCCCCGTTGAACGCGTGAACTTTGTCAATATATGGGTTGGTTTCAAGGAGTGGGGCAAAGGATTGTTTGGTAAGGTAATGAACCTCAGCATTGTCCACCTGTTTCTTCAGGTGACGCACAACGGGAGTGGTGAGTACAATGTCTCCAATGGAACTGAACCGGACTACCAGGAATTTAACCATCTAAAGCAGGTCCTTGAAAAAGAGCAAAAGGGCCAGCCAGTATTCCGAGTAGTTTTCATTTTCGGTACCGAGTGAGGCTGATCCCCGGGCGCCCTCACCAAGCTTGGGTTCAAAAATTGTTACGTAATCTCCCTCCACAGCTGAGACCAGCTGGGTCACATAAGGCAGTTCGGACAAGCTGGATGTAACGAAAGTTGGCTTTTTCAGTGCGGCAAGGGTATCCTGGATGCTAAATTCGGGAAGGAAATATTCCCCCGGACTGAAAGCCACAACGGCCCTCACATGTGTATTCTCCACGGCAACCTTCAGGCTGAGTGATCCATTGGCCATGCTTCCAAAAAGGATCACCGGCTGATTGGAACGCCCGTAAGCGAATTCAATGGCGGCAAGCATATCTTGTTCCACCCCGGACAGATCAGTGGGGCACTTTATTGCCTGGCAACGTTTTACTGTTTCGTTGGAGATGAAATTGTCATTGCCGCCGTTGCGCATATCCACGGCCAGGCAATTGTAATCCATTTTGCACAATTTCCGGGCAATGGTCTCAAATTCACCGCGGCTCGATCCCTGTTCATGAAACAGAAGGATATAAGGATTGTCTTTTTCGACTATATATTCATCTGCCGTGACCTGGAGGCCATCAGCCGATTCAAAGGTCAAAGTCTCTTTCTTTATCACACTGTACGAAGACAGTACAAAAGACATGAAAAGAAATACGCAAGTGACGAAAACACTATTTCTTTGCAGTTTCGGCAAGCACAATGATTTTATTGTTTTTTGCTTCAATTACTCCGCCATCCACGTCGAAGAAGGAGGTGGCTCCCTTGGTGTCGACGATCTTAATTTTTCCCTGTTCAAGGGTAGAGATGATGGGGGCATGGTTTACCAGGATCTCAAATGATCCTTTTGAACCGGGAACCTGAACAAGATCCACTTCCCCTGAGTATAACGCTTTATCCGGTGCAATAATTTCCAGCAACATACAATTTTATTCTTTGGTTTCGGCAAGCATTTTCTTACCCTTCTTTATGGCATCATCGATGTTTCCCACCAGGTTAAATGCGGCCTCGGGATACTCATCCACTTCACCATCCATGATCATATTGAAACCTTTGATGGAATCGTCAATGTTCACAAACACACCTGGCAACCCGGTAAACTGTTCGGCTACATGGAATGGCTGTGACAGGAAGCGGGCAACCCTTCGGGCCCTGTGAACCACCAATTTGTCTTCCTCTGAAAGTTCATCCATCCCCAGAATGGCAATGATGTCCTGTAATTCATTATATCGTTGAAGAAGCCGTTTGATTCGTTGTGCTGTACGATAATGTTCCTCTCCAACAATGTCGGCTTTCAGTATCCTGGAAGTGGAATCCAGCGGATCCACTGCAGGATAGATACCCAGTGAAGCAATTTTCCTGCTCAGTACTGTGGTTGCATCCAGATGCGCAAATGTGGTAGCTGGAGCAGGGTCGGTCAGGTCATCAGCAGGCACATAGATGGCCTGAATGGAGGTGATGGATCCCCGTTTGGTTGAGGTAATCCTTTCCTGCATGAATCCCATCTCGGTAGCCAGTGTTGGCTGGTATCCAACCGCGGAGGGCATCCTTCCAAGGAGGGCCGATACCTCTGAGCCAGCCTGTGTAAACCGGAATATATTATCCACGAAGAACAGAATGTCTTTTCCTCCGCTCTTTTCGTCACCATCCCTGAATGATTCAGCAACAGTAAGTCCTGACAGCGCAACAGTGGCACGGGCTCCGGGAGGTTCGTTCATCTGCCCGAATACCAGGGTCGCCTGTGACTGATCAAGCTGCTCATGATCGATCTTGCTGAGATCCCATGATCCCTCTTCCATGCTCTTTTGAAAGGCCTCACCATATTTGATCACACCCGATTCGATCATCTCCCTGAGCAGGTCATTGCCTTCCCTTGTCCGCTCACCCACACCGGCAAACACAGAGATCCCTTCATATTTTTTAGCGATGTTATTGATCAACTCCATAATAATTACGGTTTTGCCAACACCGGCCCCGCCAAACAACCCGATCTTTCCTCCTTTTACGTAAGGCTCCAGCAGGTCAATCACCTTGATACCGGTGAACAGGACCTCGGTTTCAGTGGAGAGATTTTCATAGAGTGGCGGATTGCTATGAACCTGTAATCCGCCTGTTTTATCCACTTTCCCGATTCCATCAATGGCTTCTCCCACCACATTTAACAGACGCCCTTTCACATTTTCCCCCCTGGGCATCCTGATTTCTTCCCCGGTGGCAGTTACTTTCATTCCCCGTTGCAGGCCGTCCGTGGCATCCATGGCAATGGTTCTTACCGTGTGTTCGCCAACATGCTGCTGGATTTCAATGATTAGTTTTGTACCGTCGGATCTTTCTATTTCGAGGGCTTCATGAATATTCGGAAGCTGGCTGCCTGTTTCTTCAAAGCTAACATCAATTACAGGGCCGATTACCTGAATGATTTTTCCGATCATCGTAGACATAGAAAAGGAGTTTAAAAGCTATAAAAATGCGTTTATTTTGGTAGCACAAATTTAGTACTTTTTTGAAGGGAACCTTGCAATTTGTTATAAGTTTGAAACAATATTGATCAGGAAACGTATGAATAATTCTACTTATACTCTGATAGCATATCGCGTGAAATACTTTCGGCCCCTCATTGCTGTTGCCTTTAGCCTGATGGTAAGTTTGGGTAATGGCAAGCTCGCATCAGCCCAGATTTACAGGATTGGTGCCGGTCTGAGCTTTGCTACAGGGTATGAGTATAATTCAATACCCATTGGGAATCCCGGATTGAAGGTAAAAACATGGATTGCGCTGGACAAGCGAAGCACAATTCACATTGTCCCTACCCTTTCAGCCTTTAACCGGAATACCCTGGATGCCGGTTACTACTCCATTACTAACTATATGTTTATGGGTGATCTGGATGCACAGTATCTGGTATTCAAAGAGCAAACCCTTCAGATTGTTGTTTTTGGCGGAGGGAATGTGACCCACCTAAGCTCTACCGTCACACAAACCGATCCAAAATACCCCATTCCTGAATATGCACCAGGGAATAAATCGGATTTTGCCCTTGGCGCAAACCTTGGCGCCGGACTGGAGTTGCGCATGGCTGCCAAATGGGATATGAATGTTTCTGCCAAGTACATCATTTCCAAATACTCTCAGCTCATTATTTCTGTGGAGGGGGTTTATTACTTTAAAAACCGCCGGAGGGTCAGAAGATGATTTTTTTATATCTTTAGTAGTTGTAAATGAAGCAATCGATATTATGGCTAGCTTAAGTTTTTTGCTGGGAATGGTCCCCGCCACCGAAAAGGTCGAAACTGCAGATGATCAGTTAAGAGCAGATTTTCGGGCTTACAAGGATTATGAAAACTCAGATGAACTAAAACACTATCTGGAGTTGGAAAAAGAGGTCAAATCCAGCAATTTCGTCCTGCGAAAGAAAAAGCTTAAAAGAAGTGAATACAAAGATTCTGAGGAGTTCCAAAAAGAAACGGAATATGCCGTACTAAAGAAATCTGAAAAGGTTGTCTGGTATTTCAGGACCAAGAAAAAAAATCCTTTTAAAGAGATTGAAAAGTGGGACCTTACCTTCGAGGAGAAATTTAATAGCACCACACTGGATACCGCCAAATGGATGACCCGTTACATCTGGGGAGAGAAGGGAATGAACAGCTCTTTTGCTCTGGAAGATGATAAGAGCTTTCCCACCGATGGCGATAACATCGAGTTCTACGATAACAAGGCGCGGATTGTCACCAAAGCGAGAACTGCCGAAGGTCTGGTTTGGAGAGGCCAACAGGGATTTATTAAGGAGGACTTTGATTTCACTACCGGCATGATCAGCAGTGCCAAAAGTTTCAAACAGAAATACGGAATCTTTACGGCCAAAGTCAAAATGGCTGCAGGTTCTGTAGCCCAGGCGTTCTGGATGGTATCTGGCAGGATGCTGCCCCATATTGATGTAGCCCGTTTTGAGAACGGAAAACTGCATGCAGATTATTTCTGGGGGACAGGCAATGCAACCCATAAATCCATATCAAAAACGGGAGGAGCGAAATACGCTGACACCTTCTTCATCTATACATTGGAGTGGTCACCCAATAAGCTGGTCTGGAAGATAAACGACAAGGTTTTCAAGACCCAGACTTCAGGTGTGCCCCAGGAGGAGATGTACATCAACTTCTCGTGCAACCTGAAAAAGGATGCCTCCGAAAGCGGACTCCCCTCAGCCATGGAGATTGACTGGGTCCGGGTTTATAAGTTGAAAGGGAAGTAGTACTCAGTGCTCAGTGCTCAGTGGGAAAGAGCTTTTGATCCCTTCAAATTTTCTGGAGGGATTTTTTCGTTTTCCTTTTTTGTATTTTACAGGCGATCAATTGATCTCTTAACCCATAAAGCATTGACATGAAGAAACTGACAATTTTTATAAGCCTGGTCACGTTGTTTTCAATCCTGAATTCCCAGGATAGGATTACAGGGAAACCCTTTGCCACCCGGTCCGAAGTGATCGCACAACACGGTATGGCCTGCACCAGCCAGCCCCTTGCCACCCAGGTAGCGCTTGATGTTCTGAAAGCCGGGGGAAATGCCATTGATGCAGCCATCGCAGCCAATGCGGTACTCGGACTTGTGGAGCCTACGGGCAATGGCATCGGTGGAGACCTGTTCGCCATTATTTGGGATGCAAAAACAGGACAGTTATATGGACTGAATGCCAGCGGGAGATCCCCGAAGTCGCTCACACTGGATTATCTTCTTGAGAACGGGTATGATAAAATCCCGCCTTATGGACCGCTGCCGGTCTCGGTTCCGGGTTGTGTAGACGGATGGTTCGAATTGAACGAAAGGTTTGGCTCAATGAAAATGGAAGAGATCCTTCAGCCTGCCATCACTTATGCCAGGGAAGGATTTCCGGTCACTGAACTTATCGCCTATTACTGGGACCTGGGGGCCCGGAACCTGAGCCGGTTTCCCAACATTGCTGAGGTCTATATGCCCGGGGGAAAAGCACCGGCAAAAGGGGACATATTTAAAAATCCTTATCTGGCCGGGACACTGACAAAAATTGCAGAAGGAGGTAGAGACGCTTTTTACAAAGGTGATATTGCCCGGACCATTGACAAATTCATGAAAGAGCAGGGAGGCTTTCTTTCCTATGAGGACCTGGCCGGACATACCTCTGAATGGGTCGAGCCCGTGAGCACCAATTATCGTGGATATGACGTCTGGGAACTTCCCCCCAACGGCCAGGGGATTGCAGCACTTCAGATCCTGAATATTCTGGAGGGTTATGATATTGCCGGTATGGGGTTTGGAAGCAAAGCGTATATCCACCATTTTGTAGAGGCCAAGAAACTGGCTTTCGAGGACCGGGCAAAATATTATGCCGACCCGGCTTTCAATGAGATACCCGTGAATGCACTGATTTCCAAGGACTACGCAGCAGAGAGAAGGAAATTGATCAATCCGGACCGGGTCTCCCGTAACCTGGATGCCGGAGAGCTTGAACATGGAAATACCATCTATATGACCGTTGCTGACGGAGCTGGCAATATGATCTCCCTTATACAGAGCAATTACCGCGGTTTGGGATCCGGCATGTCTCCCGACGGACTGGGATTTATTCTTCAGGACAGGGGTGAGCTGTTTTCACTGGAAAAGGGTCATTTCAATGTTTATGAACCGGGAAAGCGCCCTTTCCACACCATCATACCGGCCTTCATAACCAAAGACGGAAAACCGTGGATGAGTTTCGGGGTCATGGGGGGGGCCATGCAACCCCAGGGACATGCCCAGATTGTGGTCAATATGATTGACTTTGGGATGAATCTGCAGGAGGCAGGTGATGCTCCCCGCATCCAACATGGAGGATCCTCCCAGCCAACAGGCGAGACAATGACCGACGGAGGGGTGGTCTACCTCGAATCGGGAATTCCTTATGAAAGCATCAGGGAACTGGCCATCATGGGGCACTCCATACAATATGACATAGGCGGTTATGGGGGATACCAGGCCATCCTCTGGGACCAGGAGAAAGGGGTTTACTTCGGTGCTTCCGAATCCAGGAAAGACGGGCAGGCTGCAGGGTACTGAGTACTATTTAAAAAGGCCAAAACCGGGGGATGGCCAGCAATGAGATGATCAGGGCAAGGATGTTGAGGGGCAGGCCTATTTTCCAGTAGTCACTGAATTTGTAGTTGCCGATGCTCTGGACGATCAGGTTGGTCTGGTAACCAATGGGAGTGGAGTAACTGGAAGAGGCAGCCACACAAATGGTAATGAAGAATGGCTTTGGGTCAACTCCCAGCTGGGTGGCAGCTGCATAGGCAATGGGGAAGGTGATGGCTGCAGCGGCATTGTTGGTAATGATTTCCGTAAACATATTGGTGATCAGGAATATGGCTGCCATCACACCCAGCGGACCGAAGCGCTCAGAGATATGGATGGTGTTGCGGGCAATGAAATCAGCTGCGCCGGAATTCTGCAGTGCCCGGCTGACCCCGATGGCGGCTGCGATGGTGATCAGAACATCCCAGTTGATTGGTTTTGTGTATTTTTTAGGTGTGAAGATCTTCATCAAGGCCATCAGGACCACTGTTACAGCTGCAAAAAAGAACATGTCGTAGTGGTTTTTTCCAAGGGTAGGGATATATCTTCCCACCGTTGCTCCGGCGATCATGAAAAAGACCAGGCCCATGGCGATCCAGCGGCGCCTCCTGTCTTTGGAATCATCCATTTCTCCGATTTCAGAAGCCATATAGAACACCCTGGATTCGCCCCAGTACCTGGTGAAATCTTCTGTGGTGAGCAACATCAGGTTGTCACCCGTTTTCAGCTCAAGATTATGGAGGTTGGTGGTTATCCTTTCGCCATTCCTGTGCACAGCCATGACCACAGCATTGTAGTGTCCGAAAAAGTCAAATTCTCCCAGGGTTTGCTGGATGCCGGGAAATCGGGGAGCGATGACCACTTCCACCTGTTTCAGGGATTTCTTCAGGAACTCCGGATTTACATTATCCAGTGCATTCAGCTTTATTCCTGAAGATTGTGTAAGAAATCCCACATCTTCTGCACTTCCTGCCACAATCAGTTTATCATCTGCTTCAAGGATGAATGGCGAGTTGGAAATGCGAATGTGTTTTCCATCCCGGATAACGGTTCTGACAGTGAACTCCTTCAATCCGGGCAGTCTTCTTTTTTCTATCTCTTTTCCAATGAAGTTGCTGTTTGGGGGGAGGTACAGATCGAAATAGTATTCCCGGGTGTCATTGGGAAAACTGAATCTTGGAATTTTTTCCCCGGGAAGAAGCCTGTTGGCGAAAAGGTTGATATACAAAAAGCCAAAAAACATAATAAACAGGCCCACCTTGGCCAGTTCAAACATACTCAGGCCTTCCATTCCCCGGTCCAGCATCATCCCGTGTACCAGCAGGTTGGTGGAGGTTCCAATCAGGGTACAGGTGCCTCCAAATATGGTCGCATAGGAGAGTGGGATCAGAAATTTCTGAGAAGGAAGGCTCATTTTATCAGCCCATTTCTTTAGCATGGGGCCGAAGATGATCACAACAGGGGTATTGTTCAGGAAGGCCGAGATGGCTGAAACCGGAATCATGATCTGCATCAACAATCTTGGAATGGATTTGCGTTTCTTGGGCAGGATCACGGCTCCTACTTTATTGAGCACACCGGATTCTTTGACGCCTTCGCTTACAAGGAAGAGAAGGGCCACTGTAATCATCCCCTTGTTGGAGAATCCTGAAAGCGCCTCATCCGCCGAAAGGATATCAAATACCATGAAGATAACCAAAGCGGAGAAGAGGATAAGACCGGGCCTGAGAATCTCCTTTACCAGGGCGATGATCATTAACAGAATAACACCAAGGGCAATATATCCGGAGATCGTCATGGTTTTTCGCTCATTTTCACCCATTGGGGCAAAAGCCGGATTCGGGGTTTACGGCCATAGAAAACATTGTCCAATTTAACAGCCAGATGGCGGAATACCAAATTATTTTTTATTCCCCGCCTCATGAAGCGGTGGAAAGGGTTGTCGGGGTGGCTATAAGGGCATACAGACATACACCTTCCGCAATCGGTACCTGATACAGTCCAGAAGTGGTAGCATTTCTCAGATTCGATCTGCCACCTGTTTGTACCATCAGTTCTTTGGAGGGGTCCGTTCGGGATGGCGCTAGCCGGGCAGTTTTCGGCACATTTTTTACATAGATCGCAGAAATGAAGTACTGTCCGGTCCGGATTGGTTTTGGAATATTCCAGGGGCAGGTTGGTGGTAACCACCGATATCCTTACCCTGGGTCCCAGATCAGGAGTCATCAGCAGGCCCATACGGCCGATAATGCCCAGTCCTGCATCCACTGCCACCAGTGGACAGATGACTTCATAGTTGCCGTCAATGTGGGCTGTGGCTTCGAAGCCCATCTCCCTGATAAAGGCAGCGAGTTTCAGTGCCAGAACACCGGCTTTGAGGTACTGTTCGGATGACTCCATGACAGCGCTTCCCAAAGGGGCGGACTGCATCATGCTGTGATCCATCTCCACGGTGATAGCAATAGCCCCGGAATGTAAATGTTCAATGGGTTTGCCCGAGTCAGGACCTCTGCCCTTGTGCGAATAGAGGTGATAATCCTTCAGCTCGGCAAAGCCCACCCTGTGAGCTCCTGTTTGCCTGAGCCAACTGGTGATAAAACGGGTGGCGAAATGAGCCGAAATCTCTCCGGGAATGGCTGACCGGAGAGGAGATCCATGAGTTAGCTTGCCCAGTGATTCGATCACATGGAAATTGGCTTTCGAGGCAGCAAAAGTCTCAGGATGGTAATATTTTGAGTGGTCAGACAGGAGTCCGGGGGAGTGACGCGCGTGGTCATCATCCGTCTGCCTGAGGGGATTTTTTTTATAGTAAACATCATAGGCATCGGTTCCAGGTGTCAACAGACGCCGGGAGAGAACAGCATCTGCCTCATGGTAACGTTTTGAAGGGGGATTCCAGTCATAAGAACCAGCTCCCTTCATAGGAAGGAAAAGGATCAGGGAGATAAGGGCAACGATGCCTATGATAAGGATTACCGGGTCCATCCCTGGGGTGTTTATCCTACAATAGTAGGAATAAATTGCAAAAGAGCTGTGAACGAAGGATGAATTGGCTGTTCAGCGGTTGAGTTTTAATTACACTCCCAGTAAACGGTACTTCCATCTGCAGCGGTTTCCGGGATGAAATTCTGCTTATCGGCAAGATCATCGTCGCACAAATAGACGGGAGCGGAGCGCGTCTCCGTTCCATCAGGTTTTACAGTCACCATAATACATTTTCCGCACTCATCAAAAATATCGCATGCAGGGAGAAAACAGGTTGCCCCTATAAAAAGGGCGGCTATAATAAATATTTTGCGTTTCATTTGGTTCTTAACAACTTTTGGGTAAAATTACAACAAATCAATGATATACAATATCTGAGGCTTTTATTAATTTCGAGTCATTCATACATTTTGGGAAGATGGCCCGGCGGAAAAGGAGGTTTTTAAAGATTGCGGGATGGATCCTTGCTGGATTCATCGCACTCGTTGTACTGGTTACGGCGGGATTTTACCTGGGCCGGAATACCATCCTGAAAAAGGCCCTCTCGTATTTAAATGAGAATCAGCCGGGCGAGGTTCAGATGGACCAGATAAACCTGATCCCTTTCATGGATTTTCCAAGGGTCGCCCTGCAGTTACGTAGCGTCCGGTATTATGAAAAATCACCTCTTCACGATTCTGCCGGACAGGATCCCATACTCTCACTGGATGAAGCGTATGTTTCATTGAATGTGATTGATTTGATCAGGGGTGATCTTGAAGTATCCCAGGTCAGGCTGGTGGATGGATTTGTAATTCTTGAGGTTCTTGAGGATTCTTTGACGAATTTAGAAAAGGCGCTGGGGATCAGGTTTGGAACGGATACAATCAGCAACAGTACAACAGATCAATCTTCCATGGGAATCGACCTGGAAAGGATTGAGCTGACCAACATACTACTCATATACAACGACCAGACCAGTCAGGACAGCGTCAGCATAAGAATAAACCAATTGGAAAGCCGGTTTAGCTACCTGGAAAACCTCATCGAGGCAGGGATTGAATTAAACATTGATATAAATACGGTTAAATACCAGACATATAAGCTGGAAAATAAAAAAGATGTAAACCTTGAAGGTCAGATTTCCCTGGATAAGGAAAGCAAATTCCTGGAGGTTGCCCCCAGTTCATTAAGGATCGCCGGACTGGAACTGGAGACCTGGGGAAATTACAATTATTTAGAGGAACCAATCATTAATCTGGAGTTTAAAGCTTCCAATACGGGCCTTGAAGTCCTGAATTTTCTTCTATACGGAATCCTTGATCTGGATCAGATAGAGCAGATCGGATCAGGAACCATACGACTTGACGGAAGTGTCGCCGGAAGCCTGGACCATCAGATTCCGGTTATCAGGGTGAATGGCTCTGCACGCCAGATCAGTTTCAGGGTGAAGTCCATTGACCGAGATGTAACCGGTATATCATTTGATCTTTTCGCCACCAACGGCAGTAAAACGGATCTTAGTGAGGCACGGATCGAATTGAAGGATTTCAGGGCTTTCACTCCTGAAGGGAATATCAGGGGCAACATAGTGGCGAGGAACCGGGTGATCCCGGAGATTGATCTGCAGATGAAAGGCGAGGTTGATTTGGAAGGATTGGAACCGATTCTTAAAACGACATTGGCGGAGAATATGACTGGACACCTTAGCCTGGAAGCTGATTTAAGGGGTGTCCTGGACCGAAATTCAGATGAATTCCTGAATGATGCGGGTAAAATCACGGCAAAAGCCGAGGGTGTGGGATTTGTGACGGGTATGGATACAATCAGGGATATGTTTGGAGAGTTGTATATGGAAAAGAATCTCATCGGAACACGGAATCTGAACCTGTCATACAACGGAAACCAGGCAGATATTGAAGTGAATATTGAAAACATCATTCATTATCTGCTGGGCTATGACAGGGACATACATGCGACTTTTTCCATGGATTCTGAGGTGATATTTCCAGGCAGGATCTTCCGGGACACAGTGATTTCAGGATTCCTGGGAGAGGAGCTAAAGGGACTTCATTTCGGCATGGGTGCAAGTATAAGGAAACAGGAGATGGATAATTTTTTAAGCAACGATTCCATTCCTGAGTTCAATGTATCGCTGGACAGTTTTGGCATTGAACTTCCCTTCTATGCGAAAATCTCAGATTTGTATGCAGCTTTGACTTTTGGTCCGGATACCATCTCAATCCAATACCTGGATGGATTGATCGGGCAGAGTGCCTTCAGCTTTTCGGGTCAGGTAGTGGACTATGAAGCACTTGTAAGCCAGGATTCGGGAGGTATGGTCGGATTCAGATGCTGCCTTGCCTCACCAATGATGAGGGCGGAGGATCTGCTCAGATACCGTGACGGCTTCCTGCTGCCGGAAATGTATCAGACAGAATACCTTGAGGATGTTCACCTGACGGGCTCCCTGCAGATACCGGTCATGGGCTTGATCAGTGACAGTGCTGATCTTGATTTTGGGATGAGCCTGGAGGACCTGAGCTGGAAATTCCGGTACTACCCGCTGGCATTTAACAATTTTAATATCCGGGCAAGGAAAAAGGGAAAAGAGCTGTTCATTGATGAATTCAATGGGGAAATCGGGGAGAACAATTTCAGGTTGAGTGCAATGGTGGGAAATTATACAGACAGCCTCAGGGAAGACCTGTATGGGAATATGGCCCTGGAATCGAATCTGCTCGATTTTAATGAACTTCTGAACTATCAGCTTCCGGAAGAGATGGAAAGCAGGGCCACAAGAGATACATTGGAGTTTCATGAACCAACGGCACTGGACCAGATTGATTATCCGGATTTTAATTTCAATATAAATATCGGAGAGATTCATGTTGGCAGCAATAATATCTTTGGAATGAAGGGAAAGCTGCGCTCCACTTCCGATAAGATCATATATTTTGACAGCTTTGAAATCTCCGGAGAAAGTGGGGGAACCATTGTTATTGATGGGCAGTTCAATGTGGCCAATCCGTCGTTCTATAATTTCAGTGCCGATCTTGAACTGAAGGATGTGAACATCAGAGACCTGGATTTCGAAATGGAGACCGGGGAGGAGACTTACAGGCTGAAAGAGAATTTTAAAGGCGTGGTAAGTGGCAATGGTCTGGCGGAGGTTTTCATTACTCCCGACCTGAAACTGGATATACCTTCAACAACAGCCGTGTTTAATATGGAAATAACCGATGGTGCATTGATCAACTTCACACCCCTGAAGGCGGCTGGGAAATACCTTGATAACAAAGACCTGAACAATGTGCACTTTTCAACGCTCAGTAATAGTTTTACCCTGGTCGATTCCAGGATAATCATTCCCAGAATGAATGTAGAATCGACCATAGGTCAATTGTTGATAGAGGGGGAACAGGGTCTGGATCAGAGTTACCTCTACCTGCTACGGGTGCCGAACTGGCTCGTGAAAGAGGCTGCTCTAAGCCGGCTTACCGGTGCGGAGGATGATGGGGTTGAGGATGAGATCCATGAAATGAAAATGGGAAAGTTCATGAAGCTGACTACCTGGAGTGACGGAGTTGAGTCCAGGGTCCGGCTTGGAGATAAAATGGACAAGTACCGCTGATGAAGGAGAGTCATTTTGCACTGGGCTATATGCCGCACAGGTTATGGGGGAGCATTCTTCAGGCACAGATACTGGAAAAAGACCCGGGGAGGGAGTTTTACACTCCCAAAGAGTATGTCCAGAATGATGCGGATACCCAGGCCTACCGGCGACTTACTCCCATGCAGAGGGAGTTAATACAACTTGTGGATTCATACAGCGACAGGAATCTTCACAAACTGTTTTCAAAGAAGAAGACCGTCAAGGAGTTTCAGGATACGGTGGACAGCCAGTCCATCAGGGAACACATCAGGCCCTATATTGAAAAGTATTTATACGCTGCCCTGGAGATTGCAAGGGACAACCGTGTCCCGGTTTTTATCAAAGACAAAAGCAACAGAAATGTATTTCCGGAAGATTTTGTCATCATTGACAGGAATCCTGCGGAACCGGTCTTCAGCTTCAATTACAGCAATGGCCTCTCCTATGCACTGAACCTTATCCACAAGGGGAAGCGGATCATTCTGAACCACGGGTATGTGGAGATCATCAGCAACCGGCCTGCGGCAGTTATCGTGGAAAATACCCTCTATTTTATTAATGAGATTGACGGGAAAAAGCTGAAGCCTTTTCTGGAAAAAGAGCAGCTGGTCATTCCCCCGGAGATGGAGAAGAAGTATTTCTCAACTTTTGTTCGAAACACCTTGCGTGATTTTGACACCCGCTTCAAGGGATTCGTGGTAAATCAGATTGAGGCTTCCCGGAAAGCAGAAATTACCCTGGAAATGGGGCTAAACAACAGGCCCGTCTGGATTCTGGCCTTTCATTACAACCAGTTTGTGATCTATCCTGACGACAATTTGAAGCGTTTTGTGAAATACAGGGGAGAGGGAACGATGCATGAATTTGACAGGTTTGAGCGGGATCCGGACTGGGAGAATATGACTATAAATACCTTGAAGGAACTGGGATTAAAGTCAAGGGACGATAAGAATTACTATTTGAATGAAAAGCTGCATGATGCCATCGGTTTCGTCAATGAGGTCGGAGATCTGTTGGGTGAAGCCGGAATTCAGCTGAAGCATCGTTTGAATAAACCCTATTTTTTAGGAAAGATTGAGCTGGACCTTGAATCTGCTGAGAAGGAGGACTGGTTTGATGTGAAAGCAACGGTTCGATTGGGTACATTCTCTGTACCTTTTTTGTTGCTTAAGGAACATATCCTGCAGGGAATCAGGGAGTATGAACTTCCAGGGGGAGAGGTGGCTGTCCTGCCTGAGGAGTGGTTTGCACGGTATAGATCCATGTTTGAATTTGGTAAACTGAAAGGAGAAAGGATAAAGATTCATAAACAGCATTTTTCCATGATGGATGACTCGGTCAGGGCCTTCCATTCGGAGACCCTCGAAAGGCTCGAAAAGCTTACGGAGGCTGAATCCATTCCTGCCCTTCAGATTCCTTCGGGGCTACGGGCCGATCTTCGTGCTTACCAGGAGGAGGGATATACCTGGCTCTGTTTCCTGCAGCAATATGGATTTGGCGGGTGCCTGGCCGACGATATGGGCCTGGGAAAGACCCTTCAGGCCATTGCCGTGCTCCTGAGGTCAAAAGAGGTTTTGGGATCGAAATCCAAAACAGGGGGTGGTATATTGTCGGGCGGACAACGCTCCTTGTTTGACGAGGGGATAGAAAAACAAACCTCACTGGTGGTTGTTCCAGCCTCATTGCTGCACAATTGGGTGAGCGAATGCAATCGCTTTGCTCCTGGTATTAAGATCTATGCCTATGTGGGAAACCAGCGCAACAGGGAACTCACAAATTTCAATTATTACGATATTGTTCTTTCCACCTATCATACAGTTCGACAAGATATTGAACAGCTGTCCACCTATCAATTCCATTATGTGATCCTGGATGAAAGCCAGATGATCAAGAATCCCTCTTCAAAGCTTTATCAGGCCATCATTGAACTCCAGTCTGATCACAGGATTGTTTTGACAGGGACACCCATAGAAAATTCCCTGATCGACCTGTGGTCGCAGATCAACTTCGTAAATCCCGGATTGCTGGGTTCACTCAGCTTTTTCAGGAGAAGTTTTGTACAGCCCATAGAGAGAAATAAGGATGAAGGCCGGGAAGAGAAGCTTAAGGAGCTGATCAACCCTTTTATATTGAGAAGAACCAAACAGGAGGTAGCCCGTGAACTGCCGCCGGTAGTTGAACAGGTTCGGTATTGCAGCATGACGGACGCACAACGAAGGATATATGAGGAGGAGAAATCACTTGCACGCAATTCCATTCTTGAAAACCTTGAGGAAGTTGGGATGGAACGCTCTTCCATTATGGTACTTCAGGCACTGACCCGCCTTCGACAGATTGCCAATCATCCGGCCATGCTGGAAGAGCTGGGAGAAATTGATTCGGGGAAGTTTTCAGAAGTATGCCGGGATGTGGAGAGTGTCGTTTCGGAGGGACATCAGGTTTTGATGTTCTCCTCTTTTGTAAAGCATCTCAATCTTTTCAAAGAAGCCTTTGACTCCATGGGGATTCGCTATGCATATCTGACCGGGTCACAAAATCAGAAGCAAAGAAAGGAGGCAGTTGAAACATTTCAAAAGGAAGGTAGCTGCTCTGTATTCCTCATCTCCCTGAAGGCCGGGGGGGTTGGTTTGAACCTGACCGCAGCTGACTATGTGTTCATTCTGGATCCATGGTGGAATCCGGCTGCTGAGCTGCAGGCACTGAACCGGGCTCACCGGATCGGTCAGGATAAAAATGTATTTGTCTACAGGTTTATCTCCGAGAATACCATCGAGGAGAAGATCCGGCGATTGCAGGAAAGAAAGCGTGAACTGGCTGAAACCTTTGTTACATCCAGTAATCCGCTCAGGGAGCTTTCTGAAATAGAGGTTCTGGAACTCTTTAGTTGAAAGTTACATAAGATAGGTTTTTCATACACCTTTTTCTACCTTTATTTCATGAGGGATTGTCTGATCAGCGAAGTATCCTACCGCACAAGCCGTTCATCAGGACCGGGAGGCCAGCATGTCAATAAAACAGAATCCAGGGTTGAGCTTCTTTGGAGTCCTGCCCGGTCAGCATGTATGAATGCTCCTCAAAAAGGCCTGGTTTTAAAGCGCCTGGGACCGAGGCTGACAGATCAGGGAGTTTTGATTCTCTCTTCAGAAAAACACCGGTCACAGTACCGGAACAGGGAGGAGGTAACGGAACGTTTCATTCAGCTAGTAACTGTGTGTATGATACCTGTAAGGAAAAGAGTCCCTACCAGACCGTCAAAAACCAGCCTGGAAAACAGGATCAGAGAGAAGAAGATCAGGGGAGAAGTAAAAAGGATGCGCCGTAATCCTTCCTCCGAATAATTTGTTATAAACAAAGATCCCGGATGCCGGTAAAATTGCCAAAAATATCTGTTGTCCTGCCTTTTTACAATGCAGAAAAGACACTTTCCCGGGCTGTGGAGAGCATCGCCCGGCAGGATTTGGGTGATTTTGAGTGTATCCTGGTGGATAACCAATCGACCGATTTGGGGGCAGAAGTTGCCTGGAGTTGGATGGAAAGAGACATCAGGTTCAGGATGGTGTCGGAACCGGAACAGGGGGTGATGTTTGCATCCAACCGTGGCTGTGAAGAGGCCCGGGGGGAGTATATTGCCCGCATGGATGCGGATGATGTAGCGCTGCCGGGCCGGCTCCGGTTGCAATCGGAGTTCCTGGATCAGCATCCCGGATTCGGAGCTGTGGCGGGTCTGGTAAGGCACATGGGTGATCCGGAAACAACAGGAGGTTTTCAAAGGTTTGTGGAATGGAGCAACTCGGTTGTTACCTGGAAGGAAATTCTTCATCGCAGGTTTATTGAAGCGCCCATCGTAAATCCCACGGCCATGTGGAGGAGAGAGACCATGCTCCGATTCGGTCTCTACCGGTCAGGTGACTTCCCCGAGGACTATGAGATGTGGCTGCGGTGGCTGGACCAGGGTGTGAAAATTGCAAAAGTTCCCGAGGTGGTCCTTGAATGGCATGATTCGGAAAGCCGTTTAACCAGGACGCATCCCATTTACAGCGATCAGGCCTTTTATGGGATAAAAAGCAAATACCTTGCAAAGTGGCTGAAGGAGAACAATCCGTTTCACCCCGACGTATGGGTGTGGGGAGCCAGCCGCATCTCAAGGCGCCGGGCCAGGATCCTAGAGGAGAACGGAATCCGGATCGGGGCCTATATTGATACCAAGGAGAGCAGGCAACTCGACCGGGAGGTAATTTTTTATGATGACCTGCCTCTGGCGGGAAAGGGTTTCATCCTTACCTATATCCAGCAGATGGACAACCGCAAGAAGATCTCGGAATTTCTCGAGAACAGGGGATATGAAGAAGGAAGGGATTACCTGTTGGTTTCCTGAAAAGGAATTTTATTTTTGTAGTCTATCTTTCCCCAAAATGGCCCAACACAGTAAGTTTATTTTCCTTCTGGCACTTTCCATCTTTTTATCCGGATTCGAAACCAGCGGGCAGAACCTGGATTCCCTTTTGTCCAATAAAAGGGTATATCCCTCCAGGCACATCGGTAACCTTCCCCTGCCCAGGATCGACGGAGTACTGGATGATGAGATCTGGGACCTGGGGGAGTGGCAGGGCAACTTTACCCAGCAGCAACCGGTGGGCGGTGTTGCAGGCACTGAAAATACGTATGTTAAGGTACTGTACGACCATTCCAATCTTTATGTGGCCATTATTTGCCAGGATTCAGAGCCGGATCTGATCAGGGATATCTTTGACCGGCGCGATGCACTGAATGGTGATATGACAGGGATCGCCATTGACAGTTACCATGATAAAATGACAGCCTTTGAGTTTAACCTGAGTGCTGCCGGGCAGAAAATGGATCTGAAACACCTGGGTGATTACCAGTGGGATTTTAACTGGAACGCGGTTTGGGATGGAGCCACCTCCATGTGCGATTCGGGGTGGATTGCTGAAATGAAGATACCTTTCAGTCAGTTACGTTATGCCGATACCGGGGAGCAATTGTGGGGAATGCATATTTGGCGATGGATTTCAAGGAGATATGAAGAAGATCAATGGCAGTATATCCCCCTACAGGCACCGGCCATGGTCTACCTCTTCGGGGAACTGCATGGTATTCAGGATATCAGAAGCTCCCGGCAGGTGGAGTTTCTGCCCTATGTGTCTGCCTCCGTAGAAAAAGAAGCTGATATGGATCATTTCAATCCTTTCAGGCCCAACGCAGGTATCGATGCCAAGGTGGGCATCAGCAGTGACTACACCCTGGATCTTTCCATCAACCCCGATTTCGGACAGGTGGAGGCTGATCCGTCGGTGTTGAACCTGACCTCATTCGAAACATTTTATGAAGAGAAGAGGCCGTTCTTCATGGAGGGGAACGAGATTTTTGATTTTAACCTGGAAGGGGACATTCCCTATTACTCAAGGCGCATCGGCAGTGCTCCCGATTTTCCCCAGGAAGTGGATTCCCGGACCATATCTGAAATTCCCAACACCACTACCATTTTGGGAGCGGCAAAATTTACAGGGAAGAGTAAAAAAGGACTGTCGGTGGGTGTGGTGAACGGACTCACCGCACAAGAGGTTGGGGTAGCCACGGATGAATCAGGAACCGGGAAAGAGATCCAGGTAGCTCCCATGAGCAATTACCTGGCTTCCCGTGTAAAAAAGGATTTTAATGAAGGCAACACCATCGTGGGGGGGATGTTTGGCTTGGTCAACCGGATTTCGGCCGACTCAATCATACTGGAGATGACACCCTCCGGTGCGGTCAGCGGTGGACTGGACCTGCTCCATTACTGGAAGAACAAAAATTACTTTTTTGAAGCAAAATCCATTGCCAGCCAGTTGCAGGGCAGCCACGAAGCAATCCTGCAGAAACAGTTGTCACATACCCACAGGTTTCAGAGGCCTGATGCAGATTATCTGGAAGTTGACAGCCTGCGGGAGGAGTTATCAGGACACGGGGGCCTGATCCGCGTGGGGAAGAAGGGCGGAGGCATTAATTTCAGCCTGATGGGACAGTACAGGAGTCCGGGCCTGAACCTGAACGACCTGGGGTACATCAGGCAGGCAGATTTCATGGGGCAGGTTTTGAAGCTTTCGTATAGGATGGATGAGCCCGGGGACTGGATCAGAAACTATTCCATCGGTATCAACCAGGAAGCAAGATGGAGTTTCGGGGGAGAGTATACCTTTGGCAGGGCGGGGATTGATTTTGTTCTGATGACCAACAAGATGTTGAGGTATTCCATCAATTACCACTATAACTTCTCCTCTCTGGATATCAGGGAGCTCCGGGGAGGGCCTGCACTGAGGCTGGATGGTATGCATCAGGCGGGAGTTCTTCTTACTACCAACAATTCAAAGGATCTGGCCGGGATTGCGAGTCTGCACTACGATGTGTATACCCAGGGGAATGCCCATCAGTTTGGATTCTATGGCGGAGGTGAATGGACACCTGTTCGAAAATTGAAGTTTAGCCTGAGGGCCAGCCTCGACAACAGGAAATACCACCAGCAGTACGTGGATATCCTTGAAGGTTTGGCTGAAACCCTTTACATGGTTGGGTACATCGATCAAAGGACTGCTTCACTGACCTTCAGGGGAGAACTGTTCCTCACCCCCGAGCTTTCCCTGCAGTATTATGGAAGCCCCTATTATTCGGTGGGTTCTTATGATGATTTCAGACGGGTCGATCAGTCAGGCTCCAGGGACCTGGCTGAGCGGCTTACTCCGATAGATCCCACCTTTAACCCCGTTGCGAATAGCTATACATTTGAATACAATACAGAGAGCTGGAGTTTCGGGAATCCCGATTTTAGTTTTATGCAGTTCCGGTCCAATCTGGTCTTTCGCTGGGAATATAAGCTGGGATCCACACTTTTCCTGGTCTGGGCCCACGACAGGTCAGATTGGGAAAGCCTCTATAATCCCATCAGTGAAATTACCGGGGAGCTTTTCGGGATGAAGGGGAACAATGTTTTCATGTTCAAATTGAACTTCTGGTTCTCGGTTTAGCGGGTTTGGGTTGGGATTCCGTTCACAAGGATTTCCAGCTCACAATCATTCAGGGGCCTTCCATAAATAATCACTTGATCCAGGAGCCCTTCATAATGCCATTGATTTTCAGGATCCCCGGATGAAGGGTATCCGAATGTCAGGGGAGCATCGGCTGACAAATCTGTGGTAGCGGCGCCTGTCTCCACCAGGCCTTCAAGGATACCATCCACATACAGGTACCAGTTTCCCTGGCTCACCACCCCGATCAGACTGTGCCAGCGCTTGTCATCCACACGGGTTGCCGATGTCATCCGGATGAACTGGCCTGTACCCATTCGCCCGGCCCACTTTGCATAGCCCTCCTGGATTCCAAGGATAAAGCCACCATCCGAATCCAGGTTATATTTCGATACGATATGCCTGTTTTCTGTGGATATGTCCGTTTTTATCCAGCAGGAGACTGTTACAGATGAAGAAAATTCAAGGTTGTAACTACGACATACAATCTTATCATCCACTCCGTCAAAATAATAAGAATGACCATCCCCTTCAAAATCTTCATCGGTGAATAACACGCCTGAAACGCTCCCATGATTTCCCATGCCTGAAATATCCCTTGCGTCTATGGTGAAAGGGTAATGTGCAATGCGTTCAAAAAGCAGGTTTCCATACTGGGCGCCGACCTTTGGGCAATTCCCTGCAACCAGCAGGATGAGAAGAAATTTTTTTATAATCGCTTTGTTATTCATCATTCTTTCTTCAAATATATAAACCCCTTCTTAACCTCATCCAGATGGGATGGAAGAAGCACGTACCAGTACGTATCAGGTGGAAGGGCCCTTCCATTTTTATCTTTCCCATCCCAATCCTGCTGGTAGTCTGTACTCCCAAATACTTCTCTGCCGGTCCGGTCAAAGATCAGCAAGGTGCTTTCCCTTTTAAGTCCTTTGATGATGAGTTCATCGTTGATCCCGTCCCCGTTGGGTGTAAATACATTTGGAATGATCAGGTTCCCGTAATCCAGAGGAAGCTTCTCAATCTCTTCCATGAAAAGATTATCGAGCAGTATATTTCCCCAACCATCAGAACCCGGGAGGTTTTCTGCCTCAAGTATGAGGGAAGAAGCATAATCCAGCGGGGCCATGATCAGGGTATGGTTGTTCCATTCTGCCTGTGTGATCTCTTCAGATTCGGCCAGTAATTCACCTTTCTGTGTTCCGTCAGGGGAGCCATATACAAGCAGATGGAGTGGTGCATTGTAGGCAGTGAATCCTTCTTCCCAGGAGAATATTCCCACATCTTCACGGGATGCCAGATCCAGGGTGATTTTGTAATATTTGCCCGCCTCAATAGCATGTAAAAGGCTGGTGATTACGTTCTCCGAAGTGGAAGGAAAATCAGATTGTTCTCCTCTTGTGACCAGCGTCAGGTATGTATCCCCGTCCGAGGCTGTAAAATAGTCGCAGGGCAAAGGTTCCGTATCCGGAGTAGAGTGTGCATCAAAGCCATGCCAGGTGGGGGGGGCAACGGAAAGGCCGGGATTTCCCTCAAATGAAGGATTGGAAAAAAACTGTGCACCTGCCGTACTGCAGATGAGCAGGAGACCCGGAATGAGTGATATGATTTTTATTTTTTTCACGCTGTCAATTTATAATCCATTGAGCCTTCTCATACCGAGGTTGATTCCGAGGTGTATGCCGTGCGATCCCATGTTGTAACGAACAATACTTGACAGGGATGTCTCAAAGCTATAGGCCAGGTAAATATCCCGGATATTCAGGCCCAGATAAAAGGCAAGGGCTGCATAAGATTTGTAGGAAATAGCGATCCAGTGGATTTCCCTGATATACGTCCTCAGAAAAAGATCGTATTCCAGAACATTCAGATCAAGGTACCTGACATTCAGATTGATTTCCATATTGGGTTTACCGAACGAACTGAATATATACCCCCCGTGGAGGACAAGGTCTGGTTTTACTTTGCTTCCCGGATTGATTTTATCTTCCAGGGGTATGATGTTGTGGACCGATGCTCCGCCGAAAAGTTTTGCCGAATAGTAATAGGCTCCAATGTCAGCATTGGGGGATGTGAATGATTCCCGAATATCGCTTAAAACCGGATCACCGGGATAGGTGGGTTGAAAGAGGGTCCCGTCCAGGATCCTTTGTTCGGCCTTTCCTGTTATTCCCAGTGAAAGACGGGCATGATTCAAGGGAATGTGGTAGGCGTACGTACCATAAAACCCCCTCGACACAACCGGCCCGTTGCTATCGCTGAATATGGCAATTCCCAGTCCTACCCGTTCTCTGGATTTAAGGCCTGATGAATGGATCAGTTGCCTCGGGTTGTAAAAATCATAGTTTCCAATCCGTATACTTGCGCTGGCCATCAGCGTCCGGGGAGATTGCGGAATACCTACCCATTGTTTCATGTAGGATAGACAGGCCTGGGGTACGTATGCGCTCCCGGCAATGGCAGGATTCAGCAGTTCAGGGTGCAGAAGGCTGAATCTCATGGTCACATGATCCTGACCTCCTGCCTGTATGGTGAAGCAGAGGGTCGAAAAGGTGAACATGATGATGATCCGGAAAGGCTTCATTCCTTTTAAAAATCGTAATTTTATTTTGATTTAGCCCCTACGCATATGAAAAAACTATCACTGGTATTGACCGCAATTTTTATTATTTTGGGCCTGATGGCACAGGCTCCCGATTATTTTAACTACCAGGCAGCGGTCCGGAATCCTGACGGAACCCCCATGGCTGACCAAAACGTCACAGTTGACCTGCAACTGATCAGGGGAGCGATTGATGGCCCGTCCATTTACCTTGAAAGTCATGAAACCCTGACTGACGAATTTGGGTTGATCACACTGAAGGTGGGTGATGCTGATTTTTTCAAAGAAATTGATTGGGAAAACGGACCTTATTTTCTCGGGGTTTCCGTGAATGGCTTATACCTGGGTGCCAGTCAGCTGCTTAGCGTTCCCTATGCATTGTATGCCAGGCAGGCAGGTGAGGTGAAAGATGGCGATTCCGATCCGACCAATGAACTCCAGAACCTTACCATCAATGAGTTGTCGAGAGAGCTTTCGATCAGCGACGGAAACTCGGTGATATTGCCCATCTCGCCATGGAAGGAGAATAAAACCGACATCTATTTTGAAAGGAATGTCGGGATCGGAATGTATATGCAGCCTCAGTTTCCCCTCGATATTCAAAAAAATGTATACGGGGACCATGACAGGGCACTGATCAGGCTCAAAAACGTGGATGAGGGTCCTACGGCTTATGTGGCTCTTGCTTTGGAAGCCTATGGCAACCTGGATGCCAGGACCTTCAGCCGTTCGGAGTTTTTGCTGACATCCGATGAATATGACGATGACGCATCAAAGGAGGATTTTTGCGGAATCCCCGGATTCAACGGAATGACGGCCATCAGGGCTCCGGGAAGCGGATTTTCGATATTGTCAGAATCGGTGAATGGTTCGGTCCGGTTTTATACCACAGATGTAAAGGATGCCCTTTTTGAAAGGATGAGGATTGCCCCCGACGGAAAGGTGGGCATAGGAACAGATAGTCCGGAATCGAAGGTTCATGTAAAAGGTGGTGATATTTTCATTGAAGACGTCACCAGGGGAGTCATCCTGACTTCACCTTCAGGGAAGCATTTCAGAATTACGGTGGATGACTCCGGAAATTTGATCACAACAGAGACAGCCCTGTAATTAATTACTACTTTAGAACATCTTAAAACCCAACCTATGAAGAGAAGATCATTTATTTCCAGTGGCGCTGCCGTTTCAGCTGCCATTCTTACCGGAACAGCGGTGAGCGCTTCCGCTTCGGCTTCTCCTCTGGCTGGCCGGCCGGGAGCAGACGTAAAACACAAATTCCAATTGAAATATGCTCCCCATTTCGGCATGTTTAAAGAGAGTGCCGGTGAAGATCTTTTGGATCAGCTTCAATTCATGGCAGATGAAGGATTCACTGCCATGGAGGATAACGGGATGAAACAAAGGGATGTCACCATGCAGGAAAAAATAGCCGGCAGGATGGCCAGCCTGGGCATGGAGATGGGCGTATTTGTGGCCCATACCATATACTGGAATGAACCCAACCTGACCAATGGCAACAAGGATTTGCTGGCGGAATTCCTGAAGGAGATCAAAGAATCGGTGGAAGTAGCAAAACGCGTGAATGCCAGATGGATGACTGTGGTGCCGGGATATGTGGATCTCAGATTGGATCCAGGTTACCAGACCCGGAATGTGGTGGAAGCGCTGCGACGCGCCAGTGAGATCCTGGAACCCCATGACCTGGTAATGGTACTTGAACCCCTGAACTTTTTTGACCACCCGGGGCTTTTCCTCAAAGATGTTCCCCAATCCTACCAGATATGCCAGGCAGTGGCCAGTCCTTCATGCAAGATACTGGACGATCTCTATCATCAACAAATCCAGGACGGGAACCTGATCCCCAACATGGATAAAGCATGGGAAGAGATCGCCTATTTCCAGGTGGGGGACAACCCGGGCCGGAAAGAGCCCACCACCGGAGAGATCAATTACACCAATGTGTTCAAACATATTTATCAGAAAGGATACAGCGGCATTGTGGGCATGGAACACGGAAATTCGAAACCCGGTAAAGAGGGCGAACTGGCAGTGATCGAAGCCTACGCCAGCGTTGACAAATTCTGATGGTGGTTGTTATTCCGGTGCTGATCCCGGCACGGGGATCACCGCTTTAATATCCACAGGACCCAGTTTCAGTTCGCCTTCGGGACCCAGCTTCATTCCTGATCCCATCATCTCGTCCCAGGTCACTTCCTTGCCGGTATAAGCCGATTGCCTTCCCATGATGGCAGTCAGGCAGGTTCTGGCTGTTTCTTCGGCCTGCACAATCTGTTTTCCTGTCCGAATGGCAGTAACCAGGTCGATGTGTTCCTGAACGTAATCATTGACCTGGGTGGGTTCATCCTGCTCATCCACGGGTGAATTGAATTCATAAAGAATGTTGCCTGCATGATCCCAGATGGTCTTTCCTCCGTCGGTATAACCTTTGGTTCCACGCAACAATTCGCTCACATTGTTTGCACAGTCATTGATCTGACGGCACATGCTGTTCATGTGCACGTTACCGTCATATACAAAATCCACACTGAAATTATCGTAGCAATCTCCCGTAATCCGCCTCTGCCTGGATCCCATTCCTACCGCTTTTAGCGGAACCTTTCCCACAAACCAGTTGCTGACGTCAATGTTATGGATATGTTGTTCCACGATGTGATCGCCGGATAGCCAGGTCCAGTTTACCCAGTCCCTGATCATGAATTCCATATCGGTCCAGCCGGATTGCTTTTCACGGTGCCACAATTTGGACTGGTTCCAATATACATTGGTCGATGTGATATCTCCCATCATTCCTGCACGAACCCTTGCAAGCACATTCTGGTAGTTCCATGAATGCCTTCTCTGTGTTCCGGTAACCACACATAGACCGGCAGCTTCAGCCTGTTTGGAGGCAGCCATCACCGAACGGGCTCCAACCGGGTCCACAGCAACGGGTTTTTCCATAAAGACATGTTTGCGGGCTTCTACACAAGCCTGAAAATGTTCCGGACGAAAATAGGGGGGAGTGGCTAAAATCACAATATCCACACCCGTGTCAATCACTCTCTTGTAGGCATCAAATCCCACGAAGCATTTTGAATCCTCAATTTCAACATTTTTCTCATTCTTCAGCTTTTCACGGATCCCATCCACCCTGTCCTGGAATACATCACCAACAGCCACAATGCTCAGGTTGGGTCCTGCATCCAGAAAATTGACAGCTGCACCTGAACCCCGGCCACCACAACCAACCACGCCGGCCTTTAAAGGCTCTCCGTCGGGTGCTGCCCGGAGAAACTCCGGGACGACAACAGTTCCAGCGGTTTCTCCGGTGGAACAGGATTTAACGAGTTGTGTGGCGCCAATTACTCCCATGGCGCCGATCGCAGTGTTTTCTAAAAATCTGCGTCTGCTGGTTTTGTTTGTTGGTTTCATATTGATTTGCCTTTAATGATGATTACAATGGTCGAGACAAGTTAGTATTTATTCATTTACCGAAGGTTCATTATATTCGCACACTACCCTGAATCCTACATGAATGCAGTCTGAATACCACCAGACACTTTTGGGTATTTGCGGATCGGTTTTCAGCCAGGCGACCTTTTTTGTATGTGCACGGGAGGCACACCTTACATCCTCTGCCCCATCCCGGTAAGAACCGCCCCTGACCACATACTCTTCTCCGGTGGCCGGACCGGTGGGGTCTTTTAGTATACCTTCTCCATACAATGCGTATGCATCCTCTGCATACCAGTCAGCACAGAATTCAGCCACATTTCCCAGCATGTTGACCAGCCCGAAGGGATTCTCCCTGGTGTATTCAGGAACTGCGGATCGTGCCCCGCTGTTTTCTTCGTATCTGACATAGGTGTTGATACCAGAGGTATCGATACCGAACAACTTGTTCCGTATTCCCTGTCTTACAAAGCGCTTTGGATCGCCTTCAAAAAAATAGGGTGTGGAGGTTCCGCTCCGGGCAGCATATTCCCATTCGGCTTCGGTGGGCAGCCTGTAGGTTTTGCCTGTTATTTTAGTGAGCCACTGACAATATACCTCTGCAGCTTCGTGTGTCATGGTTATGGCAGGCATCTTCTCTTTGCCCCAACCCTGGTCGGGAGCACCCCACGGCGGTGTCGGACCTGAAATGGCATCCACCTCGCCCAGGTCGACATTGAGATATGCATCGGCGGTTTTTCCCTGTGCTCCAGTCTGTTTAAAGAATGCAAGATACTCGTCCCAGGTGATTTCGGTTTTTGCCATGAAGAAGGGGCTTATGGAAACCTCTTTCACAGGACCTTCGTTGACATTCCGGAAGGGTTCATCCTCAGGACTTCCCATCATGAAAGTACCTCCGGGAATGGCAACCATCTCAAAACTGACATCAGATCCGGTGATATACTCTGTGAAGTTGTTGAAACCATGCACCACCCCGGGTTCTGTGTAAATTTCTGTATTTTCCTCCCGGGCCACACCGAAATCTGTATTCTTTGCATGCAGCCGGTCCGGGTCATGATGCCCCACTGTGATGTGGCAGTTGATGCAATGGAGGGCCCCTTCCTGCTGTTCGTAATAGAGATGGGCCTGTCGTCCATCCTGACTTAATCCAAGGGGGAAATTGTTCTGGTGGCATTTGATGCATGAGCTCTCAAATACGATGTGCTTGGCGTAATCGATCTGGGATTTGGCCTCCCAGTTCATATCCGCGGAATCTTTAAATAGTTTTCCCCACACATCCCTCAAGCCGGTTTTGGTTTTTTCGGTCAGATACCCTTCCCCTTGAGGGGGTAGATGGCAATCCACACAATGGACATGGATTCCCCTTTTGTTGTCATAATGGGTGGATAGTTTCCAGCTCCGGGTGGAGTGAGGATGAATGTGGCAGGAGGCGCAAAAATCATCGGATGATGTTTTTTCTACCGCTTTGTTTCCCAAAACGATTACCAGGGCTGCCAGAAGCATTCCTGTAAACAGAACAAAACCCCCGAATTTCTTTCTTTGTGCGCTCATAATCAGGTCAGATAAAGAAAGCAATTTTATCCAGCAAATTCAACAGGGATGTACTTCGTAGACTTATTTAAACAGATTCTAAGATGCACCATAATGAAGGAATGTGAAACCTGAAAATGAAATGCTACGTATACCTGGATCAGAAAGAAGCCAGCCATGCCCGTTTCCGTTTATCCGTAAGGATCGGTTTCAGGTGAAAGTATGATAATACGATGAACTATTGATGTAAACATTTATAGTAATGAAAACCATGCACCCCACCGTAATGTTGAATCAGCTGTCAAAAGAGGACCGCAATTTCCTGATGACCCTTGTTGAGAAAGGAGGGCCGGAGCCAGAGGAGTACAAAGAGTTCACGGCCATTGTTAATAATCTTGAAGATGAGGAACTGGAATTGTTCAGGGATGTCATCAGGGAATCCCTCAATGAAAACACCCTGATTGGGCACGGGTTTGTGAAGCCCTTCGGGTACCCGGGGGACTATTCGCTGATCCACAACATCTACAGGGAATATGTCAATCCTGATCGCCGGTACAGCAATTGGGACCGTTTTTTTCAGGACCAGGCAGGAGCACATGCGGTGCGCAACAGGAAGGACTATTTTCTCAGGAGGTGTGCTGCCATCGATACTCCCGAAGAAGGGATTAAAAGGGTGTTGATCCTGGGTTCCGGACCTGCCACCGATGTGCATGAATATCTGAAAAGCCATCCCGACAGCAGCATTCATTTCGACCTGGTGGATTTTGACCAGAACGCCATTGACTTTGCTAAAAATCAGAATATGCAATTTGAAAACTCCATAGACTATTTCAAAATCAATGTACTGAGATTCAAACCTTACCAGTGGTATGACCTGATCTGGAGTGCCGGGCTCTTTGATTATTTCAAGGACAAACACTTTGTTTACATGATCCATAAATACTATAAGTACCTGGCAGACGGAGGCGAATTCATCATTGGGAATTTTTCCAACTCAAATCCCACCAAGCGCCTGATGGAAGTACTATCTGATTGGTACCTGAACCACCGTTCCAAATATGACCTGGTCAGAATGGCCATTGAAGCTGAAGCCCTTGAAGAACAGGTGGAGGTTGATATGGAAGAGCTGGGTGTAAATCTGTTTTTAAGAATTAAGACTGCGTAACGATGAAACTTCAAAGTCTGATACGAGGGAATCTGCTGGGATTACCCACTTCCGGCAGAGATGACTGGAAGCTGAATAAGCTGACCCTGACCTTCGGTGGTAATATCAAACACTACGAGAAGGCTTTCAGGGATGACTATTTCAAGCGGTCATTGACTCCCATGCGGTTCTCGCTGGTTCTGTCCATCTTCTTCTTCGGGATCTTTGCGTTTCTGGATGCATTGCTGCTTCCTGAATTGAAGAACATGTTCTGGTTCATCCGGTTTGGAATTATCTCTCCTCTTCTGGTGGTGGTTATATTTTTTTCCTTCAGTTCCCATTTTAAGAAATTCATGCAGCCTGTACTTGCGGCGATCATGTATATTACGGGCCTGTCGATTATTGTCATGACCATATTTGCCGCCAATGTGGCCGCCAATTATACTTACTATGCCGGTCTGTTCCTGATCTTTATTATAGGATACACGTTTATTAAATCGCGTTTTATTTATGCCACCATTGTGGGCTGGTCCATTGTGGCTTCTTACGAGGTCGCAGCCATCTGGATCTCGGACACTCCTCTGGAGATCCTGATCAACAACAACTTTTTCTTTATCAGTGCCAATGTGATAGGAATGTTCATCAGCTACTTCATGGAGCAATCGGTTCGCAGGGATTTCTACATGAGGATCTTGCTGGAAAAGGAACAGGAGAAAGTGAAGGCTGCCAATGACGCACTTGAAAAGAGGGTGCAGGAAAGAACGCGACAACTCACAACAGCCAACAAAGAACTGAAGCAGGAGATTGAGATGCGCAAGCATCATCAAAAGGAGAAGGCCAAACTGGAAGATCAACTCATGCAATTGCAGAAAATGGAGACCATCGGTACGCTTGCAGGAGGGATTGCACACGATTTCAATAATATTCTGACACCCATTCTTGGATACACTGAAATGGCCCTTGAAGAACTGTCAGATGAAAGTGTGTTAAAATATGATATTGAACAAATCAATTCCGCAGCAACCCGGGGCAAAGATCTGGTGCAGCAGATATTAACTTTCAGTCGCCAGGTTGATTTTGATAAAAAACCATTGAAACTCGATGATATTATTCAGGAGGTGATGAAGTTGATCAGGGCCTCGTTTCCCTCGAATATTGAGATACGGCAGGATCTCAGTAACAAGTGCGGCACCGTGCTTGCTGATGCCACCCAGATGCACCAGATCATTATGAACCTTTGCACCAACGCCTACCATGCCATGATGGGCTCGGGAGGAGAGCTGGGGGTGAAACTGGACAAGGTAAGCGTTGGTTCCCGCCCCATCAACGGAACGGCAAAAATTGAAAAGGGAACCTATGTGAGGCTGATTATATCTGATACCGGACATGGAATGGATAAACGGACCATGGAAAGGATTTTTGAACCCTTCTTTACCAAAAAGGAGGTGGGTACCGGCTCCGGTCTTGGATTATCTGTTGTACATGGCATCGTGAACAACTACAACGGTACCATTGTGGTGGAGAGTGAACCGGGCAAAGGTTCCACTTTCATGATCTATCTTCCCCAGCATTCGGAAGACCATATTCCCCGTAAAGACTCCATACACAAAGTGAAAAAAGGAATTGGAAGCATCCTTTTTGTGGATGACGAAAAAGAAATTACTTTTATGGGTAAAAGAATGCTGGAAAGCCTTGGATATACTGTGGATATAAAAAGTGACAGCCTGGAGGCACTGACGGAGTTTAAAAGGGATCCCGGAAAATACGATCTGCTTGTGACAGACCAGGCCATGCCGAAGATGATGGGTACAGAACTGATCGGGAAAGTGAAACAGATTCGTCCAGATCTAAAATCAATTATCATTACCGGTTACCAGGACTCTATTCCAAAAGATGCCATGGAACAATTCGGTATTGCAGATATTATTTCAAAACCGCTTATCCTGAGTGAGTTCAGCGAGCTTATTCGAAAAGTACTCACAGAAAAGGATATTAAAAAGGCTTCCTGATGAAAAAGATTCTGATCGTCGATGATGAACCCCACATTCTGATGATGTTAAAAAAAATGCTTGAGAAGGCGGAGTATGAAGTTGATTTGGCTACCAATGGAATTGAGGGAATAGAGTTGTTCAAAAAATCCCAGGCCGACCTGGTGATTACAGATATTATCATGCCGGAAAAAGAGGGACTGGAGACCATCCGGGAGATGAGAAGGATCAAACCCAACCTGAAGATTATTGCCATGTCGGGAGGGGGAAAGGTTTCGGCTGAAAACTACCTTGAAATTGCAAAGATTTTTGGTGCGGCCAAAGTTATCGCCAAACCCTTCACCATGCAGGAAATGAAATCTGCTGTAAGTGAACTCTTGGTCGGAGGAACACCGGGACAGGAATCTTGCAGGAGCAAACCTGCACGCCCAGGTTTAGAAAAGGAGAAAAGCTGAAAGCAGTATTGTGACAATGCATAGCCGGACCTGCAGCATTCCCGATCATGGAATGAGCGTAAGCAACAGGTCTACAGATGGACAGAATACTCAAGCAGGCTCTGCCATTTTCGGCGATTGGGGTCTGATTTTCCTGAGCTAAGCTCTTCGGCCAGTGCAATGATGTTTTCAGTGGAGCAATCGGTGTGTTCAGTCATCCATTCTTTCCAGTTGCATGCAAAACACCCGACTCCGTTCACTTCAGTCTCAACCATCATGTTTGAAAGGATGGTTACATCAGCAGTCCGGTCCCTGTTATGCTCCAGTGGCATGAAGATCCCTATGGATTCGAGTTTGGCAAGATCCCGGCTGGCTTCACACAGGCCCTGCCCGAAATGGTACGGAATATCCACCGACGGAATGAGTCCTTCCAACCCTGTTGGAAAGATATCACCATAGGAGAAAACTTTAAGCAGATCGGACAAGATCAATGGATCATTGCCTGATACCACTGCCGGCTTTCTGGATTTTACGGCCCCCCGGTAGATATCTCCGATCCGCATGACCCCCCTGATGGGAATATGCATATGAAGGGCTGTGGACAGAACAATGTTGTTAAACTCGGTAAACAGCTTAAAAACCACGCTGTTGAGATCGAAAAGATGCTCTTCCTTGAAAAGCTTAGAAACCAGCACTATGCTTTTGGAAAAGTTGATAAATTCCGGCTCAATGACGATGAATCCCCAGGTATAATTTTTCTTTCTTGTATTGTATATCTCCTGTCCGATTCGTTCAAAAAGTACTTGGATTTTGGAGATCTCCCCGTTGGCTATCATCTCATCGAAGTTCAGGATCTCAATCCAGGAACTTACCTGGGAATGAGGTTGAATGGGATTGTTAACAGGTTGAAAAATGTTATTTTCCGGTTCGCTCATAATTATGAAAGTTTCTGGATTTTAATGAATAATTTCATCCTGTTAAGTCCTTTTGCCAGGTTTCATTTCGTAGTTTTGGGTAGTTGCTAATCTACAAAAAATTTAATACAAGATAGTTATGATGAAGGGCATCTTCTTTTTCCTGGTAAGCGTCTTCATATCCGGTTGCAGCATGTGGAGCAAACAAACTGATCCTGAACCCAGGAACCTGTCTCTCACCTGGGAGTTCAAAGGAAACGATGCCCGAAAAGGGGTATCAAGTGCTACATTTGTTATTGAAAACGTTGATAAAAAGGAACTTGGTAATAACAACTGGAAGCTTTACTTCAATCAGATGGGAACCGGTATTGTGCAGGAATCGGTCACCGGTCAGGTAAAGATTGAACATATCAACGGTGACCTGTTTTGTATATCCCCACTGGAAGGCTTTTCTCTCAGGCCGGGTGAACAGGTAGAGATCAGTTACGAAAAAAAGGGAAGCCTGATCAAGGAGACCGAAGCTCCTTC
>CAYVRK010000017.1:72374-85798 GCA_964453785.1 uncultured Bacteroides sp.
ATGAAGCTGATCGATGTCATGGGTTTTTATAAAATGAACAGGCTGCATCTCTCTCTGACCAATGATGAAGGGTGGAGAATTGAAATTCCTTCCCTGCCCGAATTGACGGAGATCGGTGGATACCGGGGATATACCGCGGACAGCAAGGATCACCTTATTCCCGCCTATGGATCCGGTCCGGGTTCCGATCCTGAAAAAGGCATGGGTAGCGGGTTCCTTACCCGGGAGCAGTTTATCAACATCCTGAAATATGCCCGCTTAAGGCATATTGAAGTGATCCCCGAGATCAATTTTCCAGGCCATGCCAGGGCTGCCATCTATGCCATGGAGACCAGGTATGACAGGTTGATGAAGGAGGGAAAGATGGAAGAAGCTGAAAAATTCAGGCTGATCGATCCGGAGGATCAGTCGGTTTACAATTCAGCACAGAATTTCAATGACAATGTGGTTTGTGTATGCAAAGAGGCTCCATTCCTGTTTTATGAAACTGTGGTGGAAACCATTGCCGGCATGTATGAAGAGGCCGGACTGGAATTGAAGCTCGTGCATACCGGCGGTGATGAAGTACCGGCAGGTTCGTGGACCGGGTCGCCTTTATGCAAGGCATTCCTGGAATCAAATCCGGAAATTGGTACTGCCGGGGATTTGCAGGTCTATTTTGAAAAGCGTCTCCTGGAGATTCTTTCGCAAAGGGGCCTGATGATGGCTGGTTGGGAAGAGATTGCCCTGAGGAAAGATGCCCGTGGGAAGTGGGTCCCCAACACCGATTTTGCCGGGAAAGGGATGCTTCCCTATGTATGGAACAGCCTGGGGGAATCCCTGGATCTGGGGAACCGTGTGGCCAATGCGGGTTACCCTGTAATCCTCTGTAATGTGGGTAATTTCTACATGGACCTGGCCTATACGCACCATCCGGCAGAGCCCGGGCTTTACTGGGGTGGTTTTGTAAATACACGCCGGGCCTATGAGTTTATTCCGTTCAACGTATTTTACTCCACACTTACGGACCAATACCGCAGGCCTTTTGGCCCTGAAGAGGATTTCAAAGAGATGGAATCACTGAAGTCCGGAGCACGTGGCAATATTGTCGGTTTACAGGGCCAGTTGTGGAGCGAAACCCTCAGGGGAAGTGAGATGTTGGAATACTACTACCTCCCCAAAATGCTTGGGCTGGCCGAGCGGGCCTGGGTGGGCCAGCCGGCATGGGGAGAAATAGGGGACAGAACCCAACGGGTGGCGGCCATCAATGACGCATGGAATGAATTTGCCAATCGCATCGGTCAGCGGGAAATGTCCCGGCTTGACTATATTTTTGGCGGATACAACTACCGGCTTTCACCTCCCGGCGGGGAGATCAGGGAAGGCATGCTGCATGCCAATATCGATTTTCCCGGACTTACCATCCGCTATTCTACTGACGGGTCGAAGCCTCAAATGGATTCTCCGCTTTATACCGGTCCGCTTAAGGTCTCCGGAACAGTCTCCCTCAGGTCATTTGATACCCGGGGCAGGGGCAGCCGTGTATCGGTTATTGATTCTGATAAAGGGCATTCACAGCCATAACCAGGAACATGTAGTTGGTCGCACCTCCACCCATTACATATTCGGTTTGCTGCCACAGGTAGGGCCAGGTTTTCAGCTCTGGCAGATCGGGTCTGATCAAGGCTGTGCCTGAAACCACTCCTCCCGGGATGAAGGACCAATCGGCACGGTTCACTCCGTAGGCCACTTTGATGGATTTAGATCCCACGCCCGAGGCAAATGATGCATTGTTTGATCCGGGATGAACCCCGAGAATGAAATTCAATGCATTCTCATAGAATTCCGTATGGGTTTGTTCGGGCCATCCCTTGTGGTAAAAATACTGTTCCACCCCAAAGCGCTGGATATTCCAGCCGGCACCCCAGATATTGGGTTTGTAAGGTACACCGTAAGGAGAATCAGATTTCTGCTGGGCCAGCAGTTTTTCCTGGTACTCCTTTACAGCAGCGGCGATTTCCGATTTGAATTCCGGATCTTCTATAGATCCGATCACATGGCCAACCGCCCAGCCGCATCTGGGAAGCTGATTCAGGATCACATCTTTCAACGCAAGCAGGGCATTTTTATATTCCGGATTCCCGGTGGCCAGGATCAGTTCGGACAAAGCGACCACCTTGGAGGTTTGGAACCACCTGCCTTCAGCTTTGGAAGCACTTTCCCAGAGTGCAATGGCGGTCTCGAGGGACTCTTTTGCCAGTTGGGGATTTGAAGTGGCAAGCACCCTGGAAGCCGCTGCAAGACCGGGAATCACCTGCAGCTCCCTGCCCGGATTCATCTCGGTGAATACCCACCGGTCGTCTTCGCCCATGGGGATGTTATCGGTCATGGCGGCTGCATCACCCAGCATTACATACTGGTCAAGGTCCGAGGCTATGATTCCCCGGTATAACCTGCCCAGGGAGCGGTATCCCCCAAGGATAGTGGCCAGTCCGTGTTCAATCTGCTGAAGTGCATCAGAAACACCATCGGGTTGATGGATTTCCACCACGTGGTTTTCAAAATCGACCATGGTGGCATCATGGTCCAGGCCGAACTCTTCGATCATCATGGCAAGCATCCAGACAGTTCCTGACTGTGACTCTACCCGCAGGTCAAAATCCCCCGCATCGTGCCATCCTCCCTGGTCCAGCTGAGGCACATGATCCCCGGCTTTAAAAGGTGTATAATTCTCCTCTCCCTGGCGGTAACCGTCAAAATGGAAAGGCACCGGGGGAGCCATTCTCGCATCATCCATGTGGCACAGGTCATGCCAGACCCGGTATTTTTCGTTGATCCTCATATGGCACATCTGTACCGGAAGGTAATATTCGAGTGTGGGCTGCCAGGTATCCTTTTCATAGATGTCCCTGGCAATTCTGAAGGGGTTCGATTTCTGTGAGCCATACGCCACCTGGTAGACCCCGGGTTCCCTGATCATGGAGAAATCCATGGAAACGTACTGGTACCTCAGGAAGGTGCCCCAGTATACAGGCTTTCCCCGGAGAACCTGTTCAGCGCCGTTTTCATTCAACTTGAAAATTGTAAAATCAGCAAGCGGAGTGTCGGTGAGATCCAGTTCAACAATGGCCTTCTTCTCCTGGGCGGGATGGTAACCCAGTTGTGATACCTGGATGACGGGTTCATATTTCCATCCCGGAATGGTATGGGGTTTGATATTCCAGCTGATGGCGCCTTTGGTCGCTCCTTCGGGAACAATGCTTCTGACGATGAACCAGCCATTGTTGTGGTTGATCCTGCCATCCCAGAGCTCCAGGGGTTCTCCCTGTGAACGGATGACCATCCTTTGCAGATCGCTTTCGGGAGCAATGACCAGTGAACGCCCTTTGGCAAGAGGCCCGGCCAGGATCTCCCCGGCGTATTCATCCATGGGACCAATGGGCTGGTCAGGAAAAATACCGGCGTCATCGTCCATCAAAAAGGATTTCCCAAACAGGTCGCCCGGAAAAAGTTCCAGGTTGAAACCGGCTTTCCCGATCCATTCCCTGGGGAGAGGTTCCTCCAGGTCGACCGAAACATTGACACTTCCGTCACCGGCAGCAGAAATATGCACCTGGTATCTGAAGGTCAGCTCGGGGTATATGACCGGATTGAATCCCACCCGGTTCTTGGAGGTGTCGGGAAACCACAGGGTCTGTATAATGCTCTGGTTCTCTTTGTCCACAATCCTGGAGCCGCCTTTTGGTACGGGCGACCACTGGCCAGGGGAGGGCTCCAGGCGAAGATCGCCATTGGCAGCCACCCGGTTGCCATGCTGGATAATGGATACACCCGACTGGTGTCCCTCGGGATAGTAATCACTGAAGAAGGTCACATCAAGTCCGGCCTTGTGGAAATACTCTTTTTCGTTGAGTTGAAGGGCTTCCTGTGCTGAAAGCGTTGATACAAAAGCCAGTAAAAATAGAATAAAAAAGTTTTTCATGTTCAGGATCTGTTTGAAAGTAAATTTATGACCCTGAAAGTACGATTTTTTTTAGCTCTTGAATGCTTCGATCGTTTTGGGGTATTTGATTTATATGCTTATTCGTATTTGAGTGAATGGGATGGGTTCCTGTTGGCCGCCCTGATGGTCTGAATGCTAACTGCAGCCAGGGCCAGGATCAGAGCCAGGATCCCCGCGACCGGGAATACCCACCAGCGAATGGGAATCCGGTAGGGGTAGGCATCCAGCCAGTTTTGAATGAACCACCATGTAAGCGGACTAGCAATCACTACAGCCAGAATAATAAGCCGGAGATAGTCACGGCTAAGTAAAAGCAGGATCCTTCCTGAACTGGCGCCGTTCACTTTGCGGATACCGATTTCCTTGGTGCGCTGAAGCGTGGTGTAGCTGGACAGGCCAAACAGCCCAAGGGCTGCTATCAGAATGGCGATCATGGCGAAAAACCCAACGGAGGCATTCAATTGTTTCTCAATGCGGTACTGATGGTTATAAAAGTCATCCAGAAAGAAGGTCTCGAACGGATTTCCATCGAAAAACCGGTCCCAGACTTTTTCAAGCTGAGCCATGGACTGATCCAGTTGCTTTGGGTCCACCTTCATGGCGAAGAAATCTTCCATGGCCGGAAAATACCTGTAGATCAATGGGATGGGTTCCTGCTTCAGGGACATCTGGTGATAGTCGGCAATCACCCCGACCACATGCCTGTCCTCTCCGTGAAATCGGACCAGCTGGCCAATGGCATCTTCGGGTGTCTCATAACCGAGGAATGCTGTGCCGCTTTTGTTGAGAATCACGGCCAGTTCTTCCGTGCCAAATTCAGGAGAAAAATTCCTGCCTGCCAGCATCTCAATGTCAAAAGAGGGCAGGTAATCTTCGTCCATTCCCACGGCATATATCACGCCCCTGCCTTCATCCTCGTCCACCCGTTTGATTCCACTGGCCCAGAATATCTCGTCTCCCGGGATGTTGGAAGAGGAGGTAAGCATATCAATACCGGGAATCCGGTTCACTTCGGTTTTGAAGGTGCGGAATATTTCCCGGAAGGTGGTATCCGTATATACCTCCGGTCCGCGCAATACCATCTTCTGCTGAATATCCACCCCCAGGTCCATGTTGCGCATGTACCTGAGCTGCGAATGGATCAGGAAAGTGCCTGAAATGAGTGCCACGGAAGCCGTAAACTGGAAAACCACCAGGATTTTTCGCATAAACAGGCCACGCCCGTGTTCACTGAATTTGCCTTTCAACACCTGTGCCGGTTTGAAGGAGGAGAGGACAAAGGCGGGATAGAGCCCGGCCAGCAGTGCGCCTGCCAGAAAGAGGGCTGAGAGTCCTGCCCAGAAAAGCGGATCCTGGAAGAGGGAAAGAGACAGGGTTCTGCCCGTAAGCCGGTTAAAATAGGGCAGGGCCAGGGCCACCATCAACAGGGATATTCCCGCAGCCAGTATGTTCATCCAGAGAGACTCGGTCAGGAATTGCATGATCAGCTGAGCCTTTTCGGCCCCCACCACTTTCCGGATGCCCACTTCCCTGGCTCTTTCAAGGGCCCGGCTGCTGGCCAGGTTAATGTAGTTGATCCAGGCAATCAACAGCACAGCCAGGGCAATGATGGTTAATATGACCACCGAGTCGGCATCACCCTGCTCTTCGGGCTCGGATTCCTGCAACAGGTCAGAATGAAGATGGATATCTTCCAGGGGTTGAAGGATAAACACCTCGCGCCACCTGTCCCCCCAATCTTCCTTGCGGTCTACCTCGAGCCAGGCTGCAAATTTTTCCTGGAAAGCCAGGGGGTCTGTTCCCTCTTCCAGTTGAATATAGGTATTGAAATCGTACCAGCCCCATGCGGTGCGGGATTGACCGTTGGACAATTGGTGAAGGGTTTCAGCGGAAACCAGCACCGAGAACTTGATGTGTGAATTTTCAGGTACATCACGGATGACGCCCCTGATCTCAAATACCTGGTCCTTCCTGTATCTAAGCGTCCTTCCAATAGGGTCTTCATCCCCGTAATATTTTTTTGCAGTGGATTCGGTAACAACAGCTGTAAAAGGTTTTGTAAGAGCGGAAGTATCACCGGCGATCATTTCCCATCCAAACATGGTAAGAAAAGAGGGGGTGGCAATCTGGATCTTCCTTTCGCGATAGGAGATGTTCTGATCATTGGTCAGTACGCCCGATTCGGGAAAAGCCCAGGAGTACTCAAGCACTTCAGGAAAGTTGTTCTTCATGGCGGGGCCCACTGCCGGAACTGCCGCCGCACATGCAAAGGACCTGGTTCCATCATAGTAGCTATCGTAACGGATCCGGTAAATGTTTTCACTGTTTTCATGAAAGGAATCATAACTTTTTTCGTACACTACATACTGCAGCAAAAGCATAAAAGCAGCCATGCCCACCGAAAGTCCCAGCAGGTTCAGGATGGTGAATACTTTGTTGCGCGATACCTGTCTGAAAAAGGAGAGCAGGTAGTTGGGTGGAAATCTGAACATGAGAAACCTCATTGGATATCTGCGTTGTTGGTAACCCTGGTACAGGATTTCAAAGATATTGCGGGCAATCCGGGATCACTGAAATAGTGTACATATCCCGCCAGAACGATGGCATCGTCTCCGCAGGTGATGATGCAATCAGATACATTGACATTGCTGCTGGAAATAATATCCGGACCGTCTCCAATTCCGCTCTCCACTTTCCGGAAGTCATATTTTTGCCTGATGGTTTTGTTCACCTCCCCCTTGATAATTTTCGCACTGTCTTGGTACATAAACTCCATACCCTGTCCAAAAATCTGCCCCTCCCCTGTAATCGACACACGGGTGGCATCTTCCGTGTAAAATACACCGGCAAGCTGTTCGTTATGTCGCTGGTATTGGGAAAGATCTGTAGTCGCTAGGAGTACGGCCCCGGTTTCAAAATGAAATTCGATATTGTTTTTCGCTCCGAATGCTGTAACATCGAAAACGGCAGAACGGGCCATGATACTGATGCCCAGTAACAATATGAACAATGTGGTTTTTAATTTCATAACAGTTTTTATATAGAGCAATATCTTCTTTTTAATGTAGTTAAAGGTCCTCCTTTCTTTCCAGCTGCCCCAGGGATGGTGCATCCCCAGTGAAACCCCATTCCGTCTGATACGCTTCCGGTTTTTTTTGCTATTGGGGAATGAAGGGTGATAAATCATTTTATCGGGAAGGTAGATATTCCGGTAGTGATCCTTATGGGATTCATACACCCTGGTTAAGAACAGGGGCCCTGTGGCTTTGGTGATTTGGGAAGGATCGCTAACCGATGGAGGATTTTGACGCAGGTCATTGATCACATCCTGCCAAAACGGTTGTCCAGGGGCTGATGCGAAAAAACAATTGCCAAGAGCGTCTTTGGGATCACCGTTTTTCAGACTTCTGTTCAGAGGCAGAATCAGCGAATGGTTCCCAAAATCAAAAGGTTTTAAAACCTCATAATCCAGATCAAGATATACCCCCCCAATTTTTGACATAATCAGATATCTGATGACATCAGCCCTCATGATTGCCCGGGAAAAACCCATGAATATTTTGTAAAATTCAGGGAACTCATCTCTTACAAACCCTTCATTGTCAGCATCGGTCCATAATTTGTATTCCCACCCGGGATTTAATGTTTGAACTTTTCTGACCAGAGGAACCCATTTTCCCGGAACTTCCTTTGTTTTCCAGGTTTGATGTATAATTTTCGGGATCATCGATTGGATTTGCTCATGGAATGTTGGGGTTTATAGCACAATAAAACTAACTAAAAAAAAGAAGTCCCTGTTGCTGACGAAGCGGATTGTATTCTGATTCGTAATTCGTTGTGAAAACTATTCCAATTCGCTCATGCAAACATTGTTTTCCCTACATGTATATTTAGATGAATACCATGTAATTGAAGATTAATCCTACTATGACAATTCCCACCGCAACAACACCTATAAAAATTCCAATCAATTGCCACTTTAATACCTTCTTCAGGATAATGATTTCTGGCAGTGACAAACCTATGACCGACATCATAAATGCCAGCGCAGTGCCTAAAGTCACTCCCTTCTCAATTAATACACTTACGATAGGAATGATCCCCGCTGCATTTGAATACAATGGTATCCCAACAAGGATTGCCAGAGGAACTGAATACCAATGTTGGCTTCCGAGGGCCCCTGCCAAATATTCATCCGGAACAAAACCGTGAGCACCTGCTCCAACTGCAATACCGATGAGGATGTAAATCCAGATTTTACCAACAATTTCTTTTACCACCACACCACCGGCCGATATCCGTTGGCTGAATGTCAATGATACTTCCTCTTCAAGAGATTGCTTTGCATGGGTCTTATATACCCAGTCTGCCACATATTTTGTAAGGTTGAGTTTCTCAAGTATGAATCCTGCCAGTATGGCGATTGTAAGACCCGTTAATACATAGATCAGGGCTACTTTCCAACCAAACAGGCCGATGAGCAGTACCAGTGCAACTTCATTGATCATTGGTGCTGCGATAAGAAAGGAAAAAGTGACCCCCAGAGGTATTCCTGCTTCAACAAATCCCAGGAAAAGAGGAATTGCAGAGCACGAACAGAAGGGTGTTACAATCCCCAATACGGAAGCCATTACATTTCCTGCGAAAAGTGATTTTCCCTCAAGCGCTTTTCGGGTTTTCTCAGGAGAGAAGTAAGTCCTGATGATCCCCACAAAAAAGATAATCAAAACCAGCAGCATAAGCACCTTGGGCACTTCGAAAATAAAGAAGCGTATGGCCTCTGTTATATGTGTTTCAGGAGTCAATTGTAATACCCGGAATACAATGAAATCCGATATCCCCGGCAAATATTTATAGATGACAATCCAGATGGGGATCAGGATAATCACAAAAACGATTTTGTTATTTATTCTGCTCATATTCAATTGAATGTTCGTTATAATACGAACAACATGTTTAAATTTTTTTATATCCAGACCGTTATGATGTAATAAACACCTGTCCCGATAAAAAGTGCAGCAACTACTTTTCTGAACCAGAACTCAAAAGATTTAATTCGCTTATAAAGATTACCCACACCTGAGATGGTAAAAGCGATCAACCAGGCGAAGATGACCACGGGTATTCCAGTGGCTATTGCAAAAACAACCGGCAAATGAAGACCTGAAGTGGAAACCGTCAAGGGTATAAGCATTCCAAAATAGAGCACTCCGCTATAAGGGCAAAAGGCAAGAGCAAAGACGACGCCCAACAAAAACACATTCCAATAACTGAATTTCTGTCTGTTCTGTAATCTCGATGATAAGCGGTTAAAAGCAGGGAAGTTAAGTTGAATGATCCCGAGCATAAATACCCCTATGATGAGCAGCAGCGGACCGACTATTTTCTCTCCATATTGCTGGAAAATTCCTGAGATTTTGAACTGGTTTGCTCCGAGAAAAATAATTACTGCCAGTACGGTATATGAAAACGATCGGCCTAAGGTATAAACCAAACCATTATAAAAGACCCTGTTTTTGTTTTCAATGTCTTTCCCGATAAATCCTATGGCCGTGATATTTGTTGCCATTGGGCACGGACTGATAGCAGTAAGTAAACCCAATACAAGCGCAGATACAATTGGGGTTGACGTATTTGCATACAAATTATTGAGAAGCTCCTCCAGCATCAAAGAAGTTTGTCAATTTGGGCTTTGATGATTTCGTGAAACTTGGTGGGATTGGTGCGGGCATTCATAAACCCTTCATTGGTTAGGTTGACTTGGGTTTCACCTTTTACTATTAATAGTGTCTGACCAGAAACATGTAGTGTTTGTGCCATCTCTTTCCCTTCATCTTCTTGAAGATTCAAAGAAGTGAATTCCATTGTCCCAGCCTTCATTTTATCTGCATAGAACATCTCCATTGCAACCCTGGTTTCATTTTCTACAGCATTGCAGGTAGCGCACCGTGCGGTGTTATGGAAATAATAAACCTGGATGTCTTCAGATAAAATATTTTCAGTCTTTTGATTTTCAGATGTTTGAGCATTGCATCCGAAAAGCGAAACTGCTACAAACATGATTACAAATGAGGATTTTAAAATTTTCATGGGCTTATTGATTATTGGTTAATAGTTCTTTCAACTCAGAGACTTTTGGTACTTGACCTGACATAACAACTTTCTCATTTATTACCAGTGCAGGAGTACGCATGACTGCATATTCCATGATTTTCTGAATATCTTCCACCTTCTCCACAGTAGCGTCAAGATTTAACTCCTCAACAGCCTTGATAGTCACCTTTTCCAGTGATTTGCATCTGGCACATCCGGTACCCAACACTTTTATTTCCATCGTATGTTTTTTAATGATTCGTTATTCGCAAAACTACGAACTAATTACCTAAATTTTTTTCAAATGTTCAGGAACTTATTAAAAAGACCCTGTGCCAGTTTCCAATTCTCTTTATTCAGACAATATTTAACCTTTGGAGCTTCAATCTCCCCCTGTATTAAACCTGCATCTTTTAACTCTTTCAGGTGTTGTGAAAGTGTTGATTTTGCAATGGGTAATACTTCGGTTAAATCACCACTATAACAACAGGATTGTTTTGAAAGCAATTCAAGAACATACAACCGAACGGGATGACCCATTGCTTTCGCAAATCGGGCAATGACTCTCTGATCTTCGGATATTCCTTCTTCTTTCTTCATATTGTTCGTTAATTACCGAACAAATATAATATATATTTTATTTGCGCGCAATCGGCCTTCATTGAAATTCAAATTAATCAATATTCGTTTGTAGCTCCAACAGGACGAAAAACCTGAGGAGAAAAAGTCAGGTTCTAAATCTCGCTTGTCTTCTTAAACAAAATACCTTGGGATTACGAAAGAGGAAATGATTCAGACGTATGATCTACTGGAGTTTTAATTTTCTATCGACAACTCTTGATTTTCAGAATCCTCGAAAATTTACTTACGTATTTGACGTTATTACTCTTAGCTAGGCTTTTACTCTAATATTACTGGTAGATGAGATAAAAGATCGCAATAGTGGAACCATGCCAAAAGAGGATAGGCAGAATAGTATGAAATTTATATTTGGGTCCAATAGAGCGATATTCCCAAATACTGCATTAGAATTGCTCGTGATATTAGCAATTTGTCAATTCCTAAATAGTTGTACCAAAGAAATACCAATAGTCTTCAGTGAAGAAGATAAACAACTGGTTGTAAATTCAATTTTTTCTCCTAATAGACCATTTTCGTTTAACTTTTCCTATACTGCCTCACCATTAGGTGATTATGATACGGTTATAAATGACCATAGGTTTATATTATATGAAAATGAAAAGGCAATTCTTGATACAAATTTAGTTTCACACGATTTAAATACTTCAATTTATCCAAAGCCAAACACATCCTATTCTTTGGAAATATGGTCATTAAACAATCCTACACTTGTCGCAAATGATATTATCCCACAATTAGTTAAAATCGATGAAGCAAGATTAATATTTCCTGCTGGATTGGATAAGTACGGAGAGTATTGTGCTCATGCGGAAATCACTTTTACAGACCCCCCCAACCAGAAAAACTACTATGAACTATTTATTTTTAGAGGAAGTGAGGGAAACAATTATTGGAATGGCACAAACGATGTACAGAATCATGATCCAGTCTTAATTAACGAAGGTGATCTTGATTATTTCCCTGCAACATTTTTCTTTTCCGATGAATTATTTGATGGAGAGAAATATACAATAACCATAGTTGAAGGAGGATTTTCATATCCGAACGGATCAATGGACAGTCATACTGCGGTACTAAGATCAGTTAGCGAATCTTATTACGAATACAGAAAATATTCTACCCGTCATTTCTATAATCAGCAATTCCAAGGGGATTTTCTTGATTTAATTTTCAGGGGTGTCCCACAAACATTATATACAAACGTTATTAATGGATACGGTATTTTTGCTGGCTATCAAGAAACTTCAAGAACACCAATGCAAGACAATTAGTCAAATGCTCAGAATTCTACTTTTAGCAATTTGGTTTTTGTCAATGTTTTCAATGGGGTATTCGCAAAATATCACTATAAGTGGTTTCGTAGTTGATGAAAATTCTGGTGAAGCACTGGTAGGTGCAAATATTTATGATACCATATCGCAATCAGGGAGTATCACTAATCAGTTCGGTTTCTACTCATTACAATTTGAAAAGAATGCGAAATGTCACCTTACATTTTCCTATGTTGGATATAAACCTGTGATGTTGGATATTACATTTAAGATCGATTCTTTGATAAATGTAATGTTACCAATAAGCAACAATCTGCCCGAAGTAAAAGTATATTCTACAAGTGAAAAATATCTTGAAGAAAGAGCAGAGATAGGCAAGTTAAACATTCCAATAAGTACGCTAAAGACCCTGCCAAGTATTACAGGTGAACCTGATATCTTAAGAGCATTTCAACTAATGGCAGGAATTCAATCTGGCCCTGAAGGCAACAATGGACTCTTTGTACGTGGCGGTACACCAGATCAAAATCTCTATCTTCTCGATGACGTAGTATTGTATAATGTTAGCCATTTGGGTGGAATGTATTCAGTCTTTGATCCTTCAATGATAAATTCCGTAGACCTGTATAAAGGTGGATTCCCTGCTAAATATGGTGGTCGTATTTCTTCCGTTGTTGATGTCCGAAATAAAAATGGTAACCTTAATTTTCTACATTGGGAGATAGGTTTAAGTCTTTTTCTGAGCAAATTTTTTGTAGAAGCACCAATAAAAAAGGGGGAGTCATCATTTGCCTTTTCAATTAGGCGTAGCAATCTTGACATTTATTCTTTTCTCTACAATAAAATGAACTCAAATGATTACCAACAAGGATATTCCTTTTATGACATAAACCTAAAGGCAAATTACTAATTGTCTCAAAGGGACAGAGTATTCATTAGTTACTATCATGGCAGGGACAAATTTGTCTACCAAGAAAAAGATGTTCCGATTGATATTTCGAATTTAGAATATTCATCATCATCAGAATTGAAATGGGGGAACATTGCAGGAAGCGTACGATGGTTTCATGTTTTTCAAAATGGCATTTTCAACAATCTTACAATAGCCAATACTGATTATCTGTATCAAAACCAGAATGATTTCTCCATGACAAATCTATTGGATAGATCAACTCTGGATGAGAAGTACTATATACAATCTGGAGTTAATGATTTAATGATCAAAACAGACACTGAAATCCCTTGGAATAATACTAAATTGAAGATCGGAGCAGTATATACTCACCATTCTTTTATCCCAAGTTATATTTCTAATTCCCAAAGATTTAGCACCCCTGATGTTGATTCAATGTTGATTGATCCATCTCCATGTGATCGGTAAATAACAGTACAGAACTTTCGGTAAATAAGAATACAGAGTTTTCGGTAACAATGGT
>CAYVRK010000018.1:0-84977 GCA_964453785.1 uncultured Bacteroides sp.
TCAAAGGACCTTATATCAAATAAAATTAACAATTTGATGTGAAAAAATAAACAGCGTCGGTAATTTGCAAAGATTAATTGGGAGACGAATACACCAATTCCGAAACAATGAATTGCGCTTCCTTGTAAAAATCACCGCTAGAAATAAGCTTGTCATTGGAATCATCTCCGTCATTGCCGATATCTGCGTAGGCATCGATGGTTCCAGTAGCAATTACAATGAAACGGTCGCGTCCGGTTGTATCAGCTGATACTGTATGTGTCTGCGCCAGGCCGCCTCCGCTAAATGTGTTGACTTCGATGATGTTTCCATTGTCGGTATTGTAGATGGCCAGTTCACCTGAGAATTCAAAGTAGGAGGGTATGTTTCCTCCGGAGATCACCTGGGGATTCACAGTAACCAGTGCAGTGGCATAGATCTTCTGGTTTTTGATATGGGCACTGATCTCCGCATCAGGAGCAATCGAGAGGAGGGGTTCTTCCTCAATATTCAGGCAACTTGTCAGAGCGAACAGAGCGACAATAAACAGGGTGATAATTTTCATTTCAGGATTACAGTTGCAGGTTTACCTTTTTATTCGGGTAGTTTTTATATTGAATCAGCAGCCCCAGGCAGCCAAGATTATTTTTGATCTCCTCCTCGGATGACTCTCTGGCAAGGACATCCACCTTGATGATCAGCGATTTGGTTACATCAAATCCCAGGCCAAGAGATTCCAGGTATTTGTCTTCTTCATTGTCATACAAAACCTGATTGGTCTGCTGGTCAATCAGTACAAAATGAATGGGATACATTTTTTTGGCCGTGCAGAAAGAGAGGATATAGTCCTTTTGCCCGTAAAACACAGCATTGATTTCCAATGTGTCCAGCGGACTCATGGTGGCGGAATGGGACTGACTGTAAATTTTAAAACCCTTCTGCAGGTCGAAGCGGCAATCTCCTTCGATGTGGTGGTTGTCACAGTCCTGCGCCAGCGCCTGGACGGAAAGGAGCATGAGCAAAGCAGGAATCAACTGTAAGTATCTTGATCGTTGCATCATATGTCTGATTGATTTAACCTTCAATTATTTTCGTGCGTAATTCAATGATTGCATCCCTCAAATCTTCAAACTGTTTCTTCGTCAGGCTGGGTTGGCTGTCCGCACCGGAGCTTCCGATGACCAGCTTTTTGGGTTGATTTTCACCTGAACCCGCAGTGCTTGTTACAGAGACTTTTCCGGTTCCCGGTTCAATTCCATCGTAAATGCTTTTGATCCTCTTCATTTCTTCAATGGTAGATGTTACGTTGGGATCATCCTCTTTCAAGCTTTCGGCGAAAGCCATGAAATTATCAATGTTATACTTTTGATCTGCAAGATGTTGGATCATTTGATCCGCAGTTTCATAATCATCAATCAGGTTTACAGCCAGGTAAAGGCTCTCAGAAAAGGCGCCTGCAGAAAGCATCACAACGGTATTGGATCTTTCATTTCTCTCGCAGAATGAAAGAATGTTCATAAAGGCATCATTGGAGATGCTGTAGAGTGAGTCCAGGAATTCCACGTTGTTTTTTGCCTTTTCAATCATGGCATCATCCACAGCTTCTTCAATATTGATTTCCTCAGAGAGGGACCGGACCACATCCAGGTAATCAAGGGTTAGTTCATGACGGCCGAAAAGTGCTGTGTAAGCCAGGTCTGTCATGTATACGCCGAGCATAAGCGACTTTGATTTCGTGTCCAGGTATTTACCTGCCTGACTCACAGGTTGCAGGAGGTTTTCATCAAAGGCCATTTCACTCATATCTAAAATGCTGAGCATTTCAGCAGGGGATGGATAGAGATGATAGATCTGTTTAAATGATACCAGGCCACTTTCCGGCCCGTCCGTTTCCAGATCGATAATGGGGGCAGGGTTCCCCTTTTTGCCCGACTGACATCCTTGGGAAATCATTACTGCAATCAGAACACAGGCAACGATTCCAATATATAGCATTCGTTTCATAAATCCAGGTATTACATTCATAAAGAGACATGCAAATTATAATAAAAAACCAAACCTTCCTAAGTTCTATTCTATTCTTCTCAGTCCGGAGAAAAAATCAAGTGTTTTTCTCAATACACTGTACCTTAACAGGAAGTATAGTCCCAGAGACATGATCCAGATGACCAGTATATTGAAAACAAACGTGGAGATGTATTTGTTCCCTAGCTGCTTGACAGAGGCAAAGAAATGAGCCTGGCCATTCTTTTTCAGCGGATACATATAGACAGGATCCATTTTTCTGACCAAAATATCCTTTCTTTTAATCAGCTTATGAAGATCAGCACGGTTCAGCACCAGCTGTGCCAGTTGTTCATTGTACTGAGAATTCTTCAGATCCATGTAAGCGTCCAGTCCTCCGGCTTCATTTTTCAAGGAGTCGGTCAACTTATCTTTTTCATAGGAAAGCCTGTCGTGATATTTCCGTAGTGCGGACTGGTATTTTTGCAACCACATAAGGATATGGTTCGCGTCTGTTTCAGTGAAGGACTCAGGGTTGATCCGGTCAATTTCGGGGTATGGTTCGGTCAGGAAAATGGAGGATAGAGCGTTTTTAATTGTACCAAGTTTTTTTTGGAGGTCTTTATGACCCTGATTCCTCAATAGCTTCAAGGTGGCTTCCACCTCCTGCTCAATGGCAGGTACCAGAAACTGCATGTCATAAATGACATTGCTCTCCAGCAACTCCAGATCGAAGAGCTCGCTCTGGTAGCCATTGGCCCTGAACTGGTGAACAGCCAGTGCTTCATAGGCCCAGCGGCTGACCATCATATCCCCGGCAAGTGGGACAACAGGCTGGGATACAAAAATATAGTGTAGCTTATCAAATTTGACGATTACTCCGGCAAGCAGAATCTGGGGCACCAGCAGGAAAGGAACAATAACATAAATGGCAACCACGGATTTCAGTCCGTCCGAAATATTCATTCCCAGCAAATTGGCAAAACAAGCTGTTGAAAAGAGGATGAGCCAGTAGGCCAGCGTCATGCCCCTGATCTCCATGATCAGGTTCCCAATGGCTACAAAAAGAATCATTTGGATGGCTGAGAAGAGGAACATCAGGGAGATCTTTGACAGCAGATAGGAGGTCCTGCTCAGATTCAGAAAAGATTCTCTCTCCTGGATCCGGCGGTCTTTGATGATCTCTTCGGCGGCGATAATAAGCCCCAGGAACAGCGCTACCACAACAATCATGAACAGGTAGGCTGGCAGGTTTTCATTCTGACTGAAAATGTACCTGTGGGGATCAGATTCATCACCTGCCACATACTTTGAAAAGAATCCAAGAATGATGGCCAGAAGTGGTGCCACCAGCAGGGAGATGGCCATGAATTGCCTGTCGGCAAGTTTTGATAAGAGGTTTCGCTTGAAATAGATCAGGAACTGATGCAAGGCATCGGGAACCCTGAATTCATTGGATGGAAGAGAACTCTTTATGGAGCTGAATTCCAGATTTGACTCGATCTTTTCCTGATACTGTGCATACCATTCTGCCGGGGAAGTTCTGCGCCGGGATGTGAATGCTCCATATTCATCCACATTTCTGGATTCTAACACATTCAGGATCTCATCCGGGTTGCTGATACCACATGTTCCGCATTCTGCTTCCAGAGCATCGGCCCTACCGGCCAGTTTTTTGAAATAGGTGATCCCGTCCAGGGGGTTTCCTGTGTAAACCGGGTAACCCCCGCGATCGAGTACAATCAGGTGGTCGAACTGTTTAAACAGCTCCGGCGAAGGCTGATGTATGGTTGACATGACCAATTTGCCTTTAAGAGCCTGGTCTTTCAGCAGGGCAATCACATTCTCAGAATCGGAAGAAGAGAGTCCGGAAGTAGGTTCATCCACAAACAATATGTGAGGCTCCCTGATCAGTTCAAGTGCAATATTGAGTCTTTTGCGCTGTCCACCGCTGATGTACTTGTTCAGTGGTGACCCAACCTTGAGGTCTGCGGCTTCAAAAAGGTCAAGATCCTGAAGCATGCTGTTCACAGATTGATCGATTTCTGTGTCGGACAAACCATCCAGGCATAATTTGGCACTGAAGTAAAGATTCTGGTATACGGTCAGTTCCTCAATCAACAGATCATCCTGGGGAATATATCCGATGATTCCCTCCAACTGGCCCGATTTGGTTTGCAGATTGTTGCTATTGATATAGATTCCTCCCTCGTCGGGTTTCAGGCTGCCGTTCAGGACCTTCAGGAGCGTGGATTTGCCGGCGCCGCTTCCCCCGATGATCCCCACCAGTTGGCCCGATCTGCCCTGGAAACTAAATTTCTGGATGCCGTTGACGGAGTTCTTGAAATGGTACACAATTTCTTTGGCATAGAAATGAATCGATGGTTGGCTGGAATGGATGATATAAGCGGATACAATGTCTGAATAGTAAATGGGTAAGATTCCTTCACCCCTGATGGACCCTCCCTTTGTGAAGAAATAGACATGCCTGGGGAACAGATATTTTCCACCCATTTCCAATCTTGATTTCCCCACATATTGAAACAGGTAAATATCGGCCCTCTCGATTCTTAGTACTAAAATCTGCCCGGATAAGTTTTCTTTGTAAAGGTGCCGGATCTCTTCCTCCAAGAAATCTTTATCATCATCTACAATGAGCAAGCTCTCTTTATTGGGGACATTGTAGAACTTATCCTTGATGAAGGCTGAGCAGTTTGCAAACTCTTCGTCAGTGATCAGCAGGCCATCTGCGATGGTGCGTACCGTATCTGAAATGGTGTTGGAGAAACCGGATCCCAGAATCGAGGCTTCCGAAAAATATTTTGTAAACCCAATCAGGCTCAGAAGGATCTTGAAACGGTGTGTAATGTGCAGTTCTTCAACAATCTGGTCGCAGATTCCCAGGATTTTCACTGACAGTGATGAAATCTTTTTCCCTCTGGACTCTTTCACGGAGATTTCATACTCCCTGACATACTCATCAAAGATGATCAAGTACCTGTGAGCCAGTTTTTGACTGAATTGCTGGGTCAGGAATGATTCCACAAAATTCCGGGCAAGTATATGCAAAGTTCCCCTGTTGATGTTTACCATGATGGCAAACAGCCTCATCAGGGAATTGAGCATGGTCTCATTCATGGGGAAAAACCATTTTCAGTTTTCCCCGGCTTTCCCCGCTTTTTTCGAAAAGCAGGCGTCCGCCATGTGCTTCCATGATCATCTGAGATACAGCCAAACCAATTCCGAGGGCAAGGTTCAGGGGAATATCTTTCCCCGAAAACTGACCGGAAAGCAGATCATAAAGCGTATCCGTATAATTCACACCCTGGTCCTCCACCGAGCAGGCCAATCCTTCCATATCTTCTTCGATTTCCACCCTGATCTCACCCTTGATTTCGGTGTGTTCCCTGGCAAACCGGATCAGGCTTACAAAACAGCTCACGAGCAACCCGGAATCCCCATCAGCTTCGTGTGGATGAGATGCCAACTCTTTATTCAGACTGATTTCCTGTTCTTTCAGCTCCTCCCTGGTTTCAATGGACCCAAACTGAATCACTTGATTCAGTGACACTTTGTTTTTTTTCAATTTGAATCCGGGTGATTTCAGAACGGATATCTGCTTGGCCAGCATGGAGAACTGCTCCAGCTTGATTACCGAATGATCCAGAATATTGACAACCTCGGTGAGTTCATCCCCTTCAATTTTGGTTTTCAACAGGTCCAGGGTCCCCATGATCCTGTTCAGGGGACGGCTTATTTCACTGCTGATGTAGTTGATAATCTCAGATTTCAATCCATCCGTATTGAGCAGTTCAGCATTGGCTTTTTCAAGTTCCTTGAGGATCTCCCGGTTCTTTTTTCGCAGGTAATAAGTTTCCATCGAAGTGCTGATGGAATGCCTGACTTCATCAGCATTCATGGGTTTCTTGATATACCCGTGAACGCGCCCCACATTGACCGCGTCGATGACGGTTTCTGTATCGGTATAGGCCGTAAGCAGGTATCGCCTGATGTCCGGGAATTTCTCGGCAACGATCTCCAGCAGTTCGGTCCCGATCATTTCAGGCATCCGCTGGTCCGATACCAGCACCTGGACGTCCTTTTCCTCCAGGATTTTTAAAACCTCTCTGGGTGATTCGGTCAGGATGATGTCATAATCGTTCCTGAAGGTAGCCTCGAACAGCTTCAGGTTCATTGGAAGATCATCCACATAAAGCACAGTTGGTTTGGTCTGGGCCATATTTGGAATTTATATAGGGTTGAATAGCTTACATAAATATAAGCCATTTTAAGGTACCCATTACATTCAGGCTTTCACTGAAATGTTAAAATGAGGAATATTATCAACAAACAGATGATACTATTCCGGAAAATAGGTGATTGTTCTTTCGGCTACAACCGGGTAAGGTTCCCAATATCCTGTGACTTTCACCCAGTTATTCATCTTATCATACTCAAACTCATTTTCCAACACGGTTTCTTCACCCTCTTTGTTGATCAACACCTGTTTTTCCATAAAACCCTTGTCGTTGTATGTAAATCTTTCCTCGAAAGCCAATTCACCCTCCCGGTTGTAAAATTTATACCCGGTCCTTCGGTCATCCTGATCCACGGTGAATATATACTTTGAGGTGGGATTCTCCTTTGGATCCATGAACTGCCACTCCCTGACTTTTCCCAGTTCGTCTGTAATGAATTGAACACTCCATATCATCGTATCGGCCGGCATCCTGTATTGTTCCACTTTCACAAGTTGCCCGGCACCATCGTATGAAAGGATTGAATAGCTTCGCAGGGTATCATTTTTTGTATATATGCCCTTCAGCATTTGTCCATTCTCCACGGTCAGAGTCTGCTTATCGATGATCTCATCATTTTCATCGAACTTGACGCATTCCAGCAAGGTGCCGTTTTCGTCAAAGCTGATTCTGAAATCATCTGTCCAATTGATGCTATCCCTGGCTTCTTTGGTCAGCCGTTCTCCTTTTATAATCTTCCCGTCTTTTTCGATGCCCAGGTAATTCTTTTCAATCACTTCTTTTACTTTCCCGTTTAAAAACTCCGGAAAGATTGCATAGGGGGTGAACAAGCCGATTTCAACCTGGTGGACTTCCGGCTCAGGTTGGGGGCAACCTGTGGCCAGGATCATAACTACAAAAAATACGGGAATTAGTTTTTTCATTGAATTGCATGATTGGTTTGTACAGTAAGTTATAATAATTTCCTGTCCAAGTCAAGTAAATGGCTAACATTTAGAGTATTATGCTTTTTGCTGCGGAACCGGGCAATTTGCAGAACCTTCGGTTATTCAAGGGAATTCACTAACTTACTTCTCAATCGTTTTAATCTAAAACTGCTCCAGATGAAAAAATCCATTGTATTCCTGCTTATCACAGGTGTTTTATTCCTTGTTTTTCAGGCATTTGGGATCAAATCAGCTCCGGCCTTGCCTATCCCCGAAGATGTATCAGGTGTTCTGAAGACATCCTGTTACGATTGTCATTCCAATGATGGTTCCAACAAGAAAGCACAGATCGTCCTGAATTTTGACAAGTGGGACGATTTCAAGGTTTCCAAAAAAATTTCCAGACTGGAAGATATTTGTGCGTTTGTTGAGGAGGGAAAGATGCCGCCTAAGAAATATCTGAAATCCAAGCCCGAAAATGCTTTATCAGACTCCCAGAAAGCGCTGATCTGTGATTGGACCGCGAAGGAATCGGCCACCCTTATGGAGGGGAATTGATGCAGAAGTGGGTTAAAACGGCCGGACTTCTTTTATCCGGCATACTCATCATACTTCAGTTCTTTCAACCTGAGAAGAACGCTGGAGCTTCCAGTGTTGATGACCTTGTACAGGTTCTTTCGGTCCCCGACACCATCTCAGCCATTATTATCGGGTCCTGTTATGATTGTCATTCAAATCAAACGGAATACCCCTGGTATAGCAGGATCTCTCCCGTATCCTGGTATCTTGCGAAGCATATTTCGAAGGGCAGGGATAAACTCAATTTCAGCGAATTCGGAACCCTTGAGAAGTCCAAACAGGTCGGATCGCTCTCTGATATTTGTGAAGTGGTTGAATCGGGAACCATGCCACTGAAAAGCTATTTGCTGATCCACCGGGGGGCCAGATTGGATCAGGCTGAAGGTGAGGCCCTTTGCAGCTGGGCGGACTTTGAGGCTACGCGGATGTTAAAAAAGTGAAAATTCCACCAATGGTCCAAAATTTATGATATAATTAAAAATGATCCGAAGTAAATCCGGTCACCATTATCTGTGATTTGGTAAAAAACCACCGGAATCATTGCCTGTAAGGCTTGACCAAGAACCTTCTAAGGATTATATTTAAAAAAATCATAAAAATCTGAGCCATGAAACAAATGATGAAATTTACGCTGTTCATGCTATTCCCTCTGGGGCTGGCCTCTTGTGATCTTTTCAATGTGGATGTTGAAAGCACTTTAACGGGAACCCTGGATATAGCTGTAGCTGAAGACATGTCCAAAGGAGCCCTGGAAGCGTATCCTTTCAATGCCTCCACCACAATGGCCATAGACGATCCCGATGTGATAAAATACAAAGACAACATCGTTAACGTGGGAGTAGACGGGATTGTTGCCGAAGTAGTGAGTGTGACCAAAAATGGGACGCCCATTGATGGCGTAGCTTTCCTTAGTGGAAGCACCTTTACCATGTCAAATGGTGTTATCAATGCATCGCACACGCTTCCGGAGGATTGGGATATTGCAGTGGGTTCCACTGTAACTTTGGATGATCTTGGCGGTTTCTATGATGATGTTTCTGCCATTCTTTCTGATGTAGAAGATTTTGATCTGGGGATGACAGGAACCAGTTCCCACCAGGGCATTGAGGTGACCATCAGCATCGACATTGATGTAACCATCACCGGCAGCCCGTTTTAGTGCTAATCCAGCTTTCTGACCAGGCATACCCAGTCTCGCCGGGGTTCAGGGGATCTGCCCAGATCTACCCTGGAACCGCCGGTGATTTGTGACTGTTCTCCAGAGAGCAACTTCCCGCCGTTCAGGGGATCGTACCATAACAGGCCAAATATCCCTTGCTGCTTCGAAAGATCGAGGGAGACCCCCTCTCCTTTGGGAAGATAGATGGCATACACTTTTCCCGGGTTGGCAAAACAATACCCGCTGTTCACCAGTTCATCATGGCCTTCCATTTGCTGAAAAGGAAGGTAGTCCCTGAAAAAGGTGAGGGCATGATCGGTCTGTTTCCACATCTTCTCCCGGCTCCGCCAATCCTCACAATTCAGGTCGGCATGATCATAATGGTAACCGAAATACCACTCCACGCCCGCTCCTCCAGCCATCAGATTGCCCCACAGGGCCTCACTGCGGACCGTGTCGTGACCGGGATCATCCAGATCCGGCATCACACCCTTCCAGGCTTGTCCCAGTTCGTCGAAACAGACCACCCACTGTCTCCCTGCACTGGCGGATTGATCAATCCATTTGCGGGTAAATTCGTGGACGATGGATGAACGATAAAGCTGCAATGAAGGTCCGTCCATATCCTTAAACCCAAGAAAGGGAGTGATCAGGTCTGAATGCACCGGGTCTGCCGAATGGGTATGTACTACTATGAAACTGTTGTAAGGGTTGGTTGTTCTAATGTAGGACATCATCTCTTTTCGTTGATCCACAGTCTGTCCCACCGGTGTCCAGTGATCAGGGCCATTCTCTTCCCCGATGTTCCATGTGATGGCCAGGTGATGGGAGAACCTGGCGATCAATTCACGCAGGTATAGTTTTCTCTGCACATCAAGTCTTCCTGCATCCAGCATGCATTCATTCTCTGTTTCCTGCAACACCACATGCATCATGATACCCAGTTGTTCCATGTGGTCGAATATCACCTCCCATTGATCCAGTTTGGAGCAGTCATACCGGTATCTTTCGTCCCGGATGGTCCATGGCCAAACATCATCCCCGTCACCCAATACGTTCATGGTCAGAAAATAGACAGAATTCATGCCTTCCGAAGCCAGATAATTCAAAGCGCCTATAATTCCTTTTCCTTTCTCTCCCTGCCAGACCGGATCCCCCTGGTTCCAGTCCTTCACATGGGCTGTATAGCGGTGCATGCCGGTATTGGGGCTGTCTTCTCCTGCCCGCTGTTTACTGTTACCGCTGAACCTGGTGCCGTCAAATTCATGATAGGCCAGGAAATTCTCCGGGCTGTCAGCCCCCCCTTTGATAAAATAGTCCCCCGATCCTGCAAAACGCAGGTACCGGTCCCCCACATACTCCAACCTTCCGTGGGCTCTGAAATCCCGGCCTGTTTTATCGGAAGGAGCCACCGTGAATTCCCCTTTCATTCCGTCGAAACCAACGGGTTCTCCTGCAAATTCATCATCATCCACAGCCACATTGTGCCCATATCTGAAGGAAGCCTCAAAGGTCCAATCCCCGGGCCTGTCAGGCTTGAACCTTACCTGCCAGATATTTCCCTTCCTTGCACCGGTTTCCGAAGCTTTTCCATCTGCTGCATAATAGCCAGGTACCAGGAAAGAATCTGTTTCAGACCTGAAAAGGACGTTGAGCCGGTAGTTTAGAAACGGATTGGGATCATCCTGTTCGCTCATGGCCGGACCCGAAAATGAAATGGTAACCGTATGCCAGGTTTTCAATTCACCCTCAATCCGGCAGGGACTCTCATGGGCACAACCGGTAAGGATCGTCCATACAAAAAGGCCTGTTATACCGGCCTTCAGGAAAAATTTAAGCGTATTCATCAGCAGGCATTGGCAGTTTGATTAGAGCCACTCACGGGACTCGAACCCGCGACCTGTTCATTACGAATGAACTGCTCTACCAGCTGAGCTAAAGTGGCAACGAAGGACAAAGGTAAAAGGAAAAAAGTATAAATGCTCAGATTCCTTTCAGGTAATCCCATTCTTTGATGGGTTCAAACTTTTTATATCCCTCTTCAACCGAGGGGTGCTGCAGCACAGACTCCACCGATACCTCAGGAATCTGATCATCTGCAACACCCTGTTTGATGAATATAAAATTAAATCCAAGCTCATTGGCTCCTACCAGCCTGTAACCTTTCCGTTTGGCAAGCCTGGTCATGGCCACAGGGGATGCCCCATGATAAATGGGATGCTTTCCGGGATAGAAATAGTCCGGATCGTAAGGAACCACAATGTTGTTCAGTCCGAATTCATTGTGGGTCTCGATGATCACCACCCTGGGATCGATGACCTCCAGGGCATCCCATATCCAGTAGTCGTTGCCGTCAATATCCACCGATAGCAAATCAATCTCTCCTTCAATTCCGGCATCCTTAATCAACTGGTTGATGTTTTCCCGGGTTACTTTTGCACACACAAACTCCGGTTTATAGAACCATGGATGTGGGTATTTGCTGAAAAATTTCCGTCCCCTTTTGATGCTGCCGGGATTCCCGTCAATAAAGAGCCCATGCCAGCCAAAATTGAAATAGAGGTTGGCAGAATTGCTGTTGACCCCGTCATCGGAGCCTATCTCCACGAAGATTTTGCTTTTCATCCCGATCACTGAGAAAATGAAAAGCAATTTTCCATCCTCTTCAAACTGGGAGAAGACCCGGAATCCAGTATCCGCCACAGGGGGCAAGGCCCCCTTTTTTGCAAGGCCCTGGTAATCAAGGAACAGTTTTCTCTGTGCGATCTGTACTGAAGGAGTAAACCTGTTTCTTATCTTGGTAATGAGGAATTTGTCCTTTAAAAAATTTTTAATCATGGATCTGCCGGAATTGATGCACTGCAAAAATAAAGTATTTTTATTTCTGAATATTTCCTTATTTTTCTCTGGTTTTCCATATTCTGATGAATAAAGAGCGTTTCATAAAAATTGCAGGTTATTCCGGATTATTTCTGATCCTGTCATATCTGTTCTATTATCTCAAGGAGGTTGATAGTTCACTGATCTATTACTGGCAGCAGACCATCCCCTTGTCTTTTAAAGATTCCATACAATTCCCCGGAGGATTGTCCGAACTACTGGGAGACTTGTTCCTGGAATCATTGACCCAACATTTCCGGGGAAGCATGGGTGCGGCCCTGCTTGTGTTTACCGTTTTCTTATCGCTTCAGCTGATATTCAGGCAGATGAAAGAAAATCCAGTTTATTTTACTTTCTTACTGGCAGCCCTGGTTCCCTTCATTTTACTCTTCGCACATTACACCTTTCCGGCCGGTCTGATTCTAAGCATCACAACAGGCTTTTTGTTTTCAGCGGTCCAGGGACTTTATTCTCCCGGGAAACTTGTTTTCAGGGCTGGTTACAATTTTGCAAGCGGCGCGGTAATTTACTTCTGTGCAGGTGTGGCGGGCCTGTTGGTTCTATTCCAGGCCATCATCATTCAGTGTGTTCTGTCAAGGAAATACCGGGAATTGCTTTCGGCCCTTCCTTTGCTGATCATCCCCATCTTGTATTTACCGTTTAATTTCGCCTATACAATCAAATATGCTTACCTGGGCTCATTTATAGTTTCAGAGTTGAATGACTTATCGCCAGTTTTTTATTTCAGTCTGTTCTCTCCGCTGATGCTTCTGATGATTTTTATCGGGCTGCGATTTCTTTTTTCAAAATTTACCATGAAAAGGACCTTGTTGTTTTCCGGAACAGGCATCATTTTGGTCATCGTTGTTCTGGTTTTTTCCTCAAAAGCCAGTATCAATGAACGTGACAGAGATGGCTACAAAATAATGCAGGCCGGGTTTAATAAAGATTATAAGAGAGTAATTGAGCTTACAAGCCAGCAGCATAGCGTCAGTAACCTGGAGGAGTTTGAATTCAACCGGGCACTTTACCATACCGGACAATTATTGGAAAAATTATTCTATTATCCTCAGCCGTGGGGGGAGAAAGGGATATTTCTGGAAGGAGATATCTCCTGCCCTGTGGCGGTCCATATCAGTGATTTTAACTTTGACCTGGGATTTGTCAATGAAACAAGACACTGGGCAACAGAAGCACAGATGGGATTAATGCGTCATCCCATCGTTTTGAAGCACTTGGTCATTTCATACATCGCTGTGGGGAACAATGAAGCTGCGCGTAAATATTTACGGATCCTTTCCCGATCCAGGCTTTATAAGGAATGGTGCGATCAGGTCTGTGAAATGATTGAAAATAATACCGCAAGCGAGGACAGCAGGATTCAGTTATTCATCAGCAATAATCCCAAGGTCGATTTCTTTTGCTCCACCACCAATCCCACCAGGAAACTCCTGGATTTCTACAACTGCAACCCGGATAACAAAATGGCTTTTGAGTTTCTGATGGCCAGTTATCTTCTGCAACACGAGGTTGGCAAGGTGGTTCCTTATCTTTCAAAATTCGAACTATTCGGCTATAAGAAGCTTCCCAAAGCCGTTGAAGAGGCAATGCTGATTTATGCCACAAGTCCAAAAGCAGACTTACAATTGCTTGAAGGTTATTCAACAAATCAGAAAACCCTGGAAGAATTTAGGGGCTTAACTACATTGATGTCAGGCAGTGGAGGAAAGGCTGAGAAAATGCTGAATGCATCAGTATACAGAAATACCTACTGGTATTATCTTCTGTTCACCAGTCCCCATGCTTCAACAAAATAGGAGATGAGAAAGATCAAATTATTCAGAGTTTCACTTGCGCTGCTATTGCTTCTCCTGCTTGTGGCTTGTCATCCGTTTCCGGGGAATCTTGAGCAGACCGGCGAATCACTGGAGATTTACCCTGACTATACGTCGATCATAATACCACCGAACATCGCACCACTGAATTTCCAGATTAAGAATCAGGGTGATGACTTCGCTGCTGAGATAGCAAACAGCAAAAACAGGCGCATTATTGTCAGGAGCAGAACCGGAAACATAGAGATCCCCTTGAAAGCATGGAAAAAATTGCTGGAAGAAGACAGGGGGGGCAGTTTGACCATTTCAGTCTGCAAAAAATCGGAAGGAAATCATTGGGTAAAGCTTGCCCCTGCGAGAAATGAAATTTCCAACGAGGAGATTGATCCATTCATTGCATTCAGAAAAATACCCCCGGCACATATCATCTGGAAAACCATGGGAATTTATCAGCGCTCCCTGGAAAGTTTCAAAGAAATCCCCATTATGGTCAACTCCCTGACGGATGAAAACTGTATGAATTGTCATTCATTCAATTCAGGCGACCCGGAACAGATGATGTTCCATATGCGCGGGCCTTACGGAGGCACACTGGTATCAGGCAAGGATGGCACCCGGTTTGTTGAAACAAAAAGTGATCATACGCGTAGTTCCGGGGTTTATCCATCGTGGCACCCGGATGGTGATCTGATCGCTTTTTCTACCAATAAAATCAACCAGGGATTCCATTCCCGCATTGGAAAAAATGTTCAGGTCATCGATAAATATTCGGATATCGTGCTTTACGATGTGAAGGCCAATACCATTACCAGACCCTTAGAACTGGCTTCTGACAAACTTGAAAACATTCCAGTCTGGTCGAAGGATGGCCGGAAATTGTTTTATATCTGTGCTGATTACTATAATGATGAGCTGCCCTATGATGGTATTTTGTACAACCTGATGAGCATCAGTTTCGATAAGGAAACCCGAAAATTTGGTACTTCTGATACACTCATCAACGCAAAGGATTTCGGTAAAAGCATTAGTTTTCCGAGGGAATCCCCGACAAAAGATCTGGTCTCATTCATTGGCCTTGATTATGGATATTTTTCCATTTACAACATTGAAGCCGATGTCTATTTTTATAACACCAAAACCGGGGAGATCAGCCTGCCAGGGATAAATTCAGAATTTACCGAGAGTTATCCCAGCTGGTCGGCGAATGGTTCCTGGCTGATGTTTGTAAGCAAACGTGACGACAGAATATTTTCCGAGGTCTGGTTCAGCCATATTGATGAAAATGGCATTGCCGGCAAACCATTCGTTCTGCCGCAAAGGCATCCTGATTTCTATAAGGATTACATGTACAACTACAACCGGCCTGAATTTATTTCCGGAAAAGTAGATCTGAATCCAAGGAAGGTGTTCCGTTTTGCAAGGAAGGGTGCTGAATCCAGCGTCTTCAATGAGGCAGAAAGTGTAAGCCTTTCAACGGGAGCAACGGTGCCGGCCGATGAGCAGACGGGCGAATTCTATCATCACGACTGATCCATGCTTTATTCCCCCTGGTGCTGTTTTTATCCCTATCTTGTCAGCCAATAGATACAACAAACGAGCGATGAAAGCTATGGGTTTCTTTTCGAGGATATTTTCACACGTCAATTCGGGTGTCTCCACCGGTGGTTATTACAGTTCAATGAACAAGGCGTTGTTAAGACTTAACAATGAGTATACCATGTTGCATTATCCCTATTATGGATCAGAGAGCGACAGCTTCCTGGATGCACAGGCAAACCTGACCGATTACTGCCTGGCACTACTGCCTGAGGTGGGCGGGAAAGCGATGCTTGAAGTAGGTTGTGGGAACGGTGTGCAGACCATTTATATCCTCGAGAAATTCGGTCCCGGAGAAATCAAAGGGATTGATCTGAACCAGGGGAATATCGACATTGCGAAGGATGAAGCTGAAAAGAAAGGGTTGGAAAGAATCATTTTCCAGGTGGATGATGCCCATGCTCTTTCAACGGTGGAGGACAATTCTGTGGATGTTGTTATCAATATTGAAAGTGCTTTTCACTATCCGGATAAGCCTGCCTTCCTGAGCCAGGTAAATCGTGTGTTAAAACCTGGCGGGGCATTTGTGATTGCTGATATTCTGGCCAGAAATAAAAAAAGCAATTCACGAAACGGATCCTGGAGAAATAAGATGTCATATCATCACTGGCCCGTGAGCAGCTATGAAACTGAGTTTCAGCTGAAGAATTTTAAAATGGAAAGCACCAGGGACATCACTCCGGAGATCATTCGCGGTTTTCGCAGCTACAGGAGATGGCTCCGCGATATGCAGAAAATACATTTTGTGGAGGATCTGATCATGAAGCTGTACTATACAATTCATACCAGACTGAACATCTTTTTACTGAGAACCAGCCGCCAGTACTGTGTTTTTGTGGGCAGCAAGGCAGTATAGGAAACAACTTACTCCTGCCTCAGCAGTTTGAATGACGCCACTATTTTTCCGGATTGCCGTATGATCAGATCATAGAGACCCGGTCCGGTATGATTCCCAAATGTCCAGTGAAATTCACCTTTTGTTGACCCAGCCATTTCTGTTCTGCGCTTTTCGATCATTTTTCCACTTGAATCGTACAATATAAATTCAACAGGCGAGAGTTCGGCAACTTTGTACTGTACCATGAAGACTCCATGAACCGGATTGGGAGCCACGGTCAAAAAACAAGCGGATTCTGCTGAGGCGGGAGAAAAAACGGACGTTTCATTGACCTTTACAAAATTGATCCAGTTGATGTTCCAACCCCCTTCTACCGCATACACCTTAAGCGACTGCCGCCCTGCAGAAAGGTTGATGGTATCTGATATGGTAATCCAGTTCTGATCTCCCCCGGTGGTCTCTATTTGCATGGAGGAGATTGGGACGATGGCCATTTTCCGTAGTTCAAACCTTCCGCCTCCTGAGCTGCTGGATATCCTGAATTCAACCCGGTAATCTCCCGGTTCCTGAACATTTACGGTATAGTCGAAACTGTCCCCTGAAAGGATGGAGGTCACCTGAAGGCCCCCTCCGGTATCGTTGGTTGGAGCGGTTTCAATTCCGGACATCTTTGAATACTCTTCAGCTTCAATTTTACCCGGGACTTTAAAAACCCGGAAATATTCAAACGCTTTGGATATGCCAGTGGTCAGGCCGGAATTATCGTAGGCCAGGATTGTCAGGGTATGCATGCCAAAAGAGAGAGAATCCGGTGACCATTCAAACACATCGGAGGGAATTGTTGCCATATACCTGGTGTCGAAATAGAGTTCCACTTTCGAGATCCCGTCCGGATCTGTTGCCGAACCTTTCAAAATGAAGGGTTCATCGGAGCCGATGCTGGTCCCGAAATTTGGAGAACTGATGACAATAACCGGGGGATTGTTTACACTGGTCTGTACCTGGAATTCCACTTCTGACTGATCGCCCAATACGGCATCAATCCCGGCCAACAGTACTGTAAAGGGTGAGTTCCAGTTGATGCAGATTTCATTGGAGGCATAACTGCCTTCCACATCCACATAAGACCTGGCCGGATTGTCGAACGGATAATTCTGGCCATCCTCCTGGTTCTTATTGGGTCCTCCCGAGATGAAACCCGGCACCGGTTGGATAATGCCATCGGATCCCGAAGGCCTGTGATGAAAATGCATGGGGGTCCTGTAACCGTATGAGGATTCAAATGAAAAACCCGTAGCATTTTTGCCCAGGATATAATCAGCACACTCGGCGGCGCCTCTGATATATTTGGGATCGCCGGTAAGGATATTCGCATACAACAGGCCCACGCCCATATTGGCTATTCCGCTGTTCGATCCCCAGTAGTAGCCAAAGGTGGGTATATGGCACGGATTTGACGCGATCTCATTCAACCATCCGTCTGATGTTGAGATCACAGAATTTCTTATGGAAGTAAGCAGTGATCCTGACAACCCATTTGCGCGGGTTGCCAGGGAAAGTGATGCCAGTGGCTGTACATTCGGCCAACCGGGAGCTCCCTGATAATTCAGGTAACTGCTCTTGCTTTCCAGGTAGGATTTATATTCAGCTTCCTGGGTGGTAATGTACAATTCTGCTGCCGCCCAAATGAATTCATCGGAGACATTTCCATCACCATATTCGCCGGTATGTACATCGGAAGGATTTTTGAAATAGATGGCCGGATTGGCTTTTGCCCAGGCCCAGGCACGCTTTGCTTGTTCGATACAATCGGCTGCATATGCAGAATCATAGTCCGCATAGATCCTCCCTGCCATGGCCATCATGGCTGCAAAGTCAAGTGCCGAAGCAGTTGATTTACCGATGGCATAACGATCCCCGGTGGCATTTTCAGGCATGATAAATCCTGTAAAGGACAATGTGGTCAGTTTGAAAAACACACCACCATCTTCATCCTGCATGGTCTTGAGCCAGTCCAGTTCGTACTTTACCTCATCCAGCAAATCACTTTTTCCATTGCCCGATTCCGGAATAAGAATGGAGCTGTCGGCAAAAAAGTCGTTGAAATTCTCATAGAAACTGAGCAACGAAGCAACAGAAATGCCCGCATTTACCACATATTTTCCATAGTCACCTGCATCATACCAGCCTCCCGGAGAGGATATGGTTCCGGTCTTTCCGGTTGAAGAATGCAAAATACAGGTCGTATCAGGGTGTCCGGCTTTCCTGGCCCAAACTCCGGCAAAGGGCTCTGTAAGTTCGTATGAACAACGCTGGTAATAATAGGATTTCAGGGAAGCATATGCAGCTTTTCGCCATACTGTTCCCGAGATTTCGAATGGATAAGATTCTCCAAAACCCGGAATACGGATTTTATAGGTTCCCGGTTTGATCAGTTCAGAAAAATCACAAAGTCTGATGCTGTCTCCCGCATCTTCCCAGTACTTCGGGGGAGTCATTTGTCCCGAAAACTCCACAGCATTGTCAGCCGAATTCACGATCTCAAAGGAGGCCGCGTTGGCATTGACCACCAGTGCGATTTTGTTGGCTTCCGGATAATATCCCAACTGATTGATCCTGATTGCCCCTGATTGTGCATAGGTCAGAAGTGACAGGATAAGCAGAGAGATCATTATTGTATTTTTTTTGGTCTGGTTCATCTGTGTTAGAAGTATTAAGCGTTAAAAGTATTTCATCAATAGGTAAATTTTACCTTTTGGGGATCAGTGGACAACATGTCCCGGATTTCGTTTGGTTTGAGGTCAATCCTGCCAGTTATAAGTTTTGGCAGGTTATAGTTTGCCAGTACCATATCGTACATTGCCGGGTCCTTCTGAGGCAACACAAAGGGAGTATGAGCAACTCCATTATTATCAAAATAAGCAATGTGTGTCCGGGTAAATACATCGTCTATGCGTTTGCTGCTGAATACCAGCCACCGGCCATTGGTTGACCATGAAGAATAGCTTTCGGCGCTTTCGCTGTTTAATTCAAGTTTCTTGTAATTTTTCGTTTCCAGGTCAACAGAATAGAGATCGCTTTTTTTGTGGAAAATTGTGAAATAGCCATAATCGGACATGGAGCACACAAGATATTTTCCATCAGGAGAGATGGCAGGCATGGAAATGCTCATGCCTGTTGAATCGGCATTCAAAACCATTTCACTTTCGCCCCAGGAATTTCGTTTCGTATTGTACGCAATGCGCATTAAGCTGTATTTGGAATGCAGCAGGCTCTCGTCATCGCCCCTGATGGCTTCAGGGGCGCTAATATAATAGAGGTACTTTCCGTCCGGGGACCATACCGGCATATTTTCACGCCTTTCAGTTGATATCTTCAGGGAGGTGGTCACTGTATTGGTTTCAACATTATACACCATGATGTCTGATGCCCTGTCAGCCACATCAACCACTTTACCGGATCGGGTAGTCAGATGCGGACTGATTTGTCCGGTGGAAAATGCAATGTGGGTTCCGTTTGGATGCCAGGCCGGATATATCCCTGCAGACATGGTATGGTCTGTACGCGTATCTATTTTTGAAAGTTTGCCCTCATTCCATATCATGGTACCTGAATGGAGAATACGAAAGTGGATGAGCATCTTTGAAGGATCATTGTTTGAGAATGAATGACAGTTCATACATCCATGATCTGTTGAAGCGTTTTCAATGACAGGGTCCTCATCAAAATTGGAAAGATTGCGCTGGTAAATCCCCATGTCGTACCACTTGAGGTATACAGCATGAACCAGCCTGTATGCAAGATATGAATCAATGGAATCGGTGGATATTCTGTGCTCGATACGCTTGTATCGGCGCCACGCTTTGCCTTCCCGGGCCCAGATACCAATTGTCAGGGTTTTCCCCGCATTGTCTGACAGCATTTTTTGCCAGGCGCTTACAGGGATTTGAACGGTCGGGGATCTCTGCCGGATCGCCATGTGCTCACCCTCACCGGCCCACAGCTCGACCCTGTACTTTGAGCCGGGTTCTTTGATAATGAAATTGAGAGGAGCTATGTTGGGTGGTATGGTCAGGTCGTAATATTCCGGAAAAATAGCCGGAAGGGTGTTGGTTTCACGGGCAATCCCGGTTTTGCCGGAACAACCTGAAAGCACTGCCAAGACAAAACCAGCCAGGCACAACAGGATTGTGATTGGCGGGAGGATCCCTGATCCACCATTCCGGCTATATGGTTGGTTCTCCATTCTCTTCTGTTACAATCTCGGGTTTTACAATGCGCGGGTAAAGAAAATGGTTATAGTACAGATAACTGTCACCCATTTCCCAATAAAGAAAATTCCGGGCTAATTTCTTATTTCCCTCATGCTGCTGCAGAATCCTGTTAAAATCGTTATAACGGGCTGTGGTTTCAGGTGTGATGTTGTATTGCGATTTTACAGGAATATGATTCTTTTCACCACACAACAAAACAGCCTCTTCAAATATAGCCACAGGTTTGTCGAAATAGTTGCCTGCATCTTTATACAACTCCATGAATTCGTCCAGTTGTGAATCCAGCAGGTAATAGATCATCAGATATTCATAAGCACGTTTGTTTTCGTGATTGGCTTCCAGCAATTCCTGAAGCCTTTGTTGAATGAACGGGCTCAGTTCTTTTTCCTCAGGGACAAAGCTTCTTTTTTTCATGATCTCTTCATGAATGCTGATCAGGGCGGTATCTGCCATGTATCGTCTGTATTTGGACGTAAATTTTCTGTCGATCAGCGTTTTGTTTAATATGTTAAGGCAGCGTTCAGCAGCCCTGTATTCATGTGTAACCAGGTGGATCTTTACAAGCATCTGGAGGGCCCTGGGGCTGTACGGGTAAAAGACCAGGGATTCATAGGCCCAGTGCCTTGCCTCACTGATGTAGCCCAGGTCGTAGTAGAAATCAGTCGCTATAAATGCCATTTCCGATGCGAATTCCACATCAGGTTGTAAAGCATCGGTTCCGGTAATCTGAAAGAATTTGAAAAAGTCATCTGTCAGCAAACCTGCTTTGCCTATGGCCAGGTTGTAATTGAGATTGGCAGCAAAGTTGTAGTTTTTCAGGCTTTTGGCTGCCCGGGCCGATTTGCCTGCATTGTTGATATAGCAGTAATAATCGCTCGCCACAATTTTCCTGGCATCGCCACGGTATGAAATGAAATGACCGGATATGGACAGGGCTATGACTGTTAAATAAGCAAAAGCCGTAAATATTTTCAACGGACCACCCTGATCCAGTCTTATCCTGTTGTTTTGAATTCCGGACATGATCAGCGCAATTCCGGGGAGCACCAGAACAGATCCCAGATAGAGGTAAAATATAACGGATGGTTCATAGGCCATGAAATAGACCCTGGTTTGAAAAAAACTGAGGTACTTCTGATCCACGGGAATCGGGAATACCGAGCCGGCTGCCCACCGGGGTAAGAAGAAGGCAAATCCAGCAATAAATATGGCAACAATCAGGCTTCTCCAATCTTTCAGTTTTACAGACAGGAAGAAGGACATGATTGAAAAAAGCAACATGAACCCACTGCCGGAGACATAGTAAATGGTCAGAGCTCCGGCCGTATAGCAAATAAATTTTCTTGTTGGGCTGATCCCCTTTTTTGCCAGCAACAGCAGCAAAATCAGGACCAGCACCATCGAGATTATTACAGAGAAAGGAAAGTTGTAATTGTTGGTCAGCACAACAGCAAAGCCAAGGGGGGCCATAGCCCACACAACATTCGCCTCATGGCTATGAATTGAATTCATAAGCCGGTGAATCAGCCACATATTGGCGAGTACAATTCCCATAAAAATGACCGGACCAACAATTTTATAATGAAATGACTGCATGAAGAAGTTGGCAACCAACTCAGAAATCCCTCCCGGATAGGCAAAGAATCCCCTCAGATATTCGGCATCAAATACGAAAGGAGCTTGCACATGGTGAAAATAGAAGACGGGCTTTGTGACAATGATGATATAAAGAAATGCAGCCACCAGGTAAACACCCGGCAGGATGCCAAATACTATTCTTGAAACTTTTTGTTTCATTCTCAAAAATAGGAAATGATTTAATTCCGGGCAGCTATTCTGTCCTTATTCCATAAAGGGAGCTACGCGTGGTAACAAAAAGGGTCTTCTTGTCTTTGCCTCCAAAAGCAATGGAAATGGGTCGTTCCTCAAGCTGAATCCTTTTAATTTCCTGATGGTTTTTATCGTAGACGAAAATCTGCCCGTCGGCGATGTACAATTGGCCATGGGCATCTACAGCCGTGCTATACTCGCCCCGTGGTACTATTTCTTCCATGTTTGATACTTTGCCGTCGGCAGCTACATCCAGTTGAACCGTGGTTTTGTTAATTTCTTTTGAGACATAGAATGGTTGCCCGGGAATAGCTTCTGACAGGGCGGCTGACCTTCCCAGGTCATATGTTTCGGGGATCACGGTAACTCCGTCAGGGGCAACAAAACAATATTCTGGAGTATAAACTACTGTCTGGTCGAAATCCGATCTCCACCTGCTGGAAGGATAGATGGACTTCTGTACACGGATGATTTCACCCGTGGACACTTTTTTCAAAGGGCTGAATGTATGATCAGGATCTTCCGGATTGATGGAATAGGCCCGTGCAGCCCATCCTCCATTGCCCCATCCGCTGTACATGGGATTATCATCAGGCAGACGGGGAACCGTTTCCTGCTCTCCACCTACCAGGTAGCCTGGCTGGGGATCATACCTGAAAATAACCAGAAGATTGTCTTTTGTATCTGTCGCGAGGGTGAAAGGTTTCCAGGGGTAATCTGCCAGCAGGCTGATTTGATTCTCTTCCGCCGACCATTTGTATATGCGTTTGCGTTCATGCTCGCAAAAATAGACATTGCCTATGCTGTCAGCGGTCAATCCGGTCCCAAAAACAAAACCTGAGGCTATCTTCGCTGGTTTCCATGTTTCGCCAGTCACATGGCTGGCCCAGGGTTCGTTTCCTGAAATGGTCAGTTTGGCAAAATCCCAGGGATAAACAGGGATGTTCTTATTCATTTCATATACCGGAAATTCAACAACCTGTAGCTTCTGGGTGTAATTATGAAGATTCCTGAATTCTATATTCCTGCCGTTGGAAATCCTTACGCCAATGGGCTGAGGTGTTGAAACCCTGATGGTCCGGTACATCCACTGGTTTGCAAACATCAAATTGGCAGAATTGGAAATATCAACCATCAGGCAATCATTCCCCTCTACGCCTTCTTCTTCAAATTGAAATGCATACATCCTCCAGTTTGAAACATGGGCAAACCTTGCCTCATTCCGCACATGGTGTTCCAGTGACATGGCATAGATACGGCCCCGTGTGTTTGTGTTGCTAATATAGAGCCCATTGGCCGCATAGGTATTCGCTGTCCAGATATCCTTTAGCGTACCTCCCCCGTTGTTGGTGACCCAGAGGCTCCAATACTGGTTATCCCAGGCGAGATCCTTGCCCCGGGCATACACAGGGTTTGCAGGAGAACTTATCTCCCTTTCCCGTCTTCCGCCGTTCCTCCCTGAGAATCCTGTTCTCTCACCGGGACTTTGAACCGGTCTTCGCATGGTGCCATGGCCGCCTACAAATTTAATATCGTTCAACATGGATTTCTCCCCTGCCATCCATTTACAGCCAACCGCGCGATAATTATACCCGCCTGTATTGATGCCGATGCCATTGATCATGTCCTCACCGCCGATGGAAGATTCCACCAGGGGTTTCGGGCTTCCAAAACCACTGAACCCGGGTTCGCTTTCATTCAGTACAAACTGGGTGGCAAAAGGATGCAAACCTATGAGTTTGGTTCCGGGTTCCATTTTTAAAGTTTCTGTAAGGCGATACCAGCCCTGGGGAACATAGATGTGCTTATATTCAGCTATGGCTTCCTGAAAAACCTTTGTGTCATCGGTTTCACCATCCCCTTTTGCTCCCAGTTCTTTGATATTCACCCATGTCTCCATATCCGGCAATGATGGGATTTCCCTCTCCGGTTGCACAGGTAATCTTTGAAGGGGTTCAATATCAATGATGGTCTTAAACTCTGAATCTGAGACCATATCTTCCATCACCAATCCACAGGTGAATTCCCTGACCCTGTAGATCTTATCCTGCACATCAACTGATTTGCCACTTTGGAGGAATGCAGCCAAAACCGGGACTTTTTTGCAGTCAATATTGAGCAGGTTCACCTGGCTCATTGCGTTTTCTTCTACGCTGATTACCACTCCGGCCCGCCACACATTTTCGAAGAGACAGTTTTCCAAAAAGAGTCTGTCCGCCCTCTGTTCAACCATCTCCACAGCTACAGGTACATCTTTCACATGCATATGAACGATGGTCAGGCCCCCTTCGTTTGTCCGGATCGCTGCCTTCCGTTGTCCTTCAAAATAGGTATCTACCATCATCATGGGCCAGCCGGGAGAGGTTCTGTTCGTATATATGCCATAATCACCTCCAAAAAACCTCACGTTTTCCATTTCGTTGCCCACATCGAACAGACCGGCCTTGCCATTGCCAATATGAATCACCGAATGACTTACAAATCCATGTTGGGCAAAATGTGTTCGCAGGGCCACGGCATTTGGATTACCATCCTCAATCGTAAAATTGATATTCGATATGGCACTGTAAAACGTTCCGGCCCCTGCATCCCCCGGTTCAGAACCTTCGGTAACCATGCGACCGGTAAACCAAAACATATAGTTGGCCAAACCTTGATCCGATTCAACTTCCTCCTGATATCCGGGTGAGTTTTTTCCAAGAATAATTTCCGGACGGTTTTTGCCATATCCGATCAGGCGAACCGCACCGGGAATATAGATGGTTCTGCTAATGCGATATTTGCCTTCGGGTATAAATAATATCCCAAAGTTCTTTTCTGTTTTAACCTGGTTGATCGCCTCCTGAAGGGCATCTGATACATCCATGGTACCGTCGGCTCTGAAATGATAATTTTCGGGAGTAAAAAAATATGCTTCCGGATCTTCCGGCTTCAAACGGTATACGGATTCGCTGTTGCCAGGACCAGCCTGGGCATGAAGCAGGCCAAAACCAAAAAGCAGAAGCCCCCCTGAGATTGTTCTTGTAAGTCGCATGATTCATGGAATATTGGTTAAAAACAGGATATTATTTTCCGGCAAACCGTTTCGGAATTGATGGTCAGTCTTGCCAGGAATATGCCCTTCATCAGGCTACGGGTATTGAACGTTACCTGATGCTCACCTGCCATTTCATACCCGTTCAGATCCATTGTTTCGCCCGGTGCTTTCAATGCCGTTGCGTCATCTTCAACAGAGATGGCAATATAATCGAAGCTCATCCAGCCCCAGGAATCGTCAATTTCAATGGTGTTCATCCCCTGATTCAGGGTTATGTCCGTATGGTAACTCATCCAGGTGCTTGTGTTGGGTGCCGTGAATGTAATTTCTCCCAGGCTGGTTCCATTTACAATCAGGATCTGACCCTTTGGTGATTCATAGTTCAGCAGGTATCGTATGGTGAGTGGGTAAACACCCGTTTCAGTTACCTCCACATGATCAAAAGTCAACACCCAGTCATTGCTCGCAAAATCGCGGTATTTTCCACCACTGGCCTGTGAACTGGTTTTCACCGATGATGTGCCTGTTGCGCTGGCATCCTCCGCTTCATAAATCACCAGTTTCAGATTGGATACAGAAAAATCCAGAGGTGCTGAAGCAACAGCATAACCCTGGTTGTCGGTGACTATTCCGGTAATTGTATAGGTTCCGGTCTCTGCGGGAGTGGTCCAGGATGTTTCATAGGGGGCATCGGTCAGGGTAGCAAGCAACACGCCATCAATAAAAAATTCAACCTTGGTAATGCTCCCGTCCTTGGGTGGTTCGGCGTCTGCAATCAGGGTAATTTCAGTGCCCGGAGGAGCTGCTCCCCCCGCATCGGTTCGGATGGAAATGGTTGGTTTCGGATCAACCGGCTGTTCGTTCAGGGAAACCACCGAGGCTCCAAACACCTCCCAGGAGAGAACCGCAAATTGTCCGCGTTCAATGGTGGTGGCAGTGGTATTAAAATATGAGATTTTAAATCCCGGATGGGTGACATTGATTTTGAAAGGGGCCGCGGGCAACTCCTCGTTGTTGTAAAGATTGCTGGTTGCCGGGTTGTATTCCCAGGCATACCTGACCATTGAAGGATCAGGAACAGCATCATTCCAAACGATCACTGTATCACCGCTGATGATTGCATCTGCCCAGCTTAAGGTTCCTGTTCCATCTGCAAGTACAAAGCCTTTTACTGCGATATCGGCATCACCGGTAACCAATCCGCTTCCGGTATGATCGAAAAGGATTTTTACCTTCCCGCCGTCCGTCAGGGTATGACTTTTATACCGGGGGCCTGAATAGACCAGGTCCTGGCCGTAAACCAGATGCCGGGCAATGAGTGCCAGCCTGTCGCCAACGGGCTTTTTGTTGGTCGGGTGGATATCCACATCCCCCACATCGATGGTGACCGCTTCGCCTGTGTTGGGCAAGGACAAGGCACGGCTCTGATTCGCTCTGAGCTGAGGCCAGGCATCCCATGGCTGAGGTGTCTCAAACACCTCTCCGTAATTGGGCAGCTGCACCCAGATAAAAGGCAAATCCCCCATTCCCCAGCTTTCGCGCCAGCTGTTTATCATGGTTTTAAAAAGGCTGCCATATTCCAGAGCATCCTCCATGGTATCGGCATTGGATTCACCCTGGTACCAGATAAAACCTTTCACCGGAAATCCGGTCAGGGGATGAAGCATTGTGTTATAAGCCACAGTGGGCTGTCTTTCGTAGTAGGTTCCTCCGGCCAGAACAATATCGGTTTCATCATATCCAAGCATCTCCTCGCTCATCCAGGCTTCAATCCTGCTGCCCCCATATGAGGTATTGATGATGCCGATGGGGACTCCAATTTCGGTACGTAATGCTTTGGCAAAATAATAGCCGGCAGCAGTAAAATTTCCAACATAGGCCGAAGTTGCAGGTCTCCATTCACTGCCCGAAGGGAGCGCTTCTGCCGGTTCTTCACCCAAGGTTTTGGGAACCTTAAACTGGCGGAGCATCTGGTCATTTGAGCCGGATATTTCTGCGGCTCCGCCATCACTTTGACTTAGAGTCATCTCCATATTCGATTGCCCTGAGGCCAGCCAGACGTCGCCTATATACACATCGGAGTAGGTCAGGGTCTGTCCGTTTGAAACAACAACCATCTGGAATGGCCCTCCGGGCTGCATAGATGGAAGTTCAACCTTCCAATCCCCGTCAGGGTCCGCAGTAGTTGATCTTATTGAATCATTCACGGTTACAACAACTTCTGCTCCGGCAACAGCCTTTCCCCATACGGGAAGAGCAACTTCGCGCTGAAGGACCATTCCGTTGCTGAATATCTTTGAAGGGATCAACTGTGCACTTAAAGTCAGGGAAAAGACAAAAAGCAGAAGCCCAGATAGAACGGCAGACATATAATTTTTCATACGTAAATTCAGGATAATGTGGTTTAACAATTATTTGCCTTTCTGTTGATTATAATCTAAATTTATTGTTCTTAAAATATTCATTTTTAATCAGTAACATACACAATTGGTAGAAATTATTTTAATAAAGCAATATCAGTCAACTAAAAACTGAAACATCCAACCATGAAAACCCTTGGGATTTTAATTGCTGTATGCATCATTTCAGGCATTTGTTCCTCTGTTTATTCGCAAGCCGATTCAACAATCTGCAAAGTAAAAATTGAACAATATCAATCCTGGCAAAAGACGGGTAAAATATTGATTTTTTCCGGGGCCGGAGCAGTGGCAGTGGGCGCAGGGCTTCGCATTTATGCAAGCACTTATGCTGATAAGGGAAAGTCTGACGATGCAATTGTTGGCGCCAGTTATGCGATTATTGGAGCAGGAGTGGTTACGGTGATCAATGGTCTTATTTTTAATGGAATTGGCAAAAGAAAGACAAACGAATATAAAATAAAGCTCAACGATCTAAGGACGGGATTTTATTATACCCCAAATCATTCGGGTATTGTTCTTACCTATCGGTTTTAACCAATGGGTACCCCCGGGATCATTCCAGTACTTCATTCCAAACCCTGAGGAAATTCCTGGCCAGGATTTTTTCGATCTCTTTTTCAGAGTAACCACGCTTCAGCAATTCGGTTACCAGGACGGGATAACTTGAAACGTCGGGCAGGCCTGTGGGCTGAGAGGGCCCGATACCATCAAAATCTGACCCCAGTCCCACGTAATCTATCCCTGCAATCTTCACCACATGATCTATATGATCCACAACCTGCTCTGCTTTTGCCAGCATTTGATGGGTTTCCCCATAGGTTTGAATGAATTCCATTCCTTCAGGTGAAGTGATGGCTGTTCCGGTGGAATCAAACCAAATCCTAAGATTTTCGATATTGGCCGAGCAGACCGAATCCAGGAACATGGAACCAAAGGCGATCATTACAACGCCGTTTTTACTGGCAATTGCCTTGATCAGGGTGTCAGACAAATTCCTTTCATAGCCCGGAGTAAAGGACCGGCAGGAGGAATGTGTCGCAACAATAGGTTTTTTTGAGATTCTTAGTGCCTGGAAAACCACGCTGTCTGTTGAGTGTGAGATATCAATCATGATGCCCTGTTGATTCATCTCCTTGATTACTTCAACACCAAATGGACTTAAACCATTCCAGGGTCTGTTCGAATCATAATTCGAATCACAAATCTGGTTGGACTTGGAATGGCATAAAGTAATATAGGCGATCCCTTTTTCCTTCAGTTGTCGAATATAACCCAGATCGTTCCCGATAGGTGTGCCATTTTCCAAACACAATGGCAGTGAAAACAGACCGTTTCGAAAATTATTGGTGATTTCACCAGGCGTTCCGGCAAGTGCGAATTTGCCGGGATATGTATCGGGATAATCCGTGATTAACCCATAGAGCGAGTCAAACATGACACGGCCCTGATCAATATCCAGACCGGCAGGGATATATACAACGGACATGACAGCATTCAATCCGCCCCTTTGGGCCCTGACGAGATCAAAATCGCGGTCTTCATTTTCAAGGGAGATGTCAGCAGGGTCGTTATACATCCTTTCCGGCCAATCAATATGGGAATCAATAATGATATTGTCCTGGCATATCTTGAGAGCCATTTCCTCCAGTTCTTGGCCGGAAGTTTCTGTTGGCTTGTTCTGGCAGGATGGTGCAGCCAGAATGATTGCTATGATAAGACCTGAAAAATATTTCATGATGAATGGTTTGGTTATTCGTAACGCAGCGATTCCACCGGATTCTTCTTTGCCGTGCGCCAGGTTTGCCAGCTGACGGTCAGAATGGCCACTGCCAGCGAGGCAATTGCAGCAAGTGCAAAAATCCACCAGTCCAGGCCGGTCCGGTAAGCGAATCCTGACAACCACTTTTGCATGAAGTACCATCCAATAGGGATCCCTGCCAGGATACCGGGGCCCACCCATTTTAAAAATCCAAGGTTCAGCAGTCCCATAATTTGACCCACACCGGCACCGTTCACCTTCCTGATCCCGATCTCTCGCGTACGTGCCCGTGTGCTGAATTCCGCCATACCGAACAGACCCATACAGGAGAGAAGTACCGCGATGATGGAGAGCAACCGGATGGAGCCAGCCCTTTTCTCCTCCTGTTTGTACTTGGCTTCCAGCCATTCATCGTAGAACTCATAGGAAAAGGCAAAACCCGGGGCAGTTTGCCGAAATACTCCCTGAACCTGTCTGATGGCCTCGGAAATATCTCCCGGGTAGAAACGAACGCACAGGTGGGAGACATCGGGCTCGTTGCGGATTTGCAGGTTTTCAATGGGACTGTACAGGTCCTTATAATGGAAATCCTTAACAACACCCACTACGGTGCTGCCGAAATAGTTACGGTTCTCCACCGAGTCCCATCCACCCTGATCCTTCATCATGGTCTCATTGATCAGGGAGACCATGGTCGATTCAGCCTCGAAGAAGTTGCGGCCATAAAGCAGGTTGAGCCCGAATGTCTCTACAAACCTGTGGTTGGAAGAGATATGAGAGACGCTGATATCGTCATCGCTGGAATAGTTCCAGATGGCACCCGGCGTTCCATGCGAGGCGCATACATTTTTTACAACAGCCAATTTGGAAATCTCCTCCTGGAGGGCCGGTACCCTGTCTTTGATCCTGTAATGAACCGGGATTCGCACCAGCAATTCGGTATCGTAACCCATGTCCTTGTCCTGCACATAGCGTACCTGTTTGACCAGGGTGATCAGCGAGATAATCAGGGCTACCATGGCGGTAAACTGCACAATGGTCAGCAGCCTGCGGATATCAAAGGACCTGCGGATGGTCATCACCTGGTTGAGCAGCATCTGTTTGGGCTGAAGCCTTAGAATGGCCAGAGCCGGGTAGAATCCTGAACCCATGGCGATCAGCAACAGTCCTCCAAAAACCAGCAGCAGGGTCAGCGGGTCTTTCATGATAATCATGATTCGGATTTCCTTGTCCAGGATGCCACTGACAACAGGATTCAGCAGGATGGCAATGAAAAAGCCCAGGAGCAATGCAAAGAGTACCTGAACGAACGCTTCAGTAATGAACTGCCTGATCAGGAAGCTGCGGTCGGCCCCGAATACCTGTTTCACTCCCAGCTCATGCAGTCGCCCGGTGCTCTGAGCGATGGTCAGGTTGATGTAATTGAAGACGGCCAGGAAGAGGATGACCAGCGAAAGCCAGCCCAAAAGCCTGATTAGTTTCACGTTGGCATGGGAGAGGTTGTCGTAGGGGGTGGAAATGTCAAAATAGACCTCCCCGAAGGACTGCAACTGGTAGTTAATTTCCATCCAATCCATGAAAGGATGGATCAACCGGGTAAGTGCAGTATCCAGTCCCTCCGTAATGCTGCCTTCATGTAGTTTCAGGTAAAGGTTATACAGGTAGGCCTCCTTTTCGTTATAACCGGATCGACTGTACCTGATCCTCAGTTCGGCACTGCAGAACATTTCGCCGTGCAGGGAACTTTTTTCAGGCAGATCACCTACGATCGACACCACTTCCACATCTTCACGGTGAGCCACATTCAACACCTGGCCGATGGGATTTTCCTCCCCAAAGATTCTTTTAGCACAACTTTCTGTCAATACTGCCTGGTGGGGATCAGCAAAGAGACCTTCCCGCCGGCCTGCAATCACCGGCAATGAAAACACCTTAAAAAACCCGGAATCGGTATGGATGATCCTTATATCGCTGTTCTCTTCCTCCCAGAGTACCGGATCGTTGCCAATATTCACGTTGGTAGCTGCCATGATCTGGGGATAATCGGAAAGGAGCTTGTCCCTGGCCTGTTCAGGCACATACGCGGAGTTCTCCAGGCTGATTACCCTGTAGATCTGGTCCAGTTCCGGGATGGACCGGTCATACTGGTTCTCGGAACTGATAAAAGCAAGCAGCAGCAGGACCACCGCCAGGCTCAGGGAGAATCCCCCGATGGAGATGACAGAGAAAAGCTTGTTCCTTTTCAGGGTCCTCAGGTAGATGATGAGGGTTTTCATGGCTCGTAGTATGGAATAAGCTAGGCCTAAGTTAGAGAAATACTTTATTCGATTGCATTTTATTCCATAATCATAGAAATACGTAAATTGCACTTGTGTATTAACTTTTATCAGTTCACTTTAAGTTTACTTTCATGAAATCGAGAACAATTATCCTTTTGATTGCAATATCATTTTACGCCTGCAAAAATTCAGAACAAAAACCGCAAAGCCTTTTCAACGGATCAGATTTATCCGGATGGCATGTGGATGTTCCTGCCATGGATTCAAATCCTGACACCCTCAATCCTTTCATCGTGCGGGATGGTATGCTGGTAAGCCTGGGAACACCCGGAGGACATTTAATTACCAACGATGAGTTTCAGAATTACAGTTTGCTCATTGAATACCGTTTTGCAGGAGCACCCGGAAATTGTGGTGTATTGATCCATGCAAGTACGCCCCGGGCACTTTATGGGATGTTCCCAAAGTCCATGGAGGTGCAGATGGAACATAACAATGCCGGTGATTTCTGGTGTATTGTTGAAGACATTACTGTGCCCGAAATGGAATCCCGACGCGGACCGGAAGAAAACTGGGGCATTACCGAAGGGAAAGGCCGGAATATTAAAAACCTGACAGACGATTCTGAGAAGCCAGTTGGTGAATGGAATACCATGCTTATTGAAGCGGTTGGAAACGAAATTAAGGTATGGGTAAACGGCGTTTTAGTGAACTATGGTTTCAACTGTACAGCCGAAAAAGGACAGATCGCATTACAGGCAGAGGGTTCGGAAGTTGAGTTCAGAAAGATTGAACTGAAAGCGATCACAAGGATTACAGAGTAGGGTAAACACCTGCCTTCAAGGGCTTCCCGGGCTTATAACGTTTACCGGAAACAATTTTTCTGAGTGACGGTAGCCAATTATCTCCTGCTTGTGTTTTCCGGGATGCCCCCTGCCAAAAATTCCTGTTGTGGTAATCCCTTCAGGGATCTTAAGCTAAAACTAAAATTTATTATTTTGCAGTATGGAGAAGATATACTTTACCGGAGTGATCATTTCCTTTTTTTGCCTTATGTGCGTAAGAGCACAGATTGAGTATTCCCCCAGAGCCGGTGCCACGGTTTTAAATACCAGAAACCTTGAACCCCGTCATGTAGGTATCATTGATGGCGTTACAAAAATGCATTATGACAATCCCTTACCCAATTTTATAGGATCCCCATACATGGAAGAGGAATTCAAGGAAGGAATCATGAAAGCCCTTGATGGAACGCTTATCCGGAACCTGAAATTCAGGTATGATATTTTCGAGGACAGGATGGAGTTATTAATAAACCAGGATACCGCAATCATTACCTGGCCCGAGGCGATTGAATACGTACAAATTGAAGATCGGAAGTTCCAATATGAGGTTTTTCTGCTGGTGAAGGATATAGTAGCCACCGGATATTTTGAAATTTTGTACGAGGGTGATTTTATTTCTGCTCTGTGCCAGAGGCGGATAAAATTGGAAAAGGATGAGTATGTGGTCAATTATGGAGGAGGAGGTGGAACCAAAGCTCTCAAAATGAAACAGGTAAAACACCTGTTTGTGAAACCTGAGAACTCGGCTGCTCGGGAAATCGAGCGCAAAAAAGACCTTATTAGTGTTTTACCCGAATATGAATATCAGATCAGTACTTTTCTGAAAGAAAACAGAATTTCCCTGAAACGTGAGGATGACTTTTATAGAATTGTGGAATACATGGACAGACTCATCAAAGGCATCTGAATCAGCCCTATAGTTTTATCATTTTTTCCGTCCTCACAAAATTCTCAGACCTGATGGTGATGAAATAGACCCCTTTGTCGAGATAAGAAAAATCTATTTGCTGCGATTTGCCGATCAATTTATTACAATAAATCAACTGTCCATTTAATGTATGAACCTCCACAATCGAAGAGAATGGTTGATCAACTTCAAGGGTAAAGATATCTTCAAATGGATTTGGATAGAATATCAACTGTCTGTATTCTGTCTCCGGGAAAGATGATGGAGTGACATATTCGTATATTCTCACATAGTCTATTATCATAGAGCTTTCAACAAACTCAGTTTCGATAGCCGGCAAAATAGCAATGTTTAGCAACAGGTATTGGTCCTTGTCAAAGGGCCATGTACTTGCATCTTTTACAGTTGGATTATAGGTATAGTGAATGATTGAATCGATACTGAACACCATCTTTTCCGGGGTCCATTCCAGAACATAGACATGAAATTCCGTTGATGCGTTTGTAACATTCTGACCGCCCTTATTAATGGTATTACCATAACTTGATGGAGTATGCATCGCGCTTGAAACATAATCCTGGTTTGAGCCCCAGTGTTCCATCATATCTATTTCACCACATGCCGGCCATCCAGTGGTGCCAAATCCCTGGGTAAACCAGTAACCTCCGTTTTCCGTTACATTTTTTCCCAGGGTCCACATCGCCGGCCAGGTACCAGCTCCTGCAGGCAGGATGGCCCTGATTTCAACTTTCCCATAAGTAAAAGCAAATTTTGAATTCAGCCGGGCGGAGGTATATTGTTTCGTAACCCCCTGATCAGTAAATTCTTCTTTTTTGGCTACGATATGCATGTAACCGGTATCATTGAAAGAATTTTCTACACGATCGGTATAATGTTGAATTTCATTATTGAACCAGCTGCTTCCATTGGGTAATTTAGACTGATGAAACCATTTGGTTGTATCGATTGCGCCCGCCATTTCACATTCGTCCGACCAGATCAGGTTGCCAAAGTCATCGCTTGAATGAATTGCCTTGATGGAAGGAAGACTTTTTTCATCGTTGATGGATTGGCTTTTTATTACTTCACCATGAATGATAAGGATCAGTATTATCATCAGGGTGTTTCTACAGAACAGTCTTCTCATCGGTTTGGAATTTTTAATCAGATCATAAAGATACAAATAGGTCCCGCTAAAAAAGGCTCTAATGATAATTTTAGTAGCTTTATTACAAATCAAAGCCTCTGGTCTATGCTTCGTTATATATCACTTCTTTTCTTCGCGGCAATGGTTTATATGAACTACCTGGCCAATTCGCTGCCAATAAATGGGAAAACAACAGGGCAACTATCAGATAGCTATCCCAACCTTTTTGTTCCTTCGGGTATAACATTCTCCATATGGGGCATCATATATCTGTTGCTTGCTGCTTATTGCGTAGTGCAATTCTTACCTGCGTCAAAAGAAATTGCTATTAAAATAGGCTGGTTATTTATTATAACCTGTGTGTTTAATGGGTTATGGATCGTAGCGTGGCATTACCAGAAACTCCCATTATCATTGTTGATAATGATTGGCTTACTGGTTTCTCTTATTTTGATAAATCTTCAGCTTAAGGATTTGCCAATGGGAGTGTTGAAAGCAGCATTTGGCGTATACCTGGGATGGATCTGCATTGCCACAATAGCCAATGTAACGGCCTTACTTGTGGATACCGGCTGGGGAGGAATTGGCATTTCGCAACAGGCATGGACCATTGTAATGATTGCCATAGGCACGTTGATTGTTTCACTAACAATAATGAGAATCAACAATCCTTTTATCGGTCTTTCGGTAGTATGGGCTTTTACCGGCATTATAATAAAGCGCTCGGTAGATTATAGAAGTATTGTGATCGCAGCTGCCATTGGGATATTGGTTGTTGGTATTGTTTCCTTTATGGGCTTCCTCGGGAAAAGGATTGGTTGAATTTTTGAAATCCGAAATTGTTTTCAAGAAAACTCTTTCAGTATTTCTTTCGCCGAAACCATACCAGTCCGAAAGCTGCAAAAGCAAGAAACAGAGCCGAAATGATCCGGGCATAATTGTTGGGAATCCTGGACTCCACCCACATGGTGTAGTCTTCTGACAGGAAGTAATCGCCCGAAACAGACCAAAGAATTCCACGGGTGTTCTCAATTTCATCTCCAGTAACCAGGTATCCATTTGAACCAATGACTTTTCCCGGCATCCTGATTTCAACCTCATATGGCTTTGCATTCAGGTACCTGTTAAACACTGTGTCAAGCATTGTTATGGCACTATCTAACTCATGGACATAGTCCTGAACATACTTTTCTCCAAGCAAAACAGCCAGCAGGGAGTCGGGGAAAAAATCATCCCCCGATTCATCCTCGATGGCAAATTTCACCAAATCCGGCTCGATAGATTCCAGGTATTCCAGGGAATAGGTGTATCCGGGTCTGTCCTTGAGAAGTGAATGCGCATTGAGGGTCCATTGTTTTATCAGGCATGCTATTAACCACTCCTCAGATTTCGTTTCGAGGCTGTCAGCCAGTGCCCGGTAATACAGACTATCCGCTCCCGATTCCAATGTATCGAGGACAGATTCGGGTAGATAGAAGTATTTTAATTCATCCGCGGATAAGTAATTCCCAATGGGATTGTCAACATCCAGGATGCCTTTCACAGTTTCGCTGAACCTGTACACCGTGTTGAACCATCTGTATTTCTTTTTAAAGGCAGCAAAGCGAATCATGGTGTGGTTGGCGCCGGAATCTGCCTCATATTCAGCGTTTATCCCATTTACGTTATTAAATAGTTTTTCTCCTCTAAGGATCCAGGTTGTATCCTGGTTTTCTGAAATTTCTGTGGAATATTCAATTGTCCAGGTGCTGTCCAGCGGAACCCGGTATGCCCCAGGCTCAAATGTTGCATGATTATTTTTCACGATTACGGTTCTGAGTACGGAACCGTCCCTATGTACGGTATTAATTACATAGGTCTTATACTCATCACATCCGAAGAGAAATCCAAGCGAAATACATACAAATACCAGGTGTTTATTCACTTTCATCTGCTAAAGATTTAATGTTTGTCGTCTGATGTTGTTCTCTTTTAGAAACTGGTCCACATCAAATTCAGGATTGAGTGCTTTATAGGCTTCGATTAGTTTGCCATAGTCGACCATAAGTGTATTAAGATCTGATTTGGATACGGTGATACTGTCCAGTGGAGAGTCGGAGTACAACTTCATGAATAGCTTGTGTCCGGCATTCCAGTAAGCAGGATCGCTGGTTCCCACCGTTTCAAATTGATACAGCTGTTTTTCAAGGATGCTGATACGCTGGTTTAATCCAATTTGCTGAATAAGGAACGAGCCAATCAGGATGATAGTCAATGCTGAAACGCTCCACCTGATCCACCACACCTCCGCCCAACCAAACAGTGTATTCAGAAGACTGTATGTGTGGGTATTTCTGTAATGAGCGGTTTCAATCTTCTGTAAGATCTGAGCCTTCAATTGCTCCTTCCGGTCAATTCTTATGTCACTGCGGATCAAGACTTCCAGTATCTTTTTGTATTTCTCCGGCTTTTTCGTCATGGCATAACTATTTGTAATTTTTTACAAAGATTCCGCCTTGCATGATTCAAATTGCTTTTCACTGTCACTTTCCTCATGCCCGTTATTTCTTCTACTTCATCATGAGTTAGTCCTTCCAAATCGATCAGGACAAATACAAGTTTCTGTTTGGGACTCAGCGATTCCGATAGCATTTTTATAAGTTGGGCTGTCTCTTTGTTATCTAAAGACACTTCCGGATTATCGGCAGTATCCGATAATTCTTTCCAGTAGTTGTCATTTATATCTGCAGATCTGGTCCTTTTACGTGACCTCAGTGCATCATAACATTTGTGGACAACAATTCGGTAGAGCCAACTGGAGAAAGACCGTGCAGCATCGAAGTCTTTCATGTTTTTCCAGGCAGAAATGTAAGCTTCCTGTACAATGTCTTCTGCTTCCATCTCATCATTCATGATTCTGAGAGCCACTCTGAAGGCCATGTCTGCATGCAGATCGACCAAGGTTCCAAACGCTTTACCGTCACCCCTTTTGCAATCTCTGATGATATCGAATGTATCCAAGTGCAACAGTATCAATCTACCCTATATACGATAGCAATGGTTAAAAGTAAAATGAAAGGTAAACCGGGAATGAGAATCCCGGGCTTCATATCATATGTCAGCCAGACCTTTACTGAGCCAAAAACTCTTATCTTCAACATTTGCCGTTCCGATCTCCAGCTTGTTTTTCTTTTGGTAGCCCATCATCTCCCGGAGCAGTAATATCAATTCAGGATCAGGCAGGATTCCAGAGTTACATTTTAAACCTGTAGCCCAGATTGAGGGTAAGTGGCATTAAAAAACCCCAGTCATATTCCGTTGAAGAAAATAATGGATTTACTTTTACTGCGATTGATATTTCGCCCTGATCACTAAGGGGAATGTTCTTTTCAATAGCGGCCAGAAAACCCATATAAAAGTTGTTCTCTGATCCCTCGCTGTTGTAAACAGTCCCATAGTTTTCGACAAGCTCCCATTCGACGAAGGTATAGTGCCCGCCAGCACCGAATTTAACATCCAGGTTCCGGGCTATGGTCAGGTCGACGAAACCGAATACATAAAACTCATTCATGGTATTCTTCCCGGTCCTGGTTCCATCATAACCCTCATATGAATTCTTAAAGACCGAGCTGTATCCCAAATCTATCCCTGGACTTACTTTGTTAAAATCATACATGAATTCACAACCTCCACCTAGTACAGCTCCCTGATAGGTGACATCATCACTGGTAATGGTATATATATTTGCATCTGCACGCGTGGGCTTTATGGCCAGAAATCCTCCCCTGAAATAGGGCATGAATGTAAAAGAGTGGCTTTCCTGACCAATCGCAGTAAGCATCTGGAAAGCAATGATGGAAAAGAGCAATAGCTTTTTCATTGTATTGAAGGTTTGGTGATTCTGCCAAATGAATATTTACCAAGTTAAGGTACAAAAAAAAGCCCCAATCGATTGATTGAGGCTTGAAATAGAATTCAATAAATTTCTGATAGGCCTAGTTGTTATGTACTCTCAGCTCACTTTCAGCATGGAGCCAATGATCCTGTTCCGAAGAAGGAGAATTTCTATTATCAAGATAAATCTCAAAAGCTCTATTGCGAATATCCTCCTCTGAAATTATCTTTTTCGTTTTTTTAGATTTTGAGGTATTGGATTTTGAGGTAACGGCAACGCCATTTTTTTTCGGTTTATTAGTTATATTTTCCATAATGATGAATTAGTAATAATGAACTACAAAAGACTTATTTTGTAAGATACGCAATAATAAACTGACAAATATTGTATAATACATTTATTATGAATTATTTACAATAATTAACATATCAGATGACCTTCATGGCCGGACTGCAAAAACAGCAAAGCTTTGCATCGTCCGGCCAGCCTGTCGATTTACTCTTATTGGCACATAATTATTTAAAAATCTTGAAAGCAGAGCTTGATAAAAGAGGTTGCTGGGCAGATCCAGCTAGTTCTTCTTGTGGTAGCCCATCATCTCCTGTGAATTATCTTAATCCATGATGATATAGCTAGTCCAATCCTTTTTAAATGAAAGTAAAAGGCCAATAATGACTTACAGCATTTTGAACGTTAGTTAAAAATACAATGCTTAGAATGAAAAATACTTTCGGATTCATTGGATTTGTTTTGAATTTAATGAATCAGATTATCAATCACTTGGTATGCCATGACGCAATGTTAGCAACAGTTGATTACTTGATCCTTAAATCATTAGGATTTTGATTGCAGTCCCAAATAGTATGGACAATTATCTCAGTCTTGGTATATTCATAGAATACAATGAAGTCACCTACTATCAATGCCCTAACTGAGGCATCATCAGTCTTGAGACCAAGTCTAGGTTGCTTCTTTAACAGGCCTAAACTTTTTTTATCTCACGATAAATCTTTTGGGAATAGAATTTGCTTTGATTCCTACGATAATAAAAATCAAGGATCTCTAAATGTTTGATCTTTGCTTTATGCGACCAGATTATTTTGCGTTTAGCCATCCTTGAATCTCACTATCTAAAACACTCTCCTTAATGAAAAGGCCTTCCTGAATCTGCTTTTTTGATTCTGCAATCTCTTTCTTTTGGTCGTCAGTAAGCTCAAGGATTGAGTCCTCAGCCTTTTCATCAAGAATGGTTTTAATAGCCTCAAGGAATCGGACATCATTGATCTCAGATATCCTGTGAACCAAAATACTTTTCAACTCCATCATTGTCATAGCCTGGCTGTTTCTTCAAAGTTACAAAAAAGACATCAAAGCTTCCATTTAGTTCGATAGGTCCATTTCAATTGTTGCTGAACGGTCCGGGTATACTAACGTTTGCTAATGGCGGGCTTTTTGAATCGAAAAGCATGACATTGCAAATGGAGCCCCTATATATTACCGCCAGTAATTACTTTTCAAACGGATCATTTTCATATTTCGTAAATCCGAATACATCTATGGTTTGATTTTCTATATTGATTTTATATACAATAACATAACCTTTGAATACGAGGTCACGAATGTCCTCCCGGTCGAAGAAAATGGATTTCCTATTTGCATAGGGCATTTTAGGAATACCCTTAATTCGCTTGATTACTTCGCTTTTGAATTTTCTAGCAGCGACAGGTTTGTCTTTTGCAATATACTCGACTTGATCATTCAGTTTGTCCCCGAATGATGCAAGTATTCTAAGCTTCATATTTGTCGATAGTTGCGTCTAAGTTATTGTCTAGTTCATCAATACTTAAATACTTCGCACTACCATCTTCAACGCTACCTAGTTCTTTCTCAAGATACTGCTGTATTGATAAAAACGTATCGTTTTCCTCAATTACTTGAATCTCCTCTTTGCTGAATTTGCTTAGCAGTCGAATTAGATTCTTGTATACTTTTTCATTAACACGTAGCCTAATTGTCTGCATAGTATACCTTTTTCTCAAAAATACGAATCTGTGGATAGAATAGCAATTCTCTTATTATTGGCGGTTTTAGTTCAATGGGGCGCTAAACGAAGGTAAGCCTTCGGCCTGGTACATCTTCCGCAGGATAAAGGGGTCCGGTATCTTTGGGGGAAAAGAATCGAATGACCCAATCAGAAAAAGAGGAGCGCCAGCGGGATATGTTCTCACTTATCCGGAAGTATGAGGAAAGCAATATCAGCGCCCGTGAGTTTTATCGCCAGCGCAAGGTTCCCGAGCACATTTTTTATTATTGGCGGAGAAAATATATAGAAGTCCACCGTCCTGTGGAGAAGGGATTCCTTCCGGTAGAGGTAAGTCCACCGGTTTTACCACCAGTGAATGAACCCAATGGAAGTGTTCGTATCCAATATCCCAACGGGGTTCAGGTCACACTGGATAAATCAGTAAGTATTTCCAGGATCAAAGCATTGATCAAAGCCATATAGAGGAAGATGTTTTCACTGACCTCCTCTTTCCATTATTACCTGTATCGTGAACCAACAGATATGAGAAAATCGTTTGATGGTCTGAGTGGCATTGTGCAGGGTCAGCTTGATCGGAACCCCATCTCGGGCGAGGTATTCATTTTTGTAAATCGACGGAAGAATAAGGTCAAGCTGTTGCGGTGGGAACAGGGTGGATTTATTCTTTACTACAAGCGTTTGGAGATGGGTACTTTTGAGCTTCCCAGTTTCATCGGCGATGCGGTTTCCTGCCAGATGAGCTGGCCCGGATTGATGCTGATGATCGAGGGTATTTCCATTGAGAAATCCAAACAAAGAAGGCGATATTTTACGAACAATTTAGTATCCGTTTCTTAATAAAAAGTCCTGTATTTATTAGGGTTACAGCCGATTTGTTCCGATCTTTGGATCATGCAAAACGGGCCAGGTATACGTAGTGAAAAAGGGGTGTTTTTAACCCACCAGGAGTACGATGCTTTGATGGCTCAAAACGCAGAATTTTTGTACCTCAAACAGGAGTTAGCCCAGCTCAAGCGGATGATCTTCGGGAGTAAGAGCGAAAGGTTCATTCCGGATGATCCCGGGCAGTTATCGTTGGGCCTGGATATAGAGCAGAGAGAGGATACAGAGCAGCAGGAAACAGAAGATGTGGCATATACTCGCAATAAATCCAAGAAGAAAAAAGAGATTCCTGTTCGTCTACCACTACCCTCCCATCTTCACAGGGAAGTAATCGAGATAGAGCCGGCTGAAGATATTACCGGAGCAAAGAGAATAGGTGTAGAGACCACCAGTATCCTGGAATATGAACCCGGTAAGTTCTATGTGATAGAATATAATCGCCCCAAGTATGCATTGCCTGAAGATAAGGGTATCGTTATCGGGACCCTGCCCTCACTACCAATCCCGAGGGGTAATGCAGGACCGGGCTTGCTTGCACACCTTCTGATCAGTAAGTTCCAGGATCATCTGCCTTTCTACCGCCAGGTGCAAATGTTCAAACGTGCAGATATTACCATTGCTGAGTCTACGATCAGTGGATGGTTTTCGGCCACTTGCCGTTTGTTGGAGCCGCTGTATGAAAAGCTGATAGAAATAGTAAAGCAGAGCAATTACCTGATGGCCGATGAAACACCGATCCCGGTACTGACCAAGGACAAACCAGGGGCCACCCATAAGGGATACTATTGGGACTACTACTCTCCCCTGGATAAACTGGTCTGTTTTGATTACCGGAAAGGCAGGGGAAGAGAGGGCCCCCTGAAGTTTCTTGAAGAGTTCCGGGGGGCGCTTCAAACAGATGGGTAAGCTGCATATAATGAATTTGAAAAACGGGAAGGGGTGACTTTGCTGGCTTGCCTTGCGCATGGGAGGCGTAAATTTGAAAAAAGTAAGGATAATGATCTTAAACGTGCAGGGTATGCATTGAAGAAGATCCAGGAGCTATATGATGTAGAACGTGAAGCTCGCGAACAGGAACTGACCTTTGAGCAAAGGAAAGAACTTCGCCAGAAAGCATCTGTGCCTATACTCAACGAACTGGAAACCTGGATGAGGGACCAGTTAACCCAGGTGCTTCCTAAAAGTGCCATCGGTGAAGCGATCACTTATTCCCTGAAATTATGGAAGCGGTTGACCCGGTATACTGAAGATGGCCGGTGGGAAATCGATAATAACGCAATTGAGAACAGTATCAGAGTAGTGGCCCTGGGCAGAAAAAATTATATGTTTGCCGGGTCGCATGAAGCAGCCAAAAACGCTGCGATGATCTATTCCTTCCTGGGAACATGCAAAATCAACAATGTGGAGCCCTATGCCTGGCTCAAGGATGTGCTCACCCGGATACCGGATCACTCCATCCAACAGCTTGAGGAACTCCTGCCTGGCTATCAGCTTAAGGAAACCGAATAATACCATTCCCGCTAAGCCAATGTCAGAAATTGGTTGGGGGTGTACCAGACCGAAGGCTTACGGAAGAATGAAGTGATGACGAGCTCACGAACAGCTGAAAGCTGTGAGTAACCGGATGATTGAGGCTTGATATTTAGTCAAAGAAATGAGTTAGTCTTTGATCCATTCACCAACCAACTCGGGACTCAGACCAGGTAGATCCAGTTTATTCTTGCTCAGGATCTGGCATATTAAAGTCATAATATTCCCACAATTCAGCAATCTTATTGCCTTCAAACCTTTTAAAGTGCATCATAGGTAATGAAATCCTTTCACCATTGTAATCCATCGTTCTTGAAAACATTGTGGCAACCCATTTACCTTCTGCGACTTGATGGTAAATAGAATCTACTTTGTAATTGTCACCAGCCAGGTATTTCTTGTGACTTTCACGGTCCCATGTATGACCCAACTCACCTCTACCAACAAAATCTTCCGTAAGTATTGAGTCAACATCCTCAGCTTTAAGATCATGATAAGTTGCCGCAACCTGCTTGTGTTTTGTCAGCATCTCAATTTGATCGTCACTGGTTGCGTCAGACTGATTTTCAGTACTTGGTCCGACACAAGATAAGGTGATCACGATTGCAAGGAATATTACAATTGAAATTTTTTTCATAACAGAAAGTTTTTAAGATTAGCCCCGGCTAAGTTATAACCTTTACTTACACAAGTCAAGAATTATTTGATTAAGAGACACATAGAAATGGGAGGAAGTCACAACAGTGACAAGTCTCAGTTACGGTGAGATGTTAACCTTGCATCAAAGTGGTATACTTTTGGAATGAAACGCTGGTATGGTTTTGGAGTGAAATAAACAATCATCCTTTTGGCTTTGATATTCTCGGCCAATTTCAACTTCTCATTCCTAAAAGTCTTGTCATCATGGGGCTCAAGGTAGATGCCCAAGAACTCCCTTTTGCGTTTTCCTTTGCGATAATAGATGTCTAAATACAAGGAATAGCGGGGTTTTGAGGTGCCCTTCTTTAGCCTCATTTGCCTTTTCCTGAGATGTACTTTCATGCCCCAATCTTTGGATTAATTTAAGGGACAAAAACGACTTATCGAAGGAATAAGGGATTTATCTCTACTGTTTAATTCTTGTCCAAATTTTCGTTTCGACATATTCATTATTGACAAATACCTTTTCAACATATGTATCGGAATCAACTATCTCAGTTTCAATTCTCCATGGGGCATTTTCCGGATTAGAAATAAACTCTAAGTTCATGTGATTAAGTTTATTTGGAGTTGTAAACCAACTTGAAATGTTTTGTGCATCCTTTCCTTTATCAATGGAGGTATAAATAAACTTATCATATTTTGCACTGTACCCGCCGACCGCGATACCTTCCATTAATATTTCTTCTCCTGTGCTTATGTTATATTCCCAATATGCACCTTTTCCATATTCAGTAGCTTCATAGGAATAAATAGTATCTTTTCCTATCTCATACTCCCATTTTCCATATAGTTGTTTATGCAATTCAACCTGGTTGAGATGTTTTTGTGTTGTTTGGGCAGTTAGGCTCAGAGAAAAGATAAAAGCAACAGAGCTAACAATGATAAATGGAATAATTCTTTTCATAACTATTTGAGTTTGGTGAGAATCACAATTTATATCCTCAAAACCCAAATGTCAAGAACTTTTTGATAAACAAGCACATATATGTTGAATACTGTGTACAACCCAGTGACAAAAAAGAAGCCCCGGCGGGTTGGCTGAGGCCTGAGCCTTCCACGGGATTCGAACCCGCGACCTGTTCATTACGAATGAACTGCTCTATGCTGAGTTTATTCTTTATTCTACCCTGACATATTTCTCATACATAAATTTCTCGCCAAGGTTCCAATTTTCATCTGCCGGAAATTTTTGGATCAGTGTGTCATCGTGAATCTCTAAAATCAGATTAAGTGTTGTTCCTTCAGGTATGGTATAGTCATGATAGATGATTACTTCTTGATATTTATTTCCATCAAGTGTATAGCTTGCAGCCATATAACTTGGCCCTTCAATACCACCTATCTTCACTGTGCCTGCAAGTATGACATATCCATCTTGCCAGCTCTTTATCTGGCCACCTTCTATGTCCTGGGGAAACATAAGATTGATGGTGTCATTGAACCAATGTGCAGAGACCATTCTCCATACACCTTCGATATCGTCCTTCTCTTGCAGAGTAGAACATCCTGTAAAAAGGAGCAAAGCAGTGACAACAATTAGAGCTAGTTTTTTCATTGGGTAAGGTTTTGGGGTTAATAATGAACAAGTTATAACCTTTCCTGGTGAGAATCAAGAATGTTGCTTTAAGAGTGACAACCCAGTGACAAACAGAAGTCCCAACCAATAGATTGAGGTCCCATAGATCATTTATCGGAATACTCTGTACTCTATGCCAGCGAAACAAACAAGCCGGCATCGGTTTTTTCAACCCTGGCGAGTTTGTTTTTGGTGAGCCCTTTGATGGCCTTGTCCCACTTCTTGTTGCTGAGCCCGGTCTGGTCTTTTAATTCATTGAGGTCGATGGGTGAGTTGGCTTTGAGAAGATTCATCACCACTTCTTCATCGCTCAACTCTTCCGATTCCTCCTGAGGACTGGGCACTAAGGACTGAGCACTGGATGCGGCCTCTGGTCGCATTTGCGGGAAGAAGAGTACCTCCTGGATGCTGGTCTGGTTGGTCATGAGCATAACGAGCCGGTCCATGCCCATGCCCATTCCGGATGTGGGGGGCATGCCATATTCAAGGGCGCGGACAAAGTCCAAATCGATGAACATGGCCTCGTCATCTCCCTTTTCGGAGAGTTTGAGTTGTTCCTGGAAACGGGAGAGCTGGTCGATGGGGTCATTTAGCTCGGTATAGGCATTGCAGAGTTCCTTGCCGTTAACGATCAGTTCAAATCGTTCCGTCAGTTCAGGGTTATCCCGGTGCTTTTTACAAAGGGGAGACATCTCAACAGGGTAATCCATCAGGAAGGTGGGCTGAATCATGTGAGGTTCAGCCTTTTCGCCAAAGATCTCATCGATGATCTTGCCCTTGCCCATGGAATCATCGACCTCCACCCCCAGGCAGTCGGCCACATCCCTTAACCGGGCTTCATCCATGCCTGCGATATCGTACCCGGTACTCTCCTTGATGGCATCAAGCATGGTGATCCTTTTAAAAGGGCGCCTGAAATCGATCTCCTGGTTTCCCAACGTCACTTTGGTTGTTCCATGCAGGTCCATGGCCACCTTCTCGATCATCTCCTCGGTGAAATCCATCATCCATTTGTAGTCCTTATAAGCCACATAGATCTCCATCACCGTAAATTCCGGGTTGTGAGTGCGGTCCATTCCTTCGTTGCGGAAGTCCTTGGAAAACTCGTATACGCCATCATAACCGCCCACGATCAGGCGCTTCAGGTAAAGCTCATTGGCGATGCGCAGATAGAGGGGGATTTCCAGCGTATTGTGGTGGGTGATAAACGGACGGGCTGCTGCTCCTCCCGGGATGGGCTGAAGGACCGGGGTTTCCACCTCCAGGTAGCCCCGCTCATTGAATAACTGGCGCAGGGAATTGTAAATGCGGGTCCGGTTCTGGAACAGTTCCCTGGACTCCGGGTTGACGATCAGGTCCACATAGCGCTGCCTGTACCTGAATTCGGGATCGGTCACCGCATCGTACACCTTGCCATCTGCCTCCTTCACGATAGGCAGGGGTCTGATGGATTTGCTCAGCAGAAACATCTCATTCACATGAACAGAAAGTTCTCCCACCTGGGTACGGAATGCAAAACCCCGGATCCCGATGATATCACCGATATCCAGCAATTTCTTGAAAACCGTGTTATAGTAGGTTTTATCTTCCCCGGGACAAAGGTCATCCCTTCTCAGGTATATCTGTATTCTACCAGTGCTGTCCTGGATCTCGGCAAAGGAAGCACTACCCATGATCCGCCGGCTCATGATCCGCCCGGCCATAGTGATGTCTTTCAGCGAATTTTCGTCCTTTTCAAACTGTGCCTTCACTTCTGAAGCTTTGTGGCTGATCTCAAAGGTTTCCGGAGGATATGGATTGTAGCCAAGTTTTCTGATCTCCTCCAGGGAATTTCGCCTTATTTGTTCCTGTTCGCTGCGTTCGGGATGATGCATTTCTGGATTTATTTTTCTGGGCACAAAGGTATAAAAAAGATTATGTTAATTTTGCAGACAGAGGGGTGGAGACTACCTGCTGAACTGCTATGGATCATGGAGAAAAACTGGGTAATAAAATCACAGGGTGACGAAGTATTGGTTGCCAAATTGTCCAGGGAGCTCGCCATTGATAAGCCCCTGGCTCGATTACTCATACAACGCGGGATTAAAAGTTTTGAGGAAGCAAGGGATTTTTTCCGGCCCGACCTGGCAAACCTTCACGATCCTTTCCTGATGAAGAATATGGATGTTGCCATCGAGCGGATCCAGGAAGCCATACAATCGGGAGAAAACGTATTGATCTATGGTGATTATGATGTGGATGGGACCACTGCTGTAGCCCTTGTATACTCCTTCTTCAAAGACCATTTCAAATCCATCGATTATTATATTCCGGACAGGTATGATGAGGGATATGGTATTTCACTCAAAGGCATAGATTACGCTGCCCATCAGGGCTTTTCACTGGTCATTGCGCTGGATTGCGGAATCAAGGCGGTTGATAAGGTGAAATATGCCAGGGAGAGAGGGATTGAATTTATTATTTGCGATCACCACAACCCGGGGGATCAGATCCCCGATGCAGTGGCAGTGCTCGATGCCAAGCAGGATGGCTGTAACTATCCTTACAAAGAGTTATCCGGTTGCGGCGTGGGGTTAAAACTGGTTCAGGCATTTGCAATGAGAAACGGAATATCAGAGGAGCTGCTCTATGAATATCTTGATCTTGTGGTGGTTAGTATTGCTTCAGATATCGTTCCCATTACAGGGGAGAACCGCATCCTGGCTTACCACGGATTAAAGAAACTGAATAAAAGCCCATCCACCGGGATGAAGGCCATTTGTGAAGTGGCCGGGATTGAGTCCAAAGAGATTGACATTGAAGATATTGTGTTTAAGATCGGTCCAAGGATCAATGCAGCCGGTAGAATGGAGTCGGGACGAAAATCGGTGGATTTGCTGGTCAGTGAAAAAAGCGGAGAAGCCGGTATCATCAGCAAAAAGATCAACAACTTCAACCTGGACCGCAGAAGCATTGATACTGAAATTACCAGGCAGGCCCTGGAGATGATCCGAAGCAATGCGCATCTCCAGGTAAAGAGTTCCACTGTACTTTATAATCCTGATTGGCATAAGGGGGTTATTGGAATTGTCGCTTCCAGGCTACTCGAATTTTACTACAAACCCACGGTGATTCTTACAAGGTCAAACGGTCTTGCTACAGGTTCAGCCAGGTCGGTAAACGGATTCGACCTCTACCAGGCCGTTGAATCGTGCAGTGACCTGCTTGAAAATTTCGGTGGGCACAAGTATGCAGCCGGTCTCACCATGAAAATCAAAAATGTGGAGAAGTTCACCGAAAGGTTTGAAAGCATTGTCATGGAGACCATTGATCCCGAGCAGCTAATTCCTGTGGTTGAGATAGATACAGAATTACAACTGAAAGAGATCAACGATAAGTTCTTCCGGATTCTTAAGCAGTTCCAGCCCTTTGGCCCGGAAAACAACATTCCGGTTTTCCTTTCCGAAAATGTGGTAGACAACGGTTATGGAAGGGTGGTGGGGGCCAATGGCGAACACCTGAAACTAACCCTGATCCAGGAAGAGAATCCCTTCAAGGTGTTTCCGGCTATCGCTTTTCACCAGGGGCCGGAATTTGAAAAAGTCAACAAGGGCATACCGTTTGATATTTGCTACCAGCTTTTGGAGAATGATTTTCGAGGCAAAGTAAACCTGCAAATCCACATCATGAATATGAAGTTTGATTAAAGCTTCAAGCGCATCTGTATTCCAATCTCAATTTTCCGGTTTCCCTCCAGCAGATCATTCCCCGAACCTATTTGACTCCTGTCCGGGTAGACAATTCTTGAGAATTTGGCCTCCAGGGTGATCCGTTTGACTGCTTTTATCGCAAATAGCAGGCTGATTTTTTGGCCGTTTCCGTAATATACCGGGAAATTAAAGTGGTGGTATAGCCCTGGTTCATACAGATAGATTCTGTGATCCCAGGAAGGAACATCAAAATCTACAAACTGCATGGCGAAATTTATATTTTTCAGAAGATGTATACGGGCCTGTAAAATTGCGGCATAAGCATGGATTGATTTTCCTTCTTGTTCAAAAGTTGTCACGAGCCTTGTTTGCCATTGGAATTTTGCTGTGGGTTGAAAAACCAGCCTGCCGTCCAGCCTGGAGAGGGTGTGACTGACCAGAGAGCGGAATCCGGGGGATTCGCTCCCGGGTGTTGTCTGCCAGATCTTTTTGGACATCCGGATCCTCCACGAAAGATGCGCCTGTCCGCTGCCCCGGAGGGTAAGGTTGAACCTGAAACCGGATGAGCCAACACGGCACAGGTATCGTGGGGAAGGATACCAGAACAGTTCAGCCGACATATCTGCCACGAAGAAGCGGGCGGGTTCAGCTTGTACATGCAGCATCAGCCCTTTTTCATTGCTTATGTGACTCCCGGAGGCATAGGCTGACGAGAAGGTCTCCCTGTGCGCCGCTCCGTAATAGTGGGCCAGCAATCCGCCCTTCAGAAAGTCATTGAGCTGAACCCTGACACCGGCCAACACAGCCCCTGTCGCCATGCGGCCAGGGGAATATTCACCGAAGGTCTCAAACTTGCCAGGCTGCCACTTCCAGTATATGCTCATGGCATTGTACAGGCAGGGAGAGCCGGACAGATGCAGGCTATCTTTCCCTTTGCCGGTAAGCCCGCTTACTGCCGTGGAAAACTGGGCTCCCACAAAAAGCGTTTTATAATTGAAACCTGCCTGGATTCCCGCATTGCCCAAATAGCCCATGTCCCGGCCGTTATTTTCTGAATGGGTGCGGTGCAGCCCTGATTCCAGCATAAGGGACTCCCAGTCCATGTTTCCCGGGGTTATGGGTATATCATCTGTGGCCAGATCTGTGGTTTTCAGGGAAGTCCAGAAGGATAGTTTCACCGGGCTCAGGTTCAGCAGGATGGCCATGCCCTGGTGGGAACCAGATTCACTCAGTCCGGCATAGGGTTTCAGGGATGAAAATTTCAGAGGTCTTGTATAAGCTGATCCGGGGGATGTGAACTGATCTGCACCCTGAACAAGGCCCAATCCATGTTGAAGCCGGTAGCTGCCAAGGATGCACTGTTCAAGGATCCGGTTTCCGCGATACCGGACATATCCGGTGAGGTACTCAGGCCGGATCCCACGGAATCCGTTTTCCCCCGGATCTTTTTCAAAAGCCACTCCCATCGTGATTCTTTTACTGTTTCCAACTGTCATCCGGAGACTGGTTTTCCATGGGGAACCGGTGTATCGAGGTGGATTTAAGCCCCGTTCATCATATTTATACCCGGCGGCATCCGGATAAGCCCTTCCGGCAAATACCAGCATTGTATTTGTACTGCTCGTTTGTTTGTTGTAGCTGTGGCTGGATTCAAGGGTGAAATAAGGAGCAATCTCTTTGATCCTGGCGGGGCGGAATCCCTTTACTGAAGCGAGTTCGTAAACGGAAATAAGTGCTCCGAACCTTTCCCGGTATTCAATGATCATTCGGGCCTGGAAGGATGTAAAGATTCCGGCCTCTTCCATATCATCAAATGAGGCAGTGTTCAGGTTCAGGGGATGGTTCTCCAGGTCCTGAAGCTCTTCAAATGCAGCGGCCGGAATGTCAGCCAGTTCATCCCTGTCCAGAATCTGCTCGGTTTGATCAGCCATTGAAATCTCCTCCTGGGCAATCACAACCTGGCAGTCCGGAATAGCAAACAGGGACAGGATAAGCACAGCCATCTGTTTCATTTTACCACGCATAGGCCAGTGAGCATGAGGGAGTGGTCCCGGTATCAAAGCAGCATGCCGCCGCCATGGTGATCTTCCAGTGACTATATTCCGTTGAGATCCCACCTGAAAGGGTAGTCGGGGCATTGCATATTCCCAGGAGCAATCGGATGGCTTTTGTGAAATAAACCTCCAGGCCGTGGGACCATTGTATCCTGCCTGTTTGCCCGAAATGAAGATCTGTGTGGTAGGTGGCAGTTTTAAAGAAGGTGTAGGACATTCCGGTGGATATGATCATCGGGAGAAGGGTTGAGGCAGATTTTCCTTGTAACCATGACACGGGGTGGCTGATGTGGGCTCCCAGGATAAGTCCATCACGGATTTTCATCTGAATGCCAAGCGCACACCCGGCGCCAATGTGATGTCCTATATCAACAGCAAAATAATCCTGGAAATAGAGACCTGCTCCTGCAGTGATACCGGGATGAAGCACAAGACCGAAACCGGTCCATGCAGCAAATTGCCGCATGCCGGTAATCCCGATGGTAGAAATGGTGGTTCCGAAACCACCCCGGTGGACCGGGAGTTGGAAAGAGATCCCCGAAATACCTAACTCTCCAACAAGGAAAGGGCGGGCGTGATGGATAGACAGGGAGGGGCCATCGATCCAGCCCAATCCGGCCTGGTTATACATTCCATTTGTCATACAGCACCGGGAAGCAAAGCAATTGCCTGTGGCCATTACAGATGATTCCTGCCATAGCATCTGACCTGAACCCTGGTAAAAGGACAAAAAAAAGACCGGGATCAAAAATCCCGGTCTGGTCCATGTCCACTTTCGTGGAAAGTTCATGTGATGATCAATTGGTTTTGAATTTGTATTTCACCTCCTTGAGTTCCTCATTGGCCTTCACAATTTTTTCAGCCAGGTTGGACTTGAATTTCTTCATTTTCTCCATGACTCCAGGATCCCCCGTGGCCAGGATCTGAGCAGCCAGGATTCCTGCATTCATCGCTCCGTCCAGTCCCACCGTTGCAACCGGGATACCCGGAGGCATCTGCAGGATACTCAGGATGGAATCCCATCCATCGATTGAGATGGATGCTTTGATGGGGACTCCGATCACAGGCAGTGGTGTGAGTGCTGCGATGACACCAGGCAGGTGCGCTGCGCCACCTGCTCCCGCGATAATTACCCTGATCCCTCTACCGGCTGCATTTTTCCCAAACGCAGCAGCTTCATCGGGAGTCCGGTGCGCTGACAGGGCGTTGATTTCGAAAGGGATTTCAAATTCATCCAGCAATTTTGCCGCTTTCTCCATGATGGGAAGGTCTGATGTACTTCCCATAATAATACTGACCTTGGGATTCATAGGCTTGATGTGCTTAAAGGTTAAATATCAGCCAATGAAATTACAAATATTTTTATTCTACGGTATCATTGAGTATTTTAATGGAAAATATCACTGATGGAGCATATTGTCAAGGTTCACAACAAAAGGTTCGGACTGTTTATCAGCGAAGTACAGATACAAAGTGAAGTTACGCGGATTGCTGACCAGATGAACAGGGACCTGGCTGAAAAGGATCCCGTTTTCCTGGGTATTCTCAACGGGGCCTTTATGTTTGCAAGCGATCTCTACAAACAGCTTCACTTTCCCTGCCAGATTACTTTCCTGAAGCTTGCATCCTACAGTGGGACGCAATCTACAGGAACGGTCAAACAACTGATCGGAATCAACCTGGACCTGAACGACCGGTGTGTGGTGGTGCTTGAAGATATTGTCGATACAGGTGTTACCCTTGAGACCATTATCAGACAGTTGAACGGTTTTCAACCCAAAGAGATCAGGGTGGCCACTTTATTGCATAAACCCAATGCAACTTTAAAGGATGTGAAACTGGATTATGTAGGGATGGAAATACCCAACGATTTCATTGTTGGGTATGGGTTGGACTATGATGGCTATGGTAGAAATTTTAAGGAAATCTACCAGTTGGTAGACTAATGCAGAGAATCTTTATTACTTTTGATCACGTCTAAAAAAATCAAAAAAAGTATGTTGAATATTGTATTGTTCGGACCTCCGGGAGCAGGTAAAGGGACCCAGGCCTGCAAGATTATCGAGAAGTATAACCTGGTGCATATATCTACCGGAGATCTGCTCCGAAAGGAAGTTGAAGATCAGACCGAACTGGGTAAAAGGGCCAAGGCGATTATGGATAAGGGGGAGCTTGTATCTGATGAGATCGTCATCGGAATGATCAGGAATAAGCTGACGGAGCACGAGGACGGGCCCGGATTTATTTTTGACGGATTTCCCCGGACTGTTGAACAGGCAAGGGATTTACGTAAGGCACTGACCGATTTTGATGAGCGGATTTCCACCATGATTGCTTTAACAGTACCCCGTGAGGAGTTGGTAAAGAGGCTTTTAAAGAGGGGGGAGGAGACCGGCCGCAGTGATGACAACCAGGAGACCATCAACAACCGGATTGATGTATACAACAGGCAGACGCTTCCTGTAGCCTACTACTATGATAAAATGCGCAAGCACATACCTGTAAATGGTGAAGGAACCGTTGATCAGATCTTTGAACGCATCGTAGAAGCGATTGAGTCAATAAATCAGTAAGGCCCAATTTAAGTTGAGCCTATGTCCAATGCAAACTTCGTAGACTATGTAAAGGTCTTCTGCCGCTCAGGAAATGGCGGAAGCGGATCTGCACATCTCCGGCGGGATAAGCTGACCAGCAAAGGCGGCCCGGACGGAGGTGATGGTGGCAGGGGAGGTCATATCATCCTGAAAGGGAATGAACAGCTATGGACCTTGCTTCACCTGAAATACAAGAGACATGTATTTGCTACGCATGGTGAATCCGGAGGGGCTTCACTGAAAACAGGGGCAAGCGGGCAGGATTCATACATCGAGGTCCCCCTGGGTACGGTGGCACGGGATGTTGAGACCAACGAAGAACTATTTGAGATCACAGGTCACGGCGAGGAAAAAGTTCTGATTGCCGGAGGCCGTGGCGGACAGGGCAATGATCATTTCAAGTCGGCTACTTTCCAGACCCCCAGGTTTGCACAGCCGGGGGAACCTGGACAGGAAGGTTGGTTTATCCTGGAACTGAAGCTGCTGGCTGATGTGGGCCTTGTGGGATTTCCCAATGCGGGAAAGTCCACATTGCTTTCGGCCATTTCGGCTGCCAAACCCAAAATTGCCGACTATCCATTTACCACCCTTGTCCCCAACCTGGGAATCGTGAAATACAGGGATGACCGTTCATTTGTTATGGCCGATATTCCGGGGATCATTGAAGGAGCCAGTGAAGGGAAGGGCCTTGGGCACAGGTTTTTGAGGCACATCGAAAGAAATGCCATGCTGATCTTCATGGTGCCGGCTGACAGCAAGAATATCAGGGAAGAGTACCAGGTGCTGCTGACGGAACTTCAGAAATATAATCCCGAGTTGCTGGATAAACAGCGCTTGCTGGTTATCACAAAATCGGATCTGCTGGATGAGGAACTTGTGAATGAAATCAAACAGGATCTGCCCGGGATCAGGTATCATTTCATCTCATCGGTAGCCAACCTGGGACTGGTTACCCTGAATGACATCATCTGGAAAATGCTTACCTCCTGAGGGAATGATTGAATGGCTGCTTCACCTGGACACCAGACTGTTTCTGTTTATAAACGGACTGAACAGCGAAACTTTTGACGGGATCATGTGGTGGGTTAGCAGTAAAACCACATGGTGGCCTTTTTACCTGCTTCTTTTGGGATTTCTGGGATGGCAGAAAGGATGGCAGATGGTACCCATGATCCTTTTCATCACGGCAACCGTTCTCCTCACCGATCAGACATCGGTCCACCTGTTCAAAAATGTGTTTCTGCGGCTAAGGCCCTGTCATGAGCCTTCCCTGTCAGGACTGGTTCATCTTGTAAATAGCAAGTGTGGTGGACAGTATGGGTTTATCTCTTCCCATGCAGCAAATACCTTTGGCATTGCAGGGTTGTTTTTATTCTGGATCAGAAAAAAGTGGTTCACGGCATTGATGGTCACCTGGGCCCTGCTTGTGGGATACAGCCGCATTTACCTGGGTGTTCATTATCCGGGTGATGTACTGGCAGGCTCCTTGTGGGGTGTGGGATGCGGCTGGCTTGTATACAAGTTGTTTAACCTGCTTATAAAGAAGCTTCCTTCCCATTGGTGGATCACAAAGAGTCCGCTTCGATCCGGCTCAAATGCCGGATCCTGAGTCCATGCGCTGCATTATCAGTGAACATATCGATCCCTATTTTAACCTGGCTTCTGAAGAATTTTTACTTAAAGCTTCTGAAGAGGATTATTTTCTGCTTTACCGGAATAAGCCCTCCGTTGTGGTGGGCAAACATCAGAATACACTGGCCGAGATCAATCTGCCCTATGTCATTGAAAAAGGAATTGTTGTGGCGCGGAGAATTTCCGGTGGCGGCACAGTCTTTCATGATCTGGGGAACGTCAACTTTGCGTTCATTACCTCAGGGAAAGAGGGGGAACTGGTCGATTATAAGAAGCATACCCTGCCCATTATTGAGGCCATGAAAAAGATCGGCCTGACGATTACCCTGGGAAAACGAAATGAATTGCTGCTGGGCGAGCAAAAAATTTCAGGAACTGCCAGTCATGTTTTTAAACACCGGGCTCTGCATCATGGAACCCTTTTGTTCTCTTCCAGGATGGAGGAGCTCTCCATGGCACTGAAGGTAAAGCCTGGCAAATTCCACGACCGTGCTGTGAAATCTTTCAGGTCGGAGGTTACAAACATTTCCGACCATCTTGTTGATAAAATTGGGGTGCTGGATTTTCAGAAACTGGTCCATGAGACTATCTTAGATAGCATGGACGGAGCTATGAAATATAACTACAGCAAAAAGGATCTGGATGAGATCAACCAGCTGAGAGGTTCAAAGTTCTCATCGTGGGAATGGAACTTCGGTTACTCTCCAAAGTACCAGTTTAACAAGGCACTCCGGTTTGAAAACGGCCATATTGCCCTCCATATGAATGTGGACAAGGGAATCATCCAGGAAGTGAGCTTCGAAGGTGATTTCCTTGGTGCCAAAGACATCCGTGCTCTTGAGGATGTACTGGTAGGCACCATCCACGATCCGGAAACCATCCGCCTGCGCCTTTCGGGCATCAGGGTCACCGATTATATTGCGGGCCTGGAAAACGAACAGCTCCTTTCCGGATTGTTTTAAGAAGGGCACCCCTCCGGGATGCCCTCCATGATCCAAGTACGATTACTGGCCTTCCAGAATCACTTTTATTTCTGACGCCTCTTTTTTATCAATATTTCCGGAAATCAGGCATTTGCCCATTTTGATCTCCTGCATCACTCTGGGAGCTGTTACCACCTTCCCTTCTACCAAAATGGCGATGTTTCTGTTTACATTGTCCCTGGTCATGGCAGCCCAGCTTTTTGCCCCATCCTCAGAGAAAGTAATCAGCACATCGTAGCTCCCTGTCTGGTCGTTTTGTTTCAAGCTAACGGATTGAATATCCTTCTTCCCGGGGGCATTCTGCTTTTTCGATTCCCTGAGCGCATAGAGGGTTCGCATTCCCTCCTCGCTCTTCCATCCCCAGGCAAAGCTGAGATTTTCCGGAATCTTTTTTTGAAAGGTTGTGCTATGGAGATAATTCCAGAGTATTTCTGCATCTGAGTCGGTGCAGATCCCCAACCGGGCATCTTCGGGACGAATCTGACTCAAATCGATCAGATCGAAAAAAGAGTCTCCATCGTTTAGATAAGCCATGAATTCGCTGCTTTTAAACGTTTCGGAAAATTGAACCTTGTCCTGGCCCATGGTGAGTGAGAAGCCACCCATGGTCATTGAGATGATGACCAAACTGAAAATGATATATTTTATGGTTTTCATCATGAAAATTTTTTGTAAAATGAAAATGATATCCCCTGCAGTGATGCTGAGGCAATAAAGGGTTGAAAGTGAAATGTCAGGACTGGGACGGATCGCCCTTGGTAGTCTGAAAATGAAGGAATTGTCCTGTTTTCCATGCAATGTCGGGCCGGTGCTCCATGAACTCACCGGTGCAACAGATGATCCTGGTCCGGACTGAGAGTGAATGGGTGGATTCCCTCTGTTTCCCGTTTACCTGGTACTGCAACACTTGAAGACAATTCACTGCAGGCAAGACCGGTTCAGATGAGATACACTCTTGGGCAGGCAGGATTCCTGCATGAACTACCTGTTGTGAAAGGTTCTCTGCTACAGGCAGGGAAGAACCACAATCTACCGATTGACTTTCATTCAGCCCCATGAGAAGGAGCAGAACAAAGCTGACAAACAGAAGCCGGAGATAGTGGTTCATGTTATAAAGGTATCAAATATCTTTCAAACAATTCACCAGTTTCTCCATATCCAGGTTTGTTCCCTCAATGGTTACTGAGGCCTGATTATAAAAGAATTCCCTTTGATACAGCAATCCGGTAATAAACTCCAGCAATTGAGAATCAGTTTTTCCCCGGATCAGGGGTCTTTCGGTTCTTGAATGTATAAGGCGCTCCTTCAGTGCTGACGGAGAGAGTTTGATGTAAACTGTGGTCCCATGATCATTCATCACCGTCATCATATCTCCGTGGCAGGGAGCTCCTCCTCCTGTGGATATGACCACATTATCACGCTGGCATAATTCAAGAAGGATATCGTTCTCCCATTTCCTGAATACGGACTCACCGTGCTCGCTGAAAATTCCGGGGATGGTCATTCCGGCGGTCTCCTCGATCAGTTGGTCCATGTCCAGAAATTCATACCCGATCTTTCGGGCCAACCTTGCACCTAGGGTTGATTTTCCGGAGCCCATAAAGCCGATAAGGAAAATTCTTTTGTGCATTTTACCACTCCAGGGAGAACTGGCCGTTTGGTTCTATTTTATCGTCGTTGTCGTCTTTTTTCTGCTCCTCTTTGGGATTCACTACCTCAAGAGGGACATCATCGGGGACCTGTTTGGCGATGGGAGCCTTCTTTTTTACAGCCTCTTTCTTTGGAGTCTCCTTAGGGGCGGCCATAGTTTTCCCGGCTTCCTTTGCCGGTTTTTCCTTTGGCGGTTCCTCCTTTTCAGCGGGTTCCTCCTTTTCTGCCGGTTTTTTCTTTTCTGCCGGTTTTTTCACCTTTTCTTTGGAAGGATCCTTTTTCTCCTTAGTCTCTTTCTTCGCACTTCGTACAATGGACTGTGGACCGGGCACTGAGGGCTGAGTACCAGGCACTTCACCGGGCACTGAGGACTGAGTGCCGGGCACTTCCAGAGGTTCCAACTCCTGTACGACCTTTACCTCATAATTGGAGAGCCGCTTTCCCCTGGCTTTGTAGCTCTTTACACCGATAAACTCAGCCACCTCGATGATCTCAGGATGGCGGTCCCGGTTTTTTCCCCCAAATTTCAGTTCAAGGCGGGGGTATTCCACTTCGGTAATGCGGATCAGCCGGGATTCGGGATGGTCTCCGATGAAGCGGATTGATTTGGTTGCAGGCTCCAGGTGGAACCGTTTCAGGTAGTAGTAATTCTGTTCGGCATCGAAATAAGCTGCTGACCAGATCTTTCCTTCGCGGAATTTTTCAATGATCAGAATATCGTCTTCAAAGTGATTGCTCAGATCAAAATTGGTGGTCCTGAAAGTTCCTGATTTTGTGATCACCAGGATTTTGTCCTCCCCTGAGAATTCACCCAGAAGGATCCCCCTGGCATCCACATTCAGGCGCTGGACATCCTCATCGAACCAGACCTTTCTTCCGCCCAGGGTGGAAACACCCCTCTCTTTCATGATGATTTTCTGGACCGAGAATTTGGTCAGGATGTTCCCCATGGCTCCGCGGCCCTTGATAGCCAGCTCGGAAAAATCGTATTCAAAAATGGGATTTTTCAGCCTGGGTCTGGGCCGGAGGAATACTTTGATCACTTCTGCTTCCCCGTTTGGATTGGCACTGAAGTAGAGGATCTTAGTATGCGGGTGTTCCTTCCCTATATTGTACAATTTGTCCCTGGTGATGCCCGTTACAGGAGCCCTCTTCATCATCACATTTCCTGAATTTCCGTCGAAATAAACCACATTATAGATGGTCCTGTTGTCGTTCTTCTTGAATACAGCAGCATGAATGATGTCCTTCCCCACAAACTGCTTTTCGGCTGCCCTGATGATCGTATAGGTTCCATCCTTCAGGAAGACGATAATGTCGTCGATGTCAGAACAGTCGCATATATACTCATCCTTCCTGAGCCCCGTACCAATGAAACCATCTTTGGCATTCATGTAGAGTTTCTGGTTGGCAACAATCACCTTGGTGGCTTCAATACTGGCAAAGTTCCGGAGCTCGGTCTTCCTGTCTCTCCCTTTACCGAATTTCTTTTTGATCTGCTTGAAATAGTCAATGGTGTAAGCGACCAGATTGGCCAGATGGTTTTTTACCTCTTCCATCTCCTCCTCCAGGGACCTGATGTACTCGTCGGCCCGCTTCTTATCGTATTTGGAGATACGCTTGATCTTGATCTCGGTCAGTTTGATAATGTCATCCCGGGTCACTTCCCGGAGAAGCAACTTCTTGAAAGGATCCAGACCTTGATCAATGGTCTCGATCACGCTCTCCCAGGTTTCGCACTCTTCAATATCGCGGTAGATGCGGTTTTCAATGAAGATCTTCTCCAGTGATGACAGATGCCAGTCCTCGTTCAGCTCATTGAGCCTGATCTCCAGTTCCTGTTTGAGCAGATCCTTGGTGTGATCGGCATTCACCTTCAGGATCTCGCTCACCCCTGTAAAACGTGGTTTATCGTCATCAATCACACAGCAGTTCGGCGAGATTGATATCTCACAATCGGTGAAAGCGTAGAGCGCATCGATGGTTTTGTCAGAAGATACATTGGAACCCAGGTGAACGAGGATCTCCACATTTTCGGCCGTGTTGTCATCGATACGCCTGATCTTGATCATCCCCTTCTCCGTAGCTTTGATGATGGATTCAATCAAGGTGGAGGTTGTTTTGCCAAAGGGAAGATCTTTGATCACCAGTGTCTTGTTATCCATCTTCTCGATTCTTGCCCTGACCCGGATGGCTCCTCCACGCAGTCCGTCATTGTACCGGCTTACCTCGGCCAGGCCACCGGTGGGAAAATCGGGGAAGAGTTCAAATTCCTTTCCCTGCAGGTATTGGACTGAGGCATCAATCAGTTCATTGAAATTGTGGGGCAGGATCTTGGATGAAAGCCCCACAGCAATGCCTTCGGCTCCCAGGGCAAGGAGAAGTGGGAATTTTACAGGAAGGGTAACCGGTTCCTTGTTGCGTCCGTCGTAGGAAAGCTTCCATTCGGTGGTCTTGGCATTAAACATCACATCGTTGGCAAAACCTGAGAGACGTGATTCAATGTAACGGGATGCTGCTGCGCCGTCACCTGTAAAGATGTTTCCCCAGTTTCCCTGGGTATCCACAACAAGCTCTTTCTGTCCCAACTGCACAAGCGCATCCCCGATGGAAGCATCTCCGTGGGGATGGTACTGCATGGTACTTCCGATGATATTGGCCACTTTGTTGAACCGGCCGTCATCCATGCGTTTCATGGCATGCAGGATGCGTCGCTGGACCGGTTTTAATCCATCGATGATATGGGGAACGGCACGTTCAAGGATCACATAGGATGCATAATCGATAAAATAATCCTCATACATCCCGCTGAGGTGCGTTATTTTAACCTCGTCCCCGGAATGTCCCTCCCCGGGTTGTCCCACCATTGAAGTATCGTCAAATGCTGTCATTCTGATATCATGTTCTACGGGATCAGGCTACCTCCACAGGATCTTCTTCCACGCGTAGCCTCTGTATAATGAAGTCCTGGCGTTCGGGGGTGTTTTTGCCCATATAGAAGCCAAGGATCTCTTTGATGTCATCATCCTTTTTCATGCGAACGGGCTGCAACCTGATGTCCGGACCAATGAAATGTTTGAACTCGTCCGGGGAGATCTCCCCCAGCCCCTTGAACCGTGTAATCTCCGGATTCTTTCCCAGTTTCTCCATGGCATCGGATCTTTCCTTATCCGAATAGCAGTAAATGGTCTCTTTCTTATTTCTCACCCTGAAAAGGGGTGTCTGCAATATAAAAAGGTGACCGTTGCGTACCAGGTTTGGAAAGAACTGAAGGAAGAAGGTTAGCAGGAGTAAGCGGATGTGCATGCCGTCCACATCGGCGTCTGTAGCAATGACCACGTTCTTATACCTCAATGTATCCAGCCCGTCCTCAATATCAAGGGCTGCCTGCAACAGGTTGAACTCCTCATTTTCATAAACCACCTTCTTGGTGAGTCCGAAGGAGTTGAGGGGTTTGCCCCGGAGGCTGAACACGGCCTGGGTATTCACATCCCTCGATTTGGTAATGGACCCTGAAGCAGAATCGCCCTCAGTAATAAAAAGGGTGGACTCATTTTTCCGATCATCTTTCCCGCTGTAGTGTACCCTGCAGTCGCGCAGTTTTTTGTTGTGCAGGTTGGACTTTTTGGCCCTCTCCCTGGCCAGTTTCTGGATCCCTGAAATGGCCTTTCGCTCCTTTTCCGATTCCTGGATCTTCTTCAGGAGGATGTGTGCGGTTTCTCCGTGTTTATGCAGGTAATCATCCATTTTGGAGGTGAGAAAATTCATAATAAAATTTCTCACCGAAGGCCCGGCGGGTCCAATGTCCCTGGATCCCAGTTTGGTTTTGGTCTGAGATTCAAAGACAGGCTCTTCCACTTTGATGCTGATGGCAGCAATGATGGAGGAACGGATATCAGAAGCATCGAAATCCTTTTTGTAGAAATCCCTGATGGTTTTTACAAGCGCTTCCTTGAAGGCTACCTGGTGGGTCCCTCCCTGGGTGGTGTGCTGTCCGTTTACAAAGCTGAAATATTCCTCGCCATATTGGTTGCCATGGGTAATGGCCACTTCAATATCACCGTTTTTCAGATGGATGATGGGATAAAGACCTTCCCCGCTCATGTTTTCTTCCAACAGGTCGTGCAAACCGTTTTTTGAAATAAATTTTTGTTCGTTGTAAACGATGGTCAGCCCGGTATTGAGATAAGTATAATTCCGAAGCATGGCTTCGATGTATTCATCGATGAAATTGAATTTCCCGAACATGGTATGATCAGGTTCAAAGGTAATCATGGTCCCGTTCTTCTCCGTTGAGTTTTTGAGGGGATAGTTTTTAATGATCTCTCCCTCGCTGAATTCCGCACTCTTCAATTTTCCTTCCCTGTAGGAGTTGATGGTGAAACTGGAGGATAGTGCATTCACAGCTTTGATCCCCACCCCGTTCAGCCCTACTGTTTTTTTAAAGACCTTCGAGTCATATTTTGCCCCGGTATTCATTTTTGAGGCCACATCCACCACTTTACCCAGCGGAACACCCCGGCCGAAGTCGCGGATGGTCACCCTGTGTTCGTTAATGGTCACGTCAATGGTCTTCCCGAATCCCATGGCATATTCGTCGACGGAGTTATCGATCACCTCCTTCAGCAGGACGTAGATACCATCGTCGGGGGAGGAGCCGTCACCCAGCTTTCCGATATACATTCCCGGACGTTTCCTGATGTGCTCTTTCCAGTCTAGCGTCCGGATGGTTTCTTCTGAATAATTCGCCGTCATATCAATCTCTCTGTAGTGCCTTTTGGACGTGACAAATATAACCAAAAGTACGGCCCCGCAATGATGCAGTTTTCAACACAGAAATCTTAAAAAGCAGTTGAAAACAGGGAGATTCAGGCCCACTCAACGGCATTGACCTCCATTCGGGTTTGGAATCCGTGCCGGTAGGTCCCCCGGGTATCGAATACCCAGTTCCATCGGCGGAAACGAAATCCTTCCGGCAAACTGGTATAGAGCAGGGGAGTGGTTGATTCAATTCCGTCTTTGCCTGTACAAAGCTCTGAGATGTCTGACACCAGGCAACCAGGCCTTTGCAAGATCCATTCCAGATGGAATGACTGAAGCAGGGAGCGGAAGGCATCAGGCGATTCATCCCTGAACCAGCCCCGCACACGGAGAAAGTCAGTCAGGATAATATCCAGTTGATTCAGCAGGTTGACGGAAACAAACGCATCAGAACTGATTCCCGTCAGGGGTGGTTTCAGATGAAGCATGTCCGGAAGGTCCTTTGCCCTTCGCCCATCACTTTTTCTGCTGATCTCCCATACCTGTTCGATGGCTCCCCCGGTCAGGTCGGCCTCCACCAGTTCCACATGATCAAAGGCTGCAAATTTTCTTCTGATCTGCCTGGGATGCCGTATATCCACCAGGTAGATGTGTTTGAACCGGGTGATAAGTTTTTCAATGGGTACATCCAGCAGCCATCCGCTACCCAGAATGGCTACCGACTCAATCTCCTGTTTTGTAAAGGATTGTGCAATAAAATCTTTGGTATTATCCAGGTGTTCATCCCAGTTGCCCTTTTCGGACAAATACCGGTTCATGATTCCTTCCTGGTCACGAAGGAATCCCATCCGCCGGAGGATCTTTCTGGGAATTTCCATGTTACAACATTTCAAGCTGTTTAAGCTCTTCCTCCATGCGCTTTCGCACCAGCTCCATGAGGGCTTTTACCTCCATTCCTGTCACTGTTTCGGCGGGAATTTCATCCAGCACCCTGATACGGATTCTTGCATTCCCGATCAACACCAATGACCCCAGCGGGAAGGTATTTTCAGAGCCGGTAATAACGATGGGTATGATGGGGCTGCCGGTTCTTTTGGCCAGCAGGAAAGCGCCTTCCTTAAAGGGCCGCATGGTGTTCGTTTTGGCCCGGGTCCCTTCGGGAAACAGCAGGATGGAGGATCCTTTCTTTAATGCGGCTTCTGCCTGTGATATAAACGCTGAACCTGAGCGGATGGATCCCCGGCGGATCTTGATGGAATTGGTCAGTGAAAGGACCATGCCCACAAAGGGGAGTTTGAAGTTTTCGGCTTTGGAGGTCCATTTGAAGGGTCTTCGAAGCTTATACAGGGCCAGGATGTCCACCTGAGACCGGTGGTTAGACACCAGGACCACGGTTCGGTTCCAGGGAATCTTTTCCCTGCCTTCCAGGCTCAGTTTCCATTGAGGGACAAGCGACTGGTAGTGCCAGGCCCAGAAGGTGCCCATGAAATGTGTGACAACCCTTCTTTTGTCCCACCAGAAGGTACAAATCCACACCAGAAGGAAAACCGGCGTAATGATTACTGAGGTGGCCACCATGGTTGGCCAGATCAGGAAGGTAAGCACCTTTAAATGCAATTGCCGCATCTGCATGTATTTTGCCCGAAAATACGAATTATGAGGACACCGCCCAATCAAATTGCTACGGAGTTGATGTGACTATTCCACCCTGAGGATCTTTTCAAAACAGGTGGTTTTGTCGGTATGAGCAATGAAGTAATAGGATCCGGCAGGTAAATCAATCATGTTGATTTCCACCGAGTATATCGGACCGTTGCCTGGTGTGGCTTCCCAGGTTTCTATCACTTTGCCATGCATGTTGACCAACTTAAAGGAGAGAAGCGGTTCCCCTTGATTCAACAATCTGAGGGTAGCCATGCCTGTTACAGGATTTGGAAAAACCTCAGTAGCTTTTTTGAACCATACCGGGTCATGGTTTAAGCCAGTGCTGTCCTCCGGGATGTAAAAAAGCTCAGATATCCAGTTGTATATCTGATCACCATATTGCAACGTAGGTACACCTGCCAAACCCTCTGTATAACCATTCCAGGCATTAAATGTGAATGCCTGGCTCCCAAAATCATTGATGGCCTGGGTTTGCAGATCAAGCCACAACTGGTTGTTGCCATAGACCGGTGATGTGGGAAAGACAACATGTGCATCGTAACCTGACGAGAGATCGTGAATAAACGGAATCCCTGTGTTTATCCAGGCAGTTTGATACTCTCTTTTCCAGGCGATCAGGAGGTTTTCATCACTTATTCCTTTCCAAATTTCGGGGATGAAACACTGTATGGCAAGGACCGAATTTTGCTGTGAAAGCCAGGGCCCGGTTGATGCAGGAGTGGCTTTGAAAAGACCGGGAGCATAACTGTCCGGGGGCAAAATATCCAATGCAAAACCAACATGAATGCCGGTACTCTCGAAAACAGCTCCCGCTACCAGGTCAAAACCTTCAGCAAATACCTGATCGGTAACCGGGGACTGGTTTGAAGCCACATGGATGATGGAGATTAGGTATCGCTCGGTGCCATTCTTATCGTAAACCTGTGCCCATTTTGAGGGCCATTGGGCATTGGCCGGACCAACCAGGTACCGGTTCACCAGGTCTTCAATCATTGTTACCAATAGCGGAGCCGGATTTGAAGCCGATCCTGGAAAATCATCCGCAAAGGAAAAGCCATCAAAATGGTCGGTTTTGGCAAAGGATTCTATATAGGGTGCAATAAGGATCTCTTTTCCCAATGCCGCATCAAACAGCTGGTCATGCGAAGCAGTAGAGGTTTGCATGGGTGACCAGTTAGCCCAGTTGTCACTGCCCGGCAATCCCCAGTAAGACATGTTGATTACATTCACTCCGGCTTCTACCATGGTTTGCACAGCAAAATTCCGGAAGCTCACATTCTCGGACCAGCCAAGATGACGTGCGTCTGAAGGATGTACGGTATAAAGGCCCCTGTTGTCGGAAGGGTTGTAATCATAGAACTGAACGCCGTTCCTCCAGTTACCGGAGAAGAAGAAAGTGCTTTTCACCGGCTGGTTTATAAAACCGGGAGATGCCAGATAACCCCGGACGGGATCTTCAGCCAGCAGACATTGGTACATGAACAATGCCATGAGGAACGTACCAATATGTCCAACCATTTTCATGAAGATGCACTGGATTCAGAAACTATATCCCATCAAAGTTACATCATTATCCGGTACGAATGGTTTGTAATGGCCTGTTTTGTAACCGGTCAATCCCTGATGCCGGGCATCACACCTGTTGAATAAAAAGGAATTACCATTATTAAGCCTTACAACCTGGACCGCTCCAATGACAACAGGTGGACCGAAGCCATGTACAGGATCGACTACAGTGGTGCCGGCGACCGGGGTTATGACCGCTACATGATCGTTTCCATCTCCGGTCTTCCCGAGGTAGAACCATTGCTTGCTCCATTTGCCATGGACGGAATGAAAATGTTTGTGGGTAAAAAAGGAGATCGGGTGGATGTATTTGGAAACTCCAGCCATCCCAATGCCAAGTTCCTTAGCGAAAAGGTGGGGTACAACTGGGCCTTTGTGGCTTCCGGATCCGTTGAACAGGATATCGCAGTGGTTGAACTGGGACTTCCCCTGAGCAGTTTGGATTCTGACGACCGGGCCGTATTGCTGGAAAGGAATTCAATCCACAACGTGCTTTTTAACGAAGTGATGACCGTATGGCCCAATTCCAGCGAAGCGCTTCTGGAAGCATGGCTGGCCAATACCGAAGCGCCCGGTTATTTTGACAAAGGTGGTTTTATTCAGGGTGGTGATGCCCCCTCGGACCGCTTCCTGCCGCTGGTGGACAACATTGCACTACTCGCCCCTTTCAATCCCATGGAGATCGCCAACCTGGAGATTGTATTTAACTAGGGTTGCTCAAATATAGGACCGGCTGTTTCCGGAAGGTTCCCACCCCGTTCGCATCTGCGGACGGGGTTTTTACACATCAATCGATCCAGATGACCTGTTCCCTCCATCTTTCCCCAAGCGACTCCATCATACTCTCATGGGTGATTCCCAGCATGAAACCGCCCCCCGATCCGTTGAGCTTCAGATAGTATTCATTGGAGACCTGGCCCTCAATCCAGAGATCGACGGCCTCTTCCGGTATCATTTTACGGAAGTTGGTAAACTGGTAATCGGACAGGGCTCTGACCAGAAGGGCGGGATCGGCCCCGCGTATTCCCAGTAAGGATTCGATCAATTTCTGGTTGATGATCATGTATTCGTTTCTGATGGAAGAAGCAAAACCGTTGTCTTTCATCCGCTCAAGGAAATATGCCACGAGCGGACCGGTGTCGAAGCGTACGCCCGAATCGAGCAGGAAAAACCTGTAGTCGCCTGTGATTTGGGTGGGCTGGAAATCAACCTTTTGAATGGAACCGTCATCCGAGAAACGAAGGGCTGTCCTGGCGTGACAGGTAAGGGCATCTACCCCGGAACTTTTGCCATGAAAAAAGGATTCGATGGATGAAAGGTCCTCCTTCTGACTGTTCAGCGAGATGTTCCTGGCATCGGGAAAGAAAAGGTCGTAGACCGCCGCGCTGACAGCACCGGAGCTTCCAAGACCATACCCGGTGGGGATGTCCATGTCGAACCAGTATGTATCAAGTTCTTTGCCGAAAAGCTCCATATCGGGCCGGGCGTGGAATGAATCGGGGGAAAGGGATGCAATGTATTTGTACAGGTCACCCAGGTATTTTTTCGAGCGCTCAGCCTCTTCATGTTTTCCATCAGGAATCTTATCCATGTTTCGAACCGTGGCGCTGAACCGGTTGAAGGGGATGGTCAGTGCACTGCCGCCCAGGACCACTCCGTACTCTCCCACGAGCATGATCTTGGAAGGGTATGTGACCGGGCTGCTCATGATGTAAGGTTGACCGGGCCCTCTCCCATCCTGTCATGGAGAACCTGCTTGTTTTCACAATATGGTAGTAATTCCATTTCGATAAATTCCCTCACCGCCGGCTCATCATCTGCCGAATAGAGCAGGTGCACATTGGCCCCGGCATCCAGTGTGAATCCGACCCTGGCCCCCGTATCCTCCCTGAACCGGCGCACCCTGTTCAGAATAGAGATGGTTCCTGGCAGCATCAGAAGATAACCGGGTTTCCCGGTGAGCATCATGGCATGCAGGCTCAGGGCCTCTTCTTCCATCAGATCGATAAAACCCTTCCAGTCCCCTTGCGTAAGGACCCGTCCTAATACCGCGAGGTTGGTTCGTGCCTGCTGGAAACGGACCGTGGCATACGGGTTGGTTTCCATACTTTTGTGCCCCTTGCTGCTGGAAATCCTTTTTTGATCCGATTCCACGATGAGGATGGAATCCCTGATCCCCTTGAAGGTCTCGTTAAACCCGGAGACCAGAATGGCATATTCATTGCTTGATCCGGGCCAGTCTTCGGATGCTCCCCAGAGTGCAAAACCGGGATAAATGGAACGGGAGGCACTGCCAGAACCCAGCCTGGCAATGGTTGATGCCTTTTTTAAAAATTCAGTTTTTTCAACGGGCCCGTTTAGGAATTCTTCCATATTCACCAGGCACATGGCCAGCGCCCCGAAAGCGGAGGCGCTTGAAGCAATGCCTGAAGAGTGTGGAAAGGTGTTGGATGAATGGATCACCAGGTTGGTATGCGCCAGCATCGGCAACCGGAATGTGAGGTTGCTGAGGAATGTGGTGATTCTTTGTTCGAAGGCCGGAGCTTCCTTACCCTCAAATCTGAACCTGATTTCAGGTTGATTGATCTTTGAATCATGTGTGTACTCTACCCGGGTGGTGGTCAGGGCCTTTTGAAGGGTCAAGCTCAGGGAGGGGTTCATGGGGATCTGAACCGGTCGTTTCCCCCAGTATTTCACAATGGCAATGTTGGATGGGCAGGACCATTCCACCACCCCGGCGGCCTGACTGTGATCAACCTCCTTCATAGACAAGCTCATTGTAAGCGTAGACTGTTTTAATATCTTTTTTATCCAGGTATTCCATCACCATTTCCCGGTCCGCATCGGTGGCGATCATTACAAAATCGCCGCCCCATGCGCCCAGGGATTTGACGCTTCCGGGGAGTCCTTCAAACCGGGAGGCCACCCTTTCCACTCCCAGGATCCCCGAAAGAGCAGCTTCATGCTTTTCCATAATCTCCCTGAATTTATCCAGGGTGTCTGCATGGAGCATTTCCTGTGAGAACTGACTGAATGTCTGAATGGTTTCATAATCAGGACGGATGGTTCCTGAAATCTCTTTCAGGTGCGAAGCGGTGGACTGCTTATGACCCAGCCAGGCAAAATAAATCTGGTCCCTGAAAGCCGGGTTGAACGGTGCTGGCTGGTATCGGGGTGAACCATTGCGCAAGGTATAGAGAATGGGGCCCTCTGCCAGGGCGCAGGCCACATCGTATCCCGAACCGTCGGAAACCTCAAAATGGAGATCCAGCGGATTCACCTCGGCCCAGTCAGCCATCAGGGCAATGAGCGTGGAACTGCTTCCGAATCCGTAATCGGGGGAGAAATCAAGGGTTGTGATTACATCATAGCGAAACATTTGCTCCTGGAATTCGGGCTGGAGTGAGATGCATGCCCTGAGCAGATGGACCAACTGACCGGCCATCTCAGGGTCGGTGGTATCCAGGATCGATAAACTGGCCGGGCTGATCCGGGCCGAAAACCAGAGCCCTTCCGGAGTTGTGGCATTCCAGAGAAAAGAGCTGGTCCTGTCTCTGGGGATCAGGTCCAGGGTCTGGCCCAGATTCAGCGGTATGGCCAGGGCAGTGGCTCCATGCATGACCATGTATTCTGAACTGAGCAGAAGCTTGCCGTGTGCATGGAATGAATTCATGGATGGTTGGGTTTGTTCCGGATCGATTCGATGAATGCTGATATGTCAGCATGTGAAACGGTCCTTTGTTTGAAATGTTCTCTAACCAGGTCGATCTCCTCAGGGCTTGCATTCAGCTGCCTGAGGATATTGCCCAGGTGCATTTTCATATGGCCTTTCTGAATTCCGGTAGTGATCAGTGATCTCACTGCACTGAAATTGCTGGCCAGTCCGGCTGCCGCTACGATTTGCATCAGCTTTTCGGAAGAGGGGGTCCCAAGAATTTCCAGGGATGCAGCGGCCATTGGGTGTGTCACCGTAAGGCCACCTACGGTTCCCAAAGAAAGGGGGACTTCCAGGGTAAGAGAGAACCGGCCGCCGGAGCAGGTGGCGCTTGAGAGGCTGCTGTACCTTCCTTCCCTGGATGCATAGGCATGTCCACAGGCCTCCACTGCCCTGTAATCGTTTCCGGTGGCTACGATCACTGCATCCATCCCGTTAAAAATTCCCTTGTTATGGGTAACGGCCCTGTAGGGGTCCTGGATTGCAATTTCCACTGCCCGGGAAAATTTCGCGGCAAATGCTGCTCCTGTCATTCCGTTGGAGAGCTGTTCCATGGCACCCTGATCAGCTTCCACCCTGCAGGAGACAAGGCATTCCGGTGTGTAGTTGGAGAGGATCGCCATGATGATTTCGGTTTTTCCACCGGATGGTTTCATCAGGTTCACGAACTTCGAGGCGAGGGTCTCCAGCACTGAATTGATGAAGTTGGCTCCCATGGCATTGGCGGTGCGAAAGGTCACAAAAAGCTGGTAACACTCCGGCAGCAATTCGCCGGTCTTTCGGATCTCCATGGATTCGATTCCGCCGCCGCGTTTTTCCATATTGACGGTCAACGGCGATACCGATTGCAGGAGTGATTTCTTTCCTTTTTCAAATATGCTGAAAAGTTCCTGTTTACTGCCTGACCAGGAAAAATGTACCTGCCCCGTTTTCAGCACATTTTTAACCTCACAATGAAACCCGCCGTTCATGGCCCAGAACTTGGCTGCATGGGAGGCCGCAGCCACCACCGAGCTTTCTTCGGTGACCATAGGGATGGACATCAGGTCACCATTGATCAGGAAGTTGGGAGCAATCCCCAGCGGAAGAATAAAGTTGGAAATGGTGTTCTCACTGATATCATCGTAAATTTCCTGTACCGGGGGATCCGGGTGAAGGTGTGCATGGATCACCTGCAGGGCCTGTTCTGAAAGACTGGCCTGGTCTTTCAGCCATTTCAGTTTCCCGGTCCGCGACATTTTAGAGAAACCACTGACGATGTGCGTAGTTGTCATTTTATTCTCTGATGGATAGGTATGCATAGGCCATCTCCAGACCCCTCACCTGTGCTTGAACAAACACTCTGAGTTGGTCGTAGCTTCCCCTGGCATGTTCCAGGAATGCCGAGGCCATTCCATATACGGCAGGAAGTGAGGATTTTTGCACCAGGTAATAGCCATCCAGGAAGTTCTTCACACCTCCTGAAATGATCAGTTCCTTGCAGACAGTTGACTCCTCTGCAACAATCCGGTTCACATGATCTACCATCTGCACTGCATCCTCACCAACATGAGAAAGGGGCTCAAAGAGGGCCCGGCCTGCCTGCTCGTCCCTGAGCAGTTCAACCTTTGAAAAGTTGGTACCGCCGAAGGCTGCAAATTCAATGGCCTGCAGCGGCAGTTGCAGAAGGGCCCGCAGACTTTCAGGGCCCATACCCTGTCCGACCTCCTTGACTATCACAGGCATGGAAAAGCGGTCCAGGAAGCGTTTGATGGTTTCCAAAGGGGGCTTTTTCAGGATATCACCTTCGGGCTGAAACCACTCCTGCATGGGATTTACGTGGACGATCAGTCCGTCGGCCTTCAGCCGGTCTACCAATCCGATGGCCTTGTCCACTTTGTTCCTTTCCAGCAGTTCTTCAATCTGCGCGATACCCAGGTTGGCCCAGAGGGGGAGCGAATCACCGATGATGGGTCGCATGTTGAAATCCTCAAAATAGGTGGGATCATCCATGATGATGCGGCACGAACCCAGACCCATACCCATACCGAATTCATGGCATGCCCTGGCCAGGTTCCGGTTGATGGTTCCGGCCAGTTTGGTTCCGCCGGTCATGCTGCTTACCCACATGGGGACCCGGTGCTCTTTTCCCAGAATGGTAAAGGCTTGCAATCCACCTGCCGGATGTGGATTGAGCATGGGTTCGTAATGGAACCTGGAATCCATTTGAGGTGGAGTGGTCTGGGATTTCAGTGCCAGTTCGATGTGGTCTTTTTTTCTGTTTTCCAGGCTTTCCATATGGGGTGGTTTTTATCTGATTCCCAGGTGGCGGGCTATCACCATGCGGAGAATCTCAGAGGTGCCCTCTCCGATCTCCAGGATACGCTGATCACGGTAGAAACGTTCAATGTCATTCCCTTTCATGAGGCCGTGGGCACCATGAATTTGCAGGGCTTCATTGACCACCTCCCGTGCAATTTCAGAGGTATAGAGCTTGGCCATGGCAGCCTCCTTTCCAAAGGGTTTTTTCTGGTCTTTCAACCAGCATGCATTGTACAGCAGGTTCCGGGCCAGTTCGATCTTGGTGGCCATGTCAGCCAACTTGAAAGAGTTGGCCTGGAAACTACGGATGGGCCTTCCAAACTGGATACGTTCCCCTGCATATTTCATAGCCATTTCGAATGCACCCTGGGCAAGTCCCAGTCCCATGGCAGCAATGGAGAGCCTTCCCCCGTCCAGGGTACCAAGCATGATCTTGGATCCCTGTCCCCGTTCCCCAAGGATGTTCTCTTCAGGCACCACCACATTGTTGAAGTTGACCCTTCCCGTATCAGCCCCCCGCCACATCATTTTGGATGTGATGGTTTCGGTGGAATAGCCCGGGGTATCCCTGTCCACAAGGATCACCGAAAGCTCTTTCCTTCCATCGCCATTGTTATCGGTGACGGCTTGTACAGTGATGCCTCCGGCCATGGACGAGGAGACATTGGTTATATAGATCTTTTGTCCGTTGATGGTCCATTTTCCATCATCAAGCGTGGCCAAGGTTTCTGTGTTGTTTGAGTCTGAGCCGGCATTGGCTTCAGTAAGGCCGAAAGCCCATAGTCTTTTTCCGCTTGTGAGCCTGGGAAGAAATTGCTGGCGCTGCGCTTCCGTTCCGTATTTATAAATCGGAGCGATCCCCAGGGAATTATGGGCAGCAACTGTTGCTGCCTGGGAGCCGTCCACCCTGGCCAGCTCCTCCACTGCAATGATATAGGAAAGTGTGTCAAGCCCCATCCCGCCGTATTTTTCCGGCAGGTTGATGCGGAGCAGGCCCATATCAAACATCTTGTTGGTGAGATCGGTGGAGAATTCTGATTTTTCATCAAGGAAGGCAGCAAGCGGTTGTATCTCTGCCTCTGCAAATGTCCTTACCTCTTCCCTGAGCCGCTGGTGTTGTTCATTGATCAATGGATGTACCATAAGAATCTAAAGTAACTAATAATTGATTTGTATGTACCTGATCACCTACAGAAACATGGATCTTTTTAATGACCGCGTGGCGGGGTGAACATATTTTATTTTCCATTTTCATGGACTCAATGACCAGGAGGGGCTCTCCGTCCTTTACCTCATATCCCTCCTGGCTGTTGATTTGCACGACACGTCCATTCAGGGGTGCCTGGATCAGGTTGCTCATTGTTCCCAGGTCTTTATTGCCGGAGCCCATATACCTTTCATCCAGAATGTCGGTCCTCCTGAAATTGTAGAGGTGTCCGTCAATATCAAGGAGCACCTCGGAACGGTCAGTAACCCCCCAAACATGTAGCACATGATGGTTGATCCTGATCCGGTAATTGTCGCCGTTTTTCTCTTCCAGACACACGTCATGGTCACGGTTTTCAACCCTGATTTTCATTCTTTTTCTCCCCTTCAGGAGTTCATATCTGATCGGGTAGGTTCGGTCTTCCTCCAGGAGTGAAATTTCAGGAAGGACGCGCCAGTGTCCGATGGAATGCCATGTGGAATCCGGGTGGCCAGTTTCAATTGGTCCGGACTGCAGGGCAATGAGGGTGGCTGCTGAAAGGAGCAGTTCATGGGATTTTTCAAGGCGACTTTGCACTTGTTCCGCGAGGATGGATTTTATTTCCAGGTCAATAAACCTGGTATGAAATCTGTTCTCAGCAAATGCAGTGGATCGCACCAGGGCGACCAGGAAATCCCGGTTGGTTGTCAGCCCGGTAATATGCAGCTCCTTCAGACTTCGGATCAGCTTTTTTCTGGCATCCTCCCTGTTGGGGCCATGGACGATCAGTTTGGCGATCATGGGATCGTAGTGGGGTTCCACAAGGTTACCTCCCGCAAAGCCGGTATCGATCCTGGTTTCACCACCAGCCGGATATTGAAAGCGTTCTATCCTTCCCGCAGAAGGCATAAAATCTTTTTGAGGATCTTCAGCATAGATCCTGGCCTCCATGGCATGACCGCTGATATGCAATTTTTCCTGAGAAAAGGAGAGGGGATGCCCTTCCGCAATGGTAATCTGTTCCCTGACCAGGTCAATCCCGGTTACCATCTCGGTAACCGGGTGTTCCACCTGAATCCTGGTATTCATCTCAAGAAAGTAGAAGGAGTGATCTGCATCCATAAGAAATTCAACCGTTCCGGCATTGGTATATCCCATTCCATCCACAAGCAGCAGGGCAGAAGCTGTAATCCGCTCCCGCAATTCAGGTGTGATGGAAGAAGAGGGTGCCTCCTCGATGATTTTCTGGTACCGGCGCTGAAGGGAACACTCGCGCTCAAACAGATGGCATGCCTGTCCGTGCTCGTCGGCAATAACCTGAACCTCGATGTGCCTCGGTCCGGCCAGGAATCTCTCTACATAGATTTCGCCTGATCCGAAATAGCTGGTGGCCTCCCGTGAAGCTTCCCCGGCTTGCTGTTCAAACGCTTCAGCACTGTGAACAATCCGCATCCCTTTGCCGCCGCCACCGGCCGATGGTTTGATCAGTACCGGGTAGTGAAAGGTATCTCTTCCGGCGATCAGCTCAGGGAGATCCCCGGTGATCGCTTCCAGCACCGGCAAGCCCAGTGCTTTTGCCTTTTCCCTTGCGCTTGCTTTATTCCCCATCATGGCGATGGCATCCGCGGAAGGGCCTATAAAGCAGATGCCATTCTGCTGGCAGGCGGTGGCAAATGATGCATTTTCTGCAAGAAATCCGTATCCCGGGTGGATGGCATCTGCCTTTGTTTCCAGCGCAATCCCAATGATCTTCGCCTGGTCCAGATAGGTCTCCGAGAGTCCGCCGCTGCCCAGCGAATATGCTTCGTCTGCTTCCGTTACGAAGGGCAGGTCCCGGTCATACTCCGAATGCACCACCACGGCTCTTTTATCCAGTGCATGTACCGCCCGGATGATCCGAAGGGCGATTTCCCCCCTGTTGGCAATGAGGATCTTATGTAGGTTCTTGCTTGACATTCCAGTCGGGTTTCCGTTTTTCTAAAAATGCGTTCATCCCCTCCTGGCCCTCGGGAGAAATCCTTGTCTTTGCTATCAGTTCAGCGGTCTCTTCCTGGATGGTTTGGGCTCCTCCATGGGCAGAAAATTCCCTCAGCATCTTCTTGATTCCTTTCATAGCCTCTGGTCCGCCCTTCAGCAACTGGCTGATGACCTGTCCTGTTCTTTTCTCCAGTTCTCCCTCTGCACAGGTATAATGTACCAGTCCTCCTGCCAGTGCCTCGCCTGAACTGAAGGGTTCACCGGAGAGCATCCATGCAGCCGTCCGGCTCCTGCCAGCTTTGCAAATGACGAATGGAACAATGGTGGCAGGGATCAATCCGAGCTTCACCTCTGAAAAAGAGAAACGGGCAGTGTTTTCAGCGATGACCAGGTCTGATGCTGCTACAAGGCCGTTGGCTCCCCCGATCACTTTTCCCTGCACGGCGCAGACACAAGGGATGAGGATTTCAGTGATAAGCCTGAAAAGCCCGGCAAGCTCCATACTCTCCTGTTTCAATTGTTCCCGGGATTGATTCGTTCCTTCACGCATCCAGTTGATATCGGCTCCGGCAGAGAAATTGGCTCCTGTGGACCTGAGCAGGACAATGCGGATCTGATCATCTCCTCCCAGTTCATGGAGTGCATCGGTGAGTTCCCTGATCATTGTCATATTCAGGGCATGATGTACCCGGGGGCGGTTCAGGGTAATGGTACCCACTGGTCCGGCCGAAGAGGTCTGTATGGTACTGTAATTGTTCATTTTACATCCTGTATACCCCCGAACGGGGTTGTTCAAACGGTTTGTTGAGTGACATGGAAATGGAAAGGGCCAGGATCCGCCTTGTATCAACAGGATCAATGATGCCGTCATCCCAGAGCCGGGATGTGCTGTAAAAGGCTGATCCCTCTTCTTCATATTTTTTCAGAATGGGCCTGCGTATCTCTTCAATTTCTTTTTTGCTGAGGGTTTTGCCACTGGCCTCTGCCTGGTCCTTTTTGATGGAAGAAAGCACATCTGCAGCCTGTTCGCCTCCCATGACGGAGATTTTTGCATTGGGCCACATAAACAGAAGCCTGGGGTCATAGGCCCTGCCAGACATGGCGTAATTACCGGCGCCGAACGATCCCCCGATGATCACAGTAAACCTGGGTACCCTTGAATTGGCCACGGCGCTGACCATTTTTGCCCCGTCTTTGGCAATTCCTCCATGCTCATATTGCTTTCCTATCATAAATCCGGAAATATTCTGAAGAAATACAATGGGAATGCCCCTGTGGTCGCACAGGTCAACAAAATGGGTTCCTTTCAGAGATGATTCCGAGAACAGGATCCCGTTGTTCCCGATGATGCCAACCGGGAAACCCATGATCCTGGCAAAACCGGTCACCAGTGTTGTTCCGTACTCCTTCTTAAACTCGGAAAATTCGCTTCCGTCCACCAGTCTGGCAATAATCTCCCGAACATCAAATGCCTCCCTGTGGGATTGGGGAATCACTCCGTAAAGTTCCTCCATGGGATAGAGGGGATCTTTCACATCTGCCTTGTCCAGATGCTGCCGGTGCGGGGTCTGGATGGTCTCGAAAATATCCCTGCATATACGAAGGGCATCCCTGTCATTCTCTGCAAGGTGGTCTGCCACACCCGAGATCGCCGTATGGACTGCTGCTCCACCCAGTTCTTCTGCGGTCACTTCTTCCCCGGTTGCTGCCTTAACCAATGGAGGCCCTCCCAAAAAGATGGTTCCCTGCTCCCTTACAATGATGGTTTCGTCACTCATGGCAGGTACATAGGCTCCTCCGGCTGTGCAGGAACCCATGACAACAGAAACCTGGGGGATGCCTTCGGCAGAAAGCCTGGCCTGATTATAAAAGATCCTTCCGAAATCATTTTTATCGGGGAAAACTTCCGCCTGGTTTGGAAGGAATACCCCTCCCGAATCCACCAGGTAGATGCAGGCCAGGTGATTCTGAAGGGCAATCTCCTGGGCACGCAGGTGCTTCTTGATGGTCTCTTTGATATAAGTGCCTCCTTTCACGGTGGCGTCATTGGCCACAATTACCACCTCTTTTCCTTGCACCAGTCCGATCCCGGTGACCAATCCGGCCGACGGGAACTGATCATCGTACTGGCCTGTTGCAGCCAGCGGGCTCAGCTCTAGAAAGGGCGTATTTGGATCCAGGAGCAGGTTGATTCTGTCCCTGACCAGTAACTTGCCTCTTTCGGTATGTTTGTTCCTGGCAAGCTCCGGACCTCCGGGGATCACCGCTTCAAGCCTGGATCTCAGGCCTTTCAGTAATAGAAGGTTGTATTCCTTTCTTTTCTGGAAAGTGTCAGAAGATGGTTCCGTTTGTGAATTCAGCTTTTTCACTTCGTTAAATGGAATTGATCATTAACCATAACACTTTCGTTTGACATTTGTTTAATAAAAATGATTAAATGATTAAACAAATTAGATTCATTCCCATCATCCAGGTCTAAGTACAATCCATTCTTTAGAATGTTCGCACGCTGTTCATTAATTGTTTCAAAAGGTATTCATTTTATCCCTTAATTGTAGCATCTCATCCTCCCGGAGTAACGGGTTGGAACAGGATTGCTATATGAAGACGGGAATAGGCAAATGGTTACAGATTGATACCGGCAACAGGCCCATGATACTGGCACTGCTGGTTCAGGCGGGTTGTACCGGGGTATTTGCCGGTACACTTCAACTGGCCGGTAATGCCATGTTCCTGGAATCATTCGGAGCCGACAAAATCCCCCTGGCCATGATGGTTTCAGGTGGAACCGGGATATTGATTGCCAGCATCTACAGTTATTTCAGCAAACAGCTGGAAGTAAAGTCCTTTGGGATACTGAACCTGGCCGCAGTGGTATTCATTACAGCAGCAATGCTGATCGGATCAACTGTTCTTCGGAAATCTTACTTCGATTTTGTTGTGTTTGTCCTCATGGGTCCCCTGTTCCTGATCACCCTGCTGGGCTTCTGGATCACTGTACGGGGATTTTTATCTCCAAGTAAAGGGAAGCAGTTATCGGGAGTTATCGAGGTTGCCCTGGTGGGTGGAATGGTGCTTGCATATGTGGCCATCCCATTTCTGGCCCGGGCAGGAGTTCATCTCAACCATGTGCTAACCCTTGGAATGGGAAGTCTTGTCCTGGCTGCCGGAGCGCAACTGTATGTCCTTGCTGGTATGGGAAAGAACCAGGGTTATTCCCGCAAAAGGGTAAGCAGCACAGGTCCCATCAGGCTGTTTTCACACCGGTTCACCGGACTGATATCGGCTTTTGTGGTGCTTGGGGTAGCGGTATCAGTTGTACTGCATTATTCTTTCCTGTGGTCGGTTTCGGATCAATATGCAGGGGGCGTGGGCCTGGTCTCCTTCCTTGGGTTCTTCTTCGGAACAATGATTGCTGCAGGGTGGTTGATGCGAAGATTCCTTTTCGGCTGGATTAAAAAGCGGCATGGCATTGGAGTAACCATGCTCATGTCACCCGTCTTACTGTTGGTGGTCTCCCTGGCGGCAGTAATCATCGGCGACCTGTATGGAACCAAGGCCGGATCAGGTATGTTTCCAACCTTCTTCATTCTTGTTTACCTTGCCAGGTTCATTTTTGGCACCTGGCACGACTCCATGCAGGAACCCTCCATGAATGTGATCTACCAATCGCTGGATCCAAGGGAAAAGCAAAACGTGAAATCCGGTATTGAAGGTGTGCTTAGTCAGATCGGGGTTTTCACCATCGGGTTGTTTCTGGCCTGTTTTGTGCTTTTCAGTTTCATTGAGATTATCCATGTGACATACATCCTTATTATCCTTGTAATGGCATGGTTTTTTGTGGGACTTTCCCTGTACAGAAGTTACAGGAAAATTCTACGGATCTCCCTTGAATCAGACAGGATCAGAGACCAACAGGACAGGGGATTGCCAGAGCTGTCAAAAATTGACCTTAACAAAACAGCCTTTCCGGTGGAAGCCATAGAATTCAATCCATTTCTTTTTCATTACACCCCTGATAAGGAATTGATCAACATGCTTGATCATGCGCATCCCGGAGTGCGTATTCGTGTTTGGGACCACCTTTTGGGTTCATCCCCCGGATTGCCGCAGCTTACCCTCAGCCAGATGCTTTCCCATGAACATGAACCAGACATCAAAGAGAGGATCAGGAAACTGATTCAGAGAAAGTTAAGAAGCAAACTAGGGTTGCAGGCTGCTTTCATAAAGGAACGGCTCGACCGTTTTAAGGATCATTCCCCGGAGGTCGATCCTGCCGTCGGTGAAGCATTCCATTCGGGGGAAAAGAATGAAGTGTTTGCAGCACTTTACCATGTGGCCCGTGAGCGTGACCGGACCTATCTGCCGGAAGTAGTTTCTCTGCTGAAGGACAAGGATCTGGATGTAAGAAGTGTGGCCATTTCGACGGCCGGACAAATGGATTCAAGAAGGGTTACAACAAGTCTTATTGATAGCCTTGAGCATCCTCAATTGTATGCCCTGGGATGGTCTGCTCTGGTTAGACAGGGAGAGGTGGTCCTGGAAGAGCTTGAATCTGCTTTCCATAAGCCCGGTTCTGATATTAAGCTCCAGCAACGAATTATTTCCGTGCTATCAGCCATCGGAGGGGTCAGGGCTACACAGCAACTGTTAGAAAAACTGAATTATCACCACAGGGAGGTATTCAATTCAGTTGTACTTGGGCTGTATGAAAATCATTTTCGTGCAAACCATCTTCAGCAGTCAATCATTCAATCAGCCATCTTAAAGCTGGTCCAGACAGGTGCCTGGAACCTGGCGGCAAAGGTTTCCATCCGGATGGAGAATCCCGGAGGGTATCTGGATATGGCCGTGGATCATGAAATATGGGATGTGAATGAGTTGATTCTAAAGTTGCTGGCAATGATCTATGACAGGAGGTCTGTACACCGGATCAGAATGAACCTGTTGGATAAGCAGACAGAGGACAGGGAAATAGCCATCGAGATGCTGGATCTCTTGCTGGTTGACCCATTAAAAACAGTACTTATTTCCTATTTTACTGATATATTGGTCAGGGAAAAGATCGATAAACTTCAATCGCTTGACAGAGTTGATCTTATTCCCGTCGATTTGCTGCTCAAGAAAATCCTGAACCGTGACGGAATGCAGATGGGAGATTTTATCCGCATCTGCGTACTTGAACGAATGGGAAATGTAGAACGCTATTTCGATGAGCAGCAAATCATTGCACAGGGATTTCACCCAAATCCCAAAATTCGTGAAACCGCAGCGCAATTATTACGTAAAAATGATCCCGGACAGTACAACATGGTTACGGAGCGGCTGGATTTTCCAGACAATAGCTTTCCGGATCATGAAGATTCAGCCAGATGGTATGTAAATACCACAATAAATCTGTCTGTCTGGAAGTTGTTTAAGAACGTAGGAATAAACAGCCTGTTCAAGCTGGTTTCATTACTACAACCGTTCTCCGAGGAACAAATGTCGGCGGGGGATTATGTGGTACTTGCCAGGTCAGAATCGGCAGTTGGTATTTCTCCGCTTTCGAACGGGATTGCGATAATTGCAGCATACCAGCCTGAAATTCTGGAGCAAATTCGTTATCTTGGGACTGAAGGAACGCAGGAAGCGTACCTGATTGAAAGAGAGGAATTCATTGAACTGCTGTTTGATGACAGGAGTTTATTGCACGTTTTTTGTGCATTCTTGAACCAAACTTAAGAGAGATTGGTTTAAGGTGGATTTTGTTGTAGTTAACGAATTTATATATGGGTAAACCCTCTTTTATAGAAACAGGGATACAAAAAATAAACCCTTTCCCGGGAATCAGACCTTTTACAAGTGCCGAGGATAAATATTTCTTTGGAAGAGAAGGGGTTACTTCGGAGTTACTGGATTTATTGCAGGACAATCGTTTTGTTGCTTTGGTGGGCGCTTCTGCCAGTGGCAAAACATCCCTGATCCAGTCGGGAATTATTCCGGCGCTTATCACTGACGAAAAACAGGAGTGGGTACCGGTCTCTATTCATCCGGGACCGAAACCTGTGGAGAGCCTGGTCCGGGGTTTCCAGCAGGTCTTTCCGAAGAAACTTAAAGAATCTGATGTTCAGTCTTTTATTTCCGGGTCACAGGACCTGGGGGAGCTGATCATAGAAAAGGGATTGGGCAGCCACAATTATTTTTTGGTGGTTGATCAGTTCGAGGAACTTTTCAGGTTCGGACCTGAGGCAAAACAGAACGGGAAGGATCCCAATGTGAGGCGCTTTGTGGATCTGCTGGTTAAGGCAACCAAACAGGAGCGTCCCGGCATCTATGTGATGCTTTCCATACGTTCCGATTTCATCGAAGCCAGTTCGGCTTTCAGATCACTCACCGAGTTGATGAACAGGAGTAAATACCTTTTGCCCCAGATGACACGCGAAGCTTTGTCATCTTCGATCATTGGACCTGTTCAGCAAATCGGAGCAAGGTTTGAACCTGGATTTGTGGAATATCTGCTCGATGACATGGATGATGTGGAAACTCCACTGCCTCAGATGCAACATGCTTTGATGCGTACGTGGGATCACTGGGCCCGCCAGGGAGAGAGAGAACAGCCCATTACCATAAGTGATTACCAAGCTGTTGGAACGGTGCAATCTGCTTTAAGCAATCACCTTGAAGAGGCATTTGACGAGCTGGATGATAACCAGAAACTGATTTGCGAGCGGCTGTTTAAATCCATTACATCAAAAAGTGATCAATACAATGGGTTCAGTCGTAAAGCTTCCCTGGGAAATATTTCCCGGATTGCCCATTGCAGCCTGGAAGACCTGACCGATGTTGTTGAAACTTTCAGACAGCCCGGGAGGGCATTTCTTTCACCGAATTCAAGCCTTTCATTGAGTTCCGAAACACTCATTGATCTTGCTCACGAATCCCTGATACGGATATGGGACAGGCTGAAAAAATGGGTGGATGAAGAGGATGAATCCATCAAGATGTACCTGAAGCTGTCAGAAGCGTCAGCGCGATACCAGCAGGGAAGATCCGAATTGTGGGTTCATCCGGAGTTGCAGATTGCCATTAACTGGAGAGAAACACAGAAACCAACACCCGCCTGGGGAATACAGTATCATCCTGCATTTGAAAGGGCCATGGTTTTTCTGAAAACCAGTGAGGAAGAGGTTTTGTGGGAAGAGGAGAGAAAAGTGATTCTACAGAAGCGCAGGTTATTCCTGAACAGGGCCATAGCCATTTTCATGGGCGTTCTGGTGGTGGTTCTCGGATTGGTTTTTTTAACTACGCGTTCCAATTCAGCAGGAGATCCGGCCATTGATCAAATGGCAACCCAGGAACTCAATGACCCCGGGGTCCTGCAGCCTCAGGTGCAACCCATTGTTCAAGATGGACAGGATGCATTATCCAATGAAAATTCATCCGAATTGAGTGATCCCACACCTGCGTCGGAAACCAACACAGGCATTGAAGATCTTCCTGATCAGCGAACATCTTCTAATGAATCCAGGGTAACCAAGACCAGCCGGACCACTGAAAGACCGGCCTCCGGGAATAAAGGGGCAAGCACATCAAGATCCCAGACTTCAGCATCCCAGCGCACAGCCACCTCAGTTCCGAAGGTCACACCTGCCACCCAACCGGAGGCTGAAACACGGACAGCCAACCTGGCCATGGAGAAGAGAGCCGTTAACGTGGCAAAAAGTGTGGCGAGACAAAGTATGGATCTGGATCAGGATCCCGATTTGCAGGGGCTTCTTGCTTACCAAGCGTTCCAGGTCAATACGCAGTATAATGGAAAAAACTATGACAGCGATATATATGCAGGCCTCTACGCAGCGATGAAAAAGCTAATCTCGCCTGCCTATAACATCTACCCGAACCTGAGAAATTCAATTAAGGATATTCAATGGTTGGGCAGAACCGGGAGCATGATTGCAGCCAGCAGCGATGGATCCATCAAGATACTTTCTGGCACTTTTGCAAACAGGGCTTCCCAAATCACCTTGCAAAGCACAGGTCAGAGCAACGAATGCCTTATTGTAAGTCCTGATGAAAAGATTGCAGTCGTGGGAACCAGTGGCGGAGGTTTGTTATTCCTGGAACTGGAGAACAAGGGTACAATTGTGCATCAAAACAGTGAGGAAGGGAAAATCGTTCTCTATCTCAGCAATCTGGGTACTTCGGGGAGTTTTGTATCGGCAGGTATTGAAAACCGGGTCCTGAAATGGGATTATCAAAGCCGGACCTCTTCGGAACTTACCACCACAGAAGCCAGGCCTTCGGCATTGGCTGCTTCACACAACGGACAGAAGGTGGCTTTCGGGACCAGGGACGGCAAATTATTCGAGTTGGATGTGGACACACCAGGAGAAAAGATAATGATCGGAGAATTCGGCCGTAATCATGTGAAGGCCATTGCCTACAGCCCGGTAAGCCAAACAATGGTTGTGGGATTGCTGGATGGCTCTCTTCAGGTGCTCTCAGGAAACGGCCGTCAGAAACTGGCTTCACTCAAGGGACCTGAAGCAAGTATCACGGATCTCGCATACAGTCCCGATGGCAGATTCCTGGCAGTAGCATCGCTCGATGGCAAGGTATACATGTGGAATAGTTCGGACTGGACAAACCCGCCACTGATCTTTGACGAAAACAAGGGGTTCGTGCTTTCGGTCTGTTTCAACGGAAACAGTGGCTATTTTTACAGCGGCAGTGTGGATTATCCAAGATTAATCGGCAGGCCTTCATCATCCGAAGTGATGGCAAAGGATTTCTGTTCTTTGGTTGGAAGGAACCTGACCGTAGCCGAATGGGACCAATTCTTTGGAGGGGAGATTCCTTATATAAAGGCGTGTCCGGATAAGAATTAATAAATCAATCTGAATATGCGCAAATGGATTTTAGTATTCGCAACTCATCTGCTCTTGTTTCCATATGTTTTTTCACAGGATCAGGTGGGTTGTAACCAGTTACTTGAAGATGCCAAAGAGGCTTATGCTGCGGGGATGGTTGAACTGGTGCCCGAGCTTTTAAATGCTTGTATCGAATCGGGTTTATTGGGTCAGGCAAAGCAGGAGGCCTATGTGCTTGTCATCACTGCATATCTGTTTGATTATTTACCGGATGAGGCGGATGTTCTGATGGGAAAACTTCTGGATGAGTTTCCAAACTACCAGTCAAAACCATCGGATCCTGTTGAGTTTACCATGTTGTTACAAAAGCACAAGGATGAGCGGATGGCACGGCAGGCTGAACTGCAGAGACAGGCAGTACTTGAAGCAAAGGCCAGGCAGGAGGAGCAAGCCAGGTTGGAAGAGGAGAGAAAGCAGCAAAAGAAGGCCAAGAAACAGAAAGCTCGTTCTGCAGGAGATACATCTACCCCTGCTGCTGGATTTATTCTGGGGACCAATCTGTCCATGCCACAGCTTATTGAACCTTACAGTGTTACAGATCCCTTGACTGCTGGTGGAAAGTTTGGTCAGGCAACTCCGGGATACCATATCGGAGCAGCCTTTTCATTTCCCATATCAAGCAGTGTGGAGACCTCAGTGGAGATCCAGTACCAGAGGGTCAGGTTTAACTATGCTGCAACGCCCTTTTCTTTTACCAGCTATATTTATGATGAGGTTCAGAACAGGTTTGCATTGCCAGTATCCTTCCTGTTTTATTTGAATCCTCAAGGGAAAAATAAATTTTATTTCCGATTAGGGGTTGTGGCTGACTATCTGCTTTCAGCCTCGGCCTCGGCAATCCGGAGTTATACAAATGGTGCAATTCCGGATGTGATTCTCGACAAAACAGATATCAAGTCCTCAAGACCTGGCATGAATTTGTATGCACTGGCAGGGGCAGGAATGAAGTTTCCCCTGCAGAGTGGATTCTTTTTTGCCGAAACCAGGTTCCAGTATGGTATTTTTGATGCCAATAAAGCATCGCAACGGTATAATAACCAGGATATGACATGGCTCATATACCATGTGGACAGTGATTTCAAGCTGCATCAGCTGAGCATATCTGCCGGAATGGTGTTTTATCTGAATTAA
>CAYVRK010000019.1:0-12430 GCA_964453785.1 uncultured Bacteroides sp.
GAAAAACGTTCCAAGCGGATCCTGCGTCTGAATTCTTTGCTTGAAGCCATTCGTCAAATTAACAGTCTGATTGTAAAAGAGAAAGAACCTCTGAAACTTCTCCAGAAAGCTTGTGAAAGCCTCCATTCTGTAAGGAACTACAGGCATGTTCTCATTTTTACTGTAGACGAGGAAGGAAAGGCCCTCCAGATTGCCCAGGCGGGAATCGGGTCCAAAGCGGATAAACTTCTTAAGGACATGAAAATGGGGAACCTGCCAGACTGCTGCAGGGACGTGCTGTCCCGGAAGGAGTTACAGGTTCGCAGAAAATGCTCAGAGTCCTGCAGGGACTGTCTTTTATACGATAAAAAAAGAGACTCTGGCAACCATTCCATTAAACTGGTTTATGAAAACAGGATTTTCGGCGTGCTTAGCATCCAACAGGATACGGTGTTCATCAATGATGAAGAGGAAAATGATCTGATTTCAGAAGTTGCAAAGGATCTTGGATTTGCCCTTTATGACATGATGCTGGAACAAGAAAATGCATTTGCCAATTCCGAATTACGGAAGCGCACAAAAGATCTGAAAGAGAGCGTTAAGGAACTAAACTGCCTTTATGAAATTGAGGAACTCATCAATATACCAGGTATTGGCCTGTCTGATTTCTTTAATGAAATTATCCGTTTGATCCAGGTTGCCATGCAATATCCTGAAACCACCTCTGTCCGGATCAGATACGGAGGTGAAACCCATCAATCTGAAAACTTCCGGGAAACAGAATTCATGCTCTCGGCGAAACTGGAGGATATGCAGGAAAAAGGAACCATCGATGTCTCTTACCTGTCTGAAAAAGAGACCGAATTCAGCGGCCCGTTCCTCGAGCATGAAGTTCTTTTGGTTCACAATATTTCAAAGCAAATCATCAAGCTGACCACAAGGATACAATTCGAAAAAGCGCTTAAAGAAAGTGAATCAAGTCTGATCATGGCCCAGCACATGGCAAATATTGGAAGCTGGGATTACGATATTGTGAGGGAAAAGTATACCTGGTCAGAAGAAATGTACCATATCCTGGGTTTGAACCCGGATAAGTTCAATCCATCATACCAGCAATTGCTGGAATTGATACATCCCGATGACAGTAATAACTACAATGAATCCTGCCTGAATTCTCTGAAAAATCATGCATTGAATGATGTCACTTACAGGATCATCAGACCGGATGGCGAGGTCCGGTTTATCAACGAGAGATCGGAAGCGATCAGTGACGGCCAGGGTAATCTGATCCGTTCCATAGGCACTGTTCAGGATATCACGGATCGGGTACACATGGAAGAACAGCTCATTCAGGCAAAGGATAACGCCTTGAAATCGGATGCGCTGAAAACTTCATTCCTGATGAATATGTCCCACGAGATCCGTACGCCGATGAATGCGATCGTTGGATTTTCTGATCTTCTTTCAGAGCCCGGAATGGATGGACCGGACCGTTCTAAATTCAGTATGATCATCAAGGAGAACGGTCAGAGGCTTCTGCATCTCATCGACGATATACTGGATATTTCCAGAATAGAAACCAACCAGCTGGTTATTAAGAATCAGGAAGTCCGGCTTAACAGGGTTGTGGGTGAGTTGATCGAAACATACAATATGCTTATTCAAAAAGGGAGCAAGGCTCCTGTTGAGATCATATATGGCGAAAATTCTGCATCAAACCTGAAAGTCTTTACCGATCCGAACCGTCTGCGGCAAATCATTTCCAACCTGCTTGATAACGCAATTAAAAATACGGACGAGGGATCGGTGGAAATCGGCTACTATCCTTTTTCTTCGGATACAGGGAATGAAGACAGGGTTGTCATTTATGTGAGAGATACAGGTCGCGGAATCGCTTCCAAAGACCAGGAGGCCATCTTTGAATTGTTCAGGAAAATTGAGTTAAAGGACAGACTGTTCGATGGCATCGGCCTGGGATTGAGCATTTCTAAAAATCTGGTTCACATGCTTGGAGGAGAGATCTCAGTAAAATCTGAACTTGGAGAAGGTTCGGAATTTTCGTTCTGGCTCCCGCTTGAAAAAAGTGAACAACCCGAAATGATGAAAGTAACCCAACCGGCCCGGACCTTTCAGTCTATACTCGATGACAAGGTGATACTGGTTGCTGAGGATGAGGAGAGTAATTTCAGCCTGATGAAATTTGCTTTTAAGGGTACCGGGGCAAAGCTGATCCATGCAGAGGATGGCAGGAAAGCTGTGGATATATGTAATACAAATACTCACATTGATCTGGTGCTTATGGATATTAAAATGCCGGAACTGGATGGCTATACAGCCACGAAGATCATCAAGAAAAAGAGAGAAAACCTGCCGGTTATAGCCATTACCGCTTTTGCCATGGAATCTGATATTAAAAACTGTTTTGAGGCCGGTTGTGATGAATTTCAGGCCAAACCGATCAATTTTGACGAACTTTTTGGAAAAATAGAAAAATGCCTGGAAAAACAATAATCATTGCTGAGGACAGCCCTACCCAGTCCGAGCAGCTATGTCATCTGCTACGTTCAGAAGGATACGGGGCAATCTCAAGGGAAAGCGGGGATGAAGCTTTTGAAGAAGCCAAAAAGATTCTCCCGGACCTGATCATTTCGGATATTATTATGCCCGGAATCACTGGCTATGATTTTTGCAGGAAAACGCGTACTGATCCAACCCTGAGATCAATACCATTTATTCTGCTGACCTCCATGGACCATACCACCGATATATTAAGGGGTCTTGAATGCGGAGCGGATAATTACATTACCAAACCCATCGATAAACCCCATTTTCTTAAGATCATTCAGAATGCATTTGCAACATCGGAAATGTTCGAAACATCATCTGCTTCTGATTCCTTTGATTTCCACTATTCCGGAAACAAGTACAGGATCTGCCCAAACCGTACCAGGATCCTGAACATGCTTTTGTCAACCTATGAAGAATCGACAATTAAAACGCGTAAACTGGAAAATACACAAAGGCGTTTGGGAGAATTGAAGGATTCGCTTGAAACAGAAGTGGAAGATGCTACCAGGGACCTGATCAAAAAGATTGAGGAAAGAACGAGAATTGAAAAAGAGACGGCCCTCTCGGAGGAGAAGTACAGGAATCAAATCGAAAATTCCCTTTTCGGGGTTTTCAGTATCACGTCAAATGGCCGGTTCATCGTCCTGAATCATGCCCTTTCATCCATGCTGGGGTATGACAACCCGGATTTGCTGATGGATATGAAAATTGAGGAAGTATTTTATAGCAGTGAGGATTTCAGGGAGTTTCAGCAACTCATTGCCAGGCAGCGAACCATAAAAAATGTGGAAGTTTCATTGAAAGGGAAAACAGGGAACCGGGTGCATATGATGATCAATGCACAGATCAGGAACAGAACGATCTCGTGTATGACACTTGATATCAGCAGGGAGAAGCTGCTCCGGGAAAAAGAGATGCAGAACCAGAAAGAACTGGAGATCGCCAAGACAAAGGCAGAAGAATCTGACCGGTTAAAATCAGCCTTCCTTTCAGGCCTCTCCCATGAAGTCAGAACTCCTTTAAATACCATCATTGGATATTCGGGATTACTTTTAAGTCCTGAAATTTCGGAGAAGACCAGGAAGGAATACAGCGATCTGATCAATGGCAGTTGCATTGAATTGCATCGCCTGATCGAAAATATCCTGGAAATTTCAAAACTTGATGCAGGCCAGGTTAAAATCGAATTAAGGGATTTTGACCTCCACCAGCTCCTGGATGACATCTTCCTGACTTATGACCGGGAGCGGAAGCTCAGGAGAAATGAGGGGATCCGGTTCAGGTGCCTGAAGTCCGGTCAGGACAATATATTCTCCATCCACTCCGATCCCTTCAGTATCTATAAGATTTTTTCAAAACTGCTGGATAATTCCTTCAAATTTACGCAAGAAGGATCCATCGAATTCGGATATGAAACATCAGATCCCGGATACCTGAGGTTTTTTATCAGGGATACGGGGATTGGCATGACGGAGGAACAGATCCGGCTTGCATTCAGGAGTTTTCATAAAGTGGATCAACCTGATACGAAACAACATTACGGAGCCGGGCTGGGGCTTTCCATTTGTTTGAAGACCCTCGACTTATTAAACGGTGAGATCTGGGTGGAATCAGCCCCTGGCCTGGGATCGACCTTTTATTTCAAGGTTCCGATCCATTCATTTTCCGCAGGGAAGACAGATGTTATATCCCCGGTTGCTGTGGTAACGCGATTTGACTGGGATGGAAAGAGAATACTTATTGCAGAGGACAATTTCTACAATTACAAATTATATGAAGCCATATTGTCCAAAACCAATGCCCGTCTGACCTGGGCAAAAGATGGTCTTGAAGCACTTGAAAAATGCAAGTCTGAAAACGCCTATAACCTGATCCTTATGGATATACAGATGCCCAGAATGAATGGGATCGAAGCCACCGAATCCATCAGGAGTTTTGAAGACAAAGTCCCAATAATTGCAATCACGGCATTCGCTTCGGACGAAGACAGGCAACGAATCATGCAAGGAGGTTTTAATGATTTTCTGTCAAAACCGGTTAGCCCGGACAACCTTTTAAAAACCCTGGGAAAACATATTTCAGATGCTAAAAACTAATAACATGACAGAAAGTGCGGAACTGTACGCAGTTTATAAACTGTACGAGAGTTTTCCGGATGCTGTATTACTAATTGATTCGGGCGGGATTAAATGGTTCAACAATGCTGCAAAAACAGTGTTCGGTCCCGGCAAATCAGCAACACTTGATCGAGCCGGTCCGATGGATTTGTATAAGAAGGGAATCTCCTCGGAACCATTCCGGGAGAACAGGTTTTACAGATGGCAATCAGTCCTGGAAAATGGTTCAGGCCAATCCTTTCATGCCGAGATCAGTATGATTCAAACGGATGAAAATTCAGGAGGCAATTGTATCATGATGATCAGGGATATAGAGAACCATGTTCAAAACCGTGAGAGCATGGATCGCCTTACCCAGGAAATGAAAAGGCTGAGGAAAGAGGCCCATATGCGGAATGATGAAATTGAATCACATAAAGAAGTCATAGAAACACAGCGTGATGTTGCATTCCTGCAACGGGATGAGATATCCCTGCAGCAGAAAGAGATCAAATCAAGCATCCTTTATGCAGAAAGGATCCAGTCTGCGCTTCTTCCCTCACGCAAGGCTTTTGAAACATATTTTCCGGAATCATTCATTCTTTTCAAACCCAAAGACATTGTCAGCGGTGATTTTTTCTGGATATCATCGGAACAGAACAGGGTCGTGGTAGCTGCGGGCGACTGCACCGGTCACGGCGTTCCCGGAGCCCTCATGAGCATGTTAGGCATCTCATTCCTCAATGAGATCGTCAATATCAACGGGATTGTCCGGGCCGACCAGATCCTGAATCATCTGAGGAATCGCATCATTCAATCGCTGAATCAAAAAGGTGCCAAAGGCGAGACCCAGGATGGCATTGATATGTCCATTATATCGGTCAGCAACAACAAGGAATCCCTGGAATATGCAGGTGCATTCAACTCATTGTTCCTGTTCCGCGATTCAGCACTTCATGAATTCCGTGGCGACAGGATGCCCCTGGGTTACTCCAGGGAGGGTGAAAGTCCATTTACGGTCCATGAAATAAAGCTGTTGCCCGGTGATGTCATCTATCTTTATTCAGATGGATACTATGACCAGTTTGGATGGAGAGAAAACAAAAAAATGTTGCTTAAAAATTTTAAAAAGCTACTGCTGGATATCCAGAGCATACCCATGAAAGCCCAGGAAAAGGTTTTGGAGAGCCATATGGAAGTCTGGAAAGGGGATCTGGAGCAGCTTGATGATATACTGGTAATAGGCTTGAAGATTTAATGTTCAGAACAGGATGATATGGCCGGTATAATACCAAATAAAGAGCTGATCATGATCGTTGAGGACAGCCCGACACAGGCGATGATGCTCAGAGAGTTCATCGAGGGGGACTGCTATGATGTGCTGACTGCTGTGAATGGCATGCAGGCGATGAAGCTTATGGAAACCAGTGCCCCTGATCTGATCCTGAGCGATATCATCATGCCGGAAATGGGTGGATTTGAACTTTGCCGTCAGATAAAAACCGATCCTGAAAGATCTCATATTCAGGTTGTATTCATGACTGCTCTGCTGAATCCTGAAGATATCATGAAAGCTATAGAATGCGGAGCTGACGGGTACCTGATTAAATCTCACAACGGGGAAGACCTGGTTTCCAGAGTCCGGAACTTCATTGGCAACAAACAGCAAAGCGGAATCCACCAGCACATCGATAAAACCAGGTTTGTATATGAAGGAACAGCCTTCACCATAACTTCCAGCCCGATCCAAATTATCAATTTACTTTTGTCCACCTATGACTCGGTCATAGAGAAGAACATGGAACTGGAAGCCAGTGAGAATGAATTGAAACAGATGAACAGGGAGCTGGAGCGTAAGATAAATATCCGCAGGCTGAAACTTCAGTCCCAAATCGATGAAAAACGTACAGCAGAAGCCATCCGCCGGGAATCTGAAAACAAATACAGTTACCTGGTGGAAAATGCACCCATTGTCATGTACAGGACAGATCTTGACGGACAGCTGAAGTACGCCAATAAAGCTTTTTGCGAGCTGTTGTCTTATGATTCAATCGAATCACTTTCCATGAAAAAATCCGCTTTGCTGTTCAGGGACTCCATGGTTTACCGGGAGATCATGGAAATGGTCAGAAAAGACAGGAGTATTTCCGGTTCTGAGGTGGACCTGGTTGGCCGGGATGACCAGATCAAACATGTCCTTTTAAATGCAGTCATAGAAAGCAATGAAATTTCATGGATGATGCTGGATGTTACAGAAAGGAAGCAGGCAGAGGAGCGTGAGCAGAATTACCGGCATGAGCATATAATCGCTAAAAACAGGGCCGAGCGATCTGAAAAGCTCAAGTCCTCGTTCCTGGCAAATATGTCCCATGATATTCTCACACCCCTGAATACACTCATGGGATTCAGTGAGCTTATAGCAGAGGAGGGCCTGATCACCTCAAGAATCAATGAGTACGCTGCTGAAATCAATAAAAACGGCAGGAACATCCAAAACATCGTGGACAACATCATCAGCGTGGCAAAACTTGAATCGGGTGACGTTAAGATTGACCTGGCAGAATGCAAAATAAATCAGCTTCTGCTTGATCTTTTCGCCGAATATGAAAACCATATTCAGAAGCTATCGTTGCAGGGGATTGAATTGCGATTACAAAGAGATGTAAAGGAGAAAGAATTTACCATTCTGACGGAACCATACAGGATCAGGCAGGTCCTTTCACACCTGCTGACAAATGCCATACACCATACAGAAACGGGATTCGTGGAATTTGGCTACAAGGTAGCTGAAAAGGTACCGGACGGCACCGGAATCATGAATCTCACATTTTATGTCAAAGATACCGGGTCAGGTATCCCCGAGGAAAAAAAGGGTACCATTTTTGACCGCTTCCGGAATATTGAATCGACCGGCAAGCTCAACAGAAAAGGTCCCGGGATCGGATTCCCACTGTCAAAAGTATACATCAAACTGCTTGGCGGGCATATGTGGTTTGAGTCCAGGGCTGGAGAAGGTTCCACCTTCTATTTCACCATCCCCTGCCAGGTAAAAAACATCAGCAGACAAGTTCAAAATCTCTCTGCGGTCGACAAACCGGGCCCAATCAACGGGAATGGTCTTGAAATCCTGGTGGCTGATGAAAATGAGCATAATTATTTGTTAATAAAGGCTATTCTGCGCAAAGAGAATAACCGGCTCACATGGGCGAAAAACGAAAAGGAGGCGATGGACCGCATTCGGGAACATCCTTCCCCGGACCTGATCCTGACGGACCTTCAGATGCCTGACATGGCAGGATATAATATTCCGGTAATTATCCTTACTGCTAATACACAGGATGAAGACAGGCAAAATATCCTTGATTCTGACTGTGTTGATTACATAAGCAAACCCATTGACTCGGTGAAACTTCTGGATCTAATTAATAGGATTAGAAATGAAAACTCATAATCAGGAATCATCAGTGCATGACATGCAAAATGTGATCATGGAAAAGCTTCATCTTGAAAGCTCACTGATCAACGTCTTGCTGGAACACACCCAGGATCACATTTATTTCAAGGACCTGGAAAGCAGGTTTGTAAGGGTCAGCAGATCCATTGCAGAAAAAGCCGGATTCAACGATCCAGCAGAGCTTACAGGCAAGACCGACCATGACCTGTTTGACCGGGAACATGCCGGACAGGCATGGAGGGATGAACAAAAAATAATAAGGACAGGTATCCCTCTGATCAATGTTGAAGAATATGAAATATGGGCAGGCGGACAGGAGAACTGGGTCCGAACCTCCAAAATGCCATGGGTAAATGAGAAGGATGAAATCATCGGGACATTGGGTATTTCCCATAATATCACTGAAAGTAAAAAGCGGGAAGTTGAATTGAAGGCAAGTGAAGAAAGATTCAGAAGACTGGTCCAAAATATGGGGGAAGGGATTGTAATTGTCGATGAAGAGGAGAGCTTCCTGTATGCAAATCCCGCAGCAGAGAAAATCTTTGGCGTTCAGCCCGGAAAGATGGCAGGACAATATCTGAAGGATTTTATTGGCCCGGAGGAGATCGAAAAAGTATCCCGGGAAACAGACAGAAGGAAAAAGGGAGAAATAAGCACGTATGATCTTACAATAACCAGGCCCGATCAGGAAAGCAGAAGTATACTTGTAACTGCTGCTCCAAACTATAATGAAGAAAGTCAGTCTTTGGATGTCATTGGTATATTCAGGGATATAACCGAGGAACTTCAACTAAGGCAGGAGATCAGGGAAAGTGAAGAATTCCTGGACAATATTACCGATGCTGCAAAGGTTGCCATGGTCGCCATCGACCATCGGGGAAAAGTTATATTCTGGAACCTGTCCGCAGAAGTCCTTTTTGGATATAAAAAGGAAGAGATCATGGGCCTGAATTTTCATGATATCCTGGCCCCTGCTGAATACCATGATGCACACAAAAAGGTATTTGCACAATTCCTGAAAACCGGAAAAGGAAATATAGTCGGAAAATCCCTTGAACTTCTCGCCCTGCATAAGAGCGGGAATAAATTCCCGGTCGAATTGTCGCTGTCGGCTCTGAAGGTCGCGGATCAATGGAAGGCCGTGGCGATCATAAGGGATATTACTCTGCGGAAAATAAACCAGAATAAGCTTGAGGAAGTTATTAAAACCAAAAATAAATTCTTCTCCATCATTGCCCATGACCTGAAGGATCCAATTTCCACGCTTGTCGGTTTTTCGGATTTGCTGCTGAAAACATCCGGGACCAGGAATGCGGAAGAAACGGAGGAAATGATCACCCATATTAATAAAATTGCCCTGCATGGGCTCAACCTGCTGGAAAATTTGCTGGAATGGTCAAGGTCGCAAACGGGAAAAATAAAGTACGAGCCCACTTTGTTCAATATAACGCAAATGGTTGATGAAGTGATTAATTTGCATTTAGATACGGCCTTAAAAAAAGAGATCGAACTGAAACGCGGGGGAGCCGCGGACCAGGTAATATTTGCGGATCGGAAAATGATCCATACAGTGGTAAGAAACCTTGTTTCAAATGCCTTGAAATTTACACGCCCCGGGGGTACGGTCCGCATTGGATGGAAGGATCCTGGTAATAATTTTGAGTTTTGTATTTCAGATACGGGTGTGGGGATTCCGGCTGAAAACCTTGGTAAACTGTTTATCGTCACTGAAAATATCAGTACCCATGGTACCGAGAACGAAAAAGGCACCGGCCTGGGCTTGCTTTTATGCAAGGAGTTTGTTGAAAAAAACGGCGGTAAGATTTGGGTTCGAAGTGAACCCGGAAGCGGTAGCGAATTTTACTTTTCAATTCCTAAAAATATTCCCAATCATGAAAGAGCAAGATAATACCAAGTTTCAATCAGGACTGGGTTTCATTACAGAAAGAATGAATCCCCGATTGCTGACTGCTGCTTTGCACCAGTTCAAGTTGCCATTAAATGTCATCATAGGTTTTGCGGATCTGCTGAAGGACCGGAAGTTGGATATTGAAACCCGGGAAACTTACGCAAATCTGATCTATACGGACAGCTACACCCTTCTTCAACTGGTGGATAACCTGATCGACCTTTTTAATATTGAAACACAAAAGGCACCTGTTGAAAAGACAGCATGCCAAGTTAATGAAGTGTTTAATGCAATATTTAAAAAATTTGAAATGGTTCCCGGACTTACTAGAAGCGGGCAACTGGAAAGCCGGTGCATTCTATCCGATGGCAAAAAACTGAAGCAGGTGTTGTCAAATATTGTGGCCAATTCAATTCAACTTACAGGCCAGCCAAAAGTTGAGATCGGGTATATCATGAAGGAGAAATTCCTGGAATTTTATATCAGGGACGATGCGAAAAGTCTTTCCGTTGAGGATCTGGATACATTTTTCTCTTCATTGGAAGACAACAGCACCATCAGCGATCATGCCCGTTTTGCTGCTGCATTGCGCTTGGCCATCTCCCAAAAACTGGTGACCTCAATGGGTGGAAAATTGTGGACTGAGAAAAAGAGGGGTGAAAAAACAGCCATACATTTCACAATACCCTATGAGGCTGCTGAAATCGTTGCTCCGGACTCTCCCCGGACTAAAATGGACCAAATACCCAGATGGAACGCTTTTCATGTAATGATCGCAGAGGACATCGACACCAATTACATCTACCTGGCACAACTACTAAAACCAACGGGCATTAAAATTACATGGGCCCGAAATGGCCGGGAGGCAGTGGATATTGCAGCAAATACAGAAGATCTGGATTTGATTTTAATGGATATTCTGATGCCCGAAATGGATGGTTATGAAGCGGCAAAAAGAATCAAGGAGAGAAACAACAGGATTCCAATTATTGTTCAGACTGCGTATACTTTGGAAAATGAGCCTGAAGAGATATTATCTCTCTTTGATGATTTTTTAACAAAACCAATCTGGTCCAAAGATCTTTTACGGCTTGTATCAAAACACATTGGCCCGAACCGTTGAACAAATGAATTAAAACCAGGTAATTTTCTGTTCTTTTTCAAGATGAGATGCTCGGGACTATTTATAAAATTGCAAGCCTAATTTGACCGGAAGATTCCGGATGATGGCAAAGTCATCTTCTCTATCTCCTCAAGTGACTTTCCTTTGGTCTCAGGAAGCCTTGCCCTTACATAGAAGAATCCCAGTATACAGATCCCCGCATAGAGCCAGAATGCACCTGAGATATGAATCCAGGACCGTATGACCGGGAACAAAAGCACCAGCAGGGTACTGGAGATCCACAGGGCAGTGCTGGCCACAGCCATGGCTGCACCCCTGATCCGGTTGGGGAAAATTTCCGAAAGGATTACCCATGTTACCGGAGCCAGGGTCAGCCCGTACAGGGCGATGGCCACAAGAATGACCATCAATACGATGGTACCATTCAGCTTCAGAAAGTAACATGCCCCCAATACCAGGTAGGTGACAGCCAGTCCTGCTGCCCCGGTCAGCATCAGTTTCTTACGCCCCCAGTTGTCCACTGTTCTTAACGCTACCACAGTGAAGACCAGGTTGACCACCCCGGTTGCCACAATATTCAGCAGGGAGGCACTGATCCCGTAACCGGCCGAGGTAAAAACCTCCTCCGCATAGTTGAATACAATGTTGATCCCGCACCACTGCTGAAAAAATGCCAGTGCAAGCCCCAGGATGAGTACCGGCCTCACCCGCTTGCCGAGCAGTGCCCTGATACCGATCTTCCGGGTGGCCTCTTTCAAACTGATTGTGATCTCATTAAGAATGGTGCTTCCATAAGCGCCAGTTCCAATCCGGTTTAGGATCACCAGGGCCCTTTCGGAAAACCCGCTTCTGACCAGCCACCTGGGTGATTCGGGGATAAAGAATCCCAAGATAAAAAAGATCCCTGCAGGAATTGTTTCTGCCCAGAACATCCATCGCCAGGCCATCTGGCCGTTCCATGAATGCAGAATAAAAATATCAGAAGCATTCAAGGGTACCTCCTCAGAAATCAGATAATTTGCGATCTGAGCCGCCAGAATTCCAAGTACAATGTTCAGCTGATTCATGGCCACAAGCTTTCCCCTCATCTGCCTGGGTGAAACCTCAGCAATATAGATGGGTGAAACTACCGAAGCCATCCCCACCCCCAGTCCTCCCAGGATACGGAAAAGCATGAAAGCTGTGAAATTGTCTGAAAACCCGGATCCCAGCGCCGACAGGATGAACAGCACAGCAGCGAAGATCAGGGATCGTTTGCGGCCAAAGCGGTCGCTGATATATCCGGCGAAAAGCGCTCCCGG
>CAYVRK010000019.1:12530-15118 GCA_964453785.1 uncultured Bacteroides sp.
CCCCCGTGCAGCTGCAGGCCGATGGGCCCTTCATCCACCAGATGAATGGCCTCGTAATCCACAAAAGGCTCTCCATTAAGGAAGGTCCGGATATGTTTCCCCTGAATGATGACCCTCAGGTGGTTCCACGCTCCGACATGATGAAAGGCTGCCACTTTATCGGTCCGGCCGGGATAACTTCCCTGTTCATCTACAGGGGCATAGATGCATCCGGTCAGGTCTTCCTGAAGTGAGCGGGAGATTCCGATCTGTACCTGATGGCTTTCGCCCCTGAGGAACAATCCCGAATCATAATCATCACTGAGGGTCATATATTCAAGTTCCACCTCAAAATCCCTGAAAGACTTTGTGGTCCACAGGATGGATCCCTCCCTGGAAACATTCTCTCCCAGGATCTCCCCGTTTTCAGCACGCCATTCGGACGCAAGTTCCGGCGGGTTGCACTCCCAGCCATCAAGGGTCTTCCCGTCAAACAGTTCCACATAACCACCGGAACAGGCTGATAACATAACGAAAAAAATAAGTACACCCGAAAATTTAGCAAGTATCTTCATATCAAGTCTTTTTACATTTTACATTTTACATTTTCCTTTTTACTTTTTTTCCTTTTTCCTTTTTCCTTTGCACTAAGTACTGAGTACTGAGCACTTCAAACTACCTGTGGTATGACATAAGGATGCCGGTACTTGCGGGTAAGCAGCATGTTGGCTTCCTGGTTATCGATGAACTTCTCAAACTCCCCGTTGAATTCCAGGGTCTCTCCTACTCTGTAGGCAATGTTGCCCAGGTGCGGGAGCACGGATGACATGTGACCTTCCAGGATATCGCAATTCAGGACATGGTGATCCCCACTGCGCACCGCATCGATGAAGTTGACATTGTGTCCCCCGCTGCCGGGAGCAGCACGGAAGGATGGATCACCTCCCACCGCAGCCCCTTCAGCTTCCATTCCCGATCCGGCAAATGGCTCCTCTTCACGCTCCCTGTAGGCCTTCCAGCTGGAACCGTTGATCTCCATCCATCCTTCGGTTCCATAAAACAGGTTCCCGATCTTCACCCCGGTGTTTGCTTCACCATTGGTATATCTTCCACGGGTTTCAAATTCCAGAATCTTTCCATCTCCATATTCGAAAACGGAAGTTTGTGTGTTGGGCGTTTCCTGGGAACATTCATGTGGAGAAATTCCAAAGATCCCTCCCATGGACTGTACTTTTACCGGATGAACTTTCTGGTTCAATCCCCACCTGGCAATGTCAAACTGATGCGGACCCTGGTTGCCCGTATCTCCGTTACCGGTGTTCCAGTGCCAGTGCCAGTTGTAATGTCCCCTTTTTTCATTGTATGGTCTGTAGGTGCAAGGTCCCAGCCACATATCATAATCCAGGGTTGAAGGAGGCTCACTGTCGGGGGAGATCCCGAAAGAATCCCTGGGTTTGAAACAGGTTCCACGGGCCATGAATACCTCCCCAATGCCCCCGTCGTGAAGGAATGCCATGGCCTGCATCACATTGCTGATGGAGCGGTTCTGAAATCCCACCTGGACCACCCGCTTGTATTTCCTTGCTGCTTCCACCATCTTACGGCCCTCCCAGATGTTGTGTGAACTGGGTTTTTCCACATACACATGCTTTCCAGCCTGCACCGCCCAGATGGTGGCCAGTGCATGCCAGTGATTGGGCGTAGATATGGCCACTGCATGAATCTCAGGATCTTCGAATATCCTGCGCATGTCCTGCACGGCATCGGGTTTCTTTCCATCCTGATACTCTGCGACCAGCTTCCTGGATTGGTCATGAAACGCCGTATCCACATCGCAGACTGTTTTCACAAAAACACCTTTGTCATACAGGCCGGAAAAATCTCCCATGAGGTCCTGGCCCCTTCCCCGGAGTCCGATGACGGCCATGTTGACCCGGTCATTGGCCCCTAAAATCCTGCCATAGGAGCTGGCGGATACTGCAGATGCCCCCAGTGAAACCCCGGCCGTACCAAGGGCTGTCTTCTTAATGAATGTTCGTCGGTTTTCCATATTTTACTTTTAAAAAATCGTACTTGTAATAGAGTGAGCTTAAATATAAGGATTTGGCTATATTTATTGTCGAATTAATTACCCCAATTTGAATCATGAATAGATTAAGATCCCTCAATCCCCTATCCATTGTTTCCTGCCTGTTGTTTTTTTCCTTCATATCATGTTCATCATCTGAAAAAGACCCACTTTCAGGATCAAAACCAAACATCATCTTTATCCTGGCCGACGACCTGGGATGGGCCGACCTGCCCGCCTATGGGAATCCATTCAATGAAGCCCCGAACCTGATGCGGATGGCTGCTGAGGGGATTCGCTTCACCGATGCCTATGCAGCATGCCCGGTCTGCTCACCAACCAGGGCCAGCATCATGAGCGGACAATACCCGGCCCGGGTGGGGATCATCGATTTCATCACCGGGCACTGGCGTCCTTATGAGGAGGTGATCGTCCCCATCAACCGGACCCAGTATCTGCCCCTGGAGGTATATACCATGGGAGAGGCCATGAAAGATGCCGGGTATGCCACCGCTTATTTCGGCAAGTGGCACCTGGGAGG
>CAYVRK010000019.1:15218-19545 GCA_964453785.1 uncultured Bacteroides sp.
GAACAGGTGGACAACAGTGTGGGGAGGATCCTTCAAAAAGTGCAGGATCTCGGGCTTTCGGAGAATACGCTGGTGGTATTCTTCTCAGACAACGGGGGACTCATCAGCCGGTTTGACAGGGTACCCCTGCTTGCTGAATCAAAACAGTATTTGTACAAGGGAGATACGCTGCTCTATGTGGCCTCATCAAATGCGCCCCTCAGGGCCGAAAAGGGAACCCTGTACGAGGGGGGGATCAGGGAGCCCATGATCATGTGGTGGCCCGGATCCCTTGGTCAGGGAGAGGTGAATGATGCCCTTGTCTCCAGTGTGGATTTCCTTCCGACCTTTGCCGAACTGGCAGGTATTCAGTTGCCCGAAAAGCAGGTCTTTGACGGGATAAGCCTGTTGAAGGTGATGGAGGGTGAGCAGCCCGATCCCGAAAGGGCAATCTACTGGCACTACCCGGTGTACCATCACAGTGTTCCCGCCAGTGCCATCCGGAAAGGGAAATGGAAACTGGTGCACAACCTGGTGGACGGCAGCCGGGAACTTTTCGACCTGGAGAAAGACATTGGAGAAACAAACAACCTGGCAGACCAGTACCCGGAAGTGACAGCCGATCTGTCACAAATGCTGGAAATCTGGAGAACGGATTGCCAGGCGAGGTTACCGGTTCCGAATCCAGGGTTCGATCCGGCCAGACGTTATGAGTGGGGAAAGCATCCGGACCAGCGCTAAAGAGAACCATGAAAGCGGTATTGTTTGATATGGACGGGGTCCTCCTGGATTCTGAGAAGTATATCTGCCAGGCAGCAGTGGAGATGTTCAGGGAGAAGGGATTCAATGTCGATCCGGAAGATTTCCGGGATTTTACCGGCATGGGCGAGAACAGATACCTGGGCGGCGTTGCTGAAAAAAATCTCATTCCTTTCCATCTTGAAAGGGACAAGGCAAGAACCTATGAAATTTACAGGAAGCTGGTGAAAGGCAAACTGGAAGCCTTTACCGGGGTCAGAGAATTCATTGAAAGATGTCAGTCGGAAGGCCTTAAACTTGCTCTGGCTTCAAGCGCCGATCCAATCAAGATCAGGATCAATCTGGAGGAGACGGGTATCCCGGAGGCGACCTTTTGCACCATTGTGAGCGGACTGGATATTGAACACAAGAAACCTGCTCCGGATATTTTCCTGAAAGCAGCTGAAAACCTGGGAGTCAACCCTGCAGAGTGTCTGGTGGTCGAGGATGCCATCAGCGGGGTAGCAGCCGGGAAAGCAGCCGGAGCCAGGGTTCTGGCTCTTACCACCTCTTTTCCCGCAGAGGCCTTGTCCGCTGCAGACTGGATTGCATCCTCACTTTCCGAAGCAGACCAGGCTGTCTTCAACTGGTAACTTCACCCCGGTCATTCAGGAAAGGAATTTCTTTCTCAGATCCTCTATCTGCTCATTACTGATGGGTACTAAAGTCCCCAGGGGATGGCCCATAACCAGTGATTTGGCACTGAATTCGGCCACCTCAAGCCGGTCGAAGGTTTGCAAAAGTTTGTCCCCCGTAACGATAATACCGTCATTCTGCACGATGACAGCCGGTCTGTTTATGGAGACAATTCCCGGTATGGTGGGATCCCCGGCAAATTGTCTGCCGAATTCCACCGCGGCGATATCCTGGAGAAAGATCCAGCTTTCGGGTATGGTCCTCACATCCAGTTTGGTATGGGATACCCCGAACGCCATGATGTTTGGGGCCTGGGTGAGAATGATTGAATTGACCTCGGGATGGGACCTGTAGATCTCTGCATGAAGGGAAAGGGAGCGGCTGGGTAATTTATCCTGCTCCCTCATTCCATTCCGGATCTGCACAATGTCCTGAATATCCATCTCCCAGCGGGGGACATTCCGCGGGGTGATCAGGAAATCGTTGCCCTGCCAGCGGACCGACATGTTCCCGTAGGAACTGATCATCAAGCCCTGGTCACAGGCCCTTCTTACCAGTGTGGCAATGTTTCGCCGGATGGACTGTTCTTCGGGTGTATGTTCCACCTCACCCATTTCGGGAAGATCTTCAGGAATCTGGGAATCAAACTCAGCGATCTGTGCATCGGTCAGGAAATGCGGTTTGCCCACCGTACTGGCCCCGATCAGGGTCCGCGCTGAAAATTCCAGGGTCTCAAACCTCACATAGGCATCCTTCAGGTCGGAACCTCCCACCACAGTGCCATGGTTCTCCATGATCACTGCGTTGAATCCCTTTTTAAACTCCCTGGCGATCTTATCTCCCAGTTCCGCCCCTCCGGGAAGGGAATACTCGGCATACCCGATGGGTCCGCAAATATGCTTGGCTTGTGGAATGATGTTGGTATCGGGGATCTGCCTGACAATGCTGAATGAAACCAGGGCCGGTGGATGGGCATGAACCACGGCTTTGATATCGGGCCTTGCTTTATAGATTGCTTTGTGAAAGGGGTATTCGGATGAGGGTTTGTGCTGCCCTTTGATGGTGCCGTCTCTCTTCACGCATACAATATCCTTTCGCGTGAGCGTTCCCTTATCAATGGCCGAAGGAGTCACCCAGATGTCGCCCTGATCATCGATGATCGAGATATTGCCTCCCGAGGTAGTGGTGAGCCCTGCCCTGTAAATCCTGCCGATTACCTCGGTAATCTGGTCCCCGGGATGCTGCAGTTTTGTATCCAGTTTATTCATTTTCCTGCTTTTGGTTTTAACAATGCACCTGCTTCAAACCCAGATCGGGTACATGACTGACCCCTGTCCAGACCTTTTCTGAAATCACCAGGGCTGCTCCGAGGGAGGTGGCATTATCCACCTGGGAGGTAAATACGGATTTACCGGGGAATGCCAGGGCCATCAGGGTGGTGAAAAAGGGATTCTTCGCAAATCCTCCTGTTATATAGATGTGCTTTGTATGATCTTCCATCCCAAAGACAAGTTTTACGGATTCGATCACCAGCCTGGTCAGATCCGCCATCAGGCTGGAATACGCATCCTGGAATGAGTCAAATTGAGATAATTCAACTGATTCATCCACCAACCCTTCCGGAATACCCCCGGGAAAATAACATCTGCTTTCTTTATCTGCCTCCCAAAGCCTTTTGATTTCATGTGGTTCTGCTCTGATCTCCTTGAAGGCGTCCGGTTTTACCCCGAAGTGCGACACCATCCGGTCCACATTCAGATCATGGATGCGCCCCAGGAAAAACCTGGAAGACTTTACCGGGGTCCGGTTCACACTCAGAAAACAGAGGCAATCCCGGCTGAGTTCCTCCGCTGTCAGGGGTTCCTGGTTGAAAGGATTCATGCTGATGCACCAGGTGCCGGTGGAAACCAGAACAAAGGGCTCCCGGGCTGCCAGGATATAGGGCACCAGGGAAGAAGAGCTGTCATGGATCCCGATTCCGGCCTCAAATACAGATTTCCCGAATTGCACACCTACGGTTCCTGAGACATCCTGGGGATCGGGAAGGGAGATTCCCTCCTCTTCCAGCCAGGGATGATATTCCATGGTATCAAAATCCCACATGGCTGTATGACACCCGATGGAGGTATGTTCCGAAGCAATCCTCCGGGTCAGCAGATAAGAGAGGTACTGGGGCAGATGTAAAATATGTTTCACCGCACTGAACACCTCCGGTCTGGTCCTTTTCAGCCAGAGTAACTGGAGGCCCGCATTCAACATGCCCAGTGCCGGGGAAGCTGTTTTCCTGCAGAACTCCTCCATTCCGCCATGGGATTCATAAAACCCCTCCATCACCTTTTCAGGCATGGGCTTCAGGTAATTGTAAATGGGAGTCAGACGATTCCCCTGCTCATTTAGGTAGACCAGCGTAGCCCCGTAAGAAGTAAAATTGATCCCTTTCACCAGGAATTTACCGGATGAAAGGGTTTCCTCTAAGCTCATCAGGATCCAGTTCTCAAGCCGCCGGGCATCCTCAGCATGAAATCCATCTTCATCGGCAAGCTCATCAAACCTCGATTCTGCCTCTTGTACCAGGGTTAGGTTCCTGTCGAACAGAAGCGCCTTCTTGTTGGTCTTCCCAACATCGAATATGAGGAGAACTTCTGTCATGCTTCAAAAACTGTATTATTGGGCCGACCCCTTGGCCACCTTCCTTCGGTAATGTTCCACCTCCCAGTTATCAATGAAGCGGATCTGGTCGGGGGTCATGAAATGAGGTCCCCCGAAACTTTCGGAAAGATAGCTGATCTTCATCTCATCGGTGAAAACCTGGATCACGGTATCCAGTGATGTGGCATTCTCTTCAACGGCAATAAGTCCGCCCTGCTCTTCCATGATCACCTTCGGATAATACCCATGTATCTCTTCAAACTGC
>CAYVRK010000019.1:19645-68439 GCA_964453785.1 uncultured Bacteroides sp.
ATCCGTTTCTGCAGCTTCTTAAACAGGATGAAGCCGGGATCGGTATACTCCACGTAGAGCGCCAAGTCACCGAAACGGGCCTCAACCTCCTCTTTGACATGATTGGAACACATGAGCCCGTTCACCAGGGTGGGATGGGTATGAACCACATACTTGTAGTCAATCAGGTTGTGCAGCGATGTTTCCACCGAAGGCCGCAGCTTGTCGGGGGTGACAATGGCCTTTGTCAACTCTGCCTTCACCTCCTCCTCCCTGGCTACAGGATCCGCGCTGTATGCTTTCACCTCAATTTGCCGCAGTTTCTCCCTGGACAGGCATACAAAGCCATTTTCATCAATTCCTGCCAGAGGGATCCCGCTGGCTTTGATCCAGATATGTTTATGGTTTTTAAATGAGGTATTCCCCCCTCCTGCAATGACATAGGCAGGATTTCCCCCGTAGAACCGGGATATTTCAATCAGCTCTTCCATCCCTTTCATGACCCTTTCCTCCCGGATAATACTTCTTTTTCATATGCACCAACTTCCCGGATGAACTCCTCTCCCACCGGGACTCCTGCCACCAGGCAGTAGTAATCCCACACCGCACCAAAGGGTTTGGTTTTCATCAGTTCCATCAGGGCCAGACGTTCAAAATTCTGTCCATTTTCCTCGTATTCCTTCAGTTTCTCCACCGGTTCCAGAAGGGCGATCAACATGGCCTGCTGGGCAGCCCTGGTTCCCACCACATAGGCTCCGATGCGGTTGATGCTGGCATCGAAAAAATCCAATCCGATGTGGACACGCTCCAGGACACCCGACCGGACGATCTCCTGGGCTATGAGCAGCACATCGTCGTTGAGGGTGACCACATGGTCGCTGTCCCACCGAACCGGGCGGGTTACATGCAACATGAGCTCATCCACAAACTGGAGGCAGGCCGATATTTTATCCCCCACCTGCTCTGTAGGGTGGAAATGTCCATTGTCCAGGCAGATCAGTTTGTTGTTTTTTACCGCATAACCCAGGTAGAAATCGTGAGACCCCACTGTCATGGACTCGGCCCCGATCCCGAACAGTTTGCTCTCAATGGAATCCTTCAGGTAGCGGGTTGAATAATCCACTTCGAAAATCTCATCCAGGGACTGTTTAAGCAGTGCCCGGTGGGTAAACCGGTCCACCGGCACATCCTTGGACCCATCGGGGATCCAGATGTTGTGGATACAGGTTTCGCCCAGCTGTTTTCCCATTTCGGCACCAATCTTCCGGCAGCGCCTGGTGTGCTCCACCCAGAATTTCCGGATCTCCTCATCCTTACTGGAAAGTGTGAATCCGCCATTGGCCTTGGGGTGGGAAAAACAGGTACAGTTAAAATCAAGTGCAATATTCAACTTTTTAGCCCAGTCGATCCATCCCTGGAAATGGACCGGTTCAATCTCGTCCCGGTCCACAAATTCTTCTCCAAATTCTCCGTAGCTGGCATGCAGGTTCAGCCGTTGCCTGCCCGGAAGCAGGGACATTACTTTCTCCAGGTCTGTCCGCATCTCTGCAATGTTGGTCGCCTTCCCGGGATAATTACCGGTCACGGCTATCCCGCCGCCTGCCAGAGCTGCATCCGGTGTTTCAAAACCGCCCACATCATCGGTCTGCCAGCAGTGCAGGGAGATCTGAACCTGGTCCAGTGCTGCCAGGGCCTTGCCCACATCAACACCGAGTGCCTCATACTGCTCCACAGCCAGCCCGTATGCCTGTTCAATGGATTGTTCTCCTTGCATAAGGTTTTCAATTTTTCATAAAAGTACTTCATCCGTCCCCTGTGATCAATGGTCAAATTGAGCAAATTGTTGCACTTTTTGCGATTGATTACATACATTTATCATCATGAACGATTTCTTCAAATACCTCAATCCTGGAGAGGAAGACAAAAGATGGGGGATTTATCTGAATGTGGCTGGTAAACTGAAGTTCCCTCAGGGGAGGGTGCCCTATCCAAGCAATGAACATCCTTCAGACTACTTCTTCACCTGGGAAAAAGGAAGGGTACTCAATGAATTTCAAATCAATTATATCACCAGGGGATCGGGTATCTATGAGACCCTCGACGGACGCTACCCGGTAAAACCGGGCTCTTTGCTTATCACAAAGCCCGGGATTTGGCACCGGTATAAGCCAAATTCCGGAACCGGCTGGCTTGAAAACTATGTTGGATTCGATGGTTCCATTCCCCGCAATATTCTGGGTGCCGATCAGCCTTATGCACTCAAACCGGTCGTTCCCATTGGGAACAGAGAAGAGATCATTGACACCTATCACAAGATCTTTGAAATGGTCCTGGAAGAAAAACCCGGCTTTCAGCAGGTGGCCTCGGGAATGATCATGAAACTGCTGGGATACATGGTATCACTGGAGAAACAGAAGAATTTTTCAGGGAAAAGGGTGGAACGCATCATCCGAACTGCGTGCTTTGAGATGCGGGAAAACATCGGGAATGAGATCGATTTCAATCATTATGCAGAGGAACAGAATATAGGCTACTCCTACTTTCGCAAGATGTTCAAACAATATACCGGTATTGCCCCGGTGCAATATCACCTGGATCTGAAAATCCGGCGGGCCCGTGATCTGCTGATTTCATCGGAACTGAGCATCAAAGAGATTGCCTATCAGGCGGGATTTCACTCCATCCATTATTTCAGCAGGTGTTTCAAAAAGAAAACCGGAGTGTCTCCGTCTGAAATCAGAAGAAAATCCTGAGATATGTCTCAAATTGTACAAAATATTTCCCAGATTGTACATTGTACCATATGCAACCACACCTTATCTTGGTTGCACATTTTGACTACCAAACCATGACTACACAATCTTCCATTTCCAAAAGGCTGGACAGCCTTTATGAATTTGACCGGGAGCCGGTCACAAAGAACAAACTCCAGGGCATTGGAAATTTCCTGGGGATGTATGCCGGAGAACACGTGGCCGGAACCGAGTTCGTGATCGGAATGCTGTTTGTAGCCCATGGCGTCTCGGTTCGGGACATGTTTCTGGGCGGGGTGATCGGAAACATCCTGGCCATTTGCAGTTGGGCCTTCCTGACCGCTCCCATTGCTGTGAAAGTCCGCCTCTCCCTCTACTGGCAGCTGAAAAAGATTTGCGGCTCCATGCTGGTTTTTATATACAATATTGTAAATGCACTCATGTTTTGCTTTCTGGCGGGGGCCATGGTGGCTGTGGCAGCCACTGCCGTGGGAATCCCCTTCGGTATCCAGATGCCCGCTTTGCATGACCTGCTCCCCAACAGCATCGGGTGGGTGCTGACTGTCCTGGGAGTGGGAGCGGTCATTACCGTCATGGCCATCCTTGGATTTGATGCCCTGGCACGGTTTGCCAAGGTGGCAGCCCCCTGGATGTTTCTGATCTTTGTAGCAGCTGCCATTGCAGTGCTTCCAAAACTCGGAGTTGCTCCCGGATCGGGTAATTTCTGGGAGGTGGCAAGGGAGAGCATTTGGACCGGAGTGGCCAAAGAGGGACAATCCCAGTTCTCCATCTGGCACGTCATCTTTTTCAGCTGGCTGGCCAATGCAGCCATGCACCTGGGTATGTCGGACCTGACCATCCTGAGGTATGCCAGAAAATGGCAATATGGGTTTTCTTCGGCCGTGGGCATGTTCCTGGGTCACTATGTGGCCTGGATTGCATCCGGGATCCTCTATGCTGCAGCCCATTCGGATGCTCCGGGGGTGGTGGCCTATGAAGCCATCGGCCTTGCCGGGGCCATCTGTGTAGTGATTGCCGGCTGGACCACTGCCAATCCAACCCTTTACAGGGCCGGAATGGCCCTGCAGGTGGCCACGGGATGGTCGCGCTGGAAGGTCACGCTCCTGGCCGGCGCCATCACCACAACGGCCGCCATGTTCCCTGCACTGGTGATGAAACTGCTCGATTTCGTAGCCCTGTACGGGCTGGTCCTGATTCCCATGGGTGCAGTGATCCTGGCGGACTATTATTTCATCCCCAGGATGGGATTGCAATCCTACTATGCAGAGAAGAAAAAGATCGATTTCAATATGGCGGCCGCAGGAACCTGGTTCCTGATGCTGGCCCTGGCCCTGTTCATGAATTTCTATTTCAAGATCGAACTCTACTTTCTCCCGGCACCTGTCTGGATCATATCCCTGGGCCTTTACCTGCTTTTCAGTAAACTGTATCAAAAAGAAACCAAATCCCAAACGGCATGAAATATATCTATCGCTTGATGGCCATTGCGGGCCTGACAATTACACTTGTACCACCCATCCTTTATTACGCTGGTTCCATGGGCGAGGAGAGAATGAAGCTCATCATGTTCCTGGGTACACTTTTATGGTTCTCCGGTGCCATCCCCTGGCTGGGCAAGAAGAAAACAATATCATAAGACATGAAAGAGAGACTTCACTCCCTGGACCTCTTCAGGGGACTGGTCATGTTCCTGCTGGTGGCAGAAGGGGCAGGGATCTATCATACCTGGCTTGCAGCAACGGAGCCTGGCACATTCATGCATGGGTTTGCTACCCAGTTTCACCACCATCCCTGGAACGGGCTTCGCTTCTGGGACCTGATCCAGCCCTTTTTCATGTTCATTGTTGGTGTGGCCATGTGGTTTTCGGTAAACAAGAGGCTGGAAAGGGGCGATCCAAAACGCGATGTTACCATCCATATCCTCAGGCGATGCCTGCTTCTACTTGCATTTGGAGTTGGTCTGCATATTGGTTACCGTGGACACCTGGTCTGGGAGCTGTGGAATGTACTTTCCCAGCTCTCGGTCACCATCCTGATTGCCTATGCCCTTTTGAAACTTCCCGGGCGGACCCAGTTGCTTATATCCATCGGATTGCTGGTGCTCAGTGAACTTCTCTACCGGTTCACCGGAATCCCGGGTTACGACCAGCCCTTTGTGAAGGACCACAATTTCGGTTCGTTCATGGATATGGTCCTTATGGGAAAAATCAACAACGGAGGAGGCTGGGTGGCCATCAACTGCATCCCCACTGCTGCCCATACCATCTGGGGTGTTCTGGCGGGAAAACTGCTGGCTTCTTCAAGGCCTGGGTTGCAAAAGATCAAACTCCTTTTGATCTATGGGGGAACAGCACTCTTGCTGGGTTATGTTCTGGACTGGACCGGCGCGGATCCCATCATCAAAAGAATCTGCACGGCCTCCTTTGTGCTCACTTCAGGAGGCTGGGCACTACTGACACTGGCTCTGTTCTATTGGCTGGTAGATATCAGGGGAGTAAAAAAGTGGACCTGGTTTTTTGCAGTGGTGGGAATGAATCCCATCTTCATCTACCTGTTTATGGAGACTGCAGGCAGTCAGTGGCTTGTGGGTTTTTCCGGGGCATTCATCACAGACGGCATGATGCGGCTTGGAGCAGGAGAACACCTGGCTCTGTTTATCAATTCCTTAGCAGTGCTTGCCATGGCCTGGGGGCTGTGTTACTGGTTATACAAGCACAAGATCTTTTTCAAAATTTAAACTTGTCCGTCATGAAGTACAGAACCATGGTTTTGATCATTATTACTCTGTTACCATGTCAGGGAATACGGGCGCAGAACCAGGAATCCAGCGTTCAGCAAAAACCTTTCCTCATGGCACAGAGCCAGGAATCCGGCCATCAGCAAAAACCCTTCACCCTGGCACTCTGCCAGATGAAGGTGGTGGGCGGCAACAGAGAAACAAACCTGAAGCATGCAGGAGAGATGATTGCAGAAGCAGCCGGCCGGGGAGCCGATTTTATCCTGCTACCCGAGGCCATGGACCTGGGATGGACCGATCCGTCAGCACTCACTGAAGCTGAACCTGTTCCGGGGGGAAAGACATGTACCCACCTGGCGAAGCTGGCTAAAAAGCATGGGGTCTATGTCTGTTCGGGGCTCACTGAAAAAGCAGGGGAAAAGGTTTATAATTCAGCTGTGATCATTAATCCTGAGGGCGAACTGATCCTGCTCCACAGGAAGATCTACGAACTGAGCATTGGCCATGTCTATTACGGGCTGGGTGACCGGCTCAATGTGTGTAAGACCGAATTCGGAACGATTGGACTTTTGATCTGTGCCGATGCCGTAGCGGACGGTTATGAACTCACCCGCTCGCTGGCCTACATGGGTGCCGACGTGATCCTCTCACCCAGCAGCTGGGCGGCCCCTGCTGAGCATGACAACCAGAAGGAGCCATATGGTGGCATGTGGAATGATGCCTACAAGCCCATTGCCAGTGATTTCAGGGTATGGATCGCCAGCTGCAGCAATGTGGGCTGGATGACCGGAGGTCCCTGGAAAGGGCGGAAAGGGATCGGATGCTCCATGGTCATCGGTCCGGGCGGAACAGATGTGCTCCACGGTCCATACGGGGTAGAGGCAGATACCATCCTCTATGTGGGGATTAATCCCGAACCCAGGCCCGCGCAGGGCACCATGTGGAATGGGTACTGGAATCATTTACAGGACTGAAAGAAGTTACCAATCCCGGTTGCTTAATCGACGGAGTGAATATATTGCCCGGCAGTCATCACCGGTAGCTTACTGGCTTTGAAATCCTTCAGATTCCTGGTTATGATGATCTCCTGCCGGTACTCCAGAGCTGAATGGTACTGGATTGCATCCTCAAAATCTCCAATATTGGAATTCAGTGCAATATCAGTGATTTTTTCATCCAAAGGAAGCACTTTCACAAGGTTTCTGAGATCCCTGAGCACCGCTCTTGTTTGCTGCTCCGACAAATGTTTCCTGAGAACATAGTGTGTATTCACCACAGAAAGTGAGGACACTGAAAGAGACACTACATTCTTTTCAGCCATAAGAAACAATCTGGCAACATCCTCATAAAAATGCTTTCTTTTGGCCAGCAGGTCAAGAAGGATATTGGTATCCAACAAAAGCTTTTTCATGAGTACTTTCTTTCCAGGGATTCTCCCCTTTCCTTCCGATAATCAAAATCCTCCGGCAATCCTATCACTCCACTTAATCTTTCGATAAGTGGCGTGGTGGTCAAACCTTCCTCCTCTTCACCTGAAATAGAGTCCAGATAAGATTCTATGAGCCGGGAAAGGCTGATATGCCTCTTCTTTGCGTACAGTTTCGCTCTGGTAATCACTTCTGCACTGAGTTTTAAAGTAAGCTTGGTATCCATGAAAGTAAATTATACGTACAAATATATACATTTTATACGTATTAACGAAATCAACGGTATACGCTTTATGTAATACTGTCGGTGTATATCTGTCAGGAGAAGTAAAATATTGCACCTCTACCCCGGAAACTCCCAGGGATCCCTGTACCCGGGAGTGATCAGCCCGTCGGCCTTCTCAGAATTGATAACCTTGCGGAGTTTCTGGTCATAGATCACACGGTCATCGGCCCAGTACGAGATGTTTCCCAGGTGGGCATAGAGCGCTGCCCTGTGCCCGATCTCAATTTCCGCATTCAGCGGATCTCCGTAACGGATGGCCCGTACGAAGTTTTCGCAGTGGTTCAGGTGGGATTTATGATCGCTCTTCACCTCCTCCATTTCAGGCATTCTCCAATCCTCACCCCCCCACTCAGGGAAGAGCCTCCATTTATCCCGGTCTGCCACCAGGGTACCGTTGGTACCCATGAACAATACGCCGTACAACTGGTCATAGGGCCCCGATTGAACGCCTCCGTTGTGCTCCCACACCATGTTCCATCCATCCATCTCATACAGAACAGTCAGGGTATCAGGCATCTCATTGGCCCTGTCGGTACTGGCGAAATTTCCTCCCAGTGAGCGGACCGATCTGGGTGCATAATCCACATCCATGGCCCAAAGCCCCATATCGATCAGGTGAACGCCCCAGTCGGTCATCAAACCACCTCCGTAGTCGCGGAACATCCTCCATGATCCATGGAACCGGTTCTGATTGAAGGCACGCCTGGGAGCAGGACCCAGCCAGCGGTCATAATCGACACCGGGGGGAGGATCCGAATCGGGAACCGGCATGTTGCCCGATCCGTAGTTGAAATTTGCCCAGTACTTGACCTGGCGGATGGTCCCCAGTTTCCCGGACCTTACAAAATCAATGGCACTTTTCCAGTGTTCTCCGCTTCGCTGCTGCTGTCCCACCTGGACCAGGCTAAGGTTTCTCCTGGCAGCATCCAGCATGGCATTGCTCTCACCCACCGAGTTGGCCAGTGGCTTCTCCACGTACACATGCTTTCCCGCCTCGCAGGCTTCCACCACAGGAAGGCAGTGCCAATGGTCGGGGGTACCCACAATCACTGCATCAATGTCCTTGTCCTCCAACACCTTTCGGTAATCCCTCTCCAGCAAAGGTGTCTGATGCCCCATGCCGATCAGTTCAGTTGCTTTATCAGACAACACAGAATAGTCAACGTCACAAAGTGTTTTACATACTACATTGTCCTGTAGCAATATATCCTTCAGGTCGCCCCACCCCATGTTGCGCGCTCCAATTAGGGCCACGGTAATCCTGTCATTGGCACCCGGCATCCGGGAACGGGAAAATGCGGAGAGCGGAAATGCGCCTGAGAGGCCCAACCCGGCTGTGGAGGCTGCAGTTGTCCTGAGAAATGATCGTCTGTTTGTCATGATGAAAAGGTTAAAGGTGAAAAAGAAGGGTAAAGATTCTAGAATTTGAGGGACTGAAGGTACCCGATGCTGCTCCGGGCGCAACCCTCTTCATCCTCCCCGGGCTGGTCGTTCTCCACGATCAGGTGCCTGAACCCGGCCACATCCCTGTAGGAAAAAAGGTCCGGGAAATCGATAACGCCTGCCCCTACACAGGCAAAAGTTTCCCTGCCCGGTGCATCATACGAATCTTTCACATGAACCAACTCGAACCTTCCCGGATATTTTGTGAAGTACTCCCGGATATCGGCTCCCCCTTTCATGGACCAGTATACATCAACCTCCATGGTGACCAGGTCTGGATCGGTATTCTTCAGAACGTAATCATAAATAACCTGCTCATCAAGCAACTGGAACTCATGGTCGTGGTTGTGGTAAGCAAAACCCAGTCCCTGTTCCTTGCAAACCTGACCGATCCGGTTGCAGTCATCCACTGCAAAATTGACCTTTTCCCAGGTTGGATGGTTGCCATCATCCATCCAGGGCCAGTAACAAACCAGGTATTTTTTGCCCAATTCCAGGCATTCTTCTATGTTCTCCAACAAACCATCCCCCTGCAGTCCCTGAATACTGGTTCCCCCGGCCAGCGGGAACAAACCGATCTCATTCATGTATGCTTTCAATTCGGACGGCTTTTCACCCCAGGTGCCACCGAACTCCAGGTATTTGTATCCCATTTCAGCCAGTTTGGCCATGGTACCCCGGTGGTCCTTTTGGATCATCTTACCGACCACATTGGTGATCAGACCGAAATCATGGAGCGGGTCATGTGTTGGGGTGCATCCCGAAAGGATGGAAGGCATCAGGGCCACGCCTGCCGTGCCTGCTGCGGCATTGTACAAAAAGTCTCTGCGTTTCATTTTGACATCGTTAGATTCTACTGGTCAGCCATAAAGATAAAAGCACTTTCCTTTCCCAACTCCTTCCATGGACCATCCCTGTAAAAATAATACAAAAACAAGCCCGCTTTTCTGTCCAGTTCTCATATCCTTCCTCTATTTTGATTCATCAGTTCTAAAAGCCACGGATCAGCAAATTATTGCTATTTTTATTCCAGACACACTCCCAAAGAACTGCCATGAACAAACCAAACATTCCAAGAAGGTCATTTTTAAAGGCTGCCGCAGCTTCTGCGGCCGGTCTGACCATCATCCCCAGTCATGTGATGGGGAGAGCCCTGGGGCATGTGGCCCCCAGTGACAAGCTGAATATTGCAGGCATCGGTGTAGGCGGAAAAGGACGGATCAACCTGGCGGGAATGAACAGTGAGAATATCGTCGCACTCTGTGATGTGGACTGGAATTACGCTCAGGCCTGCTTCGACGATTACCCCGGGGCAAAACGGTATTGGGACTGGCGAAGGATGTTTGACGAAATGGGCGAGGTCATCGATGCCATCATGATCGCCACTTCCGACCACACCCATGCCATCATAGCTGCCACGGCCATGACCATGGGCAAACATGTCTATTGCCAGAAGCCCCTCACCCATTCAGTATATGAATCCAGGCTGCTCACCAAACTTGCCGGGGAATACCGGGTTGCCACCCAGATGGGGAACCAGGGCAATTCGTCACCCGAAGCGCGGACCGTTGAGGAGTGGATCCAGGCTGGGGAGATCGGTGAGGTTAAGGAAGTCCATGCATGGACCAACCGCCCCATCTGGCCGCAGGGACTTGAACGCCCCAAAGAGGTGATGATACCCCCGGAAACAATGAACTGGGACCTCTTTATCGGGCCGGCACCCATGCGCCCCTATCATGAAATATATACGCCGTGGAACTGGAGGGGATGGTGGGATTTTGGCACAGGAGCGCTGGGGGATATGGCCTGTCACATCCTGAACCCGGTATTCTCGGCACTCCAGCTGGAATACCCCATCAAAGTACAGGCTTCCTCTACCCTCGTCAATACCGAAAGTGCTCCCCAGTCCGAAGTGGTTGAATATACCTTCCCTGAAAGAAAAAAGCTGAATCCGGCAGTTCAAGTGAAGATGCCTGAAGTTAAAGTCTTCTGGTACGATGGGGGGATGATGCCCTCCAGACCGGTGGAGATGGCTGACGGGGATCCCCTCATGGAGGACGAGATGGGAGGATGTATTTTCAAAGGAACCAAAGACAAGCTGATCTGTAATCTTGGAGGGATTCATCCCAGGCTGCTTTCTGGCCGCAAACCCGGTGTGCCTGAAACCCTCCGTCGTATCAATGGATATAACACTGGCGGGATCATGGATGGCCCTCACGAACAGGATTGGATCAGGGCCTGCAAGGAGAATCCGGAGAACCGGCTCCAGCCCATGTCCAATTTTGATGTGGCCGGCCCGTTCAACGAAATGGTGGTCATGGGGGTACTGGCAGTCCGGCTTCAGAGCCTGAACCGGGAACTGCAATGGGACGGTCCGAACATGCGCTTCACCAATATAAGCAGCAGTGATCAGTTGAGGATTGTCTCTTCGGACGACTTCAGGGTCATTGACGGGCATCCTTATTTCGATACAAAATATATTACATTGCCTGCCCGGGAGACCGTGGCTGAATTGATCAAACACGACTACAGGAAAGGCTGGCAACTACCTGAATAAAATCCAAAACCTCAAACATGAAAACATTCAATTTATTTGTAATGATGATCCTTGGAGGCTTGCTCTGCGGATGCAGCCAGACAGGAAATAAAAAAGACAAATCTGTACCCGAAAAGAAGACTGCATTCGTCTCAGAACCAGAATTCATGAACAGGCTGAGTGAACAGGAAAAGGTTGAAGGATGGTTGCTTCTGTTCGACGGAGAGACAACCCGGGGATGGAAGAACTATAACCAGGACACCCTGACGGGCTGGATCGTTGAGGACGGATGCCTGAAGGGACTGGGGTTGGGCGGTGATATCGGCGGTGATATTGTTTCCGTCAAGGAGTATGGGAACTTTATCCTGACATGGGACTGGAAACTGGGCCCCCATGGAAACAGCGGTGTGATGTACCATGTGATTGAGGATGCCAAATATGTAGCAGGTTACGAAACCGGGCCAGAATATCAGCTCATTGAAGATGATGATTTCCGGGATGAAAATGGAAAACACATACGACTGAAACCCTGGCAGAAAACAGGGGCTGACTATGCCATGTATGTTGCCAGTGATCAGAAAGAGGTGAACCTGCGGGACTGGAACAGTTCCATCATCATGTTTACTCCGGAGAAAACAGAATACTGGCTCAATGGCAAGAAAGTCGTAGAGTTTGTTCCATGGAGTGACGACTGGAACCGGCGAAGGAACAGTGGAAAATGGGACGATTACCCCGATTACGGGCTGGCAAAATCAGGCAAGCTCTGTCTCCAGGACCATGGAAGCCAGGTCTGGTTCAGGAATATCAAAATCAAGGAGCTGTAGTGAAGGGCTCTGCCTATCTCTATTTCATCAGCTTTATAGCCACCATCGGCGGGTTGATGTTCGGATTCGACGTGGGCATCATTTCCGGTGCCATCCCTTTTATCCAACCCTATTTCGGTTGGGATGAACTGCAACTGGGATGGGGTGTCAGTTCCATCCTGGTGGGGTGCATATTAGGGGCTTTCGGTGTGGGCAGTCTCACCGAGCGATATGGCAGGAAAAAGCTGCTGATCATTGTGGCCCTCTTCTTCGCTGTCTCTTGTACAGGCATGGCCCTGGCGAGAAACCAGACCTTTTTTATCTCCTTCCGGGTCCTGGGTGGTCTGGCAGTAGGTGCTGTTTCGGTCCTCTCCCCCATGTATGTGGCCGAGGTGGCTCCACCGAAGATCCGCGGTACGCTGATCACTGCTTATCAATTGGCCATTACCATGGGAATTCTGATTTCTTACCTGGTGAACTTTTCACTCCATGAGGTGGATAACAACTGGCGCTGGATGTTTGCCACAGGACTGCTGCCTTCGGTGCTCTTTTTCACTGGTCTGTTCTTCATACCGGAAAGTCCCAGATGGCTGGTCAGGGCGGGATTCAGGGAGAAGGCCATGGCCGTTCTGGAAAATATCGGGGGAACGGAATTCGCCCGGACCGAGTTCCCTGAAATTGAAAGCAGCCTGGCAGATTCGGGCGGGAAGGCAGGTTTCAGGATACTCTTTACCCGCAGGTACAGGAAAGTGATATTCCTGGGTCTCCTGCTTTCGGTTTTTGTCCAGATCACCGGGATCAATACGGTGGTGGACTATGCTCCCAAGATTTTAATGACGGCCGGACTGGAGATCCGGAATGCACTGCTGCAGACATCGCTTATCGGACTGGTCAATTTTGTCTTTACCTTTTTAGCCATCTGGCTTATCGACAGGCTTGGCAGAAAGACCTTCTATACAGTGGGATCTGCAGGAATGGCAACCACCCTTATTTGCATTGCTGCAGCCTTTCATTTTCAGATGAATCCGGTGTTCACCACTGTTTGCATCATGGCCTTTATCGCTTTTTTTGCCTCATGCATCGGTCCCGCCTTCTGGACCCTGGTGGCTGAGATGTTTCCCAACAGGATCAGGGGGCAGGCGGTGGCATTGGCCTCATTTACCCAGTGGGTGTTCAATTTCCTGGTGGTGCTGTTGTTCCCCTACATGCTTGACGCCATCGGCGGTTCGGTGACCTTTATTTTCCTGGCAGCCATGTCTGTCATCCAGCTACTGATTGCCAGATTCTACATCAAAGAGACAAAAGGCAAAACCCTGGAGGAGATCGAACGGCTCTGGACCTGATTCGGGATGAATCAAAGATCTGCCAATCTGCACTGAAGATCAGGAAATTCAGGCAGTGGTGCACTGGGTACAGGTTCATACCAGAAAGTGGCGCTGCTCCAGTCATCCTGCCGTTCATAGAGCGGGTGCCCGGTCTGGTCACGTTTATCAGGACTCCACCCGATCTGCTGGATGGTAATGCGGCACTCCTGTTGCCAGTAAATGGGATCGGGAATATGCCAGCGGTACATGGAAATGAAACCATCCTGGTTCCTGCTGCATCCATGATAGAAATAGGGTGTTTGCTGCATCCCATAAGAAAGGCACACATAATCCTCACTACCGGTTCCGCAGATGGTCGGGAACTTCTCGTCCCCATCCATGTAAATCTTGATCTCTCCCTCTCCCCACCAGTGATCTTCCAGGGTCCTTATTCCCAGGACCGTTCCCAAGAACCTGCCTTTCCCGGTTCTTTTTGGCAGGATTTCAAAATCTTCAGTCAATGTGGTGGGATTTTCCCGGACAAAGCAAACATGAAGCCTCCCCAGGGTTTCCGGATGCCGGTCCCCGATGGTATAATCCACCTGGTAAAAAAGAGTAATGTCTTCGCCTCCTTCATTGGAAAGGGTGATTTTTGCATGCTCCATGAAGGGCATGGGCAACCAAATGTTCAGCGCAGCATTGATCCCCGTGGAATGAACGGCGGACTGGTAGGCATCCACCCTGCCATGGGACGATCCCATAAAATCACCCAGGGGACACTCGATGCTCGGGTGTTCCTGGTTCTCCCAGTATGCCCTGACCACCATGCTTCGAAGCGCGGTAGGTTTGTCTTTGAAGCCACCGGTCATCCAGATGTGCCTGATGGTCCCGGAACCAGGTATGTCACATAAAATCACAGTCTCACCGGCTTCGATGTTTTTTGCGGGAAACCCTTTTCGTCCCACACCCAGATTACTGGCCGTTTGTCCGCCCTCTCCTGGTTCGCCGGTCGGATTCTCAAAAGAGGCAGACCTGGAAACGAGTCCTGTACCCAGGTCGAAGATCTGGTTCCCGACTGGTTGCTGTTCGCTTTTGCAGGCAGATAATCCGGCAAGGATCAGAACACCAGCAAACACAGATAACAAGCAACTTCTTTTTTGTGTCTTCATGACCTTTATTGTTAAAAATCCGTATCGGCTTCCTTCAGATCCATTTCCTTGATCCAGATGTTCCTGTAGAGTACCGGGTGGCCTTCTGCCTGCAGTTTCAGCCCCTGGGGAGAATCGGTAATCCCTTTGCCTTCGTCATTTCCACCGTCTATACCCGAATTGGGACCGCCCCATACCTGGTTTATACCGATGTTCGTATAGGCTTTAATACCGTTAAAATAGTTGGTTACCAAGGCTTTTTCAACCCGCTTGCCATCTTCAAACCGGGCCGCCCTGAACATGATGTCGAAGGAATTCCATTTGCCTACTCCATTGTAGGGGTAGTAGGGAGATTCCATCTCGTTGATCACGGCAGCCATTCCATGTACGCCCGAGTCGCCGTCCAGGACCTGGATCTCATACCTGTTTTGCAGGTATACACCTGAGTTCCCTCCCTCGGTTTGAATAAGAAACTCCACATGGAGCCTGAAATCCCTGTACTTCTTTTTGGTCACAATATCGGCCGATCCGTACATCCCTCCTGCCGCTGCCGGATCGTTGCTGCTGACCACCGTTCCTGCATCCACCGGGTCATCCTGTATCTCCCATTGAATAGGCATTTCGGCTGCAAACCGCGGCCCTTCCCAGTAAATCCAGTTTGCATCCAGGGACTCCCTGCTGCCATCAAAGAGCTGCTCGGCCCCCGGAGGTGCTGTTGCACCAACTCCCATCCTGATCTGGTTACAGGAGAGCGCAGTAATCATTATCAAAGCAATCAAAGCAATTGTTGTGTTTTTCATAGCTTGGCGTTTTCGTTCTATCTCGTGGGTCCTGTTGATTAACGCCCAATATTATCCGGGGATCCGGTGTAGTAACGGAACCCTTCCACGGGTTTGCCATTTTTATACAGGATCCTTTGGCTAACCCTCTCCCTGACCTCGGCAGCCTCCTCCTCTGTCAGGTCCGGGCCCTGATAGTCATACCAGCCCGAGCTCCACTGGCTCACATACTGAGACATGGCAGTGATCTTCTTCTCCTCGAACCCGGTAATATCCACCCATGTATTCTGATCATCTTCATCGGAATCATAGAGCATATACTCCCTGACTTCATGGGCACTGAGTCCTTCCATGGTGATCTGGCCCTGGAACAACAGGGGCCACATGGCAGCCCTGGCAGCATCTGCTGCAAGGTAGGCTGCTGCCCGGTGATCGGCCTTGTGCCACCGCTGACCGCCCTTGCCCGGGTCGAAGGCGAAAATCACATCCGGGCGAAGCCTCCGGATGAGCCTCACCAGCCTGGCAACCACCTCCTTTGTATTTTCATATTCCAGTAGGCCGTCGTCATACCCGAAATTGATATAGTGATCACCGGGGATTCCCATGGCAGCCAGGGCTTTCTGCTCCTCCATTTTGCGGATCATGGCCAGGTCAACCATGGAGAGTTTGGGATCCTGTGTACCCACATTGCCGGTGGTCATGATGGCAATAAAAACTTCATTTCCATTGGCTTGCAGCAAACCCAGGGTTCCCTGGGAGTAGGAATCGTCATCGGGATGGGCCCCGATAAGCAGGATGGTCTTTCCCTTCCATTGCTCAACGGGAATGTCCGGCTGGGCCATGATAAAAAACGGAAAACCCATCATGATAAAAAGCATCAGTCTGGTTCTCATATGCGGTGGTATTAATGAATTTGCCTAGTCAAAATCGATCATGGCTTTCATGACCCCGTCCTGATAACCCGCCACCAGGTCAAAAGCCTTTTTTGCATCCTCAAAACTGAAGCGGTGGGTGGCCATTGCCTCCACCGTTATCTCCCCACTTTCCATCATATCCAGGGCGGGCTGGACCGCTTCGTTCTGTCTTCTAACATTGCGAATGGTCAATTCCTTGTGCCTGGATTTATCTACCGGGACCGACCACCTGTCAAACTCCGGAATCCCGATGATCATCAGTTTGCCCCCGGGCTTCAGAAGGTCCACTGCATTGTCAACGGCTTCCTGCTGCCCGCAGCACTCGAAAACCACATCCAGCAGTTCAGGGGCCTCCTTTGAAATTTTTTTTACCACATCCTCTCTATCCGGGTTGGCAACCAGTTTTGCTCCGCATTGCGAAGCAATCTTCAGTCGCTCATCTATCTTATCGCTTACATAGATCTCTTCTGCTCCCATGGCCATGGCAGGGAGCAGAACGCTCATTCCGATGGGCCCGAATCCCAGTATCCCCACCTTTGCTCCTTTCATGGAAACAGACTGTTTAACGGCGTACACCCCGATGGCCAGCGGTTCTGAGATAGCCGCCTGGTCATAGGTCATGGAATCCGGGATTTTGAAACAGCTGGTTTCCGGCATCACAATAAATTCCGACAGAGATCCTTCAGCCTGACCCGGACACCCCAGAAATTTCAGGTTCCTGCAGGTATGGGGCCTTCCTGCCCTGCACTGGTCGCACACCCGGCATGGCATGGCCGGTTCAATGGCGATGCGGTCTCCCGGCTTCACACTGGTGACTCCCCTCCCAACCGATTCCACCTGGCCGGCTCCTTCATGACCAACTGTAAAGGGATACCTGACCACCTGACTCCCGATTTTTCCCGATACATAGTAGTGGATATCCGACCCGCACACGCCAAGGGTCTTCATACGGATCAATACATCATGATCATTCAGGATGGTGGGTGTGGGCACCTCTTTCATCTCCATTTCACGGATGCCCGTCAGCATCATTGCTTTCATTGGAACCTTACTTGATTTGAATGAAATAAAATTAGCCAAATATTTTTACTTTTCCCTTTCACCTTTCCCCTTTTCCCTTCTTCGATCTGGGATGGTAACTGAGAATGGCTTCCCTCAGATATTCCCTGTCCAGGTGCGTATATATCTCGGTGGTGATAATCGATTCATGGCCCAGCATTTCCTGAACAGCCCTCAGGTCGGCTCCCCCTTCCACCAGGTGGGTGGCAAAGGAGTGCCTGAATGTGTGCGGACTCACCTTCTTGTTTATTCCCGCAGCCGAGGCCAGCTCTTTGGTAACCATGAAAACCATCTCCCTGGAGAGCATGCGGCCACGTCGGTTTAAGAAGAGCACATCCTCATTCCCCGGCCGGATCACCAGAGAATTCCTGTCCGGCAGATAGAGATCGATCTGCTTCAGTGCGGTTCCGCTGATGGGTACCAGCCGTTCCTTGTCTCCTTTCCCGATCACCCTGATGAACCCATCTTCCCTGTATATACCTGTGAGTCTCAGGCCCACAAGCTCACTTACCCTGAGTCCACAGCTGTAAAGTACCTCAAGCATGGCTTTGTTGCGCCGGCCTTCGGGTTTGCTCAGGTCTATCATGGAGAGAATGCGGTCTATCTCACCCAGTGTGAGAACTTCCGGTAGTTTTCTTCCCAGTTTTGGGCCCTCCAGCAGGGCGGTAGGATCCTTTTCGATCCTGTCATCCAGCAACAGGTAACGGTAGAATGCCTTCATACCGGAAAGAATTCTTGCCTGGGTACGTGCCGACAATCCCAGTTCATTGATCCACACAAGAAACTGGTGTAGCTGAGCATATTCGATGGATTCAGGACCGCCTGTCACTTCCTGCAATTCAAGAAACTGAACCAGCTTCCGGACATCAGCCAGGTAAGCTTCAACAGAGTTTGCGGAAAGCCCTTTCTCCAGCTTCAGAAAACCTTCAAATTCTTTTATGTTTGTTTCCCAGTTCATCCAAATGGAAATCGTTCAATCATCAATACCAGTGAGACACCCATACCTGCACCGGAAAGCAACAAATGCCAGTGAAGGCGGGGAAGCTTAAACAGATCCACAATCACCAGAGTTACCAGCAGGATTACTGCTACTATCATGAGCTGGCCGGCTTCAATACCCAGATTGAAAGAGAACAGCGGAAGGGCAAGCCCTTTCTCACTTCCCAGCAGACTGCGGAGGTAATTTGAAAAGCCAAGTCCGTGAATTAATCCAAAAAAGAGAGCCGCCGAATACTTCAGATAGTGGAGCAAAGGGGTGATGTTTTGTTTCCCTGAAAACACATTGGCCAGGGCTGTCAGGAAAATGGTTACCGGGATCAGGAATTCAATCAACCCGGAATCAATATGCAATATTTTTAGGGTGGCCAGCGCCAGGGTAAGGGAATGACCGAGCGTGAATGCAGTTACCAGCATCAATAGCTTCTTCCATTCTGACAATCTGTAGACAGCACAGAGGGTGAGGATGAAAAGAATGTGGTCATATCCTTTCAGATCAGCAATATGTTGCAGACCAAGCTTGAAATATAGTTCAAATAGGGACATTTCAATACAGAAGCATCAGAAGTTTGTGTAATTTTGAAGCATGAAGCCTGTTTCCATCATCCTGTTGTGGTTCTTTTGGACAAGCTGTACACTTGCCCACCCGCTTCATCTTTCCATTACGAATATAACATATGAAAACGGAATGCTCACAGTGAGCATGAAAACATTCCTTGATGACTGGGAAACAGCCTATTTCCATTATCACAGCAAGGTCATTGATTTCAGTGAACCGGGGCAAAATGAAATCCCCTGGGTGGGAGCGTACCTGACTGAAAACTTCAGCATCTGCATGGAGAAAGGGGGAACTCCGCTGGAAATGGATATTGACACCATCAAACTTAATGCGGAATCCATGACCATTGAGATGAAAGCGCTCCTGCAGGGAAACCCAAATTCTTTGTACATTTACAACTCTTTGCTCACTGATATTTACCCTGACCAAACAAATCTTGTGATTTTTGGGTTTAAGGACAGGGAAACTGGTATGAAATTTGACGTGAAGACCCATGACAATGTCATGAGGCTGAAGTGACCGGATGAAGAGAAACTTACTCCCGATATTATTGATGATATTGCTGGTTATGCCTGTGAAGGCGACCCACAACCGGGCAGGAGAGATTACCCTGACCCAGTTGGATGACCTTAGCTATGAGATCACAATCACCACCTTTACCTATACATTGAGCCAGGCCGACCGAAGCAGGCTCGAGGTGCAATGGGGGGACAATGCATTCTCTTATGCCGATCGAATTTCAATCACCAAATTGCCCAACTTTTACCAGAAGAATGTGTATATCACGCAACACACATACCCCGGACCGGGAATATTCGAGATCGTTGTCCAGGATCCCAACCGGAATAAGGGGGTGAAAAACATTCCCAATTCAGTGAATGTGATCTTCTCCATCAAAACCACCATTATGATCAATGCCGGGCTCGGGGAAAATTCAACACCCATTCTTCTGAACCCGCCCATTGACAGGGCGGCCTATGGCCAGATCTTCATTCACAACCCGGCTGCCTACGATCCGGACGGGGACAGTATTTCATACAAGCTCACTGTTTGCACAGAACAGGATGGCAAGCCCATCACCGGCTATACCCTTCCTCCTGCCAGCGATACCCTCTATGTGAATCCATACACCGGAGACCTGACATGGATTACTCCCTCAGATACAGGAATTTTCAACATTGCCATCGATGTGGAAGAGTGGCGGAAAGGGGTTAAAATCGGGAACATCGTCAGGGACATGCAGATCGAGGTGTATAATACCAAAAACCATCAGCCCATTCAGAATGACCCGGGAAATTATTGCGTGCAGGCTGGTACAACCCTTGAATTCGATGTAATTGCCACCGACCAGGACAATGATTCGATCAGGCAGTGGGCCACCGGAGGACCTTTTGTGGTGGATAGCAGTCCGGCCTCCTATCAGGTGGATGACAGTTCTTCTTCCCTTGGCTACGGCAAAGCCAGATTCGTCTGGAACACCAACTGTTCTCATGTAAGGCAGCAATACTATACCGCCATTTTCAAGGCAGAAGACAGTCACCCCGAAACGCCACTGGTGGATATCCGGAATGTGAATATCAAGGTAATGGGCCCGGCCCCGGAGATGCCTTTCCTGATCGCCGGCAGCAATTCTGTGACAGTTACCTGGCCGGCAGACACCTGTACATCAGTGATGAGTTACCAGATCTACAGGAAAACAGGTCCGGCAGCATATGTGCCGGACTCATGTACGGGGGGAATTCCTTCCTCAACCGGTTATGAACTGATTGGCAGAACGAAGGACAGAATGGATACCATTTTTGTGGATGACAACCAGGGCGCGGGACTGGAACAGGGGAATGAATACTGCTATGTGATATTATCGGTTTACCCGGATGGAGCACTGAGTTTTCCCTCCCCTGAAAATTGTAGCCCGCTTGTGGAAGGAGCTCCTTCCATCCTGGAAGTAAGCGTTACAGAACACTCCGAGAACGGAAGCATAAAACTGGCCTGGGCAAGGCCCGTACAGCTTGACACCATCCCTGCCACGGGCCCCTATGAATACCTTATATACCGTTCTCCCGACCTGCTGGGAAATTCCATGACCCTGGCGGGCTCCTTCACCACAAGCTCACTTGACGATACTACCTGGACCGATACGGAGGTGAATACACTCAGCTTCCCATGGTCCTACAGTGTTGAAATCTATAACGATGCTCCCGGCAACCGGTTCCTGATCGGAAAGCCTGAAGCCGCCTCCTCCCTCTACCCGGAGTTAAGGGGTTCCGACAACAGGGTTGAATTTAATATGCGTAAAAATGTACCCTGGATCAATTACGATTACACCATTTTCCGGCTCAATAATACCACCCTTGAGTATGATTCCATCGGTTTTACCACCGATGGAACCTTTACGGATCTGGGGCTTGCCAACGGCACTGAGTATTGCTACCGGGTAACCAGTACCGGATGGAGGATCCTCAACGGAATACTATTTGAGAACACCAATTTCAGCCATACAAACTGTACCACACCCGTGGACACCATCCCTCCCTGTCCGCCCGTTCTCGATGGTTATTCAAATTGCGCGGAGGGTTTCAATCATGTTGCCTGGAAGTATACCGATGATCCACCGTGCGCTGAGGATGTGACCGCCTATAAACTTTACTTCAGTCCCACTGCCGAAGGTTCTCCGGTTGAAATTGCAGCGTTTGAAGAAAGGAATGACACGGCCTACAACCATGTTCCTGTGAATTCCCTCTCCGGGTGCTATTATGTTACTGCCCTCGACTCCGTAAAAAATGAGTCGCCCTACTCTGTCAGGTTGTGCCTGGATGAATGTTCGAATTATGTGCTGCCCAATGTTTTCTCCCCCAATAATGACGGCAAAAATGACCTGTACATACCGCTGCGCACATCTTATGTGGAGAAAGTGGACATGACCATATTCAACCGCTGGGGGATCATGGTATTCGAAACAGAGGACCCGGATATCAATTGGGACGGGAAAATCAAAGGAACCAACAAGCTGGTGTCTCCGGGTGTTTATTACTATATCTGTGAGGTGAGTGAATACAGGTTATCAGGAATTGAAAAAACCATGCTGACCGGTTTCATTTATGTATTCTCCGGTGATGAAAATGAACCTCCAGCCATTGAAACGAAATAGTGCAATGATGAAAAAATGTATGTTGCTCGTATTGATGGGATTAACCGCATTCCGTGGATGGGGGCAGGCGGACCCATACCTGTCGGGCCGTGCAAGCATGAGCCGAGGAGATTACCACTCTGCCGTGATAGCCTTGGACCGTGCCCTGGATGAGAAGAAGGGCGATACAGGGATCCTCTACCAGCTTGGTATATGTTATTTCAGGCTGAATAACAACGCAGCTGCCTGGGATGCATTCTACGAGGTGGAAAAACGGCGAAAGGGTATGGGAAGCCTCTACCTGGCCAAAACGGAGGTCAGGTTGAATCACCCTGAACTGGCCCTGAAATACCTGAGGGAACATCTTTCTTCAGATTATAAGATTCCTGAAAAAGAGATTCTTCTTGATAAGGAGTTGTCCTCACTGGAAGGAAAAAAGGGCTGGCAGCAGCTTTGGAATGAGAAAGCGTGGTACAGCCAGGAGGACAAGGAATTCCAGGAAGCACAGTTTCTGAAGGAAAATGGTGCGGCACTGGAAGCCATCAACCTGCTCAATAAACTGGAGAAGAAAGGTTACGAGCGTAGCAAGGTCCAGGCTGAAAAGGCAGAGGTTTACGCTTTGTTGGGTAATCCAAAAGCCGCCAGGTCTGAATTGCGCTCAGCCATCAAGAGTGATGTCCGGAACCTGGATGCCGCCTTTCGCCTGGCATCGTTCCAACTGGAGGAGGGCGATGCTGAGGAAGCACTCCTGGGCCTGAACAGAGTAATCCGTCAGGAACCCGACCGCTTTGAAGCCTACCTGCTGAGGGCAAAAGCTAAAAGCGCACAGGGAGATCTTCCCGGGGCGGAAAAGGACCTGGACCTCTACCTTACCTATTTCCCGGATCACCACCAGGCTCATTATCAGAAAGGGATCATCCAGTACGAACACGGGAAATACCTCGATGCAATCCAATCATTTAACAGGGCATTGGAAATGGACGATGGGAAAGCAAATTACTATTTTGCCAGGGGACGTGCCTATGCAACCACCGGAACGACCATCTACGCCGAGAAAGATATGGCCATGGCCCTTGATCTGGATCCTTATAACGGGGAGATCTGGTTTGAGAAAGGAAAGCTGTTACAGCGGCTGGGCAAACAGGAAGATGCCTGTTTCTGCTATCAGCAGGCTTTCCGGTATGGGGTTTATGAAGCAGGAGAAATACTTGAAAAACAATGCAATTGACGGCAGAAGATCCGGAAAATGACAAAGAAAAGCGGTTAAAGAACCAGATTCAATCACTTCGCTCAGGAAACCGGACCACCATCCTGGATACCCTCAGGGAGGTCCGTTCCGAAAGCAGCATTTCCATTCTGCCCGAATTGTTTGACCTCCTTATGGACCAGGAAGATAAGGAGATCACCCATGCGATCACCTCCCTGCTGAACGACATAAAAACAGAGGAAGCTGCCCAGGTCCTGACCGAGGCCATAGACAATCCGGAATACCAATCCATTGCAACCACGCTTGTGTCGGCATGCTGGCAAAACGGACTTTCCTACGGGAAGTTTGCCAATACCTTTGCCAGGGTGCTTATCCAGGGCGGGTTTGAAACAGCCATTGAAGCATTTACAGTCCTGGAAGAGGCTGTTGGTGAGCTGGATAAGAACGAACGTGAAAAGCTGGCGAAGATCATCAAACATGGCATGCTCAAAGCAGACGACCAGAAGAAACTCCTCCTCCGCGAACTTGTCAAAGTCATCGAACAGTACTGAGCACTTGGCACCGTGCACTGGCTCAGTGCATGTTTGAAAAGTACTTCATGAACTGGGCCCGTTCATAAGCTGCGGGATCCTTCAGGTTGCCGTAGTTCATCTTCCCTCGGAAGGCGGCCGGCGAGTCGTACTTGTTTTTCTCCATCCACTTTTTCATTTCGGCGATCATGTCGGACAGGTAATCGATCCCGTTGCGGTACAGTACAGAGCAAACCTGAACGGCAGTAGCACCTGCAAGGATCTGTTTGATCGCTGCCATGCCACTGTGTACACCCGTGGAGGCTGCCAGGTCAATCTCTTTCACCTGCGAGGAGACGATGCCAATCCAGCGAAGGGGGAACCTCAGATCGGCCGGGGAACTGAGTACCTCCGATGAACCAAAAGTGAGGTCATCCGTATTGATATCGGGGGCATAGAACCGGTTAAAAAGAACCACCGAGGCTGCACCTCTGAAATACAGTTGCTGCACCATCCAGGTGATGTTGGAGAAGCCCTGACCCAGCTTCACCATCACAGGCAGTGAGGTAAGCCCTTTAACACTTGTAACCAGGTCAAGGTAGGCCGTTTCATACTCCCTTGGATTCTTGTTTTTGTCCATGGGAAGAAAATAGATATTCAGTTCCAGTGCATCGGCACCAGCCTCTTCAATCTTCTTTGCAAAATCGATCCACTCATCCGATTTCATACAATTGATACTGGCAATCACCGGAATGCTCACCGATTCTTTGGCTTCTTTGATCAGAGCGAGATAGGTACCCAGCGAATGATCCCTGGCATAGGTTTTCAGATAATCCCCTGCTTCCGGGTAGTCCCCTCCGGTCTCCATGGTACTCACTTCATGCATGATCTGCTCTTCAAAAAGGGACTTCAGAACCACTGCTCCCGCACCGGCCTGGGCCATCTTTCTGATACGCTCGGCAGAATTGGTCAGTCCGCTGCTGGAAACAATCAGCGGTGTTTTCAGGTTTAATCCGCCATACTTCGTTGATAGATCGATCATTGTGGTATTTTTTCAATAGTTCCTTAGTCCGAAAATCAGGCTCCCGATGCGCACCATGGAACTTCCCTCTTCCACTGCAAGCAGGTAGTCCCCGGACATTCCGTAGGAACGCTGGTCGAAATGATTCTCCCTGGCAAAAACAGAAGCCTTCAACTCATCAAATATACGGTTTAACCGCTGAAATTCGGCCCTGATCTGTTCCCTATTTTCTGTATAAGTAGCCATTCCCATCACTCCCCGCAAGCGGACATGGGTCATTCCCATAAAGTGATCTGATCGGACCATGTCAAAAGCTTCGTCCCTTGTGAGTCCGAATTTGGTCTCCTCCTCAGCAATTCGAACCTGCAGCAAACAATCAATCACCCGGTGATGCTTTTGGGCCTCCGTGTTGATCACACCAAGAAGTTTCAGGCTGTCTACTCCGTGTATCATGTGGACGAACGGAGCAATGTATTTTACCTTGTTGCTCTGAAGGTGTCCGATCATATGCCAACGGATATCCCCCGGAAGGCGTTCCTTTTTGGCTGCCAGATCCTGGACCTTGTTCTCCCCGAAATCCCGCTGACCGGCCTGGTAAGCCTCTAAAATCATCCCGTCCGGTTTGGTTTTTGAAACGGCCACCAGGGTAACGGAAGCCGGCAGATGTTTCCTTACGTTATTCAGGTTTTCAACAACTCCCATACCCCAATATACGACTAATCCAGAGAATGGATCACCAGGCCGCTGCGAAGTTTTGGTTCAAACCAGGTGGTTTTCGGGGGCATGATCATTCCGTTATCCGCAATGTCCATCAGTTGCTTCATGGTGACGGGATAAAGGGCAAAGGCCACTGCCATCTCACCGCTGTCCACACGGTCACGCAGTTCCTTAAGCCCCCGGATACCACCCACAAAATCGATCCTAAGGGATTTTCGCAGGTCGGTGATGTTGAGCAGGGGGCCAAGAACCTGTTCGGAAAGTACAGTGACATCAAGGCATCCGATGGGGTCATCGTCAATGAAAGTGCCCGGCCTGGCCCGCAGCGCGTACCACTTTCCCTCCAGGTACATGCTGAAATCATGCAGTTGTCCGGGTTTGTAAATCTCCGCGCCTTTCACCTCAACCTCAAAACCTGCTTCCAGCTTCTTCAGGAACTCCTTCGTTGAGAGCCCGTTCAGATCCTTCACCACCCGGTTGTAATCGATGATGGTCAGCTGCGAGGCCGGAAAGTGCACCGCAAGAAAGTAGTTGTATTCCTCGCTTCCGTTGTGGTCCGGATTGTTTTTCCTTCGCTCCTGTCCGACCAGTGCTGCTGCTGCAGTCCGGTGGTGCCCGTCGGCCACATAGGTATAAGGGATATCTGTTGCAAAAATCTCAATGATGCGGGCGATCTGCACTTGGTCGGAGACAAGCCAGAAATGGTGTCCCACCCCATCCGGGGTAGTGAAATCATAGGCCGCCTGGCCGGCCACAACCTGCGCTACAATGCCATCCAGCTCTGCATGATCGGGATAGGCGAAAAAGACCGGCTCAGCATTGAAGCCGGTCACCCGGATGTGATTCATTCTGTCCTCCTCCTTATCGGGCCGGGTCAGTTCATGTTTCCTGATCACATCATTCAGGTAATCCTCTACAGCAGCACAGCCAACGATCCCGTACTGGGTTTTCCCGAACATGGTTTGTCCGTAAACATATAGCAATTCGCTATTATCCTGCACAAAATAGCCCTTCTCAATGAGCCTGTCCAGGTTTTCCTTTCCCTTTCTATAGACCTTATCCGAATGGAGATCTGTCTCTTCTGGCAGATCAACTTCGGGCTTCACCACATGCAGAAAGGACCAGGGATTTCCTTCAACCTCCACCCTCGCCTCGTCAGAACTCAGAACATCATAGGGCCTGGAAGCTACTTCACCCACATTCTCTTTACCGGGCCGGTACCCCCTGAAGGCATGTAACTTTGCCATGAACTAATTGACTTTGAAAGTTGTATCCCCCTTTTCAAGGAAATTCACAATCTGTTTCGCCGCTGCCACACCCGCATTCAGGTTGGCTTCCGCAGTTTGCGCTCCCATTTTCTTGGGGGTAAAGAAGAGGCGATCGCCATACTTCTCTTCAATCTCCGACTTGCAATCGGGAGCAACATCAGACAGGTACCTGAAATCTTCTCTTTCGGCAAGGATCTTTTTGAGTCCCTCCTCATCCATCACCTCCTTGCGGGCCGTATTGACCAGCGTGGCTCCGTGGGGCATGCTGTTCAGGAGATCAAACCCTATGGAACTCCGGGTATCTGCATTGGCAGGTATATGGAGCGAAATATACTGGCACTTGCTGTAAAGTGCTTCTGCACTCTCTACGCAAACAATACCATCGTTCTTGATGAATACCGGATCGATATAGGGATCAAAGGCATAGACCTTCATTCCGAATCCCTTGGCAATCAGTCCAACGATCCTTCCCACCGCACCATATGCATGGATCCCGAGTTTTTTACCCCTCAGTTCGGTTCCGGTAGTCGGGTTGAACCTGTCTCGGTTCATGAAGACCATCATCCCCATGGCCAGTTCAGCCACCGCATTTGAATTCTGCCCGGGGGTATTCATCACCACCACATTGTTCTCTGTGGCTGCTTCCAGATCCACATTGTCATAACCCGCACCTGCCCTGACTACGATTTTCAGGTTTTTGGCAGCCTCGATTACCTCCCGGTCCACATTGTCACTGCGGATAATCAGTGCATCCACATCAGCCACTGCCTTCACCAGATCCGATTGTTCCGGGTACTTGGCCAGCACCTGGGCGTCATAATTTGCTTCCCGGAGTACACCCTTCACCTCTGCCACTGCTTCTGCAGAAAATGGTTTTACTGTTGCAATTAATACTTTTGCCATTTTTCAGGATTCTTTGATTAAATATTGTTTTCAAATGCTTTCATGGTATCGATCAATGCCTGTACTGATGATTTGGGCATGGCGTTGTATATAGAGGCCCTGAAGCCACCTACCGACCTGTGTCCCTTGAGACCCGACATTCCCTTTGATGTTGCAAATGCCAGGAAATCTGCTTCCTTCTCTTTGTACTCCCCTTTCATCACAAAGGTCACGTTCATGATGGAGCGGTCATCCGGATTTTTTATACCCGATACAAACAGCGGATTCCTTTCAATCTCATCATACAGGATGGCTGCCTTTTCCAGATTCAGTTTATGCATGGCTGCCACACCCCCCTGCTCCTTGTACCACCTGAGGGTATGCATGGCTGCATAGATAGCCACACAGGGCGGAGTATTGAACATGGAATCATTGTCAATGTGAGTCTGGTAATCCAGCATGGTTGGGATAGCCCGGTCAACCTTTCCGAGGATATCATCCCTGATAATGACAAAGGTAAGACCGGCAGGTGCCAGGTTCTTCTGGGCACCACCATAAATCAATCCATATTTGGAAACATCAACCGGGCGGCTGAAAATGTCGGAAGACATGTCGGCTACCAGGGTGACAGGCACATCCATGTCCTGTTTGATCTCTGTACCGTATATGGTGTTGTTGGTTGTAATGTGAAAGTAATCAGCATCGGCCGGAACCTGGTAGCCTTTTGGAATATAGGAGTAGGTGGCATCCTTTGAGGAGGCAACCACATCCACTTCTCCGAAGAATTTGGCTTCCTTCAAAGCTTTGTTGGCCCATGACCCGGTATCCAGGTATGCAGCTTTGTTCTGCAGCAGGTTGTAAGGTATCATACAGAATTGCAGGCTGGCTCCGCCCTGGAGCAACAATACACTATATCCTTCAGGGATATCCAACAGTTCCACGAACAATTGCTTCGTTTCATCCATGATGGCCATGAATTCCTTACTCCTGTGGGAGATCTCCATGATGGAAAGACCCGAGCTATCCAGGTCTTTTATGCCATTGGCTGTGTGCTCGATGGTATAGGGAGAAAGAATGGACGGACCTGCGGCAAAATTATGCTTTTTCATTTGAGATGAGGTTAAGATTAAATTAGGTTTTGGCTGTGTTATTCTAATAACAACTAAAATTACATTTAATAGTGATTTCAACCAAGCATTGTGAATAACTTGCGCGGAATATTTCAAAGTATGGCCAGATGGTCTCCCCGCAGCACAGGGATTATTCCGGTCAGGTCGGTTTCATGGCAATACCCGATCACGTCATCCAGTTTGTTCTTTTTCAAGCGATGCCGCTGCGCCACCTTCTCAATATATCCCATCATATCCCCCTTTGCAGTATCGTACAGGTCCATCGCGGCAAGTGTGGCATCACAGACGGTATTATACCGGCTGTCTTCCAGAACCATTCCGGCCAGTGCCCCGGCAAACAGGGCATCTTCCAGGCTGTATCTGTTTCTCCAACCGGCACATAACACCAGCAAATCTTTTTGCTCCTTTCGGATATGCTGTGCAAGGGCTTTCAGGTTCAGGTAGGCCCCAATAAGCACCTGGCTTCCGCTTGAGGCAAGCTTGATGGCATTGGTCCCGTTGGTAGTGCTGTACACGATCTGCTCTCCCCTGACCCGCTCTGCGGTGAAATTATAGGGAGAATTTCCGAAATCGGCAAAATCCCTGACCATTCCGTCCCGTTCTGCTGCTACCATGAATCCCCGGTCCTTGTAGGCTTTTGCCTCTTCGAGGGTCTCCACAGGAATGATCCTATCCACTCCGTTCATAAAAGCAGTAACGATGGCCGAACTTGCCCTCAAAATATCTGTCACCACCACGATGGCTTCCCTGTTTTCATAATAGGGAAAAAGAGCCGGTGAATAACACACCTCTATCTTCTTTTGATCCATACACTGCAATTTAAACAGGAGCCTTGTAGAAAGGCGGGCGAACCACTTCGGCAGGAATCTTCTTGTTCCTGATACCTACAAATATCCCGTTTCCATGGGCAGCATGTGCTGCTTCCACATACCCCATACCAATTCCCTTGCCCGACATGGGAGACATGGTCCCGGAGGTCACCTCACCGACAGCCAAACCATGCTCATCCAGGATGGGATAGTGCTGCCTGGGAATTCCCCGGTCTTTTAATTCAAATCCGATCAACTTCCGTGTTACACCATCACGCTTCTGTGCCTCCAGTGCCCTGCGGTTGATGAAATCATTGCCATCTACAAATTTGGTTATCCAGCCCAGACCTGCTTCAATGGGTGAGGTAGAATCATCAATATCATTGCCATACAGGCAAAATCCCATCTCCAGCCTCAGGGTATCCCTGGCAGCCAGTCCGGCAGGTTCAACACCCAGGTCTTTCCCCACTTCGAAAACCTTCTCCCATACCCGGGGGGCATCCTCATTGTAGATATAGAGTTCGAAACCACCCGCCCCCGTATAGCCTGAATTGCTGATGATCAATTCTTTTACGCCGGCCAGTTTGCCGGTCACAAAATGATAATAGGGGATCGATGAAAGGTCAATTTCAGTCAGTTTTTGAAGCAATGTGGTGGCATTGGGACCCTGAACTGCCAGCTGTGAAATCCTGTCTGATGCGTTCTCAACCTCAGCCCCTTCATCGTTATGGTCCACGATCCACTGATGGTCTTTTTCAACGTTGGATGCATTGACCACCAGCAGGTACTTTTCCTCCCCGTAGAAATATACCAGAAGGTCATCCACAATACCTCCCAATTCGTTGGGAAAACAGGTATACTGGATCTTTCCGGGGGACAATTTCTGAACATCGTTGGATGTAAGCCTTTGAACAAGGGATTTGGCCATGGGGCCTTTTATCCATATCTCTCCCATATGGGAGACGTCAAATACGCCTACTTTCTCCCTGACATTGATATGTTCCTGTCGGACACCCGCATACTCAACCGGCATATCAAATCCGGCGAACGGAACCATTTTTGCACCAGCCCTTAGATGGTAATCATAAAATACTGTCTTTTTCAAGTGAATAGGTTTTTATAAAAATAAAACTACACGGCAAAAGTAACACTTTCCCCATGGATAGAAATTGTTAAACAACAGACCTTAGTTGGAGAGCACTTTAAATTCTACCCGGCGGTTCTTTTCCCTGCCAGTGGGTGTGTCGTTGGTAGCTACCGGCTGGGTATCTGCATACCCCTCATACACGAGCATTCCGTCCGGGATTCCCCTTCCAACCAGGTAATCCACCACCGATTTGGCTCTTTCCTTTGACAACTTTTGGTTGATGCGGAGCGATCCGGTATTATCGGTATGACCCGATATTTCCAGCTTCATTTCAGGATTGTTTTCAAGGAACCTGAATACCTGGTCCAGTGCATCAAACGATTCGGGTCTCAATACAGCTTTTCCTGTTTCGAAATAGATATTTTCCAAAACAACCTTTTTTCCCACCTGGATCTTTTCCAGGTAAAAGTCCTGGATCACCTTCTCTTCACCATTCTGTCCCAGCAGATCGACGATATCAAGGAAATAGAGATATCCCGTGGCATTGATCTCTACCCCGTAGATAGTGGCTTCCGGCAATTTTACAGTATATACTCCTGAAGTGTCTGAAATGGCGCTGATGTCGGCTTTGGAGCCATCCGGATCAATATAGGTGAGCCTGGCCACGATGGCCCGTACCCCCCCCCCGAGGGTATCCAGCACCCGGCCGGTCACCGTAATGGATGTGTCCAGATCAGGAAGCCGGGGCCAGGTCAGGAATCCGGTCTTCACATCTCCCGGACCTGCAACCAACTGGTCCTTGGTTGATGTGATCAGCTCCTTCTCCGAACCAAGGTAGACTACCTTATAGATATCCTTGGATCCGAACCCTCCCTCCCTGATTGTGGAATAGTATCCAGAGTTTCCTGACTGGTCTGTGATAAAGAAAACTTCATCATCGGGCGTATTGATGGGGTAACCGAGGTTAACGGGAGCAGACCAGCCCCCGTTGTCCAGTCGTTCTGAACGAAATATATCAAATCCCCCCATGCTGTTATGCCCCTGGGATGCAAAATAAAGGGTTTGGTTGTCAGCGGTAATGAAAACCCCCTCCTCATCATATTTCGTATTGATCAAACTACCCATGTTTTTTGGATCTTCCCATTTGCCCTTGTCATTGAGCGTTGAAACAAGTATGTCTTTCCCTCCGGTGGTTAATTTGCTGTTGCGGGACACATAAAAAAGTTCACTGCCATCCGGAGAGAGGCAGGCCGATGTTTCACCCTCCTTGCTCGTCATCTTCCTGGATGCATTTTTAGGCTTCGACCATTTTGCCTTTTCCGGGTTGTATTCGGTTATCTGAATGCCACCGTTGCCGATATTCCCCCTGTATACGATGAGACGGAACCCGTCCGCAGAAATACCCACAAGCGCATCATTGCTTTCTGAATTAAAAGGTTTACCCAGCCGCCGGGCCGTTTCGAAACCCGGTCCGCTTGCCTTCGAACGGTATATATCTTCATTGTATTTGTTATCGATGGGATTTCGTTTTGCCTTCCCGAACGGTCTCCGGGAGGTAAAATAGAGTGCTGTATCACCATGAGCAAAAACCGGGTTGTAGTCGTCATATTTTGAATTAACCTCTTCACCCAGGTTCTTGATAATCACCCTGACCGGTTCCTGGGAAAGGGCCCGGCCATTCTGGCACTCGGACAAGCGTTTGGACAACACATTCGTATATGCAATCAATTCATCACCCTGGAGTTTCTCCTTGTGCGCTTTGTAATGCCTGGCTGCATCTTCGAATTCCAGAACCTGGTGATACGCCTGGCCCAGTAAAAAATTGATATCCTCGCTTACATCCTCATCCAGCTGGTATGCCTTGAGAAGGTAATTGATGGCCTGGTATTTGTCGTCCGTAAAGAGGTAACATGCCCCGATCTTGTAATTCAGATCCGCATTCTCCCCATTGTATTGATTGGCAAACAGGTACAGGTCTCTGGCCATGTCATAAGTCCCTTTCCCTTCGCGGAAGTATTGATCCCCTTCCTTCAGACTTTTCCACGCTTCCTTAAACCCTATGTCCACTCCGGTTTTGAACTCTTTCTTTTTTATCTTTACATCTTCCTGCGCAAAAAGGGTGCCCTGAATCAGGAGAATCATGGTGATCGTATGAATCCATCTCTTTGTCATAAGCACCTTATTCTTTACATTCCTTTGTATATGCGGCAGCCTCCTCTGAACCCATCTCCGAGGCCCGAACCCAATCTTCACAAGCCCCTTTCAGGTCGCCCACCAGTTCCCTGATCAGTCCGCGGTTCAGAAAAAGCAGCACCGATCCTGGATTTTCCACGATGGCCTCATCAAGCAGACTCAAGGCAGGCTCTACCCGGTTCTGCATGGCCAGAACCGTGGATTTATTCAGGTTTGCCTCTGCGAATCCTTTGTCCAGTGATATGGCCGCATCAAAATCACCGAGCGCTGCCTCCAGATCCCCCAGAAAATAATGGGCATATCCCCTGTTATTAAGCGCCAATACCAGTTCGGGGTCTTGTTCCAGAGCAACTGTATAATCCCCGATGGCCCCGTCATAGTCGCCCAATAAGATTTTCACAGACCCAAGGTTGTTATAGGCCAGTGGAAAGAAAGGCTGATACTCAATGGCAGTCCGGTAGTCAAAATGTGATCCCTGAAGATCACCATTTCTCCGTTTCACACCGGCCCGTTCATGATAGGCAAGTGCAAAATCAGTTTTTAATTGAATAGCCTGGGTGAAATCATTTACTGCCATTCCGTCCAATCCATCCCTGATTTTGGTTAGCCCCCTGAAGTAGTAAGCATATGGATTCTGGAATCCGGAGAAGATCGCCTGGTCGAATAACTCCGCGTCTCTCCCTGTGGTATCGGTGCCAAACAGGATATATCCTTTATAAAAATAAGCCTCCCCCAGTCCGGGATCACAAGCAAGTGCCCGGTCAAGATCCTCCAGGGCCTTGTCCATCGCTCCCCACTGGATCATGATCCGTCCTCTATGGAGATAAGCCGGAGCAAAGGTGCTGTCAATGTCCAGACACTCGGTCAGTCTCACACTGGCCATCTCAAACTCTTTTGCAAGGATAAGCGCTACACCCTCATGCAATGCTTTATCGCGCTGCCTCTTTTCTGAGAATGACAATTGACAGCTTGCCACTTGTGCAGTGAACAATCCTGCCAGAATGATCGGTATAATTCTTTTCATGTGGATGCCCAGGGATAAAAAGCCGGTGTCTGTTTTATTTCTAAAAATAAATTAAATAAATTTAGCGGTCCAAAGAAGTTTTCAACCTACTGCCTTGCTACCATGATCACTGATCTGAACTATCTGAAAACCATGTCCGGCGGTGACGCTAAATTCATCTCGGAAATGATCGATCTGTTTCGCGAACAGGTGGATGAATACACGCAACTCATGCCGGAATTGTTGCGAAACAAAGATTACATCAACCTCTCGAAACTGGCACACAAGGCCAAATCTTCTGTGGCGGTTATGGGTATGAAACAGGTTTCTGACCTGCTAAAGGAGCTTGAAATACTGGCCTTTGAAGGAAAAGCGGTGGAGAAGTATGAAGGCATGGTTGATGAATTCATTGAAAAAAGCCATCTTGCACTGGCAGAACTGGAAAAAGATCATACTTAACCCGTGCCATGCTCGGAACCAGAAATATTGATGATATCATCGTGGTGAACCTGAAGGACACCAACAGATTCAATTTCGCCATTGCAGAATCTGTAAAAGAGCGCCTGATCGAATTTTATAACAAACCCAATGTGAACCTGGTCTTTGATCTGAAGGGAATCACCTACATTGACAGCTCAGGGTTTGGGGCCTTTCTGTCCGCCCTGAAGGCAGCAAGCAACAATTACGGTCAGTTCAAGATCTGTAACGTGAGCCGTGAGGTCATTGAACTTTTCAGATTGCTCCAGCTCCATCACGTGTTTGAGATCTATGATGAACTTGAAGCCTGCATTGAAAGTTTCAAACCATAAAAATTTTCTAATTTTACGCCCGATTAAATCTGACACAATGCATAGGATCCTATTTTGGGTTGCGCTGGTTATCCTGACAGGTGCCTGCAACCAGGCTGGACAGAAAGAAGGAGAGTCCCGGCCTGAAAAAGCTGAGAAAATCGTAACTGCAACCATCCAGGAGCTGGTTGCCAGGCCGGAAGAATACAAAGATAAATATGTAGCCATTACAGGAATGGTGACGCATGTTTGCAGGCATGGGGGACAAAAGTGTTTCGTTCTCGCAGAGGATGGTGAAACCCAGATCCGGGTCGTTCCTTCAGGTGATATTGATGAATTCAACATCGAACTTGAGGGTTCCACCGTGGCTTTTAAAGGCACTTTTAAAGTACTGGAACCGGAACAGTCAGAAGCCCATGTGGCAGATTACGCTGCAGAGGCAAGTCATGTGACGGAGATGGCACATTCGGAAGCAGAAAAGGCCGATATGTTCATCGAGGCTGTCGATTTCAAAGAGATCACCCGCTAGCATTCATGAATTGGAGAAAGTGGAACCGGTGGCTGCACCGTGAAATGGGGTTTCTGTTTTTTGGAATGGCGCTGGTTTATGGTGTTTCAGGGATAGCCCTTAACCATGGCGTGGCGCGTCATTGGGATCCCGGCATCATTTCCCGGTCTGAATCCTTCCAATATCCTGCTCCTTTGCAAAAAGATTCGGTGGACAGGGAGCTTGTTGAAGTGCTGCTGGAACTCACCGGTGAAAAGAAAAACTTCAAACAGTATTACTTCCCCAACGAGCAAAACCTGATGATTTACCTCAGGGGAGGTCACATCATTGTGGAACTCTCCACCGGAAATATCAGCGTAACAAAAGTCAGAAGCCGGCCCCTCTTTCGTGAAGTAAACTATCTTCATTACAACAAACCAAAAAAGTTATGGACATGGTTCTCCGACCTTTTTGCACTCTCCCTGATCCTGCTGGCCACCTCGGGTCTGCTTATGGTCCGGGGCAAAAAGGGAATCGCGGGAACGGGCGGAATTCTGTTGGCCGTCGGAATTGTGATTCCCCTCCTGTTTCTTACCATTTTCCTCTGGTTCTGAAGTCCTGTTTATTTGCATTCCCTGTTGATTCTGCAAATGATATCCTATCCATTAATTTACTAACTTCGGGTATTGTGATACAAAACCGGATGTCATGAGTGAGCAGATTTTGAAGGCATTGATGCAGCTTTTTGCCATTATTTCACGTCCCGAAAGCAATGCTGTAGAACGAAGACTGGTCGTTGAATCATTCCTGAAAAGACAGCTGAACCAGGAACTGGTTTCTTTTTACCTGGACGTATTTGATGGATTCTTCCATCAGGTGATGGAGGAGGACGCCAAAGTGGCTAAAAAAGAGCGGCTGCTGGCAAAGCGTTCGGTCCGGGTCTTGAAAATATGCACCGAAATTAACCATGAGCTGGCCCAGCCGCAGAAGGTGATCGTCCTGTTCCAGTTGCTGGAATTTATTAAATCTGAAGCCAAGGCAGCCACAGACCAGGAGATGGAGTATGTGACCTCGGTAGCCGATACATTCCATATTCCTGAACAAGACTATATACGGATCAGGAGCTTTGTTCTATCCGACAAGCAACTGGAAGACAATTCGCTGTACCTGGTTGTGAACGGCAACAAGGAGGGTGCCAAAGGCCAGACCAAGCATGTGTGCAGGAAAGACCTGGCAGGTGAGATCAGATTTATTCATGTCCAGTCCTCCAATCTCTATTTCCTGAAGTTCATGGGTAAAACGGAACTCTATATGAACGGACAGCTGCTCGAGCCTTTGAAATCATATCCCTTCAATACAGGATCCTCCCTGAGGAACCAGCAGATCAAACCTGTCTATTTCAGTGATGTGGTTTCGCTGTTTGTGGGGGACAAGGTCAAGTCAAAGATCGTTTTCGAAGCCAACCACATTACCTACCAGTTTAAAAACGGGGCCATTGGATTGCATGATGTGGGATTCACTGAGCATTCGGGCAGACTGGTAGGAATCATGGGTGCCAGCGGGGCAGGGAAATCCACCCTGCTGAACGTCCTCAACGGGGTCAGCAAGCCCACCGGGGGAAAGGTGCTGATCAACGGGATCGATATTCACAGTGGTGATCCCGGAGTGGAGGGGATCATCGGTTTTGTGTCCCAGGATGACCTGTTGATAGAGGAATTGAGCGTATACCAGAACCTTTACTACAATGCCAAACTTTGTTTTGACAACTACAATGAACAGCAGCTGGTGGAGACGGTACACCGGGTACTGAGGAACCTGGGGCTCTTCGAGATCAGGGACATTCAGGTGGGTTCCCCGCTAAATAAAAAGATCAGCGGCGGACAGCGAAAAAGACTCAATATAGCCCTGGAACTGATCCGTGAACCGGCCGTGCTCTTTCTGGATGAACCCACATCGGGCCTGTCGAGCCGGGACAGTGAAAACATCCTGGACCTGCTGAAAGAACTTACCTTCAAAGGCAAACTGGTTTTCGTGGTGATCCACCAGCCTTCCTCAGATATTTTCAAAATGTTTGACAGGCTGCTCATCCTGGATACAGGCGGTTACCTGATTTACAATGGTAACCCCATCGACTCCATCGAGTATTTCAAATCGAAGGTACAGGCAGCTGACTGGAATGAAAGTGAATGTCCCACCTGCGGTAATGTGAATCCCGAACAGGTCTTCAATATTGTGGAAACCAGTGTACTGGACGAATTCGGACAGCTGACCCATACCCGGAAAATATCCCCCACTGAATGGAGTGAGCATTTCAGGGAACAGTACAGGGAAGTTGAGAAAGCCAGAGCAGGATTAGAGGACCTGCCCGAAATCTCCTTTAAAATACCGGGAAAGATGAAACAATTCGGGGTATTCATCAAACGGGATATCCTGAAAAAACTGAACGACACCCAGTATTTGGTCATCAATTTTGGTGAAGCGCCCCTTCTGGCTTTCATTCTTGCCTTTATCATCAGGTATTACGACATGGATGTCTCCAATGTGTTCGGGTATACCCTGAACGGGAACGTGAACATGCCCGTATATATATTTATGTCGGTCATCGTGGGGATTTTTATGGGACTCACCGTGAGCGCCGAGGAGATCATCAAGGACCGCAAGATCCTCAAAAGAGAGGCTTTCCTGAATCTAAGCTGGTCGGGTTATTTGTTGTCAAAGGTGGGAGTCCAGTTCATGATCTCAGCCATCCAGGCTTTCACATTTGTGATGATTGGAAATACCATCATGGGCATCAAAGGATTCTATTTCGAATACTGGCTGGTGCTTTTCTCTTCGTGGACTGCTGCCAATATGATGGGGCTCCTCATATCCGACAGTTTTAAGACCGTGGTTACCATCTATATTCTGATTCCGATCCTGGTCATTCCCCAGATCATCCTCAGTGGCATCATTGTCAAATACGAGGACCTGAATCCACAAATCTCCTCTCCCAAAAGAATCCCGTTCTATGGGGAAGTCATCACCGCACGTTGGGCCTATGAGGGGCTGGCCACATTCCAGTTTATGAACAATGACTATGAAAAGCATTTTTATGAAGTAAGGAAACTGCAGAGTATCGGGAAATTGAAAGCCAATCTCCTGATCACGGAGCTGTTGAACAAGATCGATCATATTGAACGGAATATTTCAGAACCGGATAAAGCCGGTGAGATTGCTTACAGTCTGAAAGTCCTTCGAACGGAGATCAGCGATGAGTTTAAGGAGCGGATGATTCTCAGCAGCTATCATGAGAATACTCCCACCTATTCCATGAATACGGATCAATTGGTTCCTGACCGTGTCAACCAGGAGGTCCTGGACTACACCAGGGAGTACCTGACCACCCTCCAGGAGTTCTACAGGGGGATCTTTAAAGAGGCTCAAAGACAGGTGGACAGGATCATAGCAGGTTTTGACCGGGATGAACTGGACCGACTGCGGAGGACCTATACCAACGAAAGGCTGGAGGAGTTTGTGACCAACAGCAAGTCAATTAAGATGTTTACCGAATTCAAGAAAAAGGGAGACATGATCCAGAAAAAGGATCCCATTTACCTGGATCCAACGAATAAATACGTTAAATCTCATTTTTACGCTCCGCGGAAGATGATTGCCGGAGTATTCGTGGATACATTGTGGGTCAATGTCATGGTTATCTGGGCCATGACCATCGGATTGTATATCCTGCTCTATTTCAGGGTTCTCAAAAGGTTACTGGATGTTTTTGAGAGGCTCACTCCCAGGAAATAAGCTTCAGCAAAGTTTTGTGAAAAAATATTGGGCTGCCAGCCAAAAGTGTTGACAGCCCAACAGGAATCTTTAAAAGTGGATGGCGAATCTGTTATTCGACGATCTCGATCATCTTAAATGGCACGCGAATAATGGATTCATAGTCCTCACCTGCTTCAAGCATATCCTCGTCATCTTCCTCATAGTACCAGTTAATGATCACTTCATTCTTTCCTTTATGGATGGCTTCCAGTTTCTTGAACACATCCAGGATGCATTTGGATGAACTTGTATTGAAATACTCCAGTTGCACATTGACCTGGGTAAGATCCAGGGGGTTACTGCTGTACTCCTCCAGCCACTCTACCAGCGGTTTGTAAAACTCTATTGAATTCTCGGGTATGGACCTTCCTTTGATCTCAATAACTCCATCCTGTCCATTAAACTTAACACTGGGTGTTTTTGCAGTTCCTTCAATTGAAAGTGCTTCCATATTTGGTTTTTTTTCTGTTATAATCACTGCCCGAAGTCGATGAAAACATCGAGGTTGAAAAAATAGTAGGTGTCGTTATACTTTTCAAAAGTATAATCCAGCTTGTTCCCGGTCTTCCTTGCAATATCGACCAATCCAAGCCCTCCTCCGCCTTTTTCAGACAAGCGTTGGTGGTTCAGGATGAATTTGTACATATCCTTGAGTTCTTCCTTTTCCATGGAATTGATCTTATCGATCTTATTTTTAAGTACATCCACCTTACTCATGTTGATAAAATTCCCGGTGGAAATTTTATATTGCCCGGATTCACGACTAATGACCAGAATCCCAAATTTTGATCCGAATTCCCCGTGCATTTCTTCAGGCAAAACCTCAATGTGGTGGTAAAGGTTCTGAAGACTTTCCACCAGCACATTGTATAATTTCTTACGAATTTTGGAGTTCTCATTGTAGTCGTCCAGCCTGGACTCAACCACCTCTAGTACGTTGCTGATGAGCTCACTCGAGATATTCCCTTTAAAGGCCATCAAAACATCTCCGCCATTCAGCTTGGAGTAATACTCATTCACGTCAAAGCTCATTTAGCTTCTTTTTGTTGACTAGGACTATACTGATCTGATCAGCAAATATAAAAAAAATGTTTCAGTAACTAATATAGCTAAAAAATAACCCCACACGCAATAAAATCGATCAAAACCTGTTTTTTTTTCAACAAAGGGTCAATTTTCAGGAGCGTTTTGATATCAAGCTTTTCCGCGTGTTTTGTAATCCTTCCAGTTCCCTTTGAAAGTCTTGTAATTTACAAAAGAACACTCCAGTGAACCATTCAACAACTTCTGTTTAGAATCGGGTTTCAATCCCACTCTCTTCAGCGCTTTTCCACTCGACGAAAGAATCCACGCATCGGAACCCGGGAAACGGTGCTTCAGGGTATCCCCGATCATGCTATAGAGCAATTCAATGTCTTCCGGTTTCATTCTCTCTCCATAGGGCGGGTTCGTCACAATGGTGATCCCCTCCATTCCATCCGATGCTGCAAAATCCTTCTCCTCAACAGATACAATCCGGGATAACTCCAACTTTTTTACCTGCTGCCGGGTGAGTTCCACTGCCTTGGGATTCACGTCCCGGGCAATGATGGGGACATGCACGTCCTTTTCGGCAGATAGGGAGTGGGCCATGTGTTCCATCAATTCCCTGTCAAAATCTTTCCAGTTCTCAAATCCATACTGCTTCCGGAAAATGCCAGGCGGAATATTGGCAGCAATAAGGGCTGCCTCAATGGCCAGGGTACCTGATCCACACATGGGATCAAGAAACGGGGTTTCACCCTGCCATCCGGTGGACATGATCATGCCCGCAGCCAGAACCTCATTCAGAGGAGCCTCAAAATTCCCTTCACGATACCCCCTTTTATGAAGCGACCCTCCTGAGCTGTCCAGTGAAACATTCACCATCCTTCCCGAAATATGGACATTGATCAGCAAGTCTGGTTGTTCCCTGTTTACAGACGGTCTTAAATGGGTCCTCTCCCGAAACCGGTCTGCGATGGCATCCTTCACCCTCAGAGCCACGAACTGACTGTTTGTAAAATGGGGGGAATGGACCACCGGATCCACCGAAAATGTCATTTTATTGTCCAGGTAAGCAGACCAGTCAAAGTTCTTTACCCTTCGGTATAGTGTATCCGAATCGGCTGCTTCAAACTGCATCACAGGTACCAGCAACCTTAAGGCCAGGCGGGATCCCAGGTTAACTTTATACATCAGGGAACGGCCACCATAAAATGTGACTCCCCGGTTTACCACCTCGGTACTTTCTGCACCCAATGCCTGCAATTCCCTTTCCAGCAAAGGTTCCAGTCCCTTCAGTGTTTTTGCATGATACTTCTCAGGCTTTGCCATGATAAAATCTGTTGATAATGATCTGTTCGGCTCTTCGTATCCTCTCATCACCATGGCCGGTCACAAGTTCCCAATCCATGGAAAAACGAGTCAGCTCCTTTTTGTATCGGTCAAAGAGCAATTCTCTTTCAACCCCTCCATTCTCCCTGGTCCCGTCGGCTATCCATGGAATATCCGGGGCACAAAGCAGGACCAGGTCGAAGCGGGCCTCAGAAATTGAATGGTCCAGCCAACCGGGAATTCGTCCATACACAAGGTCAAACCACACCTTTGTGATGATGAGCCAGGTGTCGAAAAAAACAAATTCCACGCTTTCATACACTTTTTCATATTCGGATGCCTGCTGACGGGCGATATGCTCCACATCTTCAAAATTGGTTTGCCTTCCCAGCTGTTCCACATATCCACGGGCATACTCTTGTATTGCACAGCCATGAAACCTCTCAGCCAGGCAGTTAACCAAATCTGTTTTACCTGTTGACTCAGGGCCGGTCACCAGGATTCTTTTCGGACTGGTGCGCTTAAAAGGGTTCTTTTCCATTGAATGAATCCGATGACTGCCATGGCTGTATAGACTGCGAATAAAACCAGGGTGGGGTATAATCCCCTGTAAAGATACAAACCCATGGAAACTGCATCCACAATGATCCAGAGAATCCAGTGTTCCAGGATTTTCCTGGCCAGCATCCAGGTGGCTGTAATACCGAGCGCCGTGGTAAAGGCATCCCAGTATGGAACGGGGGAATCCGTATAATGATCCAGAATCAGTCCCATAAGGATAAATGCAGCCAATGTAAAAACCACCAGTATCCCGGCCAGTTTCAATCCAATCCTGGTGACCGGGAGCCCTTCCCCTCCACTCTCTTTTCCCCTTTTCCAAATGATCCATCCGTAAATGCTGATGACGAGATAGTATCCGTTCAGCCCCATATCGGCGTAAAACCTGGATTGGTAAAAGACCACCATGTAAAGAAGGGCACTGATGATACCCATGGGCCACAGGAGAATTTTCTGCCGGATACTGAAAAAAAGGTAAAGGAGGGAGAACACCACCCCCAGTATTTCAATGGTTTGTGCAGATACCCAGGAGATCATTCATTCTCCACTTTGGCCAGTTTTTGATAAACCAGGGTCGGATCGTTCAGGATCTCTACAGCTTTCTTGAACACTTCGTTGGAAGCATTGTAAACTTCGTAGAAACGGGCCATACTCCAGAGATCCCGTGCCATGTAAGCCTTCATCAGAATGGAGATCTGGTCCTTTGACACATCCCATTGTTCCTTGTCAAAGGGAAGTTCCTCCTCTTCTGCAAAAGCAGTCAGAGCATCCAGTTGTTCCTGGCCCGGCTGGAAATCCCTGCTAAAAGATTCAAAGTCGGGGTACGCTTCCATGTATTCATCCCTGTGGTCATCCACGTACTGCAGAATGAAGCGGTTGAAAATACCCTTGTTGATCAGTACTCTGTAATAATCTGAAAAAGAAGTCGTATCGACCGGTACAAAGTAATCCGGCATGATTCCGCCCCCACCGTATACCGTGCGGTTCATCGTAAGTGTATGGTATCGCTGGGCCTCCGGGAACACAATGCTGTCAGCGCTGCTCAGTTCACCGTTGTTGTACCTGTTGATCATGTCCATGGAGTACTCTTCATAACCATGATCATATGGTTTCTGGATCAGTCTGCCGGTAGGCGTGTAATACCTGGCCACTGTGAGCCTGATGAGAGATCCGTCACCCAGTGGAAATGGTTGTTGAACAAGGCCTTTCCCAAAAGAACGGCGTCCCACGATCACACCCCTGTCCCAATCCTGCACAGCACCACTGACAATCTCACTTGCTGAAGCTGAATTTCCGTCAATCATAATCACCAGGTTTCCCTCTTCAAAAAGACCCGGCTTTCTGGACCTGTATTTCCGGTCAGGCACATGGATTCCTTCGGTCCGGACAATCTCCTTGCTGCCTGAAATAAAATGATCAGCCAGATCAACGGCCACAGGCAGCCATCCGCCGCCATTGCCTGAAAGGTCAAGGATCAGATCCTTCATTCCCTCCTCCTTCAACTGTTTCATGGCTGTTTCAAACTCCTCCAAACTGGTATGAGAAAACCTGGCCAGCTTCACATATCCGATCCTGTCATTCACCATGTAAGAGGCATCCAGGCTGTACACCGGAATCTTGTCTCTTGTAATGGTGAACTCCAGCAACCCGGAAACCCCTCTTCGGCGAACAGAAATATCCACCATGGTTCCCTTGGGGCCTTTCAGCATCCGCTGTACATCCCTTGTGGTAACACCTGTTCCGGCCACCGTTTCACCTTCAATCTTCACAATCCTGTCACCTGCCATAATCCCGATTCTTTCCGATGGTCCGCCTGAAATCGCCCTGATGATATAGATGGTATCCTCCAGAATATTGAAACTAACTCCTATCCCGTCGAATTCTCCTTCCAACTGTTCATTCAGTTCCTCCAGTTCTTCCCTGCTCACGTAGGAAGAGTGCGGGTCCAGTTCGTGCAAAAGGTGTTCAATGGCATCCTCCACCACCTCCGAGTCATTGATGGAGTCCACGTAGTAGCGGCTCACTTTTTCCATTACAATGGCCAGTTTCAGTGCATCCGGACTTGTTAACTGGGCCTGTAAAAGAAGGGTTCCGAAAAATGCAAGGATAAGAACCAGGCAGGTTCTGATTTTAATCATAATCATTCAATTATCTGTATGATGTTATAACCGTCCCGCGAAAGAATTGTTCCAACAATTCTTGCATTCGGATCAGTCTATTCCCATTCAATGGTTGCGGGAGGCTTTGAACTGATATCATACACCACCCTGTTGATTCCCCGCACCTTGTTAATGATATCGTTGGATATGCGGCTTAAAACCTCGTATGGCAGGTGCCCCCAATCCGCAGTCATTCCATCGGTGGATGTAACAGCTCTTAATGCCACCACATATTCATAAGTCCTTTCATCCCCCATCACTCCTACTGACTGTACCGGAAGAAGAATGGTCCCGGCCTGCCAGATCCTGTCATACAGACCATACTGTTTCAAGGCCTTAATATATATATCATCTGCTTCCTGTACCAGCCTGATCTTTTCACGTGTGATCTCCCCCAGAATCCTGATTCCCAGTCCGGGCCCCGGAAAAGGATGCCTTTTCAAAAAACTGGCAGGAATGCCCATGGAATACCCTACCCGTCTCACCTCATCCTTGAAGAGCAACCTGAGCGGTTCCACAACCTTCAGGTGCATTTTATCCGGGAGTCCTCCTACATTGTGATGTGATTTGATGGTTGCGGAGGGTCCGTTCACAGAAACCGATTCGATCACATCCGGATAGATGGTACCCTGTCCGAGCCACTTAATATTCTCAAGCTTTCCTGCTTCCTCCTCGAAAACCTCGATGAAATTTTTTCCTATGCTTTTTCGTTTTTCCTCCGGATCGGTCACCCCTTCCAGATCCCTCATGAACTTGTCTTCTGCATCTACACCAATGACATTCAGCCCCAGGTATTTATACGAGTCAAGAACCGCAGGAAACTCATCCTTTCGCAGGAGGCCGTTATCCACAAAAATACAGGTCAGGTGATCGCCGATGGCCCTGTGGAGCAGGGTGGCTGCCACTGTGGAATCCACACCTCCCGAAAGTCCCATGACTACACTGTCATTACCCAGTTTTTGTTTCAACTCCCGGACGGTGCTCTCCACAAATGCCTCCGGAGTCCAGTTCATGGAACAGCCGCAGATCCCGCTCAGGAAATTGTAAAGGATGGTCTTCCCCTCCGTTGTATGATACACTTCAGGGTGAAACTGAAGACCGAAAGTAAGATTATCCTCTGCTGCAAAAGCCCCGACCTTTACATCAACCGTGCTGGCGATCACTTTATAATCAGCAGGCAGACTGTTGATCGTATCCCCATGGGACATCCATACCTGTGTGTTTGGAGACAGGTTTTTAAGAAGTGTGTTTTCTGAATTGATATAGCTCAGCCTGGCCCTTCCATATTCCCTCGAATCGGATGGATTCACCTCGCCCCCGTAATGGTGGGAAAGATACTGAGCTCCATAACAGATCCCCAGCAAAGGGTATTTGCCTTTAATCCCGGACAAATCAGGGATTGGGGCAATTTTATCCCTTACTGAAAAAGGGCTCCCTGAAAGGATCACTCCTTTTACCGATTCATCAGGATCAGGGTATTTGCTGTATGGATAGATCTCACAATAAACGTTGTGCTCCCTCACTTTCCGGGCAATCAACTGGGTATACTGGGAACCGAAATCGAGGATGATTATCTTTTCGTTCACGTTGAAGGTGTTTCGCTGAATAAATGCTCAAAAATAACATTTATTCCGTTCCTGCACGTGTTAACGGAACGGAATGAGTATCCCCATCACTGACACCCACCGTGTCAGGGAAAATCTCCCGGGCTTCATTCACTAAAATCCCGGGATCCCTGTACCTGCTTGAAAAGTGGCCAATAAGAAGTTTATCCACTCCTGCTGCTTTGGCAACTTCAGCTGCCTGTACTGCAGTAGAGTGAAGGGTTGCCTTTGCGAGTTTTTCATCTTTGTGCGAGAAGGTGGCTTCATGAAACAGCAAATTCACTCCCCTTACATGATCTGCAAGACCGGGATCAAAAACTGTATCTGATATATAAGCGTACGAGCGTTGCCTGTATGGGGGTAAGGTGATCTCCTGGTTCGAAATCACCTTTCCTTCATTGCTTATATGGTCCTCTCCCTGTTTCACCTTCACCAGGTCAGCAATTCCAAGGCCATATTCTGCAATCTTTTCCTTCCTCACATTGAGCGCCCTCCTTTTTTCCCTGAAAATGTACCCGTACGTTAAGGTTCGGTGTTTAAGAAGAACAGGTGTTACGGTAATTTTATCATCTTCAAAAAGATGAATTCCCGGTTCCTCAGCCGGGACATGGAAATGCAGGTCGAAAGGAGGTGGACCAAAGTAAAGGAAATGTTGTTCCATCATTGGCTTTAATGCATCCGGGCCATAGAGGTGTACGGCCGATTGCCGGCCCATCATTCCCATGGTGGATAGTAATCCGAAAAGTCCGAAAACATGGTCTCCGTGAAGGTGGGATATAAATATATGGTGAATACGGGCCGGATGATGTCCGAAACGCCTCAGTTGCATCTGGGTTCCTTCTCCGCAATCGATTAAAAAAAACCGCTCATCTACTTTGAGTAAATGAGCGGTCGGGAATCGTTTTGAGGTAGGCAGTGCTGAACTGCTACCCAATATGCTTACTTCAAAAGACACCGGAAAAACGGTTATCCAGCCTCTTTGATCAGTGCTTCTGCCTCTTGCAGCGAATTAGAAATGTTTAATACAGTATCCAGCTGAGAGATGGTGATCAGCCTTTCAACTGCATCATTCAATCCCGTAAGCACGAAGGTACCACCTGCGTTCTTACACAGGCGGTTGGCCACCAAAATCGCACTCAGTCCAGAAGAATCACAATACCGGCAATTGCCCAGGTCCAGAATGATGTTCTTTTCACCATTCCCTGATACAAGAACCAACTCGGACTTCAGTGTCGGAGCGATGTGCGTGTCGAGCTTTTCCTCCAATACTTTGATCAAAGTATGGTTTTCAAATTTGTCAATCTTGAATTCCATAGCTGACTTAATTGTTTTATGGGTTTTACTTACTCTTTAACGTCTCCGTCCGATTTTGCCTCTTTGCTCTTTTCATCCGCTTTCTTCTTCTTCTTCTTCGCGATGTTCTCATTCTCTTCCATCTCAGACTTCAAAGCAGCAAGCTCGGAAATATCACCAAGTGTGGTTTTCTCCAGGTTGGTTTTCAGTTTCCTGGTCGCTTTCCTCACTTCAGAACCTTCATTTTGCTTCTCCGAACGACTCGAAGATTTCTTCTCATCCTCATGAATCCGACTATGAGACAAGATAATCTTTTTTGCGGACTTATTAAACTCTATGACCTTAAAATCTAATTTTTCATCCACTTTCACACCAGTGCCATCTTCTTTCACAAGATGTTTTGGAGTCACAAATCCCTCAACACCATAAGGTAATGCAATGACTGCTCCCTTATCCATCAGTTCGATAATGGTTCCTTCATGGATGGAATCCACATTGAAGACATCCTCAAATACATCCCATGGATTCTCCTCCAGTTGCTTGTGACCAAGGCTCAGGCGACGGTTCTCTTTGTCAATTTCCAGAACAACAACTTCGATGTCAGCAGCGATTGCTGTAAATTCAGCAGGATGCTTCACCTTTTTGGTCCAGGACAAATCCGAGATGTGTATAAGCCCGTCAACACCCTCTTCAATCTCCACGAAAACACCGAAATTGGTGAAGTTCCTTACTTTGGCAGTATGCCTGGTGCCAACACTGTATTTCTCCTCAATTTTCTCCCATGGATCAGTTTTCAGCTGCTTGATACCAAGAGACATCTTTCTTTCCTCACGGTCCAGGGTCAGGATGACAGCATCCACTTCATCACCTACCTTCATAAATTCCTGTGCGCTTCTCAGGTGCTGTGACCATGACATTTCAGAAACATGGATCAGGCCTTCAACTCCGGCTGCTATTTCAACAAAAGCGCCATAATCAGCCATAACAACAACACGTCCTTTCACCTGGTCTCCTACTTTCAGGGCTTCACTGAGTGAATCCCATGGATGTGGGGTCAGTTGCTTCAGACCCAGTGCAATCCGTTTTTTATCATCGTCAAAGTCAAGGATGACCACATTCAGTTTCTGATCCAGTTCGACGATCTCTTCGGGGTGATTTACACGGCCCCAGGAGAGGTCTGTTATGTGGATCAGTCCGTCCACGCCGCCCAGGTCGATAAATACACCGTAAGAGGTGATATTCTTGACAGTACCTTCCAGTACCTGCCCTTTCTCCAGTTTGGCAATGATCTCCTTCTTCTGTTGCTCCAGTTCTTCTTCGATCAAGGCCTTGTGGGATACAACAACGTTCTTAAACTCGTGGTTGATTTTGACCACTTTGAACTCCATGTTCTTACCCACGTAGGCATCGTAGTCCCTGATGGGCTTCACATCGATCTGCGATCCGGGGAGGAACGCTTCGATTCCGAATACATCCACAATCATACCACCTTTTGTGCGGCATTTGATGTACCCTTTAATCACCTCATCCTGGTCAAGTGCCTGGTTCACGCGATCCCATGAACGCATGGATCTGGCTTTCTTATGGGAAAGTACCAGCTGACCCTTTTTGTCTTCCTGGCTCTCCACATAAACTTCAACCGTATCACCAGCCTTCAGATCGGGATCATAGCGGAATTCTGAAATGGAGATCACTCCTTCAGATTTGTACCCTATGTTGATCACAACCTCGCGTTTGTTCATGGAGATCACCTTACCATCAATCACCTCATTTTCGGAGATGGTAGACAGCGTTTCAGAATACAATCTTTCAAATTCAGTCTTGTCTTCACCGGTTTCAAGATCATCAGCTGCAAACTCATCCCAGTTGAATTCTGATAAGCCAGTGTCTGCCTTGGGATCAGAATTGGGAGTCCCGGGGTCACTCTTTTTAGCCGCGGGTTCTTCTTCGGCGGCCGGGGCTACGGGTTCCTCTTCAGTGGCCGGAGTTTCTTCGGCGGCCGGGGCTACGGGTTCCTCTTCAGTGGCCGGAGTTTCTTCGGCG
>CAYVRK010000019.1:68539-70584 GCA_964453785.1 uncultured Bacteroides sp.
GTTTCTTCGGCGGCCGGGGCTACGGGTTCCTCTTCAGTGGCCGCAACTTCTTCGGCGGCCGGGGCTACGGGTTCCTCTTCAGTGGCCGGAGTTTCTTCGGCGGCCGGGGCTACGGGTTCCTCTTCAGTGGCCGGAGTTTCTTCGGCGGCCGGGGCTACGGGTTCCTCAATAGTTTCTTCTTGATCGGGGATTTGTTCTTCGACCGGTTCTTCAACTCCTGCCGGGGTAATTTTCGCTTCTGTTTGTTCTTCACCAACTGGCTCAGCACCTTTTTTTGTTGTTTCGGACATTGTAATTACTTTAAAATTAATAAGTTAGACATTATATTTATATAAACGAGCCGCAAAGATAACAAAAGGACCAGAAACCCCCAAAAAAACTGAGCTAAATCACTGTAAAACCAACCTTTGGAATAGTTCTGTTTTAGAACATGACTCCATGAAAACCATAGAGCCGATAAGCATTCAATGGTTGGTCCATTTTGACGTACTTCCCAAAAACTATCATTGGACTTTCCACGTTTAACTATTATTAGATTAACTTTACGTTTCGTTTTAAAACCATCTTTGCTATGAAAATTACCGTCGTTGGAACAGGCTATGTTGGACTGGTGTCCGGTACCTGCTTTGCTGAAACTGGTATTACAGTAACCTGTGTGGATATTGACCAGGATAAGATTGATAAATTAAATAATGGGATTATTCCCATCTATGAACCCGGCCTGGAAGATATGGTGAGAAACAATGTGGAGCAAGGAAGATTGTTCTTCAAATCCAGTCTGAAAGAGAGCATTGTGGACTGTGAAGCCGTATTTATAGCTGTTGGGACTCCTCCTGATGAAGATGGCTCTGCCGACCTGAAATATGTATTATCGGTGGCTGATGAAATCGGCACCTATATGCAGGACTATCTGGTCATTGCCACAAAAAGCACAGTCCCCATAAAGACTGCTGAAAAAATTAGAATCCGGGTGTCTAATGCACTGAAAAAAAGGGGCGAGGAAATTAAATTTGATGTGGCCTCAAATCCGGAGTTTCTGAAAGAAGGTGCCGCCATTAATGATTTTTTAAAACCAGACAGGATTGTGATCGGAACGGATTCGGAAAAAGCTGAAAAGATCATGCAGCGGCTTTACAAACCCTTCCTGCTCAACGGACATCCCATTGTCTTTATGGATATTACCTCTGCCGAGATGACCAAATATGCAGCCAACTCCATGCTGGCCACAAAAATAAGCTTCATGAATGATATTGCCAATCTGTGTGAAGCAGTTGGGGCAGATGTGAATATGGTCAGACAGGGTATAGGGAGCGATACACGCATAGGAACCAAGTTTATTTACCCCGGAGCAGGATATGGGGGCAGCTGCTTTCCAAAGGATGTAAAGGCCTTGATCAGGACCGGGGATGAATATGGACAATCTCTTGAAATCCTGAAAGCCGTTGAACTGGTCAATGAAAACCAGAAAGTGGTTATTCCGGGGAAAGTTAAATCCCATTTCAACAATGATCTGAAGGGTAAAAAGTTTGGTGTATGGGGCCTTTCATTTAAGCCCCATACAGACGATATGCGTGAAGCTCCGTCCATAAAAATTATTGAAGAGTTGCTGGAGGCCGGAGCCATGATCAGAGGTTATGATCCGGTCGCCATGGATGAAGCCAGGCGGATCCTGGGAACAACTATTGAATACTGCAAAGATAAGTATGAAGCAATCATCGATTCTGATGGACTGATCGTTGTTACGGAATGGCCTGAGTTTAGAATACTGAATTATAAAGTTCTTAATAAATTGATGCTGGAGAAGGTGGTTTTTGATGGAAGGAATATTTATGAGCCAGAAGAAATGCTGGAATATGGTTTTGCTTACTACAGCATTGGGAGAAAACCAGTCACTCCATGAGGATTCCCCATTTGGCATAAAGCTCATTCATGAAAAGAATTCTAATTACAGGAGGAGCAGGTTTCATAGGATCACACCTGTGCAAAAGGCTGGTGGAAGAGGGTCATGAGGTCCTGTGCCTTGATAACTACTTCACAGGATCGAA
>CAYVRK010000019.1:70684-84892 GCA_964453785.1 uncultured Bacteroides sp.
TGGTGGAAGAGGGTCATGAGGTCCTGTGCCTTGATAACTACTTCACAGGATCGAAACGCAACATTCTTTCCCTGCTGGATCAACCCCTGTTTGAGATGATCAGGCATGATGTGACTACTCCTTTTTATGCCGAGGTGGACGAAATTTACAATCTGGCCTGCCCTGCCTCCCCCATCCATTACCAGTTCAACCCGATCAAAACCGTAAAGACCTCCGTGATGGGGGCCATCAATATGCTTGGACTGGCCAAACGAATCAGGGCCAAAGTACTACAGGCCTCCACGAGTGAAGTTTACGGGGATCCTTCCGTGCATCCACAGCCCGAATCTTACTGGGGAAATGTTAATCCCATCGGATCCAGGTCCTGTTACGATGAGGGGAAACGGTGTGCTGAAACCCTTTTTACCGATTATCATCAACAGAACGGTGTAAGGATTAAAATCATCCGAATCTTCAATACCTTTGGTCCACAAATGCACCCAAATGATGGAAGGGTAGTTTCCAATTTCATTGTTCAGGCGCTTCAGAACCAGGATATTACCATTTACGGGGATGGTTCACAAACCAGGAGCTTCCAGTATGTGGACGATCTTCTGGATGGAATGATTCGGATGATGCAAACCGGCGATGAAGTCACCGGACCGGTGAACCTGGGGAATCCCCTTGAATTCACCATACGTGAACTGGCTGAGAAGATCATCGGCCTGACAGGTTCTCGTTCAAAACTTACATATCTTCCCCTTCCCCAGGACGACCCTGTTCAGCGGAAACCTGACATTACGCTGGCAAACCGTATCCTGAACGGATGGAAACCACAAGTGGACCTGGAAACAGGACTGAAGAAAACCATTGCATATTTCGACCAACTAATCCATGAAGATTAAGCAGACTCCCATGAAAGGAATCATACTTGCAGGAGGATCGGGAACACGGCTTTATCCGATCACAAGGTCTCTTTCCAAACAGATCATCCCGGTTTACGATAAACCCATGATCTATTATCCCCTTTCGGTTCTAATGCTGGCCGGAATCACCGACATACTGGTCATCTCTACTCCCCAGGATATCCATCTCTATCAAACCCTGCTTGATGACGGAACCCAGTTGGGATTATCCATCTCCTATGCTATCCAGCCCTCACCGGACGGATTGGCACAGGCATTCCTGATCGGCGAAGCTTTCATTGGAAACGAGCCGGTTTGCCTGATCCTTGGGGATAATATTTTTTACGGGCATGGCTTTTCCAGGACCCTTCAGCAGGCGGCTTCCATCCGCGAAGGTGCTGTTATTTTTGGGTATTTTGTAAATGATCCGGAGCGTTATGGCGTTGTTGAATTCGACAACACAGGCAAAGCCGTGAGTTTGGAAGAGAAACCTGACCGGCCCAGGTCAAAGTATGCGGTCACCGGACTCTATTTCTATGGCAATGATGTGATCCAGAAAGCCAAGACCTTGAAACCATCACCCCGGGGTGAACTGGAGATCACCGACCTGAACCGGCTCTACCTGGAAGAAGAGAAGCTCCGGGTGGAGATCATGGGACGAGGAATGGCCTGGCTGGATACCGGTACGCATGAAAGCCTGCTCCAGGCCGCCAACTATATCCATACCATTGAACAGCGGCAGGGGCTGAAAATATCCTGCATTGAAGAGATCGCATTTAAAATGGGATTTATCGATAAAGCGCAACTGGTGCTCCTTGCGGAACAACTTGAGAAAAGTGCATATGGCCAGTACCTCTATCAGATTGCCGATGAAACCATATTCGATTCGAACCGGTGAACAGATGATGAAAACCCGAAATACAGGAATTGGTGGACTGACGGTCATTGAACCACAAGTATATAAAGATCAACGCGGCTATTTCTTCGAATCCTATCATAAAAAGAAGTTGGAAAAATACGGGGTTTCCCACACGTTTATCCAGGATAACCAATCCAGATCCATCCGGGGTGTAATCAGGGGATTGCATTACCAGAATGAGCCCCATGCCCAGACAAAGCTGGTCAGTGTCACAGAGGGAATGATCTTTGATGTGGCTGTGGATATTAGGAAAGGATCGCCAACATTTGGAAAATGGTATGGCATTGAACTCAGCGCTGAGAACAATTTACAGCTTCTGATTCCCAAAGGATTTGCACATGGATTTTCGGTGCTTTCCCCGCATGCCACCATTTTTTACAAATGTGATACATATTACCACCCGGAATCTGATGCCGGCATCCGTTTTGATGATCCGGACCTTCAGATTGACTGGAAAGTAGACGCTGCATCTGCAGTTATTTCAGAAAAAGACAGGGGTCTCCCCTATTTAAAGGAAATTTAAATAAAACAGCTATGAGTCATGTTCTTGTAACAGGTGCCAAAGGCCAGCTTGGTCGTGAAATAAAGAAGCTACGCAACCATTTCAGCCAGATTTATACCTTCACCGATATTGAGGAGCTGGATGTGACCGATGCTGCTGCCATCAAAGCGCATCTGAAAGCCCATCCTGCCGATTATATCATTAACTGCGCAGCCTTTACCAATGTGGACGGGGCTGAATCTGACCCTGACCAGGCCATGCTCCTGAACAGGGACGTGGTTGCGAACCTGGCATCTGCCCTTGAAGAATTCCCTGATACCAGATTGATCCATATATCAACCGATTATGTGTTCAGGGGCGATATGCTCAGGCCGGTGAGGGAGGATGATGCACCCGATCCTGTCAGTGTCTATGGCAAAACAAAGCTGGAGGGAGAGAGGGTACTCACCGATCATCCAAGGGCCATAGTCATCCGCACATCCTGGCTGTTCAGTGTCTTCGGTAAGAATTTTGTGAAAAGCATGATCAACCGGATGGACAAGTATGACGACATCAAGGTGGTTTATGACCAGACCGGCACCCCTACCTATGCGGAAGACCTGGCCATGGCCATTATGCAGATCATTTCCGGTGTGGATTCCGGAAAACTGACCTTCGTCCCCGGCATATTCAATTACTCCAATGAGGGTGTTTGCAGCTGGTATGACCTGGCCATGGAGGTTTGCAGGCTGATCAACTGCAAAGGGAAAGTCCTGCCGGTGGAGACAGCCGAATTCCCATTACCTGCCCAACGCCCGCCCTATTCGGTCCTGAACAAATCCAGGATCAAAGAGGTTTATGGAGTTGAAGTTCCCTACTGGAGGGGAAGCCTGGAGAAATGCATCAAGAATTTATTATAATCCCATGGTCATCATGAACAATAACGAAGAGATCCTGAAACAGGTAAAAGAAAAAGCCCTGAAATGGCTCGACAGCCCCATAGACGATGCTTCCAGAGAGGCCATCCAGATGATGATCAATGAAAACGAGACGGAACTCGTGGAGAGTTTTTACAAGGACCTGGAATTTGGAACCGGCGGATTAAGAGGAATCATGGGTGTGGGTACCAACAGGATGAACATTTACACCGTAGGGATGGCCACCCAGGGACTTTGCAATTACCTTCTCAGGCAATTCAGCGACCGGAAAGAGATCAGTGTGGCCGTGGCGTACGACTGCAGAAACAACAGTCCTCTTTTTGCAGAGATCACGGCACAGATCTGCGTGGCCAATGGCATCAAAGCCTATCTTTTCGACGATCTGAGACCCACTCCTGAACTCAGTTTCGCCATCAGGCAGCTGGGCTGCCAGAGCGGCGTGGTGGTTACGGCTTCGCACAATCCCAAGGAATACAACGGATACAAGGTGTATTGGGAGGATGGCGGACAGATCATCAATCCCCATGATGTGAATATCATCAGCGAAGTGCAGAAAATCAAATCCATCGGAGATGTGAAATTCGACGGAGAAAAAGAATCGATCCATCCCCTGGGTAAGGAGATGGATGAACTTTTCATCAGCGAAGTGATCAAACAATCCCTTCATCCGGAAGTCATTGCAGCCCATTCAGATGTGAAAATAGTCTACACACCTATCCACGGAACAGGTGTAAGAATGGTTCCCAGAGCCCTGGAGGAGATGGGTTTTAAAAATATATACAATGTCCCCGAACAGGATGTGGTTGACGGCAATTTTCCAACCGTGTTGTCCCCGAATCCCGAAGAATCGGCGGCACTGGACCTGGCACTTCAGAAAGCCAATGAAGTAGGTGCCGACCTGGTAATGGCCTCGGATCCCGATGCGGACAGGGTAGGAATCGCCATCAGGGATGACCGGGGGGAGCTGATGCTGGTCAATGGAAACCAGACTGCTGCCCTGCTCACTTACTACCTTCTTTCCCAGTGGTCGGAACAGGGGAAACTTACAGGCAGGGAGTATATTGTAAAAACCGTTGTGACCACCGAACTGATTGCCGACATGGCCCGTCATTACAAGGTCCCCTACTGGGATGTGCTAACAGGGTTTAAATTCATTGCTGACATCATCAGAAGGAAGGAAGAAACCATGCAATTCATCGGGGGCGGTGAAGAGAGCTATGGTTTTATGATCGGGGATTTCGTCCGGGATAAAGATGCTGTGACCTCATGTTCAATGTTGGCAGAGATGGCAGCCTGGGCAAGAAACAAGAGCAAAAGCCTGTACGACATCCTGCTGGATATGTACCTTGAATTCTCACTTTACAGGGAGTCCCTCATCAACGTGGTTCGCAAGGGTAAATCCGGTGCAGAGGAGATCCAGAAGATGATGGAAAGATTCAGGTCTGATCCTCCGAAAAGCCTGACAGGTTCACCGGTTGCTGTCATCCATGACTACCTGGAACAGGCAAGCACCGACATCACCTCCGGACATAAAACGCCCATCGACCTCCCCAAATCCAATGTGCTGCAGTTCCTTCTTGAAGACGGAAGCAAGATCTCTGTCAGGCCCTCCGGCACTGAACCCAAAATCAAATTCTATTTCAGTGTGAACCACAGCCTGGATAAAAGGGAAGACTATGACAAGTTAAAAGCTGAACTGGATGCCCGGATTGAGCGCATGAAAAGGGAACTGAATCTGATTTGATTATTTTCTGAGCAGTTTGATCAGCTGCCTGTAAACGATATTGTTGAAGCGAACGCTGCTCCAATGACGAACCTTGCACCGCATGCTGACCCTGTCTGGATGCACCCGGATCGATTCCATTCTCTCCCCGGTTTTTTCCAGGGCAGGAAGATAGATTTCATGCATGGCAAAATCATACAATTGCTGGTCCAGCCGGTTATGGGTTTCCATTAATTCAACCGACTCCTTATCCTGTAAAAGATCCTTCTTGATCTGATTTGAACTGGCAACAATGGATGTCCGGTACTGAAGTTCCAGGGGTTCCTCCAGAAGCAGGTTCAGCAGTTTCAGTGACTCCTCAAACCTTTCGGTAAAGCCCACAAACAGGTAGTGATCCTTCAACAGGGTCTTTGCTCTTTCAAGATCATCCGAACCGGCAATATTTTTCACCATGACATTCTGATTCTTCTCCAGCCGGATCCACTCCCTGAAACTCATTTTATAGTTCTGCCTGAGGACATTGTCCTGATAATGTGAGGCGCAACGCATCACAGGTTGACGCAAAATGGTGAACATCTGTGCTCCCCCGGCTTCAAGGTTTCTCACCGGGTCTGAAAGATTATGTCCCGATATGGCCCTGATCCTGAAAAATACCCTTTGGGCAAACTCCAGATCACGTTGGGTATAAACAGCTCTCTTGATCTTGTTTGCTTCCACATGGCTGCTCCCGTAATTGTTTCGAAGGATGGTTTTAAATGTGGTACCGGCAGTTTTCGGGATGTGGGAAAAGATAATCATGGAAGTGTTTCATTTTGCCTGTCAAAGATAGATATTCCCTGATTTGGCAGGCAAAAATTAATGGAGTAGTTTTATCAAACCTGAAATAGACTGAACTTTTATGGCCACACTCCTGCTTGCAATGGTAAACGGACAGGTGATCAGGTTTGACACCGAAACGGAAGAATATAAGGTGGTCTTTCATTCTGCAGATGACGATCCCCTGATGGGTATCTGCAGGAATGAAGATGATTTGTTCGTTGCCAGTTTAAAGCGGGTCTATAAGATCCGTTGGAAGGACTTTTCAATGATCACGAAAACCAGGGTATATTTCCCTTCTCCCGATTTCCATCAGATGAATGAATATGAAGGCAGGATTTATGCTACGGCAACCAAAAGAAACCAGATCTGGGTGTTTGATCAGGATCTTCAACTGAAGAAGAAAGAGAAGGTTAAGCCACCGAAGCCGGCCAGAAGGGTTCGGTACAAAATCAATTATAATCATATCAACAGCATTGTGAAGGATGGCGGAGCATTCTACATCAACCTGAATTGGTTTACTGATGAGCAATATGCCGATAGCGGGCTGCTGGTGACCGATGAGAAGTTCAATGAAATCAAGAGGTTCAAATACGCCTGGGAATCTCATGATTTTCAGTTTATCGATGGTAAAATGATGGCCATCTGTTCCACATCCGACAGGGAAAAGAAGATCCTGCATCCCCCTCTTTCAGGTTTGATGGTTGAGGGTGATCTTGTTTGGGAACATGATCCCGAAGAATCCTTTTGCAAAGGTCTCTGCCACGATGATCAGTACATCTATGTATGCGGAGGAAAAAAGGCGATCCGGACCATGCGTAAAAATACCCCGGGCATCATTTATGTGGTCGACAAGTTCGGCTATCGCTTTGTAAAAAAGATCGAACACGATCAGGTAAGGGGCATCAGAGGTGCCCTGGTCCTGTAAAACCAAATCATAGCCATGAAATCCTACAGAAAAGAACTCTGGTTCAACATTTCAAGAAGACGGGAACTGATCAACATTACCCGGGATGTCCAGCAATGCCTTGCAGAAAGCGGCATTCAGGAAGGTTTACTTCTCTGTAATGCCATGCACATTTCGGCATCAGTCTTTATCAACGATGATGAATCAGGCCTCCACCACGACTTCGAGGTCTGGCTGGAAAAACTGGCTCCGGAAAAACCCCACAGCCAGTACAGGCACAACGGCTTTGAGGACAACGCCGATGCCCACCTGAAGCGAACCATCATGGGCCGGGAGGTGGTGGTGGCAATCACCGAAGGAAAACTGGACTTCGGCCCCTGGGAACAGATCTTCTACGGCGAGTTCGACGGCAAGCGCCGCAAGCGGGTTCTGGTGAAGATTATCGGGGAATGACAGTCAAAGCGGAGTCAGGACCAAACAACGAGACCCCAATACCCGTTCCGAATTGTAACACTGGAACGGGATATTGGGGTCCCTTGTCTTCAAAAGAATATACCAGGCTTTTTTTAGCCTACTGATTTCACGTTGACTGCAAACAGGCCTTTATCTCCCTGCTTGGTATCGAAACTTACTTCCTGTTCCGGCTGAAGTCCGCCGTATGAACTGTATAATCCGCTTCTGTGTACGAAAATATCCTCTCCGTCCTCGGTTGCAATAAAGCCAAATCCTTTGACCTCATTGTACCACTTTACTGTACCTTTATTCATGTCTGATATACGCTTATGAGTTAAAATCGTTCTTCCGTGGTTTCGCTTCATTAACCACCATCTCTCGGTTCTTAAGGGTTGTGCCATTCAATTCTTTAATGGCCTTGGATGCCATCTCATCGTCATCCATGGTGACAAATCCAAATCCTTTGCTTCTGCCGCTGTACTTGTCAGAAATAACCTTCGCTGAACTGACAGAACCGTACGATTCAAATACCTCTTCCAGATCATGCTCATTTACCTTGAAATCAAGGTTTCCTATAAAAATGTTCATTGTTATAAAAAATTAATTAAGTATACATAACCTCCCGGAAATGGTCCCGGTGGTTACAGTGTAAGATCTGATTCAATACATTGAGCAGTGATGAACCTTCCTGAACAGGAAGAAGTAAATAAAAGCGCAGTTTCTCAAACCGGGATCAGGACAAAGGTAGTCTATTATTTCACACCCACACTATTTCCTTGATTATTAGGCACATTTTCGCCCCTTATTAAGGATATTCATCACAATGCCCCCCCGGTCCGGCCCTTTTCATTTTCACCCGTCCCCTTTTTTTCCATCCCTTAGAATTCCATCATACATTGGCCGGGAACAAAATTTTTCATGATGAAAATATTAATGGTTAGTCCAAGATATCCCGACACTTACTGGAGTTTCCGGCACGCATTGAAGTTTATCTCCAAAAAAACATCCAATCCGCCCCTGGGGCTCATGACCGTGGCTGCCATGCTTCCGAAGGAATGGGAGATAAAACTGGCGGATCTGAATGTCAGACCATTGCTGGACGAAGAGATCATCCGGGCTGATTTTGTGTTTATCAGTGCCATGTCGGTACAGGCAGATTCAGTGTCGGAGGTGATTCGGAGATGCAAGAAGCTTCATGCAAAAATCGTGGCTGGCGGACCACTGTTTACCGGGGACCCTGACTCCTATTCAGATCTGGATCACCTGATACTCAATGAGGCTGAAATCACACTTCCCCGCTTTCTCGCAGATCTTGATCAGAACAAACCCAAACCGGTTTACAAAACAGAGGATTTTGCAAATATGCAGGATTCACCTGCTCCTGATTATTCACTCATCAACGTGTCCGATTATGCCCAATTAAACCTGCAGTACTCGAGAGGGTGCCCGCATGATTGTGAGTTTTGTGAGATCACTGCGTTGCTTGGACACAGGGTGCGGGTAAAAACTACGGATCAGATCCTTGCGGAACTTGAAACCATATTCAATACCGGATTTCGGGGGAGCGTGTTTTTCGTGGATGACAATTTCATCGGGAACCACCGTAAACTGAAGGAGGACCTTCTTCCTGCCGTTTCACGATGGCTCGGGGAGCACAGGTATCCCTTTTGTTTTACCACGGAGGCATCCATTGACCTGGCAGATGACCAGGACCTCATGAAAGCCATGGTAAGGTCAGGTTTCGAGAAAGTCTTTGTGGGCATCGAGACCCCTGAAGTGGAAAGCCTCAAAGAGTGTAATAAAAGGCTGAATGTAGAGCATGATCTGCTGGAGAGTGTTCATAAAATACAATCGGCAGGGATTGAGGTAACAGCCGGATTCATTGTAGGGTTTGATCATGATACAAGCAGCATCTTCCAACGACAGATCGATTTCATCCAGAAGAGCGGGATCATTACCGCCATGGTAGGCCTCCTGATTGCACCCAGCCGCACAAAACTGTTTCAGCGACTCAATAACGAAGGAAGAATCCTCCATACCAGCAATGGAAACAACACCAACTTTAGCATGAATTTTATACCCAGAATGGATAAGGAAAAACTCATGAAGGGATATACACACATCGTCACAACAATCTATTCAAATAAAGCCTATTATCAACGCCTGAAAGGGTTTCTGAAAAACTTCAAGCCCGGTGCCAAATCATACACAAGAATTACCATGGAAAAAATCCGTGCCCTGTTCCGCTCCATCTATGTAATCGGTATATTGGGCAAGGGAAGGTTTTATTTCTGGAAGCTGGTTATATGGAGTCTCATCCGAAAGCCGAAGGTATTCCCGATGGCAATCACCTACAGCATTTATGGATACCATTTCAAAAAAGTTTACAGAATAGAAGCCTGAAATAAATAATTCTAGCGCGGAACAAATTGCTTTGCCAGATTCACCAGGCAGAGATGCTCCGAGGCCCTGGTGAAGGCAGTATAAAGCCACCTCAAATAGTCAAGGTTGAGCATCTCATCAGTGAAGAATCCCTGGTCAAGAAATACCGACTTCCACTGCCCGCCCTGGGATTTATGGCAGGTAATTGCATAGGCAAATTTCACCTGGAGTGCATTGTAATATTGGTCTGTGGCGATTTTTGCAGCCATCTGGTGGCGATTCACTACCTCCGGATAGTCCTCTGAAACAGACATATAAAGCGTTCGTTGCTGCTCCCGGTCCAGGGATGGAGCATCCAGGTCGATCACATCCAACAGGATTTTCACCTGCAGGCTCAATTGGTTATAATCGGGAAGTGTCACCTCCACATCAGCAAATTGATGACCGTGGACCTCTTCGGTCCCAAGCACCCGTTCAACCTTCATAATGTCTCCGTTGGCAATGAAATCGAGGAGCTTGTCCACGTCTTTCCAGAAATAGTTGTTTTTGACCACCATCAGCAGGTCCCCGGGAGAAACCTGTTCCTCCCTCCAAAGAATTTGGCTTCGGATCCCTGCATTGAATTTGTTGGCGCGTTTGTTGGAACGGGTCACAACAATGGTTTCACCGGTTCCGTAGCGGTCATAGCTGGCACTGATGCTCTCAAGCAGTTCCGCACCGCTGATCATGGTAATGTCATCAAACCGTTCAAAACTAAATTCCGGATAGTCAGCTACTCTTTTGGTGATCAGATTCCGAATCGCAGTTGCATTGCTTAGTATTCCCGATCCTCCCGCCTGCCTGATCACATCGGTCATCTCAATTTCCCTGACACTGTATCCAAACTGTTCCAGCCTTTCCCGGCTGAGTGCAGGACTAATATCCAGTCCTACAGGCGGAAGTTGGGCTGTATCACCCACCAGGATCAGCCTGCAATCGGAGCCCATTTCAACAAAATCCAACAGATCCCTGAGCAGGTCTCCCGAACCAAATACCTGATCAGGTGAGCGGTCCCCGATCATGGAAGCCTCATCCACAATGAAATATGTATTTTTATGGAGGTTTCTGTCCAGCACAAACTCCCCGAATCCGTCCTTTTCTGATTTCTGTCTGTATATTTTCTTATGAATTGTCCAGGCAGGCATTTTCGTATAAGCGCCAAGCACTTTTGCCGCTCGGCCGGTGGGAGCGAGCAGGATACTCTTTTGCTTCATGGATGATAAGGTAGCCACCAGGCTGTTCATCAATGTGGTCTTCCCGGTGCCTGCATAACCTTTTACCATCATCACTTCAGAATGATTTTCCGAAGCCAGAAATGCGCCCAATTCGTGAATCATCTCAACCTGTCCCGGTGTAGGTTGAAACTCAAGATTTTCAAGGATTTTTGAAGCAATGAATTTTCTCAGCATCACTCAGAATTAAAGTACTTTTAGAAATATATAATATATTTTTTTTGCTAAATTTGTGCGCAAACCATAAAAGCGTTCCCCATGAGAAGAGTAATCCAGGTTCTGTTTGTTTTGATAATCATCGTTTTAGGCTACCTGATCGTTGAAAGCATCATGGAACCGATCCGATTTAACCAGGAAGTGGAAGTGAGGGAATCCGCCACAATTAATAGGTTGATCGATATCAGAACGGCTCAGAAAGCCTATAAAGATATATATAAAACCTATACGGGTAGCTTTGATACATTGATTGCATTCCTTGACACCGGACAGTTCGCCGTCATCAAAGCCATCGGAGAGATCCCTGAAGAGTGGCTTGATGAAATGGGGTTTGAAAAGGCCCGCCTGAAAGCCCTGGCTGATGGGGTGATCAGTCGTGAAACTTCACTGATCCCGGTAAAGGACTCTCTTTTCAGCAGCACCTATAATGCTGATTCCTTGCGGTACGTGCCCTTTACCGAGGGGGTTGAGTTCAAAATGGAATCAGGTGAAATTCTGACATCTTCTAACCTGACTGTTCATGTGGTTGAAGTTTCGGTCTTGTATGACGATCTTCTGAATGGAATGGATCGGCAGCTGATTGCCAATTACAAGGACGAAAGAAATAAGCTTGTTGGATTTGAAGGTGTAAAATTCGGATCCCTGGAAGAAGGCACCCTTACCGGAAACTGGGAATAGGCTCCGGTATGCCCATGCTGGTGGAGGGTATTATATCGAATTCTGTCTCACAAGATATTAGACAAAAAGGCCATCAATCCATCCGGTTTACCCCGGATGGATTTTCTGTTCTTATATCTGATGCAAGCTACAAACCTGTTCTTCTGAAGCAATACGTTTATGATTCAATAGTCCCCGGTAACATGGTCTACTCGGATTGCCGTCGTATTCTGGATGAGCATCAGCTTCTCGGCTTCAAAGGTGAAACCGTATTGATCATGGACCATCCTGCAGTAACCTTTGTGCCTGACCAATTCTTCAATGAGGAGACTGCAGGATCCCTGCTGGAAAAAGCGGCTGCCATTGATCCGACGGATCAGGTGGCCAGCAGGTACATCCACCAGCGTCGTATGCACATACTTTTTGCTTATCCTGGTGAAATTGAAGAACTGAAGGAACAGATTACAGGCAAAGTTCAGGTGATCCATTCATCTGAATGCCTGATATCATTGTCTGACCAGGTTCAGGCCAGCGACCACCAGCGGGGATTTATTCTGGCAGAGGTCCAGCAACACACCCTGAACCTCCTGGTCATCCGCGAGGATGGGATCAGACTGATCAACAGGTTTGCACTGAAAGACCCTTCGGATTTCATTTATCATACCCTGAACACCATGAAACAGCTGGAACTGAATCGCGAAAGCATTCCTGTCTATCTGTCGGGCATTGTACACCCGGAACATGAGCTCCATGGACTGTTGGGCAAGTATGTCCGGAATGTGAAGACCACCCCATATTATCTGGAAGAGCTTACCAAAATCCAGTTGCTCCGTTTCATGATCCTGTCGGAGGGTAGCAAGTGCGCATAATCAGCGGTACATACAGGGGAAAACGGATTCATCCACCTGGGAACTTCAAGGCCCGGCCCACAACAGATTTTTCAAAGGAGGGTCTTTTCAACATCCTCATGAACCATTATAATCTGGAGAAGGTTGATGTACTCGACCTCTTCGCGGGTACCGGAAGCATTACCTATGAATTTGCATCCAGGAGTGCACGTTCCGTTGTATGCGTGGAAAAAGATTCTTCGCATTCCAGGTTCATCCGAAAGATGTGTGATGAAATGAACCTTGATGGCGTCTCACTGATCAGGGGAGATGTGTTCAGTTATCTGAAAAAATCTTACCAGTCATTCGATATCATCTTTGCCGATCCCCCCTATGACCATCCCTTGCTTGAAACACTTCCTGACCTGGTTTTCGCCACAGAGATTCTTGCAGAGGGTGGACAATTTATACTGGAACATCCCGGAAAATGTTCCTTTACGGCACATCCACATTTTCTGAATCACAGGAATTACGGTGGCGTGAACTTCAGTTTCTTCAGGTGACCGGGAAAAGCCCGGTAATGGCCCTTTTTTAATGGGGCACTACCTGGCCTTTACAATCTTGCTTATTCCTTTCAGCATGCCAGACTCGATCCAGCGAATCATATAGATCCCGGGATTCAGCCGGTCAGTCTCCACCTGGATGAGCTGGTATCCTGAAGGCACTTCTGCGTTCATGATCACCTGTCCCCTCATATCAATCAGTTCGATGATGCCGTCATGGGCCGCCCGGTCGCCCAGGTTTACATAGACCAAATCCCTGGCCGGGTTGGGATAGGTAACAATCTCGGCCAGTTTAAACTTTTTATCCGGAACATCCACCGGTCCGCTGGCATAGCTGACAGCCGACTGCAAGCGACTGAAACTGTTCCTGTCCTGGATAAATGCGACAATGGCCAGATCGTCAAAATCTTCCACGTAAGATGCGACGGTCCATTCATGCGTACGCTCTTCCGTTTTGCCTTCATACCAGTTCCCGCCCAATAGTATGCCCGTGGTTGGCAACATATCAAGAACCACATTCCTGAATAGAATGTCACCGTTGGTACCGGCGTAGGCAGTCACTTCCTTCTCCATGACCACTACGTATAATTGAATGAAATCAGGGTAGGCACCTTTTGAAATCACCCTGGTGGTTGCCGTTATCACGGGTTCAGTCCAGTCCACCTCCAGCTCGATGTCGAAGGGGGGCGTTTCAAGTGTTGCCAGTTTTACCTGTTTCATAAAATTATCCGATGACAATCCGTCATAGTTGAACCTGTTTTCGGGCGATATACCCCCATCCAGGATGGTATAGGGAACTTCAGTAATTCCGTTTACTGTAACCCTGGTGGAAGGCGGATAGGGATTATTCGCGTTCATGGGATCCGCTCCCGGTGTAGCCATATGGTACTGCAGGTCAATCACATTCCTCGGATACTGCCTGGCCACGTTATCGATAATATCATCGGCCAGTTTTGCCGTAGCAGACCCTGAATTTGTGAAATGCTCAAGCACAATTCGTTTGGATCTTTCAGAGATGCGTACATTATCGAAGGCAAATCCCTGATTGCCAATCCCCTGAGCACCTGTTGTTGCAATGGCCAGGCGGAAGGATACATTTTTCTTTCCACTGAGTTCGTCCAGGTCGTTCCTGGCCGTGATCCACTCCGTATCCGGGCTGAACACATCCAGA
>CAYVRK010000020.1:0-55403 GCA_964453785.1 uncultured Bacteroides sp.
CATCCTAAGGATCCTTTCTTTCAGATCCTCCGAAAGCCCGGTTTCGGCGTCTTTATCGAGGATAAGAATTGTGTTCATGGAGGCACTTATTGTAGCTCCTTTCTTTGTGGCGCTACGCCGCGCCTAAATCGACTATTCGGACGGCATAACGTTGGAACTAAGCTGCCGCGCCAGCGGTCGGCTTTAGTGATTCCTGTTTTCACCCCATCTCCTTCACCATCTCCATCACTTTCTCAATTGTGTTCCAGGCGCGACCCGTCCCGGGCACACCAAGCGATCGCTCAATTCGCCCCGCCAGTTTCGACCGATAGGTTCCTTCCGGAGCATGCATGTAAAAAACCTTGCCGCGCAGCGCAAATCGCTCACTCTCTTTTCTTACGGCTTCCAGCGCATCTAGATTCGGATGCTCTGGTACGTCGCTTAAAAATACTACGCATAACTCCGGTTCGGACACGCCCTCCGGAAATGGATTGTCCGCCATGATCCGTGCAAACTCCGCCACCTCCAGCAATAATACCCGCGGCTCAAATCCATATTGTTTCTTGATCGCGGTACCAATTCTCGCAGCCAGCCTCTTGGCATCCTTTCCCCTATGCCGGAACACTGCATTACCGCTTTGGTGATAGGTCTTCACATCACGCGCTCCGAGTCCCTCCAACAGCACAACCAGTTCCTTCATCGGAAGTAGGTGTTTACCGACCATGTTGATCCCGCGGAATAGTGCGATCCAGGTCTTCATCAATGGTAGTCTTTCGAATATTCGTTTATAACATCTAAGAACAGTCTCAGAAAACAGAACATATATACCGCCATTTGCGGTACAGTACGCTTAAACTTGAGGGAATTCTGGTGTTTTGCGGGGATATTACGATTCTCAGTAGTGAAGCAGTATGAGGGTTTGTTTAAAAATTCGAAACTGTGCAATCGATACTCTTTGCACAGCTTCGCCATGTCATTCCCAGTAAGAATTACCTTCAGATCAAAGAATGCTAAAGAAAATTACGAAGAATTATCATCTGAAACAAAAGAAAAATCCTTCGATCCCGTGACATTCCCGGGTGTCGATAAATAGCCGGCCAGGTTTGCTTATCTCACCTCCAGCTTGTCTTTTGAAGGAAGGGCCGGGAAAGGCTGGTGAGGCTCAGTCTGGTACCAGAAGGCCACCGAGGCAATGTCACTCCCCTGTTTCAGGTATCGGCCTTCACTGCGCCAGCCCAGGTCCTGGATGGTGATGCGCAGGTCCTTCTCAAAGCGAACGGGATCGGTGATATGCCAGCGATACAGGCCGAAGCGCGTATTGGACTGGTAGGTTCCGTCGGGCCTGATCACCTGGTGCAATCCGGAATAGGGTGTGGAAAACTCCGTGTATTGTCCCCCCACATCGAAGTTGTAGGATCCGCAGAAATAGTCCTCCGTACCCGTTCCGCAAATGGTGGGAAACTGCTTGTCCCCATCCATGAAGAATTTGATCTCACCTTCGCCCCACCATCCGTTGTTGTTCACCTGCCAGGCCAGGAAGGTTCCCACATATTGTCCCTTCCCTTTGATGTTGTCCACGATGGTATAGGCCTCCTTGTCAGCATCGGGTGCAGGACGCCTGAACTGGGCATGAAAATAGGCAGCATCGTCCGGAATATCGGTCAGAACATAATCCACCTGATAAAAGAGGGTGGTAGGGTTCACATCAATATTCTCCATGGTAATTCTGCACTTTTTTCCAAAGGGCATCTGCCAGTAACAGTTAAAAGCCCTGCCCGGATTCACACATACAGCCAGCGAGTTCAGGTGGGCATACTCCCCCCAGCCCATGCCGAAGAAATCGCCCACCGGAACCTCCACAGAAGGTTCCTCCTCGCCATCCCAGTAAAAGCGGAGAATGTAGAACCGCCAATTCCCGGTAGGGGTCAGCCAGATGTGCTGTATACAGCCCGGCCCCTCTATCTCAGCCATGGTAAATGTCTCACCCGGCTGAATGATTACATAGGGGCTGACTTTATATCCCCTGCCCAGTTCCCTGGCCTGATGGGAGGCAGCACCCTCGCCCAGCTCAGCCATTCCTCCCTTTCCTTTATCACCGGTGAAATTTTCGGGGGAGATACTCCGGGTTTGTGCATCGGATACCCTGTAAAGGTTGGAGAGATTATTATCGAGTCCGGTAAAGCTTTGTGCACGAATTCCTGAATGGATCCATAAAAGAATTCCTAGAATTATGAAGGTAGCCTTTTTCATCTGGTTGGTTTTTAAGTTGGAAATGCTGATCTAAAATAGCTATTTTTATCTTCTTTCTTTCCGTAATAATGAAACTTATATTCGCCTTTATACTGGCAATCATCGTAGCTCATTCAGCGAAAGCTCAAATAACATTGGCCAAATTCTCCGAATCTGTCTATATCTGCGAAGACAGGTATTATGCCCGTGAAAACTCCCTGGTTTATATCGGACCCGAATATGTTACGATCATTGGAGCGACCTGGTGCCCGGCGTCTGCGGAGGCTCTTCGCGATTCCATTGCCAAAATTACCGATAAACCGATCCTTGAGATCATCAACACGAATTACCATCCTGACCGGGCTGGTGGAAATCCCTATTGGCAAAGCATTGGATGTGAAATTCATGCGACTGAAAAAACCAATCAACTCATGAAGTCTGATTGGGTCTCTATCTGCGCGTTTACAAGGCGGTCTAATCCTGATTTTCCGGAGATTCCACTTGTTTTGCCAACCAGGATTCACAACGGAAACTTCAAACTCCAGGAAGGTAAAAAAGAAGTACTTTATCTTGGATCTTCTCACACAGAGGACGGAGTTTTTGTCTATTTTCCTGATGAGAAGTTATTGTACGGCGGCTGTATTCTCAAATCTTTCCTTGGGAACCTCGAACAAGCGAATCTTCAGGAGTACCCCGAAACCCTTCAAAAGTTAAAGAAGCTCAATCTTGAAATCGTTACCATCATTGCCGGCCATGGTCAGCCGATACATGACAAGAGCCTGATCGACCAAACCCTGAAACTCCTCGAAGAAAACACCCCATCATGAAACATTTAATGTTCTTGCGAAGGACAAAATAAGTACAACATGGAACCTGGATTTGCAATCAAACAGTATCCTGACGTGGCTGAGATCTACGATCGTATCGGGAAGTTGGTGGCACAGCCCATCCGTCCCGTCAGGAGGGAGGAGATGGAGAAATATTTGGAGGGTTTTCAGAAGAAATATGCATCTTCCAAACCGGTCATCGAACAGGCAAAAAAATATATACCGGGAGGTGTGCAGCACAACCTGGCCTTCAATTACCCCTTCCCCATCGTTTTTGACCGGGCAGAGGGTGCTAGCCTGTATGACAAAGACGGCAACAGGCACATTGATTTCCTTCAGGCTGGGGGACCAACGATCCTGGGAAGCAATTACCCTGCAGTAAAGGAGAGAATCCTCCACCTGATCAACACCACCGGTCCCTCCACAGGCCTGTTTCACGAATATGAACTGAAGATTGCAGAATTTATCTGTACCCATATTCCGGGAGTGGATATGTTCAGGATGCTGGGAAGCGGTACCGAGGGCTGTATGGCTGCCATCCGGGTGGCCAGGCTGGCTACCGGAAAGAAGAACATCATCAAGATGGGAGGCGCTTACCACGGCTGGAGCGACAGCCTGGTCTATGCCCTTCGTTTACCCGGGACAGCCGGTTTTGATACCCACGGAATCCCCAGGGCCAGCAGGAAGTATACACAGGAGGCTTTCCCCAACGATATCAGATCGCTGGAACGAAAACTCCGGATGAACAGGCTGAAGGGACAGGGAACGGCAGCTGTCATTGTCGAACCCATGGGGACTGAAAGCGGGACCCGCCCGGTTGACCGGGATCACAACAAACAGATCAGGGAGCTGTGTGACCGCTATGGCGCACTGCTGATCTTTGATGAGGTGGTGACCGCCTTCCGGATCGGGATCAGCGGGGCCCAGGGTTATTTTGGTGTAAAACCCGACCTGACGGTCTTCGGGAAGGTGGTGGCCGGAGGTTACCCGGCTGCAGGCGGACTGGGTGGATCCAGGGAGCTGATGGAGTACCTGGCTGCCGGATTGCAAACCGGAAAGAAACGGGCCATGGTGGGTGGAACCCTGGCTGCCAACCCATTGAGTTCAGCGGCCGGATATTATACCCTGGTAGAGATCGAAAAACAAAGTGCCTGTGAGAAAGCAGGAGAGGCAGGCGACAGGCTGACCAAAGGGCTGCAGGAACTGATCAGATCCTTCGACCTCCCCTTCGTGGCATACAACCAGGGATCCATCTGCCACCTGGAGACCACCGGGACCATGTTCCTGCCAATCAACATGAAGAAATTCTGGACCATCCCGGCGGTATTGAAGGAGATCAAGGTGCGCAAGCATATGATGGAAGAGATGGGTGCCGCTTACATGATGGAAGGTATCGTCACCCTGGCAGGCAGCCGGATGTACACCAGCATGGCCGATACCAATGAGGTCATAGATGAAGCACTGGAAGGGTTTGAAAGGGTGTTCCGGAAAATGTAGGGGACTCCCTCCGGGAGTATAAAAAGGGGAAAGGAAAAAGGGAAATGGATAGTGGTGAGAAATATGTGATTGCCCATGATGTGGGGACCTCAGGCGTGAAGAGTGCGCTGATCTCCACCCGGGGGGAGATCATTTCCCATGCCACATCTGCGTATGGCTTCACAAATCCGTATCCGGGATGGGTGGAGCAGGATCCTGCCGATTACTGGTCCGGCTCCGTAAAGAACACCCATGCAATTCTGGAAGAGAGTAAAGTGGATAAGGGAGATCTCCTGGGGATCGTTTTCACCACCCAGGCCATGGGGATCATTCCCCTCAACAAGGAAGGAACCGTTCTTCACAACAACATCACCTGGGTGGATGGCCGTGCCCAGGAGCAGGCCAGAGCGCTCATGAATTTGCTAGGCGGAAGAAAAGTGTTTGAAAAAATTGTGGGTGTGGAGATCACCGGCAAGGATGTGGTTGCCAAACTGAAATGGCTGAAACAGGTGGAACCTGCACTGTACAACGAGACCGAAACCTTCCTGGATGTGAACGGCTACCTGAAGTACAGGGCAACGGGCCGAAAGGTGATGGAATGGACCGGGGCCTGCTCCTACGGGTTTAACCTGAAGAAGAAGGACTGGGAAAGGCTGGTATTCAGGGCAGCCGGAATTGACCTGGGTAAACTGGCTGATCTTGTCCGTTCCACCGATGTGGTTGGCACATTAACCCGGGAAACCGCCGGGGAGATGGGACTGCCCGAGACTATTCCCGTATTCGGCGGATGTGACGATACCCAGAGCGCTGCCGTGGGATCGGGATCCACCGGCGATGGGGATGCCCACATCTATCTGGGCTCTTCTGCCTGGGCAGGGATCACTACAGAAAAAGCCATAAAACACAAAAACGGTGCAGTGGTATTGCAAAGCGCCGATGCTTCCAGAAACCTGCTTGTAGGAATCACCGAATCAGCAGGATCCAACCTGGATTGGATGATCGGGAAGTTCTATAAACTGGAGAAGGCCGATCCGGCCATTCGTGACATTTTTGGTTTTATTGACAGGGAGACCGCAGGCATTCCTCCCGGGTCGGATCACCTGGTCTTTACCCCCTGGCTGCTGGGCGAAAGGTGCCCGGTTAGTACCACCACCACACGGGGCACCATCTTTAACCTGGGGCTTGAGCACACCAGGGGCCATTTTGTAAAGGCGCTTCTGGAAGGGGTGGCCTACAACCTCCGATGGATCTTTGAGAACCTGCAACGGGACTTCAATTACAATCCCAAAAAAATCCGCGCCATAGGCGGTGGATCGGTGAACAACGCCTGGATGCAAGGGATCGCGGATATTACGGGCAAAACAGTGGAGACCACCGGCCAGCCCACCCTGGCTGGGGCACTGGGGGCAGCCACCTGCGCCTTCGTGGGAAGCGGCCGGTTCAAAGATTTTGCCGAAATGAACCGGTATATCCGGGTGAAGGAGATTTTTTCTCCCAATCCCGGAGTAAGCCATACCTATCAGTCACTCTTCCGAACCTATAAAAACGTATATTCGGGACTGAAAAAAGCATACATCGACGCAAACCTGTCAAGGTTTGCCCAGGAGCAAGGAGATACAAGGAAAAAGTGAAAAGGAACAAGAATGAAGGATTCGGATCAGATCAGGCAGGCGATTATTGAGGGCGGAATCCGCCTGGTCAGGGAGGGTCTTGTGGCCAGAACCTGGGGGAACATCAGTATCAGGGTGGATGATACCCACATGCTGATCACACCCAGCGGGCGAACCTATGAGACCCTTACCGCTGCGGATATTGTGCTGGTCAACTACCACACTTCCGCCCACGAGGGCCCGGTAAAACCCTCTTCCGAAAAGGAGCTCCACTGTGAGATATACCGCACACGGAAGGATGTCCATGCGGTGATCCACACCCACCAGATGAATGCCTCCACTGTGGCTGCTGCCCGGCGGGAGGTTCCACCCATCCTGGACGACATGGCCCAGATCATCGGGCCCACGGTTCGCGTGGCAGCCTATGCCCTTCCCTCCACCAAAAAAATCACCAAAAAAACAGTTCGGGCCCTTCAGGGCAGGAAGGCAGCCCTGATGGCCAATCACGGGGCTGTCTGTGTGGGAAAAGACCTGGATGAAGCCTTTGTGGTGTGCCAGGTGCTGGAAAAGGCATGCAAAGCATTTATCGAGGCGGAGTTCCTGGGAGGAGCCAAAAGCATCAACAAATTTGAAGCCCGCCTGATGCACCAGATATATCTTCGCAAGTATTCAAAGGAGGCTGACAAAAACAGGTAGAACCGTCCATAACACTCCCCCATGAATTCAGAGAAAGACTATCCCGCTTACAGGTATGTTATCCTGACTGTATTCATGCTCATCACGGTGGCCATCGAGATCCAGTGGCTTACCCATGCAGCAGTGGTCCGGCCGGCGGAAGTCTTTTACACGGGGCAATTCAATGCGGCTTCCTTCATGAACATCGATTTCCTGGCCATGGTGTACATGCTGGCATTCCTGTTGATGAGTTTTCCCGCATCGTACGTGATTGATACTTTCGGGATCAAAACGGGGATCTCCATCGGGGCCCTGCTGCTGGGTGTTTTCAGCCTCATGAAAGCGGTTTTCGCAGGCAGCTTTGCAGGAGTGGTGATTGCCCAGACAGGGCTGGCCATCGCACAACCATTTATCCTGAATGGGGTGACCGCAGTCACAGCCCGTTGGTTTCCCCTGTATCAGCGTGGGATGGCAGCCGGGCTTCTTGCCCTGGCACAGTATATCGGCATTATTGTGGCCATGCTGGTGACTCCCCTCCTGGTGGGATCAGATCCAGGTGCAGCAGGGTACGGCACCGGATTTGAAACCATGTTATGGATCTACGGGATAGTCAGTGTGGTTGCCTCAATTGCCTGTTTGTTGTTTCTCAGGGAGCGCCCCGCCGGAATCGCAACCACAGGACCAGAAAGTTACCCCTTCTTCAAAGGGTTGGGCCATATCCTGGGCAAGCGCGACATGCTCATCACCCTCTTCCTGTTCTTCATCGGGCTGGGGATCTTTAACGCCATCAGTTCCATGACCGATTCCATTGCCGAACAGGCAGGTGTAAAGGATTCGGACGGACTCATCGGGGGATTGATGCTCATCGGGGGAATCATCGGTGCCATCATCATCCCCACCCTTTCTGACAAATTCAGGAAACGCAAACCATTTTTAATCCTTTGCATGACCGGGATGGTGCCTGCAGTCTTCGGACTCGCCTTTGCAGGCCGGATTACTTCAGGCCCGGAACAGGCTTACACGGTTTCACTGATCTCCTCCTTTATCCTTGGATTCTTCGTGATGAGTGCAGGTCCCGTTGGATTCCAGTATGCTGCAGAGGTAAGCCACCCTGCTCCCGAATCCGCTTCCCAGGGGATTCTCCTGTGGGTGGGGCAGCTTACCGGGATGCTCTTTGTGGCAGGTATGAGTATCAGGGACAATCGGTTCCTGGGTACCTTTATGATCCTTTTTGCTTTCCTGTCGGTCGTGGCCCTGGCGGGGGTACTGCTGCTGAAGGAAAGCCCCCTGGCCGGTCAGCAATACCGGCATTGATTATACCGGAGTTGGAGTAAGCCGGACCCGAGGCTAAAGAGGCCCCTGAAATGTTAAAATATTAACTTTTGTAACAACTTATTAACATTTCACGTAAGAAATAGTAACTTTCGTCAAATATTAAATCCTTGAGCCATGGATTACACTGCTCCAAACATCACGCTTCAGGCAAGGCCTTCTGCACCCGGACATTCCGACAGCGCATTAAAAAAGGTTTTTGCAAATGATCCAGGATTGGTCCTTCAGTTGCTGTTGGTCATTCCCATCATTGCTGCGGGTATCCTGCTCGGGATCAATACAATTCAATGGGTCCTGGTCTCCTTTGTCACCCTGCTTTTTCTTGTGGCTGGCGTATTCAGAACAGCGGCCTTGCTCCAGATCAACCAGGACAGGAGCATCACAGAATTTCATGCCGGCAGGATCAGGAGCATGGGAAATGCCCTGGTGACTATTACAGCCGGACTCTCACTGATAACCTACCTTTTTGTATTCGTTCCCCAGGTCGTTCAGATGCTGTAAAGGACGGATATGGAATGTAAATGAGGTTTGCCCCGGAAGTACCCGGTACTGATTTAACACAGAGATTGCCGTTCCCCCTACACCACTTACCTTGTGATCCAGGTTCAGTGTAAGCACATCTTCATCCTTTAACTGGAAAGGATAATGGCACCTGTCCAGATGGTCCGTTGTGTATTTCTGGACGCTGGCATTGAAAGTATCATCGCCCCTGACAAACAGCCCTGTACCTGACTCATCGGTCAGTTTGAACCAATATACATCGGTCTTGTTGCCATAGTCCTGGGGAATGATGTAGGGTACATAATCCTCCTCCGCGGTGGTACTGTACCTGCCCACTTTGGCACCCGTCTTCCTGTCCGGATAGGTCTCGAAGGGCCCCCTTCCGTACCACTCCATCTGGTTGAAGCCCTTGGGCAATTCCATCTGCAACCCGATTTTTGGAATCCACCGGGTCATGTTATCGGAGGGGATTACACGCGTAACAAGGGTAATTTCGCCCACTGCCGAAATGGAATAGGTATGAAAAACCTTAAAACCTGTGGTATGGTTGTTGGCATGAAGGCTGGCATCTGTCTCCACGATACAGCGGCTGCCATCTTCCCTCCAGGAGAAATGATCAAGATCCTGCACCAGTCTGTCAAGCCCGATGGATCGCCATCCGTTGGCAGTCTCTTTTCCCATCCAGTCTTTGGTATAGCCCAGCTCCGTATGCCAGAAATTCCATGAATCCAGTTCATTGGCCAGCGGAGCCCTCCACACATTCAGTCTGAGCCCCTTGCTGACAACCTCTTTGCCGTTAATGACCATGGATGTCAGGATCCCGCTGTTTTTATCAAATGTATAACTGAATCCTTCCCCCCTGATGGTCAGCAGAAGTTCCGTTTCATCCGTTTCCAGCGAACCTCCTTCCTCAATCTTGGGATCAGGCTCCTTATAGAAGGGGAGCCTGAATTGTTCCCAGGCCACTTCATGGCCGGCTGGAGCCCATGGCTTATCCTCACGGGTGGTGCAGGTGATCAGCAGGTGATAAATGGCACCGGGAACCACGTCCGGTTTGCTGTATGGAACCCTTACTTCTTCTGTTGCACCAGCCGGAATATGCAAGGGAAGTGCTCCTTTCTCCAGCACAATTTCATTCTCGGTAAGCATCCACCGGATATCCAATTCTTCCAGGTTTCGGAAGTGGTGTCTGTTTTCAAAGGTGAACTCCCGCTTCTCAGGATCCACAGTGCTGATCCGGACAGGCTGGGGGCTCTTTTTCAACTGCCACAATTCGGGTTGAATGGTGCGATCGGGCCAAACCAGGCCATAGGTGCGTCCGGGTATTCCGATGGACCAGTATTCCCCTTTATCTTCTGCGCTTTCAAAGTCAAGCCATAATCTGGATTGATGCAGAAGCACCTCCTTTAGATCCTCCCTGAGGGCTTCCACCGCGATCACTGCATCAAAAATCCTGACCCTGTCCAGGGTGGCATGGCACATATATCCCTTGTATCCGTCCCTGAGTTCAGCACTTTTTCCCAGGATAACCCCGTAAGGAGAATTCCGGATCGCTCCCTTGCAAGACTTTGTACCGATGATGTTCCCATCCAGATACAATTCCATTTTCTTGCCGTCATAGATTCCTGCCACATGGTGCCACTCCCCGATCCACCGGTCTGGCAACCTGCCCCGAAGGCTTGTTCGTTCCCCGGTATTGAGGTAAAATTCCAGGTGCCCTTCATCCGCTTGAATGATCCCGTACTGGTAATCCCCTTTGGTGAGAAATGCCGCATTTCCGTTGTAGGCCTCAGGCCGCACCCAAAACGACAGAGTCAGTTCCTCCCCGGTAATATCGAGGCAAGGATCCCTATATACCTCCAGCCAGTCATCATGTCCGCTTAGTGACAGGGCAAGCCCTGATTCACCTGATTCAAGATGGGCCTTATTCATGAAAACTGAATTGATATGTCCGGGTGAATCATCCATGGTGATGGTGATGGGCATGGAAATACCCGGACTAACCCAATCCCAGATGGCACCGCCTGTCAGGCGCGGGTATTTGTAAATCAGATCCCAATACTCATCCAGTCCCCCAAGGCTGTTCCCGGTTGCAGCAATGTATTCATCCATAAAGGATGGCCTGGGATCATCCGATTTTCCAAACCGCTGCTCCAGTCGAAATGGCTGCAGGTACCTGGGTCCCACAATGTCCTCACATTTGATGGGATTGGCTTTGGGGTCCTCATCCTGGTTGCCCCCGTACATCCAGGCCGGCCTGCTCGGATCAATCTGTTTGCCGCTGTCAATGAGGGCACAGATGTTATCACCGGGGCCGCTTTCATTTCCCGCGCTCCAGATCACCACCGACGGGTGGTTCCTGTCGCGGTAAACCATCTTGCGCATGCGGTCCAGGTACTGCTCTCGCCATTCAGGAAGGCTTGAAATGCCTGTGTATCCATGCGCCTCATCCCCTGTTTCATCCACCAGGTAGATCCCCAGCTCATCGGCCAGGTCCAGGTACTCCACGTTGGGCGGATAGTGGCTGGTCCGTACACAGTTGATATTGAACTGTTTCATGAGGCAGAGGTCCTTTCGTATGGTTTCCACATCCATGGCATGTCCGGTCCGGGGATGCATCATATGGCTGTTGACCCCGTTGAATTTTACCGGGACTCCATTGATATAAATAGCCTGGTTCTTCACTTCCACTTCACGAAATCCCACCCTGTTGCTTAAAAATTCAAAGGAGCTTCCCCCTTCGCCGGAAAGTTCCAGAACCACCGTATACAGGTTGGGGTATTCGGCCGACCATTTCAAAGGGTCTTTCACCTGAAATGTCCTGTTCACAGTCCGTGTTGAATTCCCTTCCACCTGATTCACCGCAATGGATCCCGTCCCGCCGGGAACCGGCTTCCCGTCGGGATCAAACAGGCTGACATTCACGTTCAGATCCCCGCTGTTTTTCTTCCTGTAATTGGCCACGGTGACCTCAACAGTGAGTTTGGCATCCTGGTAATCCTCATCCAGATCGGTGGTGATATAGAAGTCCCTGATATGCGAATCAGGTGTAGCCACCAGGTAAACATCCCTGTACATGCCCGACAGCCTCCATGTATCCTGATCCTCCATATAGGTTCCGTCGCAATACCTGAGCACCATCACTGCAATGCTGTTCTCTCCCTTGCGGAGAAAGGAGGTGATGTCATACTCTGCAGGTTCCATACCCCCCTGGTTGTAACCCACCTCCATACCGTTGACCCAGACCCAGGATGCAGATTGAACCCCTTCAAAATGCAGGAATACCTGTTTTAACTTCCAATCGTCGGGCAAATTGAAGGTCCTGTAATAGGATCCCACCGGGTTGAATTCTTTGGGAACTTCCGGTGGATCTTGAGGATGAGGCTGCCCGATGTTGCGAAAGAGTGGGAAACCGAATCCCTCCATCTGCCAGTTGGAAGGAACGGTGATCTCATCCCAGTCATCTCGTTGAAAACCGGGATCCTGAAATCCTCCGGGAGCGCTCAAGGGATTTTCCGACCAGCGGAACTTCCAAATTCCGTTCAGGGAGAGATAAAAGGGGGACGATTTCCTCACCCCAGCCTTTGCCTGTGCCATATCCTCAAAAGGCATCAGGGTGGCATGGGGAAGAACCTGGTTCCGTTGAAACACCCCGGGATTCTCATAATCGGGATTCAATTGTGCTGTAGCCATACTCCCTGCCAGGGAAACTGCCAGGGAAACTGCCAGGGAGAACCTGCCTGATTTTTTCATTTCAACAGTTTTTCGGCCACTTGCAGTGCAAGGGGATATCTTCCGAAGGGCGCACTGACCTGGATACCATGAACAAAGCCGAGCACTTTTTCAACCATGGATTGTGCGATCTCGATGCCTGCTTTCAACTGGTCCTCTTTGGTTTCATACCTGGAAATGGTTTCAATCACCGAATCGGGGACAAAAACTCCCGGAACTTCATTTTTCATAAATTCGGCATTGCGCAGATTCACAAGGGGCCATATCCCGGCAATCAGGTAAAGATTGTCCATCTCCACCTTTTCCATGAACGATTCCAGGGAATCAATATCGAAAACCGGCTGGGTAATAATAAATTCTGCCCCGGCCTCCTTCTTCAACTGCAGCCTGCGGATCTCATTCTCACGGTTGATACTGTTGGGATCCAAACCAACTCCTGCAAAAAATGCAGTGGGATCACCGATCCGCTTCTCCCCCACATCAATACCGTGGTTCAGGTTATCGATCAGGTGGACCAGGCCTATGGCATCAATGTCAAAAACTGCTGTGGCCTGGGGGTAATCGCCGATCATGGGCGGATCTCCGGTAATGGCCAGGATGTTACGGATACCCATGGCTGCAGCACCCAGGAGGTCGGATTGCATCCCGAGCAGGTTGCGGTCACGGCAGGTGTAATGAATCATCGTCTCAATCCCAACCTGCTGTTCAATCAACACCGCCAGAGCCAATCCGGTCATCCGTGCCGATGCGCGTGGACCGTCGGGAATGTTGATGGCATCCACTTTGCCTTCTTTCAGCAACCTGGCTCCCTCCAGGGGTTTCGTGATGTCGGTGCTCCGGGGTGGAACCATCTCTACCAGGACAATCTGCTCCCCCCGGGTCATTTTCCCGGAGAGTTTTGATTTTTCAGATTGGGGTACCGGGTCAGGGAGAGGCTCCTCTGTAACCGGTCTGACACCAATCTTGATGGAGTGCTGTATCCGGGTCTGTTTCATGGCCAGCGCATTGGCCATCTTGCTGATGTGATCGGGGGTTGTACCACAGCAACCACCCATCATGCGTACACCAATGTCGATGAACCTTTTGGTATACACTGAAAAATACTCGGGTGTGCTGAGGTAGATCATCCTGCCGTCGGTATACTGGGGCCGGCCCGCATTGGGCATGACGCAGATGGGCTTGTCTGAAAGGTTTGTCATCCTTTCCATAAAATCAAGCATGGGTTTGGGACCCACAGTACAGTTCAATCCGATTACATCGGCTTCACTTTCCAGCAGTTTGCAGGTAATATCTTCAAGGTCAAGCCCATATTTGGTCTTGCCATCTTCCCCGATCGTCATCATGGCCACAATGGGCAATGTACTGACACTCCGGATGGCTTTGATGGCCTGTACCATTTCCCGGATATCCTGGATGGTCTCCAGCATGAAAAGATGCACTCCGGCTGCTGCCAGGTATCCCGCCTGTTCTGCATATGCATCGAATACCTGGTCCAGGCTAATCTCCCCCCACGGCTCAATTTCCTCTCCAAGCGGCCCCATGCTCCCGGCCACATAAACTTGATCTTCAGCCGCTTCCAGAGCAATCTCCACACCTCTCCTGTTAATCAGTTCCATCTGATCAAGCAGGTTATGAGATTTCAACTTATGGCGGTTTGCCCCATAGGTGTTGGTCTCTATTACTTTTGCCCCGGAACGGACATAATCTTCATGGATGGACCGGATCAGTTCCGGACGGGAGAGGTTCAGTTCATCATAACACTTGTCAATAAATACACCTCTTTCATAGATAAGAGATCCCATGGCACCATCAAGCAGCACCAGGTTCTCTTTCAAATAATTTTCGAATGGAATCATCGGACAAAATTAAGGATTCTTTGGTACTGCCGCACGGTTTTGAATATATTCCAACCTGCGTTTTACCTCATCATTTTCTATCACCCCTGTTGAAAGCTTCACACGGTCCGCTTCAAACACATATCCACGGGGACCGTCCATCAACAGGACCAGTGAATTCAGGATCAGTAAAGCTTCGACACCATCTTCGGTTTCCTGAAGCGCTTTTTGGATCACCGGGACAGGATCTCCCAGACCTGTGATTCCAAGGAACTCGGCTGCCCTGGTTCTGATCAGCAGATCCCTGTGCGCGCAGAGTTCCCTGGCTGCTTCCGCAAATCCGGCAGCTTCATTGCCAAAACAGCTGCAGGTGATCAGTGCCCAGTATATTTTTGCAGGATCCCCCGAGTCAAGCGCATCAGCGATTCCCGGTTCGGCTTCACCGAAGGGCAGCAGGCTCAGGTCAGCAATATCAACCAGTTCACCGATCTGTTCCCTGTGTTTCTCTCCGAATAGTACAGGATTCTGAAATGCACTTTTGCCAAGGACACTTTCGGGGTAGAAACTGAGATCCGGCATCCCCTTGACCCACTCCTGCAGCAATCCCCTCATTTCCAGAAGTTGCATATGGTATGCAGGGTCCCCGGCCAGGTTTACAGTTTCATAGGGATCCTTTTCAAGATCATACAAGGCTTCCGCTGCCCGGGGTTCAAAAAACTGTTTCTGGACCTCATCCAGTTCACCGGCCAGATACAGTTCACGCCATTGCTGAAAAGCCAGGCATTGATAACGGTAGTTGTTCTGCAACCCATCGAAATTGAAGGGCTGGTAACTCCTTATATACTTCAACCCGCCTTTCCTGACACTTCGCACCATGTCATATTTCTCATCAAACCGGTCCGCATACCCGTAGGTCACATCCCACCGGTCCAGTTCGCCTGCAGGTATGCCGGGGCCAAGAAAAGGTCTGCCGTCAATACCATCCGGTATCCCTGCCCCGGCCAGCTCCAGCAAAGTTGGTCCGAAGTCGGTAAAACTCACAAAACCGTCTGTCTCAGAGCCCCGTTTAAAATCCACCAGGTGCCTGAACTTCCTGGGGATCCGTACCACCAGAGGGACATGAAGTCCGCTCTCATAGATATACCCCTTGCTGCCAGGCAATACGCCACCGTGATCACCGAAATAGAATACAAAGGTGGATTCAAGAAGCCCCTCTTCCTTCAGTTCCCTGAGCACGCTCCCCACGATGGTATCCACCGACAGAATCAGATCACGGTAATAGGCCCCTGTAAACCTGAAAAGCTCCGTATCCGGGTGGTTTGGAAAGAGATGAACCGAATCGGGATGGATGACGGGATGGTAGGTATCCATCAACTCCGCCGGAAAATGGAGCCTGCTCTCGTGTGAAACAGGATGTGATTCCATGTGAAAAAAGGGCTGGCCAGGTGCCCGGTTCGTCCAGTGAGCCCCGGTGGAGGACTCATCCCACACCCCGTCCGGTTTACGATAGTTGTAATCCTCTTTGCTGTTGTTGGTGGTGTAATAGCCCACCCTGCGCAGGTAGGCCGGGAACATATCCACCCCAGCAGGCATGGGCACCAAGGTTGACTTTCTGTGGAACTGTGTACCCGTTCGGGGAGCGTAGCAGGAGGAAATCAGGGTGGAGCGGGCCACACTGCAGACCGGCGCATTGGAAAAGGCCCTGGTGAACAGGATTCCCTTCTTCGCCACCTGTTCAATATTTGGTGTGGCAATCCCGTTGGGATCAAACAATTCCATGTAGTGTTTGGAATTATCTTCCGAGACGATCCATACAAAGTTGGGTTTTTCAGAAGTGACACATCCCTGGAACCAGAGGGAACCAAGGACCAGGATAAGCTGCCATGCTAGGTTCTTTCTCATCGGACCCTGTCAGCTTCTGATGTCAGTTCAACGGCGAATCCGGTCAGACCCTGAAGGGCTTCCCCACGAATCCGGAATTCGATTCGTTTTAATCCCGGGATGTCCTTGTCATATGCCAGAGGTGGCGGAGAGAGGTTCACGATATTCACCTCATGGGGAATATCCCCCTGCATGCGGATATAGAGGGTTTTCCCGTCCTGCTGTAACATCACCCCATCTTCCCGGGCAGATGCCTTTGCCGTTGTGATCATCTGCCAGGCAATGCTTTTTGTAAGCGGCGAAGGGAGCAACTCATCCCTGATGACCAGTCGCTTTTCACCTGTCCGAATGAAAGTCCGCCGGGCGCTGACCAGCTCCTTCCTGAACAGGCCGGTCATATCAAAGGAAAATTCCGGATGAAGTGACCGTATGTCCAGCCGGTCCAGACCTGCGCGTGCATTCACCAGGTGCATGTGATCATTCACCGTCAGTGTGCTGTGGCCGAAATTGTTCTTGGTGAGCAGGCTCCACCGGGGTGATTCCTGGTTTGTTTCCCACAGCCCAAGGCCCATTTTCTGCTCCAGTTCATCGTAGCTCTGGTTGCCCGGATCCACCGACCACCTGACGCCATCCAGTTCCAGTACAAATGAACCCGCATCCATGTTTCCATGGTTATCTTCGGCCATGCCTCCCTTTGCCGCCAGGAAGAATCCCCCCGGTTCACCGCCGGAATCCCTTAAAATCCCCAGCGGTTCTTCTCCCCCTGCAATCCAAATGGATGGAGGAGTATAAGCAGAACCATGCTCCTTTTCCACCTGTGCCAGTTCCAGGAAAAAAAACGGGAAAAACCGGGTTCCCCTGGCCTGCCGGGGATTTTCAAGTTCTTTCTTCAGCAAAGCACCATATGCGTCCATATTCACACCGGATCCGGATCTGTTTGCAAACCAGGCAAGCAGCCCAAAATGCTCCAGACTATACAGGCCTCCCTCCCCGGAATCAAAATAATTATAATACCTACCGGACGGCCCGGCCAGCACCTGACTGAATTGGGCACTCTCCATCAAACCGGGGGCGCTGGAAAATCCAAAGTCAGTTCCCATGGAAGATTCATATGCAGACAGGGTGGCTGTGAGATAGGTGGTTGCATAAAACCAGTAGGACGCACCCTCCGGGTAGATTCCGCCGGGTGCATAGGGCTTCAATGACAGCGGCATGGTCTCAACAGCCTGGTGGAGCACAGCAGAAGAGAGTTCCGGCTCCTGTTCGAACATCACCAGCGCCGCCAGGGAGAGTCCCCCGTTACAAACCATGTTCCAGTTGTGGGTAACCCCTGTAAAGAAATTATTTTCGGAGGAGGCGATTCCGGGTTTAAGCGCCTTTTCCAGAAGTGCCTCCCTGGCCAATTCACCAGCCTCCGGTGAGATCCACTCCCCTGCCCAGTCCAGCGCCAGCGCAACTCCTGCTGCCATTTCAGCCACATCCAGAAAGTGGGACGGATTCCAGTGTTCAAAGGAACAGACCGAAGTCAACTCAGCCTCAAGCCGGTCCAGATATTTCTCATCTTTGTCCATCCTGTACACCAGTGCCAGGGTGGTCAGGCGCCGGACGGCTTCCCTGGAGACGCCCAGGAGCCTTCTTCCTGTCTGCTTATAAACCAGTGGCTCCTTCTCCAGCAATTCATCGGCACTGCCCCGAAGCAGCCGGAGTCCCCGCATTGTGTTTTGATCACCCGCATCTATTTTTTTCCGGATCATCGCCTCCAGTTCAGGTGTGAGGATCAGCCCGGGACTCCCCCCCTGCAGATGTGTGGAGAGCCATTCCATGGTCACGGGATTTTCATAGGTGTCTGCGGACGTCCCGGACATGTGCAGATCGGCAAAATCCATATATTGTTCCCAGTCATACCGGGTAATATCGTGTTTGCCCGTGCGGATATGATATCCCAGCTGTCCGCTCCAGCGGGGCTGGTCCAGCGGCGGCAACTCCCTGTTTTCCAGCTTATCTTCCCCGTACAGTCCGTACACCCTGCTTCCATAGTAGAGTGAAAGGTATTCACCATACTGATCGGCCCAGTCATCTTCCCCGGCGCTGGCCACATAGAGCGGTCGGGGAGCCACCAGTGACAGGAGCATATGCTGGTCCACCGGGCAGGCCGCTTCATTGTCGTTGAATCTCTTAAATACACCGGAAAACCAGTGGGGAAATACCTCGTTGATTGCGGAGACGCGTTCTCCAAAGGGCCGGCGTGACAGGGCCGCTCCCCCGCATCCCGAATTGTTGGAGATCACCAGGGCAAACCGTTCATCCTGGGCACCTGCCCACAGGGCGGCTTTTCCCAACCGGGAATGTCCCAGAACCCCGATCCGGTCTGCATCAATATCAGGATCCTGTACCAGGTAGTCCATGGCCCTGGACAAACCCCATGCCCATGCAGCGATCGTCCCCCAGGACGAAGGCGTCCTTTCACCCTTGTCCAGAGCATGAACACCATTTTGAAATCCGTCGTTAAAATCGGGGTCAATATCCCCGGCGTACAAGGTGGCCACACCATATCCCCGGGATACAATCAACTCCAAGGGCCAGCGGCTGGCATTCGCCCCCCTGGATTCCTCCCTGGCCCGGTTGTTTGTCATTCCCAATTCACTCCGGCTGGGCACCCAGTTGCCGGTTACGCTGATCCGGGGATCGGCACAGATGGTATGATTCCCATTGAAATTCAATCCCAGGAACAGGGGGACAGGGCCTTGGTGATCCCTGGGCAGGAAGATGATAATGGGAAACACGATTGTATCTTCAATGCCCGTCAACCGGACCTCCACTTCCTTCATGACTGCTTTTCCGTCCAGGGCATTCCTGTCCATAAAAGTGACACTGTGGCTTATCTCAAATTCCATGGCAGGAACCTTTCCGTACACATGATCCCGGAAGAGCTCCAGCACCTCGTCCCTCCTGCCGGTTTCCCATTGTCCCCGGTCTTTGATGACCGTACCGTCCAGGCTAAGGAGCGGATCCGGAAGCGGAGCCATCAGACCGTTCCATTCATTGGGCATGATCTGGGCGTGCAGATTGGGGGTAAAAATGATAGCCAGGACCAGGATGATCCAATGTTTTCGGGGTGAAATCGTCTTTATTTTCATGATCTTAAAATTACAATCCTTAATTTCATCTGCCAATTATTTATCTTCCCAAAAGATAATACTTTTCATTTGATGAGATCCTTTATAATTATAGCTGCTTTTGCACTTTTTATGGTGGTCATGGACCTTTATGCCTTTCGTGGTATCCACCACCTGCTGGGATCGGTACCGCAGGACAAAAGCCTGTTTACACTGATTTACTGGGGCATTACCCTGATCATGTTTGCAGCACTTTTATGGGCCGGATCCAGGTTTCAGAAGATGCGCGACCCTTCGCTGTTCTTCCCGGTCATGGTGATCATGGGGATCTTCCTGATGCTCTATGTTCCCAAACTCCTTTTCAATTCGGTTCAGCTTCTCAGCGACTTCACCGGGTTGATAATCAGACTATTCCATGGAAGAGAGAACACGGTCAGAAACTGGTTCCTTTGGCCTGGTGCAGCGATCGGGATTCTGCTCTTTGTAAGCTTCGGACTGGGGATGATCCGCGGACGAACCCACGTCAAAATATTCCGTGAGCAAATTGGGCTCGAAACTTTGCCACCCTCCTTCAATGGGTTGAAAATTGTCCAGCTCTCGGATATCCACCTGGCAGGCTTTTATAACCAGCCGGACCATATCAGGAATGTGGTGAAACAGGTGAACAGGCTTGGAGCCGACCTGATCCTCTTTACGGGGGATATGGTTCATAACTTTTCAGAGGAGATGGATCCCTTTATCACCATCTTCAACCAGCTCAGTGCTCCCCTTGGAAAACTTGCCATCCTGGGGAATCACGATTATGGACACTACTTTGCATGGGAATCGGAACAGGCTGAAAGAGCCAACCTGGAGCGTGTCAAGGATCAGATCCGGGCTGCCGGGTTTGACCTGTTGCTCAACGAACACCGTACCCTTTCCCTGAACGGGGATTCACTGGAGATTGTAGGGGTTGAAAACTGGGGCAAGCCTCCTTTTCCTCAGGAAGGTGACCTTGTGAAAGCCATGGAGGGAAGTTCCCCGGGCCTTATGAAAATACTCCTCTCCCACGACCCGTCACACTGGAACCTGAAGGTGAAAGGAAGAGAGCCCATCGCCCTCACCCTTTCGGGTCATACCCACGGTATGCAATTCGGTATCGAGATCGGGAAATTCAGATGGAGCCCTTCGCGGTGGACCTATAAGCAGTGGGCTGGCCTGTACCGGGAGAACGGACAGTATCTCTATGTGAACCGGGGACTGGGCTACACAGGTTTTCCCGGACGGGTGGGCATTCGTCCCGAGATTACTCTGCTCACTTTGACAAATGAATCAACCAGCGGATCATGAAACACACCACGTTATTATCCATTCTTTTTCTACTCGCAACAGCATGCAATCCCATCCGGAATCAGCAGATTGATCTTTCGGGAAGATGGCGGTTTTGCATGGATCCTTCCGATGTGGGAATCTCTGAAAAATGGTTTGAAACAGATCTCTCCGAAACGCTAGGTTTACCGGGTTCCATGGTGGAAAATGGCAAGGGGTACGACATCACTTTTGATACCAGGTGGACAGGACAAATTCACGAGGGGTGGTACAACGATCCCCTCTTTAAAACCTATGTGGATAAAGACCACATTCGCATCCCTTTCTGGCTTCAGCCGGACAAGCATTACCAGGGAGCAGCCTGGTACCAGAGGGAGGTGAACATACCACGTCATTTGAGAGGAAAGGAACTTATCCTTTATCTTGAACGGTGTCACTGGAAAACCATGGTATGGGTGAACGCTTCCTATGCGGGCATGCAGAACAGTCTCTCCGTACCGCACAGGTATGATATCACCCCATATGTCAAAAACGGAACAATCACCATTACCATTTGTGTTGACAACAGAACAGAAGAGATCGATCCGGGAGAAAACTCCCACAGTGTGACAGATCACACCCAGGGCAACTGGAACGGGATTGCCGGAGAAATGGCGATCATTGCATCTGATCAAATCAATATCGGGAAAGTAAAACTCACACCCGACATTCAATCCAAATCCGTGCTGGTGGAAGCACAGGTGGTGAACCGGTCCGGCCAGGAATCTGAAATCGATTTTTCCGTGTGGGCCGAAGGCCTGAATTTTGAGATGCAACCTGAAAAAATCCTTGCAACAGAGCTGTCAATCGAAGCAGGCAATCATTCACTTCAATTTCTATGTCCCCTGGGGGAGGATGCAAAACTCTGGGATGAACACTCCCCGAATGTGTACAAGATCTCCTTGCAGATTCGCGGAAAAAATGTAAAGGATTCCAAAACCTGCCTGTTAGGGCTTCGTGAATTCAGGGCGGATGGAACCCGCTTTGTGGTCAATGGGCACCCCGTTTTTTTAAGAGGGACCCTTGAATGCGCCATCTTTCCAAAAACCGGCTATCCTTCTACCGATGTGAAGGAATGGGGGCGAATCTTTGAAATCTGTAAACAGCATGGGCTGAACCACATGAGGTTCCATTCCTGGTGCCCGCCCTCGGCCGCTTTTGAGGCAGCTGACCGGGCAGGAATTTACCTGCAGGTTGAATGCGCATCATGGGCCAACTCATCAACCTCCCTGGGCGATGGGAAACCCATCGACAGATACATTTACGAAGAGAGTGAGCGGATCGTGGAGCAATACGGTAACCACCCCTCCTTTTGCATGATGGCCTACGGGAATGAACCGCGGGGAAATTATATTCCCTATCTGGCTAAGTTTGTTGCATACTGGAAGGAAAAGGACAGCCGCAGGGTTTATACCTCAGCGGCCGGCTGGCCCCTTATCCCGGAAAGTGATTACCACAGTACCTTTGAAAAGGTGAGGATCCAGGGTTGGGGAGAAGAACTGAACAGCATCATCAACAGCCAGCCACCCAGGACAGATTATGACTGGTCGAATGGAATTGCAGGAATGGACAAACCCTTGATCAGTCATGAGATCGGGCAGTGGTGCGTATACCCCGATTTCAAAGAGATCGACAAATATACTGGCCCGCTTAAAGCCAAGAACCTTGAACTCTACAGGGAGAAGCTGGCGGATCATGGCCTGAGCGCATTTGAGCAACCATTCCTGATGGCGTCCGGAAAACTGCAGGCACTTTGCTACAAGGCAGATATTGAAGCTGCCCTCCGGACTCCGGGATTTGGGGGGTTTCAGTTGCTGGACCTGCACGATTTCCCGGGTCAGGGAACAGCCCTTGTGGGAGTGCTGAATCCTTTCTGGGAAGAGAAAGGCTATATATCTGCAAAAGATTTCAATCGTTTTTGCGGTAAAACTGTTCCGCTGGCTCGCCTGAAGAAACGCATCTTTTCCAATACGGAAAGCTTTCATGCCACCCTTGAAGTGTCATATTTTGGCGACTCTGAAATAAAAAACTGTGTACCTGAATGGAGGATTTTCAACACGGACGGATCTGTTTATAAGGAAGGATTTCTGGAAAAGAAGGACATCCCTGTTGGAAATAATATTCAGCTCGGTGAGATTTCATTCCCGTTGAACGAATTCAAACAAGCAGTGCAATTCAAACTCGAAGTATCGGTTGGAAACCATGCCAATGACTGGAATTTTTGGGTATATCCCCGGGATCTCCCGGACATGAAAGGAGATGTACTGATCTCCCGGACACTTGATCCAAAAACCATGCAATACCTTGAAGATGGCGGCAAGGTCCTGATCACACCTAAGAAAGGGAGTGTGAAAGCAGCCCGGGGAGGTGATATCGGCGTTGGCTTTTCAAGCATCTTCTGGAACACCAACTGGACCGGTGGTCAGAAACCGCATACACTGGGAATATTGTGTGATCCGGAACATCCTGCCTTGAAGCATTTCCCTACCGCTTTTCATTCGGACTGGCAGTGGTGGGATGCCATGTCGCACTGCAATGCCATTATCCTGGACCATTTCACCCCGCAGCCGGAGCCCATTGTAAGGATCATTGACGACTGGGTCACCTGCCAGAGCCTGGCCCTCTGTTTTGAAGCCAGGGTTGCAAAGGGGAAAATCATTGTTTGTGGCATTGACTTCCTCGAAAACCAGGAAGAACGGATGGAAGCAAAACAGTTGATGTACAGCCTGGTCTCCTATATGAACAGCCCTGATTTCGAACCGCGGGTGACCATTCCCATTGAAGAGATTGCGGAGATATTCAACGGTTCTCCAACACCCGGATCAGCTTTTCAGGAGCCCTGACCACCTTGCCGGTCTTCAGATCCTGGAACACAAGGACAACCTTTGCCTCATGGGCCAGCTCGCCTGCCTGGTTGAAGATGCGGTGAAAGAACTCCATCCGGGCAGTGGGTAGTTTCCTGACCACAGTCTCAATGGTGATCAGTTCATCGTACCGCAATACATTTCTGAATTTGGACTCAACCGAGTACACTGGCATGGCAATGCCCTCCTTCTCCAGTTCGATGTAAGGCAATCCCATTCCCCGGATCATTTCCGTTCGGCCAATTTCAAAAAACCTTCCGTAGTTGCCATAGTAAACGACCCCCATCTGGTCCGTATCCGCGTAGGTGACCCTGTATTGTGCTATGCCTGTAATTGGTAACATAGTTCGTTCGCTTCGCTTACGTTAGCGTGTTAGTGTCACAAACCTTAATAACCCACTAACTCAATAACTATTTTTTTATTCCTTCAAGAGATAACAAAAACCCATACTCCATAGCAGTCTCCCGGTATGCTTCAAACCGGCCCGAGGCACCTCCGTGACCGGTCTCCATGTTGCAGTACAGGAGAAGCAGGTTGTCATCCGACTTCATGTCCCTGAGTTTGGCCACCCATTTTGCCGGCTCCCAGTACTGGACCTGGCTGTCATTCAGTCCTGTGGTTACCAGCATGTTGGGATATGCTTTGGCCTCTACCTGATCATAAGGTGAATAGCTGAGCATGTACCTGTAGTACTCCTCCTGGTTGGGATTTCCCCATTCATCGTATTCACCGGTAGTGAGCGGGATATCATCATCAAGCATGGTGGTTACCACATCCACAAATGGGACCGCCGCGATCACCCCCTTGTACAGTTCAGGTTGCAGATTGATTACGGCACCCATGAGCAGTCCGCCTGCACTTCCGCCCATGGCGTAAAGGTGGTCCGGACTGGTATACTTTTCATCAATCAGAAAGGTTGCGCAATCGTTGAAATCCGTGAAGGTATTCATCTTTTTCAGGAGCTTTCCATCTTCATACCAGGGCCTTCCGTAAATCTGACCTCCCCTGACGTGGGCAATGACGTAGATAAATCCCCGGTCAATCAGGGAAAGGCGCGAGGAGCGAAAGGAAGGATCCATGGTGATTCCGTATGATCCGTATCCATAGATCAGTGTGGGATTGTTTCCGTTCAGCTCCATCCCTATCCTGTAAACAATGCTCATGGGGATCTTTTTTCCATCATCCGCTGTGGCATAGAGCCGCCTGGCCTCATAATTGGCCGGATCAAAATGACCACCAACTACCTCCTCCTGTTTCAGCAGGGTCTTCTCCCGTTTCCCCATGTGATAATCGAGTGTGGACTGGGGAGTGGTCAGGGAAGAGTATCCATACCTCAGCAGCTGGCTGTCAAAATCGGGATTAACGGAAATCCACGCCGTATACACCTCTTCCTCCATATCGATATAGTACTCCTCTGCATTGTCCCACCGAATCACCCTCAGCTGGGTCAGCCCCTCTTTTCGTTCCTCCACCACCAGGTAGTCTTTAAAAATCTCAATGCCTTCCATGAACACATCTTCCCGGTGTGCAATGACCTCTTCCCAGTTTTCCCTTCCGGTGGCTGATACCGGGGTCTTCATCAGGCGGAAGTTGGTTGCCTCCAGGTTGGTGATGATATAAAAATGATCACCAAAATGGGAGATGCTGTATTCCAGTCCCCTTACCCTGGGCTGGATTATCTTGAAATCACCCGTGGGATCATCGGCCGGCAGAAAGCGGTATTCACTGGTGAGGGTACTGCTGCTTCCGATAATCAAATATTTCTTTGATTTGGTATTATAGACATAGGTACTGAAGGTCTCATCGGTCTCCTCGAAAACAGGTACATCAGCAAAGGCCATGGTCCCCGTCACATGCCTGCAGATTGCTTTGCTCCGCAGGGTTTCATCGTCCTTCAGTGTATAAAACAGTGTTTTGTTGTCATTGGCCCATGAAGAACCTCCGGTGGTTAGGGGGATCTCATCATCCAGCATCACACCGGTCTCCAGGTCTTTGATGTAGATGGTGTACTTCCTGCGGCTCACCGTATCGATCCCGATAGCCATAAAGCGGTTGTCGGGACTTACGCTCAGCCCTCCCACCTGGAAATAAGAATGGCCTTCGGCCAACTCGTTCACATTGGCCAGGATCTCTTCATCCGACTCCAAACTCTCCTTCTTCCTGCAATAGATGGGATACTCCCTGTTTTCTTCATACCGTGTATAATAGTAGTACCCGTTGTCCTTGTAGGGGACACTCTCATCATCCTGTTTGATCCTTCCCACCATCTCATGATAAAGGTTCTCCTCAAACTGCTCGGAACCTTTCATCATCGATTCTCTGTATGCGTTCTCAGCTTCCAGGTAGGCAATTACTTCAGGATTCTCACGCTCCTTTAACCAGTAATAATTATCGATCCTGGTATGTCCGTGAATGGTCAGTTCTTTGGGTTTCTTTGCGGCAACAGGTGCTTTCATGGAAGGAGACGTTTTACATGATTGACCGGCCATTGCTGCCAAAGCAAGCAGGATAACCACTGGGCTGGTTTTCATTGTGAAAATTTAGAAAGCTAAAATTAAGAAATATTTTTCATGGTGAGCTGAATCCTTTTTCGTTGCACGTCCACTTCCAGCACCCTCACCTTTACATGCTGGTGAATCTTCACAATATCGTTGGGATCCTTCACAAACCGGTCGGCCAGCTGGGAGATGTGAACCAGACCATCCTGTTTCACACCCACATCCACGAAAGCTCCGAACTTTGTAATGTTGGTGACGATCCCCGGCAATTCCATGCCCGTTTTCAGGTCCTCCATGCTGTATACGCCCTGGTCAAACTCAAACACTTCGATCTGTTCCCTTGGATCCCTTCCTGGTTTTTTCAACTCATTTTTGATATCCTTCAGCGTGGGCAATCCAATATCTCCCTCCACATATCGATCCAGTTCGATTTTATTCACCAGTGAATCGTTGTTCACCAGCTTTTTCAGATCCACATCCAGGTCCCTGACCATTTTCTCAACGATGTGGTAGCTCTCGGGGTGGACTGCTGAATTGTCCAGTGGATTCTCCGCACCTTCAATCCTCAGGAATCCGGCACACTGTTCATATGCCTTGGCACCCATCCTTGGAACTTTCAAAAGCTGTTTCCGTGAGGTGAACCCCCCGATCTCTGCCCTGTAATCCACCACGTTCTGCGCCAGGACCGGGCCCAGACCCGATACGTAGGTCAGCAGGTGTTTGCTTGAGGTATTCAGATTGACCCCCACCAGGTTCACACAGCTCTCCACCACCTCATCCAGACTTTTTTTCAGGTTCCCCTGGTCCACATCATGCTGGTACTGCCCCACCCCGATGCTCTTGGGGTCGATCTTCACCAGTTCAGCCAGCGGGTCCATTAGCCTCCGGCCGATAGAGACAGCCCCACGAACGGTCACATCATAGTCGGGAAACTCATCCCTGGCTATTTTTGAAGCAGAATAGATGGATGCGCCCGACTCATTGACCACATACACCTCCAGGTCCTGATGGAACCTGATCAACCTGATGAACCTTTCCGTCTCCCGGCTGGCCGTTCCGTTACCGATGGCAATGGCTTCAATCTTATATTGCTGTACCAGGGAGGAGACTTTCCTGGTTGCCCCTGAACGGTCCGATTGGGGCGGATGGGGGAAAATGGTGGCATTGTGAACCAGGTTCCCCTGCTCGTCCAGGCAAACCAGCTTGCATCCAGATCTGAATCCGGGATCCAGGGCCAGGACCCGCTTTTGCCCCAGGGGTGAAGCCAGCAGCAATTGCCTCAGGTTATCGGCAAACACCTTGATGGCTTCCCGGTCGGCAATCTCTTTATAAAGTGCCTTGAATTCATTTTCAATGGAGGGCTGAATAAGCCTTTTGTAGGAGTCCTTCACAGCTTCGGCCACTTGCTGCCCTGACTCATAGGGGTTCTTTACAAACTGGTCCTCCAGTGCATCGATGGTCCTCTGCGTGTCGGGTTCCACCGACAAGCGAAGGAACCCCTCCTGTTCACCCCGTCGCATGGCCAGGATCCTGTGACCCGGGCACTTTTTCAGAGGTTCGCTGAAATCGAAGTAATCCGTGAATTTCACCGCCGCCTCCTCCTTGCCTTTGATCACTTTGCAAAAGATCACAGCCCCGCGGTCGAAATGAAACCTTACAGTCTTCCTGGCCCCCGGATTCTCATTCACCCATTCGGCAATGATATCCCTGGCACCCTGCAGGGCATCCTCTATACTTTCCACATCCTCGTTCAGAAACGCTGAGGCTGCTTTTTCAACCTGCTTCTCCTGCTGTTCCATCAGGATTTTGGCCAGAGGTTCCAGTCCCTTTTCCCTGGCCACTGTCGCCCTGGTTTTCCTTTTGGGCTTAAAGGGAAGGTAGATGTCCTCCAGAACCACCGGATCGAGACACGCTTCGATGGTCTTTCGCAATTCATCGGTGAGCAGTTCCTGCTCATCGATGGTTTTCAAAATGTACTCCTTCCGCTTTACGAGCTCTTTCAGCTTGTTCAACTCATCCCTGATCTCGGTGATCTTCACCTCGTCCAGGCTTCCCGTATGTTCTTTCCGGTACCGGCTGATAAACGGGATGGTAGCGCCCTCCTCAAGCAGCTCCACTGTGTTCTTCACCTGCCTCAAAGGTATCCCTACCCTTTGGGCAATCACTTCTTCAAAAATAATCATGAAAATATATCTGCTGAATCAGTTGTTATTCGAAGTAATAATGGTCCCAGTAATATTCGGGGATAAAGGTAGTAATTGTATACTCATCCATGGAATAGCCCCCAAAAAAACCAGTACCCTCTTCCACGTTGCTGTACACAATGACCGGAACGGCCAGGTAATTCTCTTTGGTGTCATAATGACTCTGCCTCGACTTCAGGTATTTGTAATAGGATTCGGATATCGATTGGAGCCGGAAATCCACCACGGCTGAATCTGCTGCCGTTAGCTGGTCGTAGTAAAACTGTCCCCTGAATGAGTACGATTTTCCTTCGATAAGCTGGTCAGAAAACAACACACCGTGAGAGGTCATGGCCTCCACCACGATGTCGCTGCTGCTGATAGAAGGGTAATACGTATAACGGTGGATGTCATAAATTGTATAGGATGAATCCACCAGGAAATAATTCCATTGCCCTCCGTAATAGAGCGAATCAACCACCTTGACCGTGGTGTCCCTGTATTCGGTCCAGGAGCGGTCGGCTTCGGCATACAGAAGATAATAGTTATCCTGCCCGGGGGGATCCATCAGAGTCAGGTCAAATTGAAGGTATTGTTGTGAATAGCCATAATAGGAATCGTATCCTCCCTGCTGCTCCACCTCCAGGGTGGTCGTATCCAGTTTTTCAATGCGGACCGTTTCCGGAATTTGTGTGAAGGCAGTCACCGGGGAGTACCCGGCATTCTCCACTTCGATGGTATAGGTTTTACCTATCCCCGGAATAAAATCCTGCGCCCTGTAATACCCGTTGCCAGTATATGAGAGCTCCGCAACCAGGGATCCTCCCTCCAGCAGCCTTACCTGGGCCTGCTCCAGAGGCAGCACCGGGGCATTGTCCAGGATGTGACGCGTGCGGGATACCTGGATGGCTACCACCGAATCGTTGGTGATGGTACCGTTGACCACAATCAACTTATCCGACTCCTCCAGTTCAATAAACAGGACCGACTCACAGCCGGTATATGCCACAAAAAGAGTGAAAAAAATCAGTCCTTTCAAAAGGTTCATCCCGGTATTTGTTTTCCTGCTCATGACTTAAAACTCAACTGCGTAACTGATGGAAGGAATCAGCATGAAGATGCTCATTTGTTTCAGTGCCCGGTTCCCGTAATTGTCATATCCGAAAAACAGGTAAAAAGGATTCTGCCTGTTGTAGGCATTGTAAAGCCCCAGGCTCCAGGTGGTGGTACCCCAATCCCGCTGCTTATGCCAGTTCATGCCCACATCCAGCCTGTGGTATGCCGGCTCCCGGTAGGCATTCTTGCCTTTGAAGTACTCCACTTCCTGATCATATCTTGTGTCGTAGGGACTTAGATAGATGCGGTTATAATCATCCCACGGATTACCAAAATCATAATGATCAGGTGCATACCTGGAGACCGCCAGGGTCCGGGCCTTCCCGGTTCCATATACCCAGGTGGCACTCACATCAAAATGATCATTCAGCTTGAACATCAGCACAATGGATACATCATGCCGGCGGTCATAGGTGTAGGGATAGGGGTCTCCATTGTTCAGGTTGGCAAACTGCACCTCCACTTTCGAAAGCGTATATCCCACCCAGCCCCTGAGCCTGCCCATATCCCTTCGGGCAAGGACCTCAAGGCCATAGGAAAGTCCTTTTCCATCGCGCTCGATCTTATCCTCCCAGTTCACTCCGTATTCAAAGAAGCTGGATCCTTCAGAGTAATCGATCAGGTGATTCATGGTCTTGTAAAAACCCTCCAGGGTGAAATACCAGTTGTCATTCAGGTTGTAGGCCACTCCTGCTGCTGTTTGATATGAACTCTGGGGAGGGGTCTTTTCGGTGGCAGGTACCCAGATATCGGTGGGCAGCCCGATGGTGGCATTGGTCAGCAAATGGATATACTGGTCCATCCTGGAAAAGGCCGCCTTGAAGGAGAACCGGGGGGTAAGCAAAAGCCTGCCGGAGAACCTGGGTTGAAGGGAATGATAGAATTCATTGTTTACAAAGAAGCCCGAATAGTGCAGCCCGATGTTGGCACGGATCCTTGATCCCAGCTGGAAATTGTCCTCCGCATAGACATAATACTCGTGGGCATAGACGGGATCGGCATTGAACTCCGCGCTCAGCGTGTCATCGGTGGATTCAAGGGTTTCGATCCCCGGGGTAAAGGTATGATAGAGGTACTTGCCACCAAACCGGACCGTATGGGCGGGCAGTGGACGGTAATCATAATCGGCCATGGCTCCCCAATCCTCGATCCCCGACACATAGTGATATGAATAGCCCAGGTCGTGCTTGCCGTTTACCAGGGTTTTGGTTTCATCGAAGGTGTCAAACTTGTAATTGCTGTAAACCAGGGACACATTGCTGAACAGCTTGCTCCCGTATACATGGTTCCACCGAAGGGCACTGGTCAGGTTCCCCCAGTAAAGGCCCGATTCCATGGTTGTCTGGTAGGATGTATCGTTATCAATCCATTGCTCCTCATTGTCGATATAGAGCCGGTCCCTTCCATGGTAGGCGCTCAGGTAGATCCGGTCCTTTTCAGAAAATTTGTGGTTGATCTTGGCATTGAGATCGTAAAAATAATAGCCGGACATCCCCTCAATTCCGTTGGATTTGTTGATCTGCTTGATGATGGGCCGGGCCAGAACATCAAAATAGGTTCTTCGACCTGAAATAATAAAGGAGGTCTTGTCCTTGATGATGGGACCCTCCAGGGTCAGTTTGGAGGCGATCAGCCCGATGGAACCGGCTCCGTGAATTTCCTTCATATTCCCCTCCTTCAGCCTGATGTCCACTACAGAAGAGAGCCTTCCGCCGTAATGGGCAGGAAAACCTCCTTTGGTGAGGGTAATGTTGGAGATAGCGTCCGGGTTGAATACCGAAAAAAATCCGAACAGATGGTTGGCATTGTAGATAGGCACTCCGTCCAGCAGAAACAGGTTCTGGTCCGGTCCCCCGCCCCGCACATAGATTCCGCTGGTTCCTTCGGTCCCTGACTGTACCCCCGGCATCAGCTGGATGGTTTTGATCACATCTGCCTCACCCATGAACATGGGGATGGACTTGATCTCTTTGATGGGAATTTGTATGCTGCTCATCTGGACATCCTCCACCACGTCCTGGGGACGATGGGTGGTCACCACCACCTCATCCAGGGTGAGGGACGGCACCAGGGTAAGGTTCATATTCAGGTTGGCCCCCAGCTTAAATGTATCCCGGTAAGGGGCATATCCCACATAGGATACCTGAAGGTATACCTCTCCCGCCGGAAGGGTGAGGCTGTAGAAACCATATTCATTGGCGGAAGTCCCTTTCCCCGAGTGATAATCATACACGGTGGCTGCGATCAGTTTTTCACCCGAGGAGCCGTCCTGGACATATCCGCTCAGGGTATAGTGCTGTCCCCAAACTCCCGATGAAATCAATGTGAACAGGAGCAACAGAATGAAAGGTTTACTTTTCATAGAGCTATCTTCAGTATCATGAAGGTAGTAAAACCTGTAAGATAAAAACGTGACCTTTTTCACATTGGTATGATAAAACGTTATTTTTGTATAAAAGGCATCACATGTATAAACACCTGATTGCACCCTCGATTTTAACGGCCGACTTCCTTCACCTGGAGAAAGAGATCATGATGGTCAACTCCTCCGATGCCGACCTGCTTCACCTGGATATCATGGACGGGGTTTTCGTTCCCAACCTCACCTTCGGTTTTCCTGTGATCCGCCAGATCAAGAAGGTATCGGAAAAACCGCTGGATGTACACCTGATGATCGTGGACCCGGACAGGTACCTGGAAGCTTACAGGGATGTGGGGGCTGACTGGCTGACGGTCCACTATGAAACCTGCCAGCACCTTCACAGGACCATTCAAAAGATCGGAGAACTGGGCATGAAACCGGCTGTATCGGTCAATCCGCATACGGATGTATCCCTGCTGGAGCCGGTGCTGGGTGATATAAATATGGTATTGGTGATGACTGTGAACCCGGGATTTGGGGGACAGAAATTCATCCAGGGATCCTACAAAAAGATCCGCAAACTGAAGAAGATGATCTCAGAGGGCGGGCACAAGACACTGATCCAGATAGACGGCGGGGTAACTGAAGTGAATATCTCCGGCCTGATTGAAGCAGGGGTGGATGTGTTTGTGGTGGGAAACACCATCTTCTCAGCCCCTGACCCGCACCAGGTCATTCGTAACCTAAAGAACCCAAAATAGAATGTACCGGCAAAGAAAACCCAGGGATTACAGAAGTTTATGGCTGATCAGCGTGTTGCTTCTAGTAATCGGAATTGTACTGACCATCAGGCTTTCCCTTGTACGCCCGCTGGGATATTCCCTCCTGGCAGTGGGCGGAATCGGAATAGTCTGGAGCCTGGCCAACATGGACAGTTGGAAGGATAAGAAGGACCAGGACGAAAACAGGCACTTCAACTGATCACTCCCTGCCTTCCAGGTAATCCTGAAGATATGCGTAATTTTTCGTGAGCTTGCCCTTCTCAGCAATGCAGGCCCTTTTGACCATACCCGAATCAGTGGTTCCCAGAATCTCGGGAATCACGATGGCCGAAAGCGCCTCACCGAAGTCTTCCGAGGCATCCCTGGGCAGCTCTCCGGGCAGGTTGTCCACCGCCATCACGGTAATGGATTCACGCTCAAAAGGTGCCGATTCCTTTCCCGAGACCGGGTCGTAGCCGTAAAAGGGTTCAGCAATGGTGGAAGCCCTGATGGTACTTGGAATGGGCCCGTCAATATCACAGCTGATGTCCGCAACGATCCTGATGGGAACATGGCCGCCCATCAGATCCTTCCGGGTTAGCAATACAGGTGCTTTGGGATCCCAGAAATGACATGCAATGAACATATCAGTACGCCTGGCATAGGGAAGAAAACTGTTTTCATATAGGTAGGGCTGGTCCACAAAATGTTTGAAATCGAAGGCCAGTCCATCCTTCCGGCGTGTATAATGCCAGGGATCAAGACGGGTATACACCGCCGAGTTAAATACACGTGAGAGATATTCATCCGGCTTCACCTGTTTCAATCCGGCTGCTTCCAGGATCTCCACGGCACCGCCGGCCACCCGGCCACCCCCGGTCAGGGCAATGCGTATCTTTCCAAGATCAAGATGCTTTAGCCCGGACATCAACTGTTCAAGGTCCTTGCATGAAGAGGCCGGGGGAAGATCAAAATGACCGCTGCGAAGGCCGAAAGCCCTCAGCCCGTTGTATGCGCCCACCACACCTGCCCAGCGTCCGAATGCCACCACACGAACCTTGTCCGTGCCAGTGAGGTACTCATAATCCAGGAGCCTGATCCCCTTTTCAACAATGGCCTGCAGAAGCTCCCGGTTGTAGGGTTGCTTTTTTGCGGTATGCGAGAAGAAAAGGTAGGTCTTTCCCGGAATCAGACTGTTGATTTCCACCTCTTTCACGCCCATCAGAATATCACATCCTGAAAGGTCTTCCCTGATCCGGATCCCGGCATCTGTATACTCCGTATCAGTAAAGCAACGGGTGGCTGACGGCTGTACCACTATGCTGAGGTTCCGGTGCCGGACCATCAGATTCTTGCATTGCCGGGGAGTCAGGGCTACCCTTTTATCCGGCGGATCTTTGGTCTCCCGGACCAACCCGAGGATCTGTTCTTTCATTCCTGCTAATATAATAAAAACCTACCCCATCCAGGATTCAAATGTCTGTCCAAGTGTGACCACCGAGGCATAACCCTGTTCCAGAGGGATTTCAGCAGACGGCTTTCCGGTCTGTTTCAGGAAGGCAGCAAAACCTTCGTTCATCATCCGGCCGGCGTGAAGGGGAAACTCAAACAGGTCAGGAAACTTCTTTTTATTGCCTGGCTGAACATGCTCTTTCTTACAGGATGCTGCTGAGGAAGAAAGGTAGATCCGGCAGGCCATGGGTCTGGATGCATACACGGCACATGCCCCATCGATAAGGAAAGGACAAGGGGCTCTCACGAGGAGTTGTTCCTCCAGTGTTTTATGGAGGGTCAGAAAGGACTTTTCCCGTGCCCTGGAAATAAAACCTTCCCTTTCCTTTCGATCGGAGTTCTGCAGCACGTGATCATGCAGATAAAGCAATTCATGCGTGATGGCAAACACTTCCTGGTGACAGCACCAGGAGCATCCTATTTTGCAATCCGCCGGCTTCCCTTCCTCTGCAGACCTCCGCAGAAATGCCTCAAGCAATCCGTCCACCTCCCTGTAAAGGGTCCTGATGGCTTCCTTCAGGTTCGAAACACTTGTCTCGCCTTCCAGGTGCTGAACAGCAATCCGGTAACCATCCCGGTAGAAGATTTTTCCAATCTCCTTATGGTCCATGCTATTTTACCGGGAATGTAATCAGGGTTTCCCACTTCGCCGGATCCGGCTCCATCTGCATGTCTACATTATAAAACTCGAAGGCCTGTCCGGTCACTTCAATTCCATTTCCTTTGATGTAGTTGTCCAGTTTTGTGTAGGACTCGATGAATTTCTCATAGGGTCCGGTATGCAGGGCCTGTACCACCTTCATTTCAGGGTAAGATTGGGCCATCACTTCACCCGATGATCTACCCGCTCGTGCCACAGGGACACCTGCCAGGAAGTTTGAAAACCCGGTGGCCTCATCGTAGTCCAGGTACTGGACAAAGGCAGGTCCGCTAACTTCAAGCTTTTGCTGACCAACTGTGGCAAAAACCAGCCCAAACAGTTGTCCTATACTTTGCTCCATCTCCTCCATGGTTCCGGAGCCTTTGGCTACAAGAGCTTCAAAAGCTTCCTGTGTTTCAATGGTGATGGGACCCAGCGGACTCAACTGTGGCGGATTCGCCTCCAGTTGCGCTTTCAGGTTGGCCAGTCCCAAATCAAAACTCTTTTTCAGGAAAACTTTTCCGATCATCATGCCTAGCCTTTCGAAAGGCCAGGCAGTCTCCTGTGAAAAGGACCATACCGCATGGGTTCCTCCATCCACTTCTTCAAAAGACCATTCCACCACAGCAGGGCTCTTTACATCTCCAAACCAGAGATGCGATTTGATGGTTTCATTTTCTTCTACAGCGATTACTTCCATCTTTCCAAATCCTACTTTCTCTCCCTTCCAGGCATAGGTGGATCCCACATATCCGGGCTTGGATTCAATGGTGGCCACAGCGCTTGTGTCTGTGGTCAGCCATGGATCCCAGGCTTCGCGCCCCTGAAAGGAAGCCACTGTCGGAAATACCTGCGAAGGTTCCAGTGCTATTTCGATTTCAGAACTCACTTCTGCAGTTGCAGGTGAGAAAAGAGGTATGATCAGGATGGCTGCCACCAGCACACCCACAATGATTCCGATTATTTTCAATGCTTTCATAAGAATGATGTTATTTAGAAACTGTAAAAATAGTAAAGGAAGTGATACGGGTCAATAGGGGCATCATTTGATGCGAAGATTTAGAAGAGCTTTACTTCTGTCCGGTTTGAACGAGGCGTTCCGGGGAAGCTTCGGAACAGCGATCACCTGTTTTGGAACCTCGTGAGGAGAAAGCTGCTCCTTGATTTGCTGGATCCACAGATCTGCCGACGGGTTCGGGTCAGGGTCTTCCACCAGCAGCACGATCCTGTGTCCCAGTTTCTCATCCGGAAGGGGGAGCACCAGGCATTCTTTTTCCAGGAGGGCACTGATTCTTTTCTCAAGGAGTTCGGGAATGACCTTGATCCCTCCTGTTTTGATCACGTTATCGATCCTTCCCAACCACTGAAAACTATTTCCGCCCTTTGAAATGTACACCAGATCGTTGGTGATTACCGGTCCTTCGGTGATTCCCGGAACATCCACCACCAGGCATCCTCGCTGGTCTGCCGTTATTTTGACTCCCTCCAGCACCCGGAATCCCGGTCCGGGTTCCTGACCATTGATCTGCCTGAGGGCAAAGTGCGTATAGGTCTCGGTCATGGCAAATGATTCAAAAATGGCAGGAGGGCTAATCTCAGCCAGTCTCTGCCTGATGGAAGGATGCAGTTCACCCCCACCGATCAACAGGATTCCGGTCCGTCCAAGATCGTCTTCCGCTTTCATGGACTCATTTACCTGAAGAGGAACCATGGCTGCAAAACTGAACTCCCCTGCTGTCCCCGCAAGGGGCCTGCCCGAAGGCTCTTTTATGACCAGGTCCAGTCCGCCAACAAGGGCCCTGACCACCATCATTTTTCCTGCTATATATTCCATGGGCAGGCAAAGCAGAACCCTGTCGCCCGGTTGGAGGTTAAAAAACGAAATGGTTTTGCGGGCACTGGCTGCCATGGCATCGCGGTTGAGCATAAATTTCCTTGGATCGCCGGTTGTACCGCTGGTTCTCTGAAGAATGGGACCGGCTGAACTGTCAAGGAATTGCTCAATAAATATGAAAATTTGCCGGTACCATTCGGGGGTTTCCGGGTCATCCAGAACCCTCCGGCAATGGACGAGCAGTTCTTCCTGGCTGAAGGTTGTGCCTTCAATAAGATATGGTCTACTTGTTCCCCTGGTCATCCGTCTAAATTTGTATTGTTGTGAAATCCCAGGGCACCTCTTTGTTGAACCACAACTGGTCCCCCCTCATTTCCAGGGGGGAAGGAATGTTGTTCCGGTACAGTAGTCCGGTTCCCAGTCCCTGGGGCATGGCAACTTCAAGCTGAAAGGTCCACTGCGCAATGGCATTCAGGCCGATGTTGGACTCAAGGGCGGAGGTAACCCACCATCCCATGTTCAACCCCCGGGCCAGGCTGATCCACGCTCCGGCCTCCGAAATCCCCCCCAATAGTCCGGGTTTCAAAATGATATATTGCGGCCGGATCAATTGAAGCAGCATGCGGCGTCCTTCAGGAGCCCTCCCGATCAATTCTTCATCCAGTGCGATGGGGATCACAGGGGTTCTGCACAGTTGGGCCATGGCCTCCGGCTGACCGGCGGCAATGGGTTGTTCAATGGAGTGGATCCCACAGGCAGCGAGAGCCTCCATCCTCTCCCCGGCCTCTTCCGGTGACCAGGCGCCGTTGGCATCCAGCCTGATCTCCAGATCGTTGCTTCGGTATTCAGACCTGATCCAGTACAGCATATCCACCTCCTCCTGAAAATCCAGGGCGCCCACCTTCATTTTCAATACCCTGAATCCTGCGTCCATCTTGTTTCTGATCTGTTCCATGAGGAATTCCTTCCGGCCCATCCATATCAATCCATTGGTGGGAATTCCGGAGCGGCCTTCTGTAAAATCTGACGGGTAGAGGATCCCGCTTCCCCCCTGTTCCAGGTCACGCAGGGCTGTCTCCAGGGCAAACCGGATTCCGGGAGATGAAGGCAATGGTTGAGCAGGGTCCATCTCCCCCCTGCTGATCAGTTTGCAAATATGGTCCAGCCTGATCTCCACATCCCCTGGTTCTTCCAAACTCAGACCGGGGATAAACGATACCTCACCCCAACCAGTGGAGCCGTCCTCACGGACCAGTTTTATAAACCAGCAATCCTTCATGTGCAATACGCCCCGGGAGGTGCCTGCAGGGCGGAGGAAATACAAGGGGTGATGGATGTATCCCGCCTGAACCATTTATAAGATGAGTCCGAGTCCGAATGACAATGAAAAAAGCAGGGTGGCCATGGCAAGTTTCTTCAACTCATTGTTCAGTTCAATGGGGACTGAATTGGTGATCACCTTGTTCACATCCGAAACCAGGAGGGGAACAGGGACAAGGAGAAGCAGTTGCAGGTAGGACTCGAAGTGAATGATCGTATAAGCCAGAGCGAACAAAAATGCGGTCAGAAGCAGGATCACATGGTAGGCTTTGGCCCACGGGACACCCATGCGCACCACCAGTGTGTTCTTCCCGTTCACTGCATCGTTCTCATGGTCCCGCAGGTTGTTCAGGTTGAGCACGCCAACACTGAGAAGCCCCACCGAGGAAGCCGGTAGTAATATGGAAAGGTGAAAGGAGCCGGTATGTAAAAAATAGGTGCCTGCCACACCCAGAATCCCGAAGTATACAAATACCATAATATCTCCAAATCCCAAATAGCCATAGGGCCTTTTCCCAATGGTGTATTTAATGGCTGCAAATATGGCTGATAATCCAAGCAGGAAGAAAACAGCATATCCCAACATGTTCCCACCACCCAGTCCACTCCAGATCAACAGTGATCCTGAAACCAGGCTGAGGAAAACAAAAAGGCCGATCACGAACCGCATCTGCTTCAGTGACACAAGGCCTGTCTGGGTGACCCTTAGCGGCCCCAGACGCCGGTCATTGTCAGTTCCCTTCCGGGAATCCCCGTAATCATTGGCCAGGTTGGAAAGGATCTGAAGGAACAGCGTGGTGAGCGTGCCAAATGCAAATACGCCCCACTTGAAGCGCCCTTCAGCATATCCCAGGAAACTGCCCAGGATGGTAGCAGAGAGTGCCAGGGGAAGGGTGCGCAACCGAAATGCCTTGAGCCAGATAGCTGTGCTTGTCATATCAGGGTAATTTGGGGAACTGGTCCCAGTCCGGTTTTCGTTTCTCAAGAAACGCATTCTTACCCTCCTGCGCCTCCTCGGTCATGTAGTAGAGCATGGTGGCGTTCCCGGCCAGCTCCTGGATCCCGGCCTGGCCATCCAGTTCGGCATTGAGGCCTGCCTTGATCATTCGAAGGGCAATGGGACTGTGTTGCATGATTTTCCTGCACCATGCCACCGTGGTTTCTTCCAGTTGATCCTGGGGAACCACCTTGTTCACAAGGCCCATTTCGAGGGCTTCAGCAGCGGTGTACTGTTCACAGAGAAACCAGATCTCGCGCGCCTTCTTCTGCCCCACATGCCTGGCCAGGTAGGAGGATCCGAAGCCTGCATCAAAACTACCCACTTTGGGACCGGTCTGTCCGAACCTTGCATTCTCCGATGCAATGGAGAGATCACAAACCACATGCAGCACATGGCCCCCTCCGATGGCATACCCGTTCACCATGGCAATTACCGGTTTGGGCAAACTCCTGATCTGACGCTGCACATCCAGCACATTGAGCCTGGGCACACCGTCTTTTCCCACATAGCCGGCATAACCCTTCACATTCTGGTCTCCACCGCTGCAAAATGCCTTATCACCCTCCCCCGTGAGGACCACAACACGAACCTCTGCCATCTCCCTGCACACCACCAGGGCCTCACTCATCTCCCGGGTTGTATCAGGGGTGAAAGCATTGTAATACCTGGGGCGGTTGATGGTGATCTTGGCAATTCCCTCAAAGAATTCCAGCCTGATCTCCTCAAATTCCCTGAGGGCCTTCCATGCTCTGCTTTCCATGATCTGCTAATGGTTAAAATCCAAATAGTCCTTAAAGATAAGACTATTTTCACTGCCGGAGGTATCCACTTCAAGGACACTTCCTGTGCTCCCGGGCTGAAAGAGTTCTGCCAACTCCTTTTCAAGCTCCTGAAAACTGGCTGCCCTGCGAACCACCCTCCCAAAGGATTGCCCAAGCAGTTCCAGGGAAACAGGATGGTGGGTTACCGAAAACTCCTCGAAGAAATCCATTTTGTCGGGTCCATCCAGCAACCTGAAAATCCCTCCTCCCCCGTCACTGATCACAACGATCCGGAGGTTTTCAGGAAAGTTCCGGTTCCACATGGCATTTGAATCATATACAAAACTGAGGTCCCCCACCACCAGCACATGCATCATTCCGGAAACCATGGCTGCTCCCACGGCTGTGGAGACACATCCGTCAATGCCCGAAGTACCCCTGTTGGCATAACAGGGTTGCACGATCTTCCGGGGCGAAAGCTGCGAATAGCGGATGGTCCCGCTGTTTCCCAAATGCAGGATCGCATCTTCCGGCAGAGATGAAATGATCCTGTCTGCTGCCGACAGGTTGCAAAAAGCCAGTGTATCCATTTTTTTACGGGCCCGGGCAAAAACGATGGTCCCTGCCGAAACCCAAGCTTCCTGGTATTCGTTCCTGAATTGCTCCCCTGGCGTATATTGACCGATCAACTGATCAAGAAAGGAAACCACATCTCCTGTTATCTCTGTATGCTTCAGGTTAGGCCGAGACTGCAGAAAGAGTTTCAGACGTTTGGAAACCACCTGTCCCCCGAATGAAATGACCAGGTCGGGCCGCAGCTTCTCCCTCTCCTTTTCACCTGTGCCGGCAAGGATCAGATCCGGATTTGCACAGAATCCTTCCCCCGGCAGGTTGGCAATATTTTCTGCCACCACCATGGCTTGCCTGCAACGTAGCAGCAGCTCGAGCTTCTCCCTGATTTTATCATTGGGAGATCCCATGCCGGCCAGCACCAGGATCTTCCGGTCAGGTCCCGCCGTCACCTCAGGAAAATGCGCATCATCCATCGCCTGCCGGACTTCAACCATCCCTTTTCCCAGCATGGGCGCCGGTAGTTTCTCGTAGAGCGGTTCAGCAAGGGACACGTTGATATGTACCGGCCCGGACGGAAATTCACATGCCGCGCTTATAAGGCGCTCCACCCGGACCATCAACTGTTCCATTTCTTCCCTTTGGGAAACATCTTCGGGGATTTGCAAAAATCCCTTCGAAAATGTGTAGTAGGGAGCTTCCTGGTCCAGCCACTGGTTGTTAAATTGGGGGATTACCTCCAGGGGCCGGTCGGCTGTCAATACCACCAGGGGGATGTTCTGGTGATATGCCTCCGCCAGCGCAGGGGCCAGGTTAAGCACAGCTGTACCCGAAGTGGTGACCACCGCCACAGGTTCACCCAGTTCACGAGCCATACCCAGTGCCACATAAGCGGCAGAGCGTTCATCCACAATGCTGTGACAGCTGTATTGCTTATCAGAGGTAAAAAGTTGTGTCAGCGGGGCATTTCTGCTGCCCGGACAGATCACGACCTGCCTGATCCCCAGATGGTGCAAGCGGGTGCCAAGTTCAGCGATATGTTGATTGTGCTGCATTTGCCGGCTCCAGGTTTTTAATATATGTGCGCAGGATCTTCAACAAGGAATCGGCCTTCCACATGGTTTCATCCCATTCATCGGAAGGATCAGAATCAAGTGTAATTCCTCCTCCCACATACAATGCCAGGTATTCCGGCGTAATTTTCAGGCATCTCAGGTTGACAAACAGATCAATCTCTTCATCGTGGGTAACCGGTCCAAGGAAACCGGTATAGTAATCCCTGTCGTGTGGTTCCAGGTTCCTGATAAAGTGAATGGCATCTTCCTTGGGTTGCCCTGCCACTGCAGGCGTGGGATGAAGCGCCTCAACCAGTTCCCAGAGTTTTCCTTTCACCATCTCATAATCCACGGAGAAGTCTGTTCTCAGATGCACCAGGTTACCTGCCCTTTTCACGTAGGGGGAAGTTACACGATAGTCCCTGATCCCAAACGAGTGAAACACATCATGGATATACCTGGTCACATACTCCTGCTCAAGCACTTCTTTGACAGTCCACTTATTAATATCCATGTGTTTTTCTGCAAAGGGCCTGGTCCCGGCAAGAGAGACCGTGGAGATCCGGCCGTCCTGCAGCCGGAGCAGGGGCTCGGGTGAGGCACCTAACCAGAAGTGCTCATCGCTTTTAAAAAGATAAACAAAGGCGTTTGGATGCCTTTTACAAATAATCTGAAACAACTTTGGAACCAGTGAGGTATAAGCCCCTTTAACCACCTGAATCCTCGAAAGCACTGCTTTCTGGAATGCACCGCCGGCAATGGTCGACTTGATATGATTGACCTGGTCCATATAGTTCTTACGGCCAGTAACAACAGGGTACTGTGCAGACCAGTCCGGTGGATCCCGTTCACCCAGCGTAACTACCCTGCTGATCAGTTCATTGCTGATCCGGCCGGAATCAATGACAAGATCAGGCCTGATGATCAGATAGGGATGTCCGTTTCGTATATCGAACGGAGCCATGATAAAACCTGTTTCATTGGCTATATCCAGAAGGGAAGTGCATTGCACATTCCCTGGGGCAGTCTGGATAAAGGTAGTGGAGACATCCTGCTGGGGCAGACGAAATGTGACAAAAGGCAGGTTTTTCGAAATAGAAAGTTGATGGATTTGTAAAAGACCTTCATTCATGTTTCGCGCCCGGCTAAACTGCCCCCTTCTTTTTTGGTTTAACACTATTGGTAACACGGCTGATGGAAATAAGTTTGCCCTGATCATCTTTTATTTCCACGTCCCAGACATGTTTAAAATCAGCTTTTGCAACCATCCTGGCCACTGCATGGAGTTTTCCTTCCCGGGCAGGAATGAGATGCTGTGTGTATACAGCCGATCCGAATACCTGGAACTCCTCCGGATCCACCAGCAGGAAAGAGCCCGCACTGCCAACGGATTCTGCCAGGGAAATCAGGGCCCCGCCATGAACCGTCCCTGTAGGCTGATAGAGATCCGGCGTGATCTCCATCTCAGCTTCCACATGCTTTTCCGAATATCCGGTTAACCTGATATTCAACAAGTCCATCAGGGTACCTTTGCAAATCCTGTTGATTTCTTCAATGGTCATCGGGAAAAATTTCCAAGTCAAATATACATTACTTCCCGGCCACCAGCAACATGACCGATCCCAGGAAAAGCGAGCTGCTGCTGCGGATTTGAAAGCCGGCATTCTCCAAAATGGTTCCCATCTCACTGATACTGTAGTAATTCCTGGAGGATTTGGCCAGATAGCTGTAGGCTTTCAGATTCCCCGAAAGGAGTCCTCCCAGGTACGGCAGAATGAACCGAAGGTATATGTTATTGAACAGGCGCCAGAAGCGGCTTTCCGGTTTGCTGCTTTCAAGAATGACCAGTTTGCCCCCGGGTTTCAGGACCCTGAATAATTCCTGTAAATGCCTTTCAGCTCCTGGGTTCTTATACACCAGGTTCCGGATCCCGAAGGTGATCCCAAGGGCATGAAACCGGTTGTCATCAAAAGGCATTTGTCCCACATCCCCTTCCATGAACTCAATTGGAGCAACTCCAGTGCGGTCTGAAAGCATATCCGCTTTCCGGCGGGCCTCATTCAGCATCTCTTTGCTGAAATCATATCCGGTCAGATCCACCGTTCTGCCTCGCTCATTTGCCTGCCTGGCTACTTCAAGTATAAAATCACCGGTTCCCGTACAGACATCGAGGACGCTGCCCGGGTCTCCCTGCAAACATGCTTTGGCAGCTTTCCTTCTCCATGCCACATCCCTTCCAAAGGTGAATATCCGGTTCACCCGGTCATACGTGGTATAAATGGTCCCATAAAACTCTTTCAACGGAAAATCTTTTTCAGCTCCCCTCATGCAACCAATATTGAACTCCCAAAGTTATGCTTTTGAGTTATTCCGTGTCACATTTTTCTATCTTTGGAACCTGATTATCGGCCATGCGGATCATTATCATGATATTTCTTCTGACTTTTGTCAGGCCTGTCGCTGACTTGCTTGGGCAGCTACGTATCAATGAGCTGCTGGCCATGAATTCATTCGGAGCAGTAAATCCTGTCACCGGAGAACCCAACGACTGGATCGAAATTTACAACAGTTCCTCGCTGGCGGTCAACCTGATCGGATATTTCATTTCTGATGATCCGGACAATCCTGTAAAATGGAAATTTCCATCCGGTATCCAAATACCCGCCTATGGTTATCTCCTGGTATATGCCGATGGCACCGATCAGACCGGTGAGAAGCTCCATGCCAATTTCAAACTGGATGCAACCGGGGAGTACATTTTGCTCTATTCTGCAGTGAACGGGATGATTGATTCCATTGCCTTTCCCAGGATGTATGCCAATATCTCCTACGGCCTTTTGAAAAACGGGCAGATGGCCTTTTTCAACAAACCCACACCCGGGAAAGCCAACGATGAGGCATCCTCATACCAGATGGCAGGGAATGTGTATTTTGACCCGCCGGGGGGAATCTACCCAACAGGAACAACTGTGAGCCTGACCGGTGAACCGGGAGGAACCATCCGCTACACCACCGATGGTTCAGAACCTGAATACTCCGACATGGTATACACAAACAGCATTCATGTGCTGAACAACAAAGTGATAAGGGCCAGGATGTGGATGGATGGGATGGAACCGGGTGAGACATCTACCTCCAGTTACCTCGTTCATGATCCGTATTCCATGCCGGTGGTTTCACTCTCCACAGATCCCGTGAACCTTTGGGACGATCAGATGGGTATCCATGTGATCGGGAAAAACGGGATCTCCGGCTATTGCAGCGATTCCCCCCGAAACTGGAACCAGGACTGGGAACGCCCTGTGAGCATGGAATATTTTGACCGTGACGGAGAATTCCAGCTTCAGATGAACGGCGGGATAAAGATACATGGCGGGTGCAGCAGGCAGGCATCACTGAAATCGTTTGGCATTTTTGCCCGCAGCGAATATGGTTCCTCCTCCATGAAGTATCCTTTCTTTCGGGAGAAAGATGTGGACGAATTCAAGGGTCTGATCCTGCGGAATGCAGGGAATGATAACCAGTATACCTTTATCAGGGACGCAGTCATACAGGCCACCGTCTCCCCTGTCATGGATATTGATTTTCAGGCATATGAACCGGTGCAGGTATACCTCAATGGCGAATACTGGGGCATGCTCAATATGCGGGAAAAGGTCAATGAGCACTGGGTGACCTCCAATTACGGGATCCCTGCTGAGAACCTGGACTTCCTGAAGAATTTCTATGAGGAGTTCGCGGGTTCAAAAGACAGTTTTGTGGAACTGATGGATTTCATGTACCAGAATTCCCTGGCCGTGGAAAGTAATTATGATCAGGTGGCCCTTCAGCTGGACGTCAATTCCTATATGGATTACCTGATCACCGAGATGTTTTTCGCCAACCGTGACTGGCCCGGCAACAACCAGAAATACTGGAGGGACAGGGTGAACGGCACCAAATGGAGGTTCATTTTGTTTGACATGGAATTCAGCATGGGCCTTTATGATTTCGATCCCGGTATTGATATGTTCGAATTCTCTACACTGGAGGGTGGCACGGAATGGCCCAATCCGGATTATGCCACCCTGCCCATCAGGAAGTTGCTGGAAAACCAGGGCTTCAGGGAGAAGTTTATTCAAAAATACATGATGTACCTGAATACTGCCCTGAGCAGTGAGAACGTGATCCGGGTGATCGACTCCCTCTATTACAACGTGTATGATGAAATGCCGGACCACATTGCCAGGTGGCACCTGATCCCTTCCATGGGCACGTGGGATGCCCGGGTGGATGAGCTCAGGCAATTTGCGCTTCAGCGGCCAGGCCATGTCCGGAACAACATGCGCAATTTCTTTTCCCTGGGCAGTGAAGTGGACTTCCAAATCGCCCCCACAGGGAATACAGGGGAGGTTGTGGCCAACGGTGTCCGGGTACCCCGGGAAGGGATGGAAGGAACCTACCTGGCCGGAATGGACCTGGAACTGAATTTCGTGGCTTCTCCGGGATACAAGCTTAAACACTGGGAAGTCACTTCTTCACAATCCACAAATGCAATCCTGTTTCCCCGCCATTCCCTCTGGCGTTATAATGACTCGGGGGTCTATCCCGGCGACGGATGGAAAGAGGCCTCCTATGACGATTCAGCCTGGCCCAGTGGCCAGGGTGAACTGGGTTACGGAGACGGAGACGAAGCCACCATCCTGGGTTTCGGGACCGACGACCAGAATAAATACATCACCAGCTACTTCAGGACCACCCTGGAGATTGGGGATATTTCACTGCTTGACCAGTATACGATCCGGATGATGCGGGACGACGGAGCCGTTGTGTATATCAACGGTGCAGAGGCCTTCAGGGATAATATGCCTGCCGGTTCAGTATTGCCGGAAACCGTATCAGTAACTTTTGCCGGGGGTGAGGATGAATACACCTATTTTGAATACAGTGTGGATAAAAACCTGTTTCAGCAGGGAACAAACACCATTGCAGTGGAGATCCACCAGAACAGCCCCACAAGCTCCGATATCAGTTTTGACCTGGAGATTGCCGCCGGCGGTGAATCCGGGGAAGGCACCCGGGTGCTTGAAGGGAATCCGCTGATCCTTAACTCCGGAACCGACATCAGCGTCAGAGCGGTTACCGAAACAGTGGTGCTGGATCTGGATCTGTATATCAACGAAATTATGGCCTCCAACCTGGGGGCATTCCTCGATGAATACGGGAATGACGCCGACTGGATAGAGATTTACAATGCAGGCACCACCGATGTGGACATGGCCGGACTCTATTTCACCGACAGCCTGGACATACCGGCCAAATGGCGCATCCCGTCAGGATACCCTTCCATGACAACTGTGAAGGCTTCAGATTATCTGGTCTTCTTTGCAGACGGTAATCCCTTGCTTGGGCCGCTGCACCTTGATTTCAAACTTAGTGCAACGGGTGAGAAAGTGGGACTCTCCTATATGTCAGGTGCAAACTCAGTATGGATTGATACCATCCCGTACATGACCCAGTTAACGAATATTTCATTGGGCAGATACCCGGATGGTGCGCCCAATATTGTGTCTATGGGCTATTACACCCCGGGTTACAGCAATGTGAATACCTCTGTGTTATCCCTGCCAAAGCTGTCCTTTGAAATATCCCTTTACCCCAACCCGGTCTCTGATGATTTGAATGTCCGTGTGCGTACCATCAGCGGAATGGCACCGGATGAGATCGCTGTTCACCTGTTCGACATCACAGGCAGGAAGATCATGGAACACCGGATCCCCGGATGGGGCGGAGAGTTCAATGAGAGCCTGGATGTATCACAGTTGTCAGACGGTGTATACGTGATGGTGATTGAAACCGAATCGGGAACCCATTCGGTCAAGTTCATCAAAGCAGCCAGGTAATCCTATTTTTTTAACGACCGGGCACTCTCCAGGGTTTTTACAACCTCCATGTGACCTGCCTGCCTGGCAAAGGAGGTGGCATCATCACCGTCCACATCTTTCAGGGTCAGATCAGCCCCGGCCTCAAGCAGGATTTTTACCACATCCAGGTTTCCTTCCGCTGCGGCATGCATCAACGGAGAAAAATGCTCACCCGAATCCACAATGTTGGGCTCGGCTCCCTTATCGAGTAAAATCCTGACCGTTTCAGGGAAGGGACCGGTGGCTGCATAGAGCAATGCCGTTCTTCCCATCTGGTCCCTCCCGTCCAGAACGGCCCCCTTTTCCAATAACATCAGGACTACCTCCGAGTGACCGTTAAAAGCAGCAAACATCAGTGCGGTCCTCCCATCCACGTCCATAGCATTCACATTTGTTCCGGCTTCCAGTGATGCAGTCACCCCCTCCAAATCTCCGTCAAGGGACAACTGGAACAACAGCTCCTCTGTTTCGGAAGTAGAGTTCTCAGCCATTTTCTCTTTAACCGTCCCGGCAACAGATCCGGTGGATTCAGATGCTCCTTTTCCCCGACCGCAACCGGTCAGATAAACCAGTAAAAAAGCTACAAAGACAATCAATAGGCATTGGGAAATTCTCATGATATTTCTGGATTAAAGCCAGAAAGATACAAAAAGAAAACAGGTGGTTTTCCAGGCATGGCTTGACAATTGGCCAGAACGTTACTATCTTAACACTTTGGAATCATTTCATTTGCCATATCGCATGAACAAAAGAATTTCCGGGATCCGGCTCTGTCTGCCGGTTATACTGATGATCATGATCATTGCGCCCAATCCCCTGGATGCACAGTTCGAACAAAAACTCAGCCTCAACATCTCAGCCGGGTATTTCAATACCATCGGGTCGACGGGATGGCAGGAGGATATGTATTTGGGGACAGACTATTATGAGCCCACGCTGATGCCCAATTTCAAAGGGGGTCCCTCCATCTATGCCGGAATCCAGTATAATTTCAGCCGTCATTTTTCCATTGAATTCCAGTTGGGGTACAGCTTCTCTCCGGGCTGGTTTTTTGATGCTTCCGATACTTCTGATCCCGATGCGGAACCTGTCAACAGCCTCCATTATGAGATTTTTGCAGACACCGTCAATTGGGAGCTCTTAGCCAGTGGTGAAAACTATATGGACATGACCAATATGCAGATGGGGATCGCCCCCAGGTATTATTTTGGTCCCGGCAACCGGTTCAATCCATTTATTTTCGCAGGAATTTCCCTGAATTATACCAGCGCCTACTTCGAGGATCTTGAGTATGAAGCTTACCAGTCCCTGGGCTGGAGTGTGGATGAATTTGGGGATCCTGTAGAACCCAGTGAACTGATCAACTGGTTTGATTATCAGGTAGGATTGGGAATTTTGGTCGGTGCAGGCGTTGAATACGCCCTGAATGATTCCTGGGGGTTGTTCGCCACGGCCAGTTACCATTTTATTCCGCTTAACGATGCATCCTTCCTAAACGATGCCAAATATGCGGATTACCATGACTTCAGCATTCACTTTGGAGCCAGGATCAGTATCCTGAAATCCAAAGAACTGTAACCGGTTATCCAATGATAAGGCCAATCATCACAGGAATTTTAGTGTGGGGACTTTCGGTTTCGCTGGCCGGACAGATCAATGAGAAACGCACGCTGTCAGAAACGAGCCACAAGATCTATGATGCCACATACAGCCCATCAGGAGAATTTATTGCCACCACCGGCTCGGATAACAACATCATCATCTGGAATGCGGAGACGGGGATCATTCGTCGAACCCTTGCGGGACTGAAGAAGCGGCCCAACCAGGTGGTTTTTTCCAGGGACAACAAACTGCTCTGGTCAGCCGGTGAAGATGGTCTGATCACCACCTGGGATGCCACCCTTGTACATTCCATCGCTACAACACCAGGTCATTCGGGGGCCATAAAATCACTGGACATTTCTCCGGATGGAACCCTGCTGATCACAGGGGGTGAAGATAAAATTCTTAGGGTCTGGTCCATTAAAAACGGAAGCCTTGAACTACTGTATGAGTTAAAGGGGCATAAAAAAACAATAACCTGCGTGGATTTCAGTCCGGACGGCCTGACCGCCGTATCGGGAAGCGCAGATAAAACCCTGGCTTTATGGAATATGCAGACCGGCAGCCTGATACGGGAGGTCGAAGCCCATTCGAACTGGGTCAGTTGCGTCCAATTCAGTCCTGACGGGAAAGAGATCAGCAGCGGGGGATATGACCGGCTCATTCGGAGCTGGGATGCCAGGGATCTGACTGCAATCAGGACATATGAGGGTCATACAGGCTGGGTTCAGTGTCTCTCTTACGTGCCCTCGGGCAAACTCCTGATCAGTGGGGGTCATGATCAGACCATCCGGCTCTGGGATACGGAAACAGGTGCCCAGCAAGCCGTTTCTGAAAAACTGGAGCAGATCGTACTGGCGGTGGATGCAAGCCCTGCCAGAAATGACTTCATCTCCGCCTGCCTTTTATCAGAGAAATTGAGAATCTGGGCACACACAGTTCCTTCGGATCAGATGGCAGAATCGACACAGGTTGACCTGGAACAGGAGGCCGGTCCGGCGGAGCAGAAGATCGATATGGTGGAAAAGGAACCGGCTGACGCTGCTGCTGTTATACCAGGCAACCAGTCTCCGGCCATTACCATCTTCTCCCCCATGGTTGAAAATGGCAGGGTGATCCATAACAAAAGCACCATCCTGATCGTGGGGAAGGCAGAGGCTGACGGAGGGATCCAGACCCTGGTGATCAACCGCCAGAGGGCGACCCTGAACGAGGCTGGTGTTTTCCAGGCGGAGGTCAACCTGGTGAAAGGTGAAAACCTGATCGAAGTGGTGGCAGTAAGCAACAAGGGTAAGATGGATAAAAGCCAATTGTTTATCCAGTGTACCGATGAAACTGCATCTGCACCTGTCACGGACCAACCTGCCTTCACCCAGGGAAAATATTATGCCCTGATCATCGGTATTAATGACTACCTGGATGAAAAGATCACCGACCTGGATTATCCCATCCGGGATGCAGATTCAATTTACAAAATCCTGGTCAGCCTGTACAATTTCAACAGCGAGGACATCACTTTCCTGAAAAATCCAACCCGGGCGGAAATGATCATTGCCCTGGATGAACTGGGAAACAAGGTAACTCCCGATGACAACCTGCTGATCTTTTATGCAGGACATGGTTTCTGGGATGAGAAATCAGGCATCGGATACTGGCTGCCGCACGATGCTGCCCAGTCCAATACAGCCAACTGGTTCCGGAACAGTACCCTGAGAGAATCCATTGGCAGCATCCAGTCCAAACACACCCTGTTGATCGCCGATGCCTGTTTCAGTGGTTCTATCTTTAAAACCAGGGCCGGATTTTCCGCGGGGGAGCAGGGTATAATGAAACTGCACGACCTTCCCAGCCGGAAAGCCATGACCAGCGGAGCACTGAAGGAGGTTCCCGACCAAAGTGTATTTGTAAAATACCTGGTCAGGGAACTGAAACAGAATGAAGCCAGGTTTCTGCCCTCCGAAACCCTTTTCGGAAACTTCAAAACCGCGGTCCTCAACAACTCCCCCAACGTGCCGCAATACGGGACCATACAGAATGCGGGTGATGAAGGAGGTGACTTCATTTTCATCCGAAAATGATCGTTCGTGCAACTTTTATTTCCAAACGGACTCTTTAAAGGAAAACAGCATAATGAAATCATTCAGCACAATTGCATTCGTTATTTTGTCTTTCCTGTGGGTCACATCATGTGACTGGACCAATCAAAATGTTGTGGGTACCGGCGATGTGGAATCCATGGAGGTATCGGTATCTGAATTTAGCGGAGTTACCGTTACCGGGACCTGTGATGTGAACATCCGCACCGGCGAGAACCAGCATGTGGAGTTACGCGCCCAGTCGCAGATCCTTGATGTAATGACCTATGAAGTCAGAAACGGAATCTTAAACATTGGTTTCAGACCCGATGTCAATGTCAACACTGAAAAGGAGATCTCTGCCGATATTGTGGTCGCATCTTTTGATTATGTGGGAATCACGGGTGCCGGAGATTTCGAGATCTGTGGCGATCCACAGCCGGCGCTGGATATATATATCACCGGAACAGGCAATGTGGAAGCACTGGATATGGAGGTTGATGCCTGCACCATCCGGGTTATCGGTGCCGGAAACTGTAAGGTGAATGTGACTGGTAGCCTGGATGTTCAGATCTCGGGTGTGGGAAATATCTTTTACAGGGGAACACCGGGCCTCTCCACAGATATCAGCGGAGTGGGTAACGTGATCGCCCTGGACAACTAGCCCTGCACCTAAAACCACCTTCGGCCGTTGCCAAATCTCGGATTCACAATGTTGTTGTAGATCGATCCGAAGGTATAGGTGATTCCCACCTGTCCGCCCACATTGTAGCTGGTCTCCAGTTCCTGAAGCTGCAGCAGGATATCCGCCTCTGTGAGCTCTGCTTTGGCCAGAGAGAGCTGATCGTTGATCCGGGCCACACCTCCCCATATCCTGAGAGAAAGCCCTTTGAGAATTCGAATGGACACATGGCCGCCAAACTCAAGCCTGTTCTTGGAAAAGTCATGAAAATAGTTGGACCCTTCAAGGGAAACGTTGATTGATCCCCATTTCTCCTGTACCTGGTATGCCACCTGCAACTGCTGCTGCCATAAATTCTCCCGGATCTGATCGTAAATAGTGGTGTCTATGTATTTGTTGAAGGAGTTGCCAATCCCATACAGGAAACGCAATTGCCGGCGCGTGGACTTGGAGTATGGAAATACATTGTACTCAATGGAAGGCAGCACATCCAATGAGAATTTGGTGTTGGTAAAGGTAGAGGAGGCTGCATCGGTCCTGATCCCGACTGACCAGTGTTCACCCAGACTTTTTACGATCAGTACATCCAATCCCTGGTAACTCACATCGTTGGTATAGAGGGTATCGTCATAGGTGTATTTAGTCCGCGTATACCTGTGATCGAAATCAATTTCCGTTTTCCAGTCATTGGTAACCTTCATGGCAGATACAGAACTTCTCAGGGAAAGCTCCTTATAGGAATCCTGTCCATCAAATTCGGGCTCCGCTTCAAGCTCAAAAACCCAGTTGTTCCACATGTCCACCACCTCATCATGTCCGATGCTTTCGGTGGGTTGAATAAGCACTTCATCATAGAGGGGAGTAAGGGCCACATAAGGCATCATGCCCATCTTCATCATCTGGGTTCGCCAGATTCTCTGATAGTCCCTTGAATCATCCGGTCTGCTCGAATAATAAAGCGTATCGTTTTTACCCGCAAAATCCTCCTGTCCCACAAAAGTGTATGTATACTTGCTACCGCCACTCCCTGTATTTTCCCGCGTTTCGAGTATATATAACTGCGCTTCCTTCACATCCCTCACATAATTCACATAGGGAATCTCCTGCCGGATGAAATTCATGTCGCAATGAAAACAATCAATAAAGACTTTGATGGCGTCATCGCGCCCGGTGGAATCGGGACTGTTCGATTCCTGTCCTGCTGCTAAAATAAAAGGTATCAAGGCGCAGAGTACGCCAGAGAATTTTAAATAGGTCATGTTATTAAAACTGGGTGAGATGCAAATATAGAATAATTACATTCCGCTGCAAGGATTCAGTATTCCAGACAAAGTGCCCGGTTCAGGGCTACAATGGCCTTCTTGTAATCTTTACGGTTGATGACGAACTGTATATTTACCTGCATCAGGGACTGGGATACAGCCTCCACATTGATCTTATTCCCAGACAGGGCTGTTGCTGCCTTGGCCAGTGCTCCCGGTTGTGCAATGTTGGTTCCCAGGGCACAAACCAGGGCCACTTCCTTGATGGTGACCTTGTGATAGAGACCCTTTAGCTCCATAAGCAATGCTTCCGACAGATTCTTCTCCCAGAACACCATGGTGATGCTGTTGGCATTGGTTGATTTCAGGATGTAGGAGAGATTATGTCGCTGAATCACCTTCATCAGGTCCAGGTCATATCCCACCTGACCCACCATGAAGGGGTCATGCACTTCGATGGCGGTTACTTGATCCGTTCCGGAGATGATCTCCACTTTGGACTCCTCTCCGATATAATCACGGCTGATCAGGGTCCCCGGATGATCCGGCTCAAAAGTATTCTTGATGCGGATATTGATCCCGGCCACTTCAAGGGGTTTGGAAGCTTTGGGGTGGATGGCCTCCATGCCAATATCAGCAAGCTGGTCAGCCACATTGAAGTTGGTATTGCCAACCGGTTTTGAACCATCCACACCTACAATGGCCGGATCAGCACTGGAGAGGTGGTATTCTTTATGTATCACTGCTTCAGCAGCTTTCACCTCCACTGCTATCTTGCTGAAGGTAACTTCCGAATACCCCCGGTCGAACTCCCTCATGATTCCTTCTGTCCCTTTTGCATAACCTGTGGCCACCGGGATGGTCCTGGCACAATCCAGGTCCATAAAAGCCCTGCTGATCCGTTCATCTATGGTGAGGTATTCTGTATCGTGAAAACCGCACAGGTCCACAAAGGTGGCACTGATACCATTGTTGCGGATAATATTTACCGAATTGAAAGCTGAATGTGCCTCCCCAATGGATGCCAGTATCTCCCGGGCTGCCAGCAATATGTTCTGCTTGCTTACATATCCTGAAGCCAGCACCTCATCCAGGCTGACCAGGTAATTCCTGGATTGCTCGACGCGATGGGTGATAAATGCTTCAGCCTGATCCACATCCAGTTTAATCCCCTCCAACCCATGATTGATCCCGATCAGTTTACTGAGCAGTTCCTCCAGGGCCTTCTTGTAATTCAGGCTTTTCACAAAAAGATCATAGACTCCAGGCTCCCCTGTTTTTTTATGTTCAAGGAGCCAGTTGGTCACATTGTTGTAAGCAGAAACCACAAAAATCCGGTTATATGGATCACCATCCGGTGCCTGACCGATGATGATGTTCTGCAATACATCTTCAAATTTGGACATGGATGTGCCACCTATCTTATGAACTGAAAGCATGTGTACCTCTTTTGATAATAAACCGTTAAAAATAACCCAAATTTTACGATCGGTTTATATTTGAACGATATCTTTTCCGGATTGTTCTAACTTTATGCATATGCAAAGGCACACTTTCACGGTCCTCTCTTTGATTACCGGGCTTCTGGTTGTTCTGACCTCCTGCATGAAAGATAAGCCCGAATCGCTCCCCGGAGCGTTGCAATGGAATCCGGAGCTGGCTTTCCCCCTGGGAGAGGATAGTTTTGGAATGAATGCAGCAAGTGGTTTCGACACAACCCGTTTCGACCTTGATACAGTCACAGGATTGCCCATCTGGGTGGAAGACCTCACGGTAGTGATGCAAGGCAGGATTCCTCTTGACCTGACCTCCCTGAGCGAGAACATAGATGATTTGAACCGGGTGATGTTCCGTGTCAATCTGTATAACGGATTCCCCCACGAAGCCTTGACACAAGCTTATTTTCTCGATACGGATCAGAATCCCATCGACTCCATGTTTTCCGGGGGTGCCATCCCTGTCCCCGCAGGAAAAATTACCGGGAACGGGGAAAACATTGACCCTGCGCTGATCAGGAAGGATGCAGCATTTGACCGGGAACAGATCGCTCGTCTCCAGTATGCTATAGAGATCATGCTGAGGGCTACCTTCCTGAACCCCGATGTTGATAGTGCACTTTACGACTATTACCGTTCCTATCACATCGTTGTGGATGTGGGTGTTATGGCTGATCTGACTTTTAACTTTTGAAGCAAGCGGTTAAAAATATCATTGTTTTTCTCGGGTCTGTACTGTTTCTCCCCGGTACTTTCCTGCTTCAGGCCCAGCAGAGCAATACCTTTTACCTGATGCACGATGTGCCCCAATCCAACCTGCTGAACCCGGCTGTTCAGATACATTGCAAATACTATGTGGGCATCCCCGGGCTGGCCGCGGCACATGTTTCCTATTCCAATACTGCATTCACTTACAATGACCTGGCGGGTTCGGGCGCGTGGAACATTGAGGGTGTGTTTGACCAGATGCACCGGACAGACCTGTATTCGGTGGAAGCCATGTGGGTACCCGTAGCGCTGGGATACAGACGCAAATCGCTCTATTTCACATTCAACATTGCCGAAAGGGTCCACGGATTCCAGACTGTACCCAGGGACCTGGCCGAGCTGGCTGTGCACGGGAATGGTCCCTTCATCGGAGAGACTGCCCGTTACAATGGATTCAGGCCCGGCGGTTACCAAATCAGGGAATATTCGGTGGGGGTATCAAAAGTCATGGGATCTTATCTGACTGCCGGGATCCGGGCAAAACTGCTTTTTGGAAAAGCCAACCTCTCTGTCGGCAGGTCCAATATGGCTCTGACCACAAACGAAAACAATTTCGGATTGGTTCTTGAAACCGACTACAGGTTGAATACCTCCTTCCC
>CAYVRK010000020.1:55503-80953 GCA_964453785.1 uncultured Bacteroides sp.
CACGCGGTGACTGACAACCTGATTGGATTCTTCTACCCCTTCGACACCCGCACCCTGAATCTTCGTTTGGGAGTGAACCTGATGCTGGGTTGTCCGAGGAACAAAAGAGAACGCTTGCAGGAAGAAGCGTATTCAAATCTCCCCAAAGGAGGAGAATGCCCCTATCCTGAGAATCCGGAGAGGGCCAGAAAAAAACGCTCCAAGGCTGTGAGAAGGCTTCAACGGCAGTTTCGTTTCAATTGATACCAGGATAGGTAAAATCGTTACAATTTAACACTTGGAGGCCGCTTTTTATGACCAGATTGTTGCAGAAGTTTCTTAACTTTGCGGCTTACTTTAAATGCATTTGTTTTGGCTGGAAAGACACTATTTGACAAAATATGGGATGCCCATGTGGTGGACGAGATCGCAGGGGGGCCATCTGTCCTTTATATTGACAGGCACCTGGTGCACGAAGTTACAAGCCCCCAGGCCTTTGCGGGGATTGACAAACGGGGAATTGCTGTGTTCCGCCCACAGCAAACAGTGGCCACTCCCGATCACAATATACCGACGGTGGACCAGCATCTGGCCATCAGGGATGAACTCTCCCGGTTCCAGGTGAATAAACTCACTGAAAATTGTGAGAAACACGGTATTACGCTTTACGGACTGAACCACCCCTACCAGGGGATTGTGCACGTGATCGGGCCCGAACTGGGAATCACCCAGCCGGGCATGACCATGGTTTGCGGAGACAGCCACACCTCCACACATGGTGCCTTTGGCAGCGTGGCCTTCGGGATCGGAACTTCCGAGGTGGAGATGGTCCTGGCCACACAATGCATCCTCCAGCCCAAGCCCAAAAAGATGCGGATCACCGTGAATGGTGCTTTGGCCAAAGGCGTGACAGCCAAGGATCTGATCCTCTATATCATCGCAAAAATTTCCACAAGCGGCGGAACCGGCTATTTCATTGAATATGCAGGTACGGCTTTCACCAGCCTTTCCATGGAGGGAAGGATGACCGTTTGCAACATGAGCATTGAAAGCGGTGCACGGGGCGGGTTGATTGCACCCGACCAAACAACATTTGACTACCTGAAAGGCAGGGAGTTTGCACCCGGTGGGGCCGAATTTGACCGAATGGTATCCATCTGGAAGGAACTGAGAACCGATAAAGATGCCCTGTTTGATATGGAACTGGAGTACGATGCAGCAGACATAGAGCCCATGATCACCTACGGAACCAATCCGGGCATGGGAGCAAAGATCAGCGGGAACATTCCTGCCCTTGAAGACATTGAAGAGAGTACACGCAGTTCCTTTATCAAATCTCTGTCATACATGGATTTCCAGGCCGGGTCGGCCATAGCCGGAAGGAAGGTGGATTACGTTTTTGTGGGCAGCTGTACCAACGGGCGGATCGAGGACCTGCGTGAGGTAGCTGGATTTGTGAAGGGAAAGCAGAAGGCAGAACACGTCACTGCCTGGATCGTACCCGGTTCAAAACAGGTGGAAAAACAGGCACAGGAAGAGGGCATTACAGAAGCTCTCGAGGAAGCCGGGTTCAGGCTCAGGCAACCCGGTTGTTCAGCATGCCTTGCCATGAACGATGACAAGATACCCGAGGGAAAACTGGCTGTTTCCACCTCCAACCGGAATTTTGAAGGCCGCCAGGGTCCGGGTGCCCGTACCATGCTTGCCAGTCCACTGTCTGCAGCTGCAGCAGCTGTGACCGGAGTTGTTACCGATCCCAGATCAGTGATTTAATTTGAAAAATTACCCAGCCATGTCCATAGATAAATTTGCAACCATACAATCTTCTGCTGTACCGCTTCCCATTGAAAATGTAGATACAGACCAGATCATCCCGGCCCGCTTCCTGAAAGCCACCACACGGGATGGATTCGGGGAAAACCTGTTCCGGGACTGGAGATATGACAAAAGCGGCCAGCCCAAAGCCGACTTCGTATTGAACAAGAGGAAATATTCAGGTACCATCCTGGTGGGTGGCAAGAACTTCGGAAGCGGATCGAGCCGCGAGCACGCCGCCTGGGCCATATATGATTATGGTTTCAAGGTGGTGATTTCCAGCTTCTTCGCTGATATTTTCAAAAACAATGCCCTGAACAACGGATTGCTGCCGGTTCAGGTATCCGATCAGTTCCTGGCAAAGATCTTCAAAGCCATCTATGCAGATCCGGAGACACTGCTGAAGGTGGACCTGGAAGGCCAGAAGGTTACGCTGGCTGCCTCCGGAGAATCGGAGAAATTCGAGATCAACCCTTATAAAAAAGAGTGCCTCCTCAACGGATATGATGACATTGATTACCTGCTGAGCCTCAAGGATAAGATCGCCCAATTCGAGCAAACAAGAAAATCAGTCCCCGTATGACGAAGACAATTTCCATCATGGATACAACGCTCCGTGACGGCGAACAGACGTCCGGGGTGTCATTTACCGCTTCAGAAAAGCTGAATATTGCCAAACTGTTGCTGGATGACCTGAATGTAGACCGGATTGAAGTGGCCTCTGCAAGAGTTTCCCAAGGAGAATACGAAGGAGCACGCAAGATTTTCAACTGGGCCAAGGATCACGGTCACATTGAAAAGGTTGAGGTTCTTGGATTCGTGGATGGTGACATCTCCCTGAAATGGATCAAGGATGCCGGGGGCAGGGTAGACAACCTGCTCATGAAAGGATCCCTGAAACACTGCGAAAACCAGCTCAGGAAAACACCTGAGGAACATATAGCCGATGTGAAGGGCGTCCTGGCTATTGCCCGGGAGATGGGGATACGTATGAACATCTATTTCGAGGACTGGTCCAACGGGATGCGCAACTCACCCCAATACATGTACCAGGTGCTCGATGCCCTGAAGGATGAAAGCATTGACCGTTTCATGCTGCCCGATACACTGGGGATCCTGAACCAGCAGGAGGCGTATGATTTCTGCCTGGAAATGATTACCCGGTACCCGGAACTGAAATTCGATTTCCACGCCCACAACGACTACGACCTGGCCACGGCAAACACCTATTCAGCCATCAGGGCGGGGATCACAGGAGTCCACACCACCGTGAACGGGCTGGGTGAAAGGGCGGGCAATGTCCCCCTTTCCAGCGTGATCGGGATTGTCAAAGACCACTTCAGATATAACATGAATGTCCGCGAAGACAGGCTCTATCATGCCAGCAAAATGATTGAATCGTTCTCTGGGATCAGGATTCCTTTGAACAAGCCGCTCATCGGCGAAAATGTGTTTACCCAGACCAGCGGCATCCATGCAGACGGCGACCAGAAGGACGACCTCTATTTCAATGACCTGCTTCCCGAACGTTTTGGAAGGAAGCGAACCTATGCCCTTGGAAAGATGTCAGGAAAGGCCAGCATCCAGAAGAACCTGGAGGAACTGGGCATCGAACTCAGCAAAAAAGACATGAAGCTGGTCACCGAACGGGTCATTGCCCTGGGTGACAAAAAGGAGATCATTACCAAGGAAGACCTCCCTTATATCATCTCCGATGTGTTGCGTTCGGCGCGGGTGGATGAAAAGATCAAGATCAGGAACTTCCAGCTCTCAGTGGCCAGGGGACTTCGCTCTGTGGCCACTGTGGCTATTGAGATCGACTGCATTGTTTATGAAGAGACTTCTTCGGGCGACGGCCAGTATGATGCATTTATGCGGGCCCTCTGGAAGATCTATGACCGGCTGGAGCGGAAACACCCCAACCTTACCGATTATGTGGTGACCATTCCTCCGGGTGGAAAAACCGATGCCCTGGTGGAATGCATGATCACCTGGAATTACGAGGGTCATCTCATCAAGACCCGTGCACTGGACCCCGACCAGACGGTTGCGGCTATAGAATGTACTCGTCGCATGCTCAATATAATTGATGCATACGCCTCGTAAGGGACAAGGGAAAAGGGACAAGGAGAAAGGAAAAAGAATACTCAAAATATGGATTTTAAGATTGCGGTGTTGAAGGGGGACGGGATTGGCCCCGAGATCGTTGAGCAGGCCATCAAGGTAATGAAGGCTGTAGGGAAAAAGTTCAACCACAACTTTGTCTTCACAGAGGCTCTCACCGGTGCATGTGCCATCGATGCGGTTGGTGATCCCTATCCCGAAGAGACCCACCGGCTCTGCATGGACTCCGATGCTGTGCTTTTCGGAGCCATCGGCGATCCCAAATACGACAACAATCCCAAAGCCAAAGTCAGGCCCGAACAGGGCCTGCTGGCCATGCGCAAGAAACTGGGGCTTTATGCAAACATCCGCCCGGTAACCACCTTCCCCTCCCTGCTCCACAAATCTCCCCTGCGCCGCGACCTGGTTGAAGGGGCCGATTTTGTGGTGGTGCGCGAACTGACAGGCGGCATCTATTTCGGGGACAAAGGCCGGTCCGAGGACCTGAACATGGCTTTCGACAACTGTGTCTATACCAGGCCAGAGGTCGAGCGGATCCTGGAACTGGGATTTGAATACGCAGCCAAGCGGAACAAGCGCCTGACTGTGGTGGACAAAGCCAATGTGCTGGCCACCTCAAGGCTCTGGAGAGAGATTGCCCAGGAAATGGCACCCTCCCACCCCGATATCGAGGTGGATTACATGTTCGTGGACAACGCGGCCATGCAGATCATCCAGTGGCCCAGAAAATTCGATGTGATGGTGACCGAGAACATGTTTGGTGATATCCTATCGGATGAGGCCAGTGTGATTACCGGATCACTGGGACTACTGCCTTCGGCGTCCGTTGGTATCCATACTTCGGTATTCGAACCCATCCACGGCTCCTACCCGCAGGCAGCCGGAAAAGACATTGCCAATCCGCTGGCCACCGTTCTTTCTGCAGCCATGCTGCTAGAGCTCGCCCTGGACCTTACCGACGAGGCAAAGGCCGTCAGGGATGTGGTGGACCGCTCCATCACTAAAGGTTTTGTCACCGAAGACATTGCAGAAGGGAAAGCATACAAGACCTCAGAGGTAGGAAACTGGCTGGCAGTGAATCTTTAGGCTCTGAGTTTTCGTTCCAGAAACCAGACACAGATGTAATCGTCATATTTCTGCCGCAGGCTCTTGATATATTTTTCCCGTTTCAGGGTAGGAATCAATTGTGAAGGCCGAATGGCTTTGAGAAACATCCGGCCATACCTCAGGTAATCCACTAAGGTCCGCCGGTACTGACTGTTCCTGTAATAGAACAAAACCGTAGTTTTATCTTCCGAAAGATAAATTCCATTCATTTTTTCCACCAGCTGGTAGGCATATTCTGTCATGATGCGCACACTTCTGGTGGGATTCTCCTTCTTCATCATGGCCATGGCCCGCGGATTCTGCACCGGAGTATCTCCTTTTAAAGTAAACCCGGAAGTGAATTTTCTGCAGTAACAATCCGCAATCTTTATTAAATTAGCAGGCACGATATCTATTAACTCTAACAATCATACCAGATATGAAAAAGCCCACTGCGCTTGCAATTCTCTCATTTGCTTTATTAAATGCCCAGTGCCAGACCACCGGGATGAAACCGGAAGACACCGAGGACTGGTCCAGAAAACCTCAAAAAGTCACCCCGGGGAAGGGTACAATGCCGCCTTCCGATGCCATTGTATTGTATGGTGGTGCTGAGGACATCAGCAAATGGGAAAATGAAAATGAGGGTCCGGCTACATGGGATGCCGGTGATATTCTTACCGTAAAACCCAAATCCGGCGGAATTAAAACCAAGCAGAGCTTTGGCGATGTTCAGCTTCATATCGAGTGGCGTGCGCCGGCAGTAGTCGTTGGTGACGGACAGGGCCGCGGAAACAGCGGGATATTTCTGATGAGCCAGTATGAAGTCCAGGTACTCGACTCCTATGAAAGTGAAACCTATTACAACGGACAGGCTGGCAGCATTTACAAGGACCACGCACCACTTGTGAATGCCTGCCTTCCTCCCGGAGAGTGGCAAACCTATGACATCATTTTTAAGGCACCCGTATTCAAGGAAGACGGTTCGGTTAGTTACCCTGCCTACATCACAGTGATCCACAATGGCGTATTGATCCAGAACCATGTTGCGATTACAGGGACCACCGACTTCATCGGCCTGCATACATACAAGCCACATGCAGATAAACTGCCGCTGATGTTACAGGATCATGGCAATCCTGTTGCTTACAGGAACATCTGGATCAGGGAATTATAGTACTTAGTGCCTGATACTGAGTACTGAGTACTGAGTACTGAATGCCAATGCGAAAATGTAAAATATAAATGATCGAATTGATATGAAACGTGCAGTTACACTTTTTACCGGCCAGTGGGCCGATCTGCCCCTGGAAACACTGTGTAAGAAAGCCAAAGCATTCGGATATGACGGCCTGGAACTGGCCTGCTGGGGTGACCACTTCGAAGTGGACAAAGCCGATGAACAATATTGCAAGGAGAAGCGGTCCCTGCTTGCCAGATACGGGCTGGAGGTCCATGCCATCTCCACCCACCTGGTGGGACAGGCGGTCTCTGACCGGATCGATGAGCGGCACCAGGGCATTCTTCCTGCCTATGTCTGGGGAGACGGCGATCCCGAAGGTGTGAACAGGCGGGCTGCAGAAGAGATCATCAAAACCGGCGAGGCAGCAAAACGGCTGGGTGTGACGGTAGTGAACGGTTTTACAGGAAGTCCGATCTGGCATTTGCTTTACAGTTTCCCCCCCACCCCGGCATCCATGATCGATGCTGGATTTAAGGCATTTGCCGACCGGTGGAAACCCATTCTGGATGCCTACCAGAAGATGGGTATCCGATATGCCCTTGAGGTTCATCCCACAGAGATCGCTTTCGATATCGCATCGGCAAGAAGAGCCCTGGAGGCACTGAACAACCACCCTGCCTTCGGTTTCAACTACGATCCTTCGCACCTGGGTTACCAGGGAGTGGATTACGTGGGATTTATCACCACATTCGCTGAGAAGATTTTCCATGTGCACATGAAGGATGCGGGCTGGTCGGATGTTCCCGTGGAGGCAGGGGTATTCGGCGGTCATACCGAATTTGGGACTCCTGGCCGTTATTGGGATTTCAGGTCCCCTGGAAGGGGAGACATCCGTTTCGAAGAGATCATCCGGGCACTGAACCGGATCGGCTACAGGGGTCCCCTCTCGGTGGAATGGGAAGACAGCGGTATGGACCGTGAACATGGTGCTGCCGAGGCTTGTGATTTTGTGAAGGATATGGATTTCCCGCCTTCAGACATCAATTTTGACGCTGCTTTTGAAGAGTAGCCTGCAGGGCGATTATTTGTGTTTGATTGATTTGCGCATTATATTTACTTTACTGCAATGAATATTACGGCCAAATTATTACTTGCCATTGTCCTGGTTTGCGCCTTTCCATCCCTCAGGGCCCAGACTCATGTGGAAGTATCCCCCCCTGCACTTTCGCTGAAAAACGGGAAAGTGCATATTGAATTTGACTTGCTCAACAGTACCCGGTCGGAGACATTCACTGTCAGGATCGATATCACCTATGAAAACGGGAAGGAAGTCCCGGCCAGATCGCTTTCCGGTGATATCGGTAAAGGGGTGAGCGGCGGTGGAAACAAACAGATCATCTGGGATATGGAAGCCGACAGCGTCTTCCTTGACGGAGATATCTTCGTAGAGGTCTATGCCCTGCCGGAAGCTGCTCCTGTGGCTGTTGTTCCCCCCGAAGAGCAAAAGGATGAGCAAAAGGATGAGGCCCAACCGGATCAGAATGAGTACAACCGCACCCTGATTATAGCCCAGTCCATTGCGTTTCCGGGACTCGGTCTTTCCAGGATCAATCCTGGAAAGCCTCACTGGCTCAGGGGTGTGGTCGGATACGGCTGTCTGGCAGGCTCGGTGTATCTCAACAGGAAATCATGGTCCACCTACCAAAATTACCTGGATCCTGAGCATCCGGATGCAAAGGATGACCTGTTCGACCAGGCTTATGGTACGAAGAGGACTTCACAAATGCTGGGATATGCTGCCCTGGGTGTCTGGGTGGTGGACCTGGCATGGACCATTCTGGGTACCTCAGAAAAGAAACAGAACCGGGTTTCAGATCATCCGAAAGGCTTCTCAATCGGCACCGGTGTGGAACCGGTAAACAAGGTCCCGCTGGTCGCAATGCGCTACGTGTTTTAAACATCTGTTATTGAAAAGCTGATGAAAGCAACAATGTATCTGACGATTCTGGCCCTTTTCCTGGGAGGAAGCAATCTGTTTGCCCAGGAAGTCAAAAGTGTGAAATCGAGCCTCAGGATCAGCAACCTGCCTAAAACTGAGATCAAGGAGGTTCCGGATACAGATCCCCCGGTGCTCGAATACCTTTCACCGAAGATCCCGGCAGGGTTCAAACATGTGACCAAGCAACCCGAAATGGACCTGATCGCGAAAGCCACGGACAACTCGGGCATCAGTTTTGTATCGGTCAACTCCGAAATGCAATCCCTCTCCGAAACCGGGATATTCACCTCCCGGCTGGAACTGAAACCCGGTGAAAACCAGTTCAGGATTGTGGTCATGGACCGGAAAGACAACCTGACCGAGCAGATCTTCGTGGTTGAATACGTACCGCCGGTGGTAACTCTGGCTGACCGGATTTCCACCGAATCCAAATATTACGGATTGATTATTGGTATCGATCAATACAGAGACAAGGAGATTTCCGACCTGGACAATCCCATCAGGGATGCCGGGAACCTTTACAATGTCCTGGTAAAAGACTACCAGTTCAAGGAAGAGCACATCAAATTCCTGAAAAATGCCACGAGGGCAGAACTGTGCCGGAGCCTGGATGAAATGGCTGCATTGGTAACACCCAATGACAACCTGCTGATCTTCTATGCCGGCCATGGCTTGTGGGATGAAGGATCCAGCAATGGCTACTGGCTTCCCTCGGATGCCGACCGGTATGAAAAGACCAACTGGTTCAGGAACAGCGCCCTGCAGGACTACCTGAAAGAGATCCATTCCAGACACACCCTGCTGATTACCGATGCCTGTTTTGGAGGATCCATTTTTAAAACCAGGTCGGCCTTTAGCAACACGGACAAAGCCTACGAGAAACTCTATGAACTCCCCAGCAGAAAAGCCATGACCAGCGGCAACCTGACCGCTGTACCGGACGAGAGTCAGTTTACCAAATTCCTGATCCGGAGACTGGAGGAGAACAAGGAGACCTATCTCTCCTCCGAAGAACTGTTTTCCAGCTTCCGGATTGCAGTGATCAACAACAGTGATGCCATGCCTCTTTATGGCGAGATCGATAAGGTGGGTGATGAGGGGGGCGAATTTATATTCTTAAAAAAGAGCAACCAGCAATAACCATATATGATTTACCCTGCACGATACAAGCAATTGACCAACCTGGGAGCCATGCTGCTGATGGTCCTGTGCGGACTCTTCCTGACCCATTGTAAAAAATTTGAGGTCAGCCAGGAGATCATTGTAAAAACCGAGGGGGTCTCGGAAATAACTGTGAACTCATGCAGGGCCGCAGGATCGCTGCTGGATGCAGGACCCTCGGGGGCTTCACAACATGGTTTCTGCTGGTCCCTGACCCCGAATCCTGCAGAAGCGGTCGATTGCAACAGCATGGGCAGAGCGGATCAGAAAGGTTCCTTCAATACCCTTATCGAGAACCTGGAACCATCCACTGCCTATTATGTATGGGCCTACGCTGAGGATGATGAAAACCGGAAATACGGTGAACCTGAAGAGTTTACAACCCTTACCCCACAATTGCCTGTGGTGGAGACCGGCGGGGTGATCAATGTGACGGCATTTTCCGCCCAGTGTCAATACAATGTGGCCTCGGATGGGGGATCACCCATCATGGAACGCGGCCTTTGCTGGGGTACAACCCAGGATCCCACCATTGACGACAGCCATACCACGGAGGGACAGGGAACAGGAACCTATACGGGGACCATGAACGGGCTTGCCCCGGATACAGACTATTATGTAAGGGCCTTTGCCATCAACATCGCAGGGACCGCTTACGGGGGCGGGAGGACCTTCAGAACGCCGAGCAGTTCTGCCCCCCTGTATGATGAAAGAAACGGAAAAACCTACCAGACAGTCAAAATCGGGGAACAGGTCTGGATGGCCGAGAACCTGGAAATAGGGACCATGATCAATGGAGGCCTGAATGCATCCGATGACGGAACCATTCAAAAATTTTGTTACCAGAACAAACAGTCTTACTGCGATCAGTATGGAGCATTGTACAGCTGGGAAGAGATGATGCAATACATTAATACCGAGAACTCCCAGGGTGTTTGTCCGGATGGCTGGCATATACCCAGTGACGAAGAATGGAAGGTGCTCGAGACAAGCCTTGGTATGACCAGAACAGAAGCTGATATAGAGGGCTGGCGGGGCATGGACCAGGGTGGAAAGCTAAAGGCAACCGGCTTTGAGTTCTGGAATGAGCCCAATCAGGGTGCCACCAATGAATCAGGATTTACCGCACTGCCAGCCGGCAGCATGAACAACATTGGCGATTTTAACGGAAAGGGTGTTTTCGCCGTCATCTGGACATCCTCATTGGAAGGATCCTCTCCGTGGCTCAGGCAAATGGCAACGGACCAGACTGGTATCGATCGACACCAGGGAAATGCCGGGGAAGGCTCATCGGTCCGCTGTGTGAAGGATTGATCCGGATTTTCCCTATATTCGGGTTCACCATGACTCTTAAAACATGCCGTCTCTTCGCCCCCTTTCCTTTCTGATCCTTGCCGCCTTTTTAGTCTGCATTCCATTGATCAGTCAGGAGCCCTCTTCCTGGACCCACTTCAGGGGAAATGATTTAAACGGAATATCAACAGAGACAGGAGTTCCTGTCAACTGGAATGACTCCACAAACATTGCATGGAAAACTGCCATTGAGGGAAAAGGCTGGTCCTCCCCCGTTGTTTTGGGAAACCAGGTCTGGATTACCACCGCAACAGACGATGGCAGGGAAATGAGGGCCATTTGCGCGGATACGGAAACGGGAGCAATCATCTATAACATCCTCCTGTTCAATCCCGACACACTCTACAGGAAACATTCAATCAATACCTATGCCACGCCAACTCCGGCCATAGAAAAAGGCCGGGTCTACATGCATTTCGGAAGATATGGCACTGCCTGCCTGGATGCCCGAAACGGTGCAATCCTGTGGGAGAGAACCGACATGCAGGTGGAACACATCCAGGGCCCCGGGTCCTCCCTGCTCATTTACAAAGACATGCTGATTGTCCACATGGAAGGATCAGACATCCAGTATATTGCAGCACTGAACAAACATACCGGGGAGACCATCTGGAAAACCGAACGCCCGAAGGAACTTTACGACCGGCTGGAGTATATCGGCAAAAAAGCATACATCACCCCCATCATTGTCACAGTAAACGGGCGTGACCTGATGATCAGCAACGGGTCGGCCGCCTGCATTGCATACGATGCAGAAACAGGCAGGGAAGTCTGGCGCATTGTCCACGGCGAAGACTCCACCATCGCCATGCCCACTGAGAGCAACGGGATCGTTTACTTCTATGTGGGCTTTGAAACCGATAAGGAGGGTGAAAAAAAAGCGGAACTGCTGGCAGTGGATCCCTCCGGGGAAGGGGATGTGGAACAGACACATGTGCTCTGGAGGGTGAACTCACCCATCCTGCAGTTGTTGTCGCCCGTTGTGATCGACAACCTGCTGTACACCATTGATTCCGAATCCATGATGTATTGCCTGGATGCCCGGACCGGAGAGACTGTCTGGTCGGAAAAAATGAAGGGCAAATTCCATTCTTCACCCGTTTACGCAGACGGCCATGTTTACTTCAGCTCCACCAAAGGAACAACCTATGTGATGAAAGCAGGAAATAAGATGGAACAGGTGGCTGAAAACAGCCTGGATGGTGAAATCTGGGCCACACCCGCCATCGCCGGCAAAGCCATCTATATGCGCACAAGCAAATACTTGTATAAGATCCAGACACACTAAAAAGAGCCTGTTACCTATTATCTGCTATCTGCTATCTGCTACCTTACCTGTATATAATCTTCTTCCTGAATGTCTGTCCCTGCGTTGTAATGCTGACAATGTACACCCCTGAGGAAAGATTCAGATGTCCAATGCTGAACTGCTGCTCATTGTAAATATCGGTCCGGTACAACAGGCTTCCGTTCAGACTGTAAAGCTGAATGGTGGCCTCACCGGGGATGCTGCCATCCGGCCACTGCACATATAGCAATCCTGATGTGGGATTGGGATAGAGCAGGATATCGGGCTGACTGGCATACATTGGTTGATTATTCGCCGTGGATGGGTCATCTTTAAAAGGCGAACCCCCAATATAGGCGGAAGCCCTCCAGTACCTGTAATCTGCCGGATTCCCATCAGGATCATGAACTGCGGATACAAGGGAATAGCCTTCACCGTCCGGCTCAATGGGCCATGGAGGCACATCCGAAAAGGAAAAATGGATCAAAGGATTCCCATCACTTTCCCTGAGCAATATCTCCTCTCCCCCGTTGGAGAGATTCCTGGAATAATTTCCGGAGGCAGTCAGGCCGTAACGCAGAAAGAATGCAGAGGGCTTGGAAGCCACCACATAAAACTGTTTCGGCGGTACGATTGCATCCCCTGGAAATTCGTAATAAACCGCCGAATCGAGAACCAGGCCGCCAAGGTAAATGGCATCGTCGCCTGTATTCTTGAACTCGATGAATTCCATGTCCTTGCCAAAAGTAGTGTCTCCCTGAATCACCAGTGGTTTTGGGTGATAATGCAGTTCCGTGACAACAAGGTTCGTATAATCTTCCGTTTCAGCAAAGAACCTGATCTCTTTGATCGCACTCCATTCATCCTGGTACTGGATCCTGGTCTTCAATACCGCTGACCTGTCAAAATGCAATACCACTTCGTTGGTTCCCCCTGAGACCGCCAGTGGGTTGGCCATTCCACCGGGCAGGCGCGGATCACTACCATCGGTGGTATAAAGGATGGTCCCCGAACTGTTGGAGTTTGCCACCCGGAGATCTACGGATTCCGCTCCAACCGAAACTTCAGCTTCATATGTGATCACATCATCCCTGAAGAAGACGGGAGCATCCAGACTTGCATACAAACCTCCGTTATCGAGTTGTGCTTTTACAATATCGGTCCTGTATGGAAAGAAATCATTGACCATTTTATTCACCTCGGGGATCCAGTTGTCATCCCGGGTATAAGGATTGCTTGTTTTGGCATCTCCCCACCGGGCCGATTCCCCGATCATGGCCTTCTCAATTTCACTGATGCGCTTATCAAGCCTGGCCTGGTTTTCGCCGGGTGTAAGCGCGCCGTTCCCTTCCATGAAATGGGAAGCACGATCCATAAACCGCATGCGATACTCCGCATTTGCAGTGAGTTTTTTATGCAGCCACTGGGGATGAAAAGCATCAAAACCGGAAACTGACATATTCAGGTTCACACGGTCCTCATTCAATCCGATCCCCGGGCTGGCCGGTTCCGGAAAAAGGGAGTGTTCAGCATCATGATTGTAAAAGGTATACCCCTGTGAAGGATCCTTCCGGTTCTTGATTGCAAAGAAGTTATTGGGACCATTGTTGCCGCCGAAAGATGAAGTTGGGGCATCAAAATTCCCTGTATAAAAGATGGAAAGCATATAATCAATCAGATTGTCCATATCCACCAGTACCTTACCCCCGGCAACCGGATTTCCATCCTTATTCCTTCCCATCAGGAAATAATAATCTGCGTTGTCGCTGAATCCTTTCTGGCACAGGTCCCAGATCTGGGACCAGCCATCTATATTCCCGTCTGTAACTTCAATCCTGTAACTCCAGTCCTCGGTATTCACCTTGATGACGTCATAGTCTTCCGTGTTGCCACCCAGGTAATCGGCAGCAAAACGTGCTTCGGACCTCTCCTGTGTCTGGAAAAGCCCCCAGTACATCCCGTTCAGGTAAAGGTGGTAATACCTGCTCCGGGTATACGGCTGACCCATATCCCTTTGCAGATCCCTTGAAAAAACATCACGGAGGAATGTATTGCGGCTGTCCCCCTGTGCCCAGGCATAGTTCTGGGAAGTTCTCAGGTCAATTTTATCATACCGGTCCACCCCTTCATCCCCGAAAAGCGGATAATATAATTTCGCATCGCCATACTGGGACCTGAAGAAAAGTCGGAAAGAGTGCTTGGGAAAATCATTATGCCTGCTCCAGCCTCCCCTGATCCTGAGCCCTGCGTTCACACTGAATCCATCATCTGATTCGTCGGGATAGAACAGATCAACCGAACACTCCCTTTCCCATTCAAATCCATGGCCGTATGCATTCACATAAATTCCGGTTGCCGGATCAAACAGGTTATCCAAATCAGTGACAAGCGAAATCGTTGGCACATCGGTCATGGCCACCTCCATCTCGTTCATGTATGCAGGATGGTACACCACCCTGGGGTCCATGGCCAGGTCGATAATCTGGCCGTTGATATTCGTGGAGGGCCAGTCGCCTCCGGGATATCCCTGGTCCATGACCTCATCAAGAAAAACATAGGTCCTCGATTCAGGCACAGAGGATTTGATTCCGGTCATGTCCGAGGAGGCCCTGACAACCACTGCGGGAGTGGCAGGCCTTCCGGTGGTACTGGCCGGATCTATGAGGATATGGGCCATATCTGCTCTAACGATGGCGGTTTCCGAGTACTGGGGATTGCTGCCGTCCAGGGTGTAAACCACATCCCAATCGGGATTTGACGGAGTGATATCCAGGTAAAAGGGTTCATCGTAAAATCCGGATGGCTCACTGAAATGAAGGCCCACGGTATCCTGAAGCACCGGTTCAATGAGACCTGCATGGATTCCCAGGTTCATCATGAAATCACTGCTCTCCAGGCTTATATTAAAACCCTGTATGGCCAGGGTATTTTCGCCCTCCACCAGATCAACCGTGCCAGGCTCCAGTTTGAAGGTATCAGCTACACCTGATTCATGCTGTCCCGATGCAAATGCATTGTACGAAAGGATGGCAGGTTCATTTTCACTTAGCACACGCTGTCCGTTAATCCAGATCACAAATCCGTCATCATAGTCAATGTCCAGTACAATGTCATCCAGCAAGGTCAGATTTTCCACTGTAAATTTGGAACGCATGTAAACCACCGAATAGTTGTTCATCATATCATCCAGAACTGTTCCTAGGGTGCCGTCCCCATAGCGGATGGGAGCATTCCCCAGGGCCCATCCCGAATCATCAAAACTGCTGTTGATCCAGTTTACCGTGAGTCCGGCTGCATCTTTCCCTTTCAGATACCTCATCTGGGAGCCGGGGCTGTAATCGATCTGTCCGTATGCTTGTCTGGGTGTTGCAGTAATGATTAAGAGCACAATAAATAGACTGCAGGTTGAGTATGTTAGTTTCATATAATTACATGATACGATAATTACGGCATTTCGTTACCGTTGTTGTAAAAATGGTGGTGAATATAGCAGAAAATGGGGAGACTACAATCCAAGAAATTGCATCCCTGCACCGGCCAGCAGGATCACCAGACCGGCCAGCAGATGGATCTGGTGCTCCTTCCCCTTGAACCTGAGCATGGAAACTCCCCTGTATCCGAGATACACAACCATCAGCATGGTCGATATGGTTGCAGTTCCAAAGATCAGGGCCACAAGAAATACACCCAGTGCGTTATGCTCAGCAGCCGGATACACCAGCATGGGAATAAGTACCTCGCAAGGACCAAATACAAAGATCAGGAAAAGGATCCAGGGGGTGATGCTTCCTGCATCTTTCCCCTCCTTCATCTCTTCACTCAGGTGCAGGTCTTTGTGCCTGATGGATTTCGGACGCAGGAATGCCGGAAGATGAACATGGGCACCCCGTTTCAAATATTTATAGAGTCCGTATGCACTATAGAGTACACCAAATGCAATGAGCATCCAGCCCACAATGTTACCCCTTCCGGCCTCCAGGGCTTCCAGTTTACTCAGGCTGAGCCCCATCCCTATGCCGATAATACCCAGGACCACCGAACCGGTCACATGCCCGATTCCTGAAAAAAAGGTAATCCAGAGAGTCCTGCTTTTTGTCCAGTTCCTGGCCCGGCTCAATACAATAAACGGAAGGTAGTGATCAGGACCCAGCAGGGTATGGATCACCCCCAGGGTTGCCGCCGAAACCAACAGTACATGCATCTCACTCATTTCTAAATCTTTTTACTTTCACCTTTTACCTTTCACCTTTCAACTTATTGATAAGGCTGGCCTGGCAAGCAGCCCCGAATCCGTTGTCGATGTTCACCACACTGACGCCGGTCGCACAGCTGTTCAACATGGAGAGCAAGGCGGAGACACCCCCGAAATTCGCTCCATATCCCGTACTGCACGGTACCCCGATCACCGGTTTATCCACCATACCACCCACCACGCTGGCCAGTGCGCCTTCCATACCTGCCACCACGATAATCACCCGGGCACCCCTGATCAACTCCATTCTGTGAAACAACCTGTGAATGCCGGCCACCCCCACATCATAGATGCGCTCCACCCGGTTGCCCAGGAATTCGGCTGTGATCCCGGCCTCTTCTGCCACAGGAATATCAGATGTACCGGCAGTAACGATCGCGATATAACTTTCTGTGGGCTTCGTTTTTTCGGGCTGGTAAATGATGGCCTTTGCCTGCTCATGATAAACGGCTTCCGGGATCTTCCTGCGCACGGTATCATACACTTCGCGGCCGGCACGGGTGACCAGCACGGGGATTCCCCGCTCCACCATCCTTTCGGCGATCTCTGCCACCTGGTCCGCAGTCTTCCCTGCTGCGTAGATCACTTCAGGAATACCTGTCCTTTTGGTACGGTCCGTATCAATTGCAGCAAACCCAAGCTCTTCCACGCCCCGGCTTAAAAGCTTCTCCGTAACATCCTCCTGTTTCAGTTCGCCGCTCTTGAACAATTCAAGCAACTTGATGAGTTCCGGTTTCTCCATTACAGTTTTTTATATACCTCTTTCTGAACCTCTTCGAGAGTCACATGATGTGCAATAGCTGCTTCCCTGCAGGGCTCGAATTCAGGTTTCTCATTGACCAGTTTCCCCCCGTAATAACTCTGCTTCACAGGAATATCGCCGAAACGGGTCTGAACCACCCTGATCTCTCTTCTCAGCATGCTCTTGCTGACTGAATATTCCCTCAGCCCGATGGAGGTGGTTTCAGTGAAAATGATCTCCTTCATGTGATCACTCCCTGCAGGATCACACAATACACCAAGCAGATGGGCAGGCCTCGATTTTTTCATGACAATGGGAATCATCCAAACATCAGCTGCTCCTGCATCAAACAATTTTGATTGCACATGGCTGAACCATTCAGGGCTCATGTCATCAATGTTGCACTCAATGACCGTGGCCTGTTCAACCGCAAAGTCCCCGTTTCCTCCCTCATTGCTCTCTGCCAGGTAGACCCTGAGCACGTTGGGTATTTCCCCGTCCTTCTGTCCGATCCCATACCCGGTCTTTGTGATGGTCAGCTCCACCTCGGTGGAGAAGCGATCCACCGTGGCTGCAAGAATGGCCGCTCCGGTTGGTGTTGTAGTCTCATAGTCCACAAGTCCTGTTTTTACAGGCATGGCCGCCACAATCTCGGCAGTGGCAGGAGCCGGAACAGGCATCATTCCATGGGCACATTGCACAAAACCGCCACCCAGCTGAACCGCCGAACAGCGGATCTCATCTACTTCCAGGTATTCCTGGCAAATGGCAGCACCCACGATATCCGCAATGGAATCCAGGGCACCCACCTCATGGAAATGCACCTTCTCCTTGGATATGTTGTGAACCCTGGCTTCGGCGTCAGCCACCTGATTGAAAATAGCCAGCGATTTTTTCTTGATCCTGTCAGACAATTTACTGTTGTTGATCAGTTCCTCTATATGCCTCAGATGCCGGTGCTTTTCATTTTCAGGATTCTCGATCACCACGGTCACTTTTGTCCCGCTGATCCCTTTTCTCATATCGGGCTGAACTTCCAGCCTGAATCCGTCAATGTTCAGCTTTCCCAGCTCCTGCCTGAGAAAATCCGGGTCAACACCCACATCCACCAGGGCACCCAGGTTCATATCCCCGCTGATCCCTGCAAAACAATCATAGTATAGTATCCTTTTCACTTTTTTCTTTTTTTTGCACTGAGCACTGAGCTAAGTACTTTTTATGATGCGGTTCAGTTTCCCGGAAACCAGTCCCTCCTCATCAATGACCACATCAGCAAATCCCACTTCCCTGATCTTCTCCACCACAGAATCCTTCATTGCAAGCAGCCTGGGAACATCTTCTTTTGCTACCTCAACCTTTCCATGGTCGCCATAGTGCCGTACCCGGACATCCTCAAATCCAAATGAATTGAGCAACTCCTCGGCCTTTTCAATTTCCACCAGCTTCTTACGGGTGATCTTATGGTTATAGGGAATTCTTGAGCTGAGGCACGGACTGGCCGGTTTGTCCCAATTGGGCAATCCGAACTCCCTGGCTATCTCCCTGATCTCCTCCTTTGTAATAAGACACTCGGCCAGCGGGGAAAGGACCTCGTATTTGGCAGCAGCTTTCATACCGGGCCTGTAATCACCGTAGTCATCCGAGTTGGTTCCGTTCAACACCTCAAAGCCCGGATAGCTGTCCCGGATGGACTGCAGATCATTGTATAAATGATCCTTACAGAAAAAGCAGCGGTTGATGGGATTCTCGTTGTACCGCTCATCTTCCAGTTCGCGTGTAACGATCACCTCCATGTGGATATCGTATTGCTTGCTGAACGACTGGGCAAGATCAAAATCCTTGCTTTTTAAACTCTCAGATTTGGAGATCACCCCCACCGTTCTCTCCCTGCCCTGCCATTTGCGGGCCAGAAAAAGCACCAGGGAGGAGTCTATTCCTCCCGAAAACGCCACAATGGACCCAGGGAGGTCATCAAACCAGCTCTCCAGATGCTTAAACTTCTTCTCTGTCTGTCTATTCATACTAATCAAATCTGGTCATATTCAGTTTCCCATGCTGAATCCCCTTTTCAGAGATCAGCTTTTCCGACAACTTGGTCAGCCTGGCCGAGATCCCGCTGAGAACGATTACCTCCATGCTGTGGTTCTCGTTCAGCGTATACCGCTGTGCTGAAATAATCTCTTCCTGGTAACCCAGCTGGATTTCAGCCAGGCGGTTGGCGATATCTCTTTTGTGGTGGTCATACACAAGGGTCAACGCACCGGCAACCTGGTTGTTGCACTGCCACTTTTTCTCCACGATGTGCTTGTTCACCAGCTGCCGGAGTGCCTGGGAACGGTTGGAGAATTGATTCTCCAGCACATATTCATCCAGAGCATCCAGGACATCTTTTTCGAACGAAACCCCAAAGCGGACTACCGACATCGTGTTACGAATTTATTCAAAGGTGCTATGCCAGGCGAATATAAGGAATAATTTTATCCCGGCAAGAACCTGGTGAAAAAATCGTTTCAACTATTCATATCTGAGGCTGTCCACCGGATTCGATCTGGCGGTGCGAAAGGCATGAAAGGATACCACCCCCAGCGAAAGCAGCAGCGAAAGCAGGAATACTGTAACAAACACGGAGATCTTCAGATCCACGCTGTAGCTGAAGAACTGAAATCCTTTGAACAGGAGGAAGTATGCAATGGGGATGGCGATCAGGTTGGACAGAATGACCAGTTTCAGAAACTCCGACAACAACAGTTTCATAATGGTCCCCGTATGGGCTCCCATGGATTTCCGGATGCCCACCTCCTTGGTTCTGCGGCTGTTGTTAAATACGGAGAGCCCGATCAGTCCCATGGCAGCGATAAAAATGGCAAGAAAGGAGAACAGCTTAAAAATAAACGAGATCCCATCGCTGTTTTCCTGGGCTGCAAATCTGAATTCGCTTACAAAATCGGATTCGAAAGCATAACCGGGATTGTATTTGTTAAAGACCGATTCAATTCCAGCCATCTGTTCCGGTGTGATGCCGGGCCTGACCCTGACAAAGATGTACTCCCGGACAGGATCGTACAGGTAAATCAAAGCCTCATTCCCGAAAACATCCAGGTTGAATGGGAAGAAATTGATGTTTTCAGTGACTCCCAGAACGTGCAGGTCACTGCCCCACATATAAAAGGTCATCCCGACGGGATCCTCCCAGCCCATCAACTCCGCCAGCGCCTGGTTTACCACCACGTATTCATAATTCAGGCTGTCACGGTCATAGGTAAAGTACTCTCCCTTTAACAGATCGATTTCAAAGGTGGAAAGAAACCCCGGGTCTGTCCATAAAACCCTGGCAATCTTGTTGTGCTCACCTTCCCGCTCTCCCCAGTCAATCTCCCCACGGTTAACGATCACCGGGATATCCGAGCCCGAAGCAACTCCTTCCACGAAATGCAGCTCCTCCAAATCCCTTTTGATCAGCGAATAGTGCTCCCACGCTTTCCCTTTGGTCCGGATATAGATCACATCCTCCCTGTTAAATCCAAGGTCGGCCTCTTTGAGATAGGCATACTGCCGGATGACGAACACCGATATGATGATAAAGATCACCGAGAAGGTAAACTGAAGTACGATCAGTACTTTCCTGGACCTGCTCCCCCGTTGCCTGCTTTTACCGGACCTGGAAGCAATGAACACAAGGGGTTTGAACCCGGCTATCTTGAAAGCGGGGTACAATCCTGCCAGCAGTCCTGTTAAAAGAAAAATCCCAGCAATCTGCAGCCAGAATGAAAAATCCGAATAGTCTGCTTCCATAGAAACACCAAATGATCGGGCTGTAGCGGGGACCAGGTGTTCGGCCAGGAACAGGCCCAGGTAAAAGGCCACCAGAAGCAGTAGATATGTTTCTCCCATGAATTGGATGACCAGTTGGAGCTTTCCCGCACCAGCGCTCTTCCGGATGGCGATCTCCCTGATCCGACCGGATGAATAGGCCGTGGTCAGGTTGATAAAATTGATGCATGCAATGGAAAGGATCACCAGCGACATGATCAGGTTTAAATAGAATCCGATGATCCCCTTGGTCTCTCCATGTAAATGGTTCCGGGTGAATAAATCCAGAAAATAGGTGGCTTCCAGGTCGGAATCAAAATTCTCATCCACCAGATCATTGATCTCTTTATTCAAAGCAGCCAGATCAGTCCCGGGAGCAATCTTAACATTGGTATAAAACATGGTCCCTCCATATCCATGAATGGGATATCCAAGTTCTTCCATGATATGAAAGCCCACCAGCGCTTGAAACTGGTATGATGACTCCACAGGGGGATCTTCAGTCACCCCTACCACCTTAAAATATCCTCCTTCACCGATTCTGACCACTTTTTCCATGGGATCCCTGTCTCCAAAAAGTTTATGAGCCATACTTTCTGTGATCACCAGGTGATCCTTTTCTGAGAAAATAAAGTCCGGGTTGCCCTGCAGCAGTCTGAAAGAAAAAAAATCCAGGAAATTACTGTCCACTGCAAGCACTTCAGGTTCATTGAAATATTTCATGGACAGACTGCCGGCTTCGCCTTTGGAAATGCTATCGGTTTGCACCCCAAATTCAAGCTCCTGGGGCTCACTGACACGGCAACTGCTGACCACCTGCGGAAAATTGGATTTGAGAAGTTCGGCATAAATACCTCCGGTCCGCTGAACCGTATATTCTGAACCATTTATGGTTACCCTTGTATTCAACAGGTACATGGATTCGATATCCTGATGAAATTTATCGAAGCTGTAATCAAACCTTACCCAGATCCACAGGGAGACAAAGATCCCGAAACCAAGGGCCATCCCCACCAGGTTGATCAGGGTAACCATTTTGTTTCTCCAGAGAGTTCGTATGGCGATCAAAAAATAATTGCGGATCATATGACGGTTTTACCGCATGAATTGAGAATTTCGTGCCAGGAAACCTAAATTATTGTTTTTCTGAGGTATAGCTAAATATTTTTGATAGATAAGTGTTGGATTTTCATACACCTCCTGAGGTATATTCCCACAATGGTGTAAATTTACAACAAAAGCAATAATCCATGGCCAGGAAATCGGGATCCATACTGATTGTTGATGACAACGATGATCTGCTGATTGCACTTAAACTTTTTCTTTCCAGGCAGTTTGAGAGGATCGAAACCCTGAGGAATCCCAACCTGATTCTCTCCGCCCTGGACAAAACGGACTATGATGTGATCCTTCTGGACATGAATTTCAGGGCCGGGATCGCGTCGGGGAATGAGGGGATTTTCTGGCTGCATAAGATCCTGGAGAAGGATCCTCTGGCTACCGTGGTCTTTATCACCGCCTATGGCGATGTGGAACTGGCAGTAAGGTCCATGAAGGAAGGTGCTGCTGACTTCATCATGAAGTCGTGGGATGAGCAGAAGATCATCTCCACGGTTGCTTCTGCCTTTGAGCTCAGGAAAAGCCGCATGGAGATCTCTCTGCTGAAAAAGAAGCAGGCACACCTCACCGGTGAGATCGAAAAGGATTATGCAGTGTGTTACTGCCAGTCGCTTGCCATGAAAGAGGTCAACGAGGTGGTAAAGAAAATTGCTGTTACCGATGCCAGCGTGCTTATCCTGGGTGAAAACGGCACCGGCAAGGAGGTGGTCGCCAGAGAGATTCACCGGCTTTCGGAAAGAAAAAATGAGATTTTTGTGAAGGTGGATCTGGGAGCACTCCCTGAAACCCTTTTTGAAAGTGAGCTTTTCGGACACCGGAAGGGAGCCTTTACAGATGCAAAAGAGGACAGAGACGGACGCTTTATCATTGCTTCGGGCGGAACCCTTTTCCTGGATGAACTGGGAAACCTGCCCCTCTCCCTGCAAAGTAAACTGCTTTCAGCCATACAGAACAGGGAAGTTTATCCGGTGGGATCCTCCAGGCCAATCAAAATTGATGTACGCATCATCTCTGCAACCAATCTTCCGCTTCCGGAAATGATTGAAAGGAAAACATTCCGGGAGGACCTCTATTACCGGCTTAACGCCATCCAGCTGGAGATCCCTCCGCTCAGGGAGAGGAAAGAAGATATCCCCGTGCTCTCCCGGTTCTTTTTGAGGAAATATTGTGAGCAGTATAACCGGTCAGGCCTCAGGCTCAACGACGGGGCCCTGGCAAGCCTTCAGCAGCACCAGTGGCCCGGCAACATCAGGGAACTGGAACACACCGTCGAAAAGGCGGTGATCCTCTCTGAAAAGGGTGTTATTCAGACCGAACACCTTTTCCCCAGGACTTCCAGGCCGCAGGGCCCCATGCCTGAAAATCCACTGAACCTGGAAGAGAATGAGAAGCTGATCATTGAGAAGGCCCTGAGGGGTGCCTCCGGGAATGTTAGCGCTGCATCCAAATTACTGGGAATCAACCGATCCACACTTTACCAGAAAATGAAAAAGTATGGTATTTAGCAGGTTCATCTGGACCATCCTGGGAGTGGTAGTTTCCATCGTGGTCACCTCGGTTATCCTGGGAATTTATCTCCAGAAACCGGAATACCCGGTCACCTGGTCGGTCCTGGTTGTACTGCTGATCCTGGAAACTGTTTTTCTCTTTCTCTACCTTCTCCGCATCCGGAGGGACCTGCTCAGGCTGATCCTTGCCTTGCGTAACGAAGATCCTACGCTCCGTTTTTCCGAAGAGCGCAGTGATCCGTACTTTGGTGCCATTCATCACGGATTTAACGAGATCATCCGAAACTTCAGGCTGATCAGGCTGGACAGGGAGGCAGAGAACAGGTTTTTCGAAGCCGCTGTAAACCATATCCAGTTCGGGATCATGGCATTTGACAGGGAAGGAAATGTGGAACTGGTCAACCAGGCTTTCCTCGATCAGTTCAAACTGAAGGAGCTCCGGAAGATCCATGCCCTTGAGGAGATTTCACCCGGGCTTTCACAGTGGCTGGGTCAGCTTGCCAAAAAAACGGAGACCCTTCAAAAGATTGTTGTACAGGGAACCACGCACCACATGATCTTCCTGGCATCCGTTTTCAGGATCAAAGAGAAGAAGATCACGCTGGTGTCGGTCAGAGACATCAGCCGGGAGATCGACAGGAATGAGCTGGATGCCTGGCAGAAACTGATGCGGGTCCTCCGTCACGAGATCCTCAACTCCATTACTCCCATCAAGCTGCTTTCAGGAAATCTTTCACAGATGCTTGCAAGTGAATTAAACGAAACGGATATCCTGGAAATGAGGACCGGACTGGATACCATTCATCGCCGGGCCACCGGTCTGTCCAGGTTCCTTGATGCCTACTCGAACCTCTACCGGGTTCCGGAACTTGAGATAAAACCTACCCAGGCATATGAACTGCTTAACAGAGTCGGGAGGCTTTACAAGGAGCATTTTGAAAAAGGGCAGATGGGTTTTAAGATCGAATGTGAGGATAAAACAATGGAGATCGGACTGGATGAAAGGATGATCGAACAGGTGCTCATCAACCTGGTAAAAAATGCATTGGATGCACTCCGGTCAGCCAAAGATCCACTTCTGACCCTCTCTGCGTGGACACAGGGAGATGAGTCTTTCCTTGCAGTGAAGGACAACGGCGCGGGGATCCCGGAGGACCAGCTTGATCATATATTTATTCCCTTCTATTCCACGCATAAAGAGGGAACCGGTGTGGGACTAAGCTTTTCGCAACACATCCTGCGGCTGCACCATGGCAGGATCCACGTCCATTCTGCCCCGGGAAAAGGAAGTGAATTCCAATTGATTTTCCCGGAGGTCTGAACCATTCGGGCTCCCAATAGTTATTATTTGAAAGATCCGGACATGCCTATCAACGTACCCACCCATCTCCCGGCGGTAGAAGAACTGAAACGGGAGCACATTTTCATCATGGAAGAGGGCCGTGCCCTGCACCAGGATATAAGGCCCCTGAGGATTGCCATCTTAAACCTGATGCCACTGAAAATGGTGACTGAGGCTGATCTGCTGAGGTCTCTCGCCAATACGGCCCTTCAGCTGGAGCTAGACCTCCTCTACATGGACGAACATGAATCCAGGAATACCCCCAGGGAGCATATGGAGGTGTTCTATAAAACCTTTGATGAGATCAAACACAAACGCTACGACGGACTGATTATTACAGGGGCACCGGTAGAGCACCTGGAATTTGAAGAGGTCGACTACTGGGATAAGCTTTCGGAGGTTCTGGAATGGAGCAAATCCCACGTATCCAGTACCATGCATATTTGCTGGGGCGCACAGGCTGGTCTTTATTACCATTACGGTATTAAGAAATACCCGCTTCCCGAAAAAGCATTCGGGGTGTTTGACCACCACATCACCGACCGGAGGCACCACCTGGTCAGGGGCTTTGATGATGTATTCCCCGCACCCCACTCCAGGTATACGGAAAACCGCATGGAAGATGTCGAAGACCACCCGGACCTGATCCTGCTGGCCTGGTCGCCCCGGGTAGGTTCCAACATCGTCCT
>CAYVRK010000021.1:0-48488 GCA_964453785.1 uncultured Bacteroides sp.
TTGCTCATTTTAAATTGGAGAAGGGTGCTCAATAAAGCTGGAATATGCACACAGGACCGGAAAATCCCCAAAACTGGAAAAACGATGGGGAGGACAAGGCAAAATAATGGTATTCTCCTGTCGAATAGAAAAAATATCATGACACAAAAACCCCCAGCGTGAACCGGGGGCTATCCTGAGGTCATATGACCTTATCACAACTTGACTATCTTCCTTGTTGTTACAAAATCCTTTGACCTGATGGTGATGAAATAGATTCCTTTCTGGAAGGAGGAGAGGTCGATTTGGTGTGAGGTTCCTTCCATCTCTCCGCTGAGTATCTGTTGACCGTTCAGGGAGGTGATCTCGATTGAATGGTGATTCGGTTTAACTGATTCTATCGTTAACTGGAAAAACCGGAAGCGTTGACCATCCTTCGCCGGAATGAAATATTTTATGTAAATCTCAGAACACCAAAACATTTGCCTCGTCAATCAGAATCGGCCTGAAGTGGCCAGGAGGTCCGTTTTTTCCACCGGGATGCTGACCAGGAAATAACTAAACGGGTTGATGAGCCTCTCAGTAGGTAAGGGCTTCAGTGCCCAGCGGAGCAGGGCATACGGGGCGGCAGGTGTTCCGGGGAGGGAGTGGAGATTCCAGTCTCATTGAACACTTCATACATGTGTATTTTGAGCATACCATTCCGGGAGAGACTGAGCACCACATTCCAGCGTTTCAATATCACAAAATCAGCGCATAGTGCTTCTTCCTTGTTTGAAAATGTTGATTGCTCAGTTGGTATTTATATTTCTATTTTACGTTATTTTTAACGTATATTTGCATTATGATCATTCTTGATTTCATCGAGAGAATGAATCCGCTGGGGGTATTTTCCCGGGCGGACATAGAAGTGGTATATCCAGATCTGGATCCTCGCAGGCTATATGAATGGCAGCAGAAGGGCTATATCAGAAAGCTCCGCAACTCCTGGTACTGTCTGCCCGACTTCCTGAAAGAACCCTACAGCACCTGGATCATTGCCAACGCTGTTCATGCCCCATCCTATATCAGTTTGGAATCAGCACTCTCCTTTTATGGAATTCTTCCGGAAGGAGTACATATGAGTACATCGGTGTGCACCTCCCGGACCCTGCGGATCAACATGGCTGGCCACGAATATGAGTATGCACGGCTCAGGGAAAAGCATTATTGCGGATACCGTTTGGAGGAAATAGCATCGAAGGGACGAAAGGTGAGAATTGCAGATCCTGAAAAAGCGCTGGCAGACTTCTTCTACCTTCGCACAGGGTACAACAAGGAAGAAGAGATCAGGGATCTTCGGTTCAGCGAAAGCTCATTGAAGGAGGGATTCGATCGCGAAAAACTCCACTCTTATGCTGCCTTGTTCGAAACCATAGCCCTTGAAAAAAGAATCATCACCCTGCTAAAGCTGCTCGGACATGCTTGACTTTGAGAATATACAAAGTGAATTCGACGGGAATCTGAAGGGCATTACCTCCTACCGTTCCATGATTAAAGAATACCTGCAATGCAAGGTTCTTGAGATCATATACCGAAGTCCATACCAATCCCGGCTGGTATTCATCGGCGGCACAAGGCTCCGCCTGATCAATGGGTTCAGGCGATTCTCTGAGGATCTGGATTTTGATATACTTGGAGAGTATGGGGACAGGGATCACCAAAACCTGCTGAAATACATTGCAGAATCACTTAAAAAGCAGAACATCCAGTCAGAACCGGACGCTGATAAAAAACCGGGAGATTGTCCCCCCTTCACCCGCTTCCTGAACTTCCCTGGTATCATGGAAAAAATGGGAGTCAGGGGCGCCCCGGACCGGAAATTCTTTATTAAGATAGACGCGGAAAAGCATGAATTCGGAGACTTCACATATGATCCTGAAACTTCCATTCTAAGCCGTTTTGATGTCTTCGTTCCCCTTCGCTGTGCACCACTTTCTTTCATTCTGTCTACTAAATTGTGTGCCGTCCTTGAAAGGGCAAAAGGCAGGGATTTCTACGATATTATTGAATTGGTGAAACTTACCCGTGCAAACACGGAGTATATCCGCAAGCGGCTGGAATTCGGAATACTTAAACAAACGTTTTCTGGTCCTGAAAGCTATATCACCCCTGCTCTTGCAGCCTTTGAAAAGGTTGACTGGGAGGATAAAACCCGGGAAATAAGCAAGTTTCTTTTCGACCCTTCGGAATCAGAAAAGGTACGCTTGTTCAGGAACTATGCCACTGAAGACAGGATCAGGGGCTGGCTCCGGGAGTAGGCTTCACTATCCTGAGCCCACGAATTGATCTACAACCTCAGATCGAGTTTTTTTTCATGTCAACCTCCTCAGGAATCAAGATCTCATAGTACAGTGCAAATGAGGCAGGTTTTGGCACAAGCTTTTATCGCAATAAAAAATAAAGCCCGGCAAAATTGCCAGGCTTCTTTTCTTTTGTCGGGGTAGCAGGATTCGAACCTGCGACCCCCTGCTCCCAAAGCAGGTGCGCTAACCGGACTGCGCTATACCCCGAATTCGGGTGCAAATGTAATTATTTTTAAGAAACAATCTGCAGGATACTGAAGATTCGGGAATTTACCCTTCGGGAGTCAGTAATTCTTCCAGGGCATCCAGGTCAACGGAGGTTTCATGGAACCCATCCATCCACCGGGGACAACGGTTGGCATTCAACGGGATCCCGACCACGGGCAATTGTGCTTTCATGCACTTCCTCATTCCCATTACAAGTTCAACCATGCAGGCAATCCCGAGAACTCCTGTCCTGCCATGTTCTTGTACCAGTCCCTTCAACAAAGGCTTCAGTTTTACCGTTCGCCAGATGTAGGGTTCAACCTGGTGCTTCCTCAACAGGCTGCTGACATGATTGATATAGCATCCCTTCAGACACCCTTTGCATTTGTAATCCAGGTGATCGGGTTCCGCCTTACAACCGGTCTGTGTTTCGCGCAGGCAATAGGGCAACAGGGCGATCCTGTAGTTGGCCTTCAGGAATTCCTCTTTGTGGATCCGGTTGACGAGCCCGAATTCGATCATGTAGAGGTAATATTGCTCACTGATGGTACATAGTTCCCTGTCAGTTATGATTTTATATATCGGCGTGGACCTAAGATGCGCCTCTATCCCGACGGTATACTCCCGGAAAGAATCATGGAGCAATATCAGGAGCCTTGCCAGCAGGGGCTCCTGTGTGCTCCTTCGCACATTTCGCCTGATCCCTGACCTGTTCTGGTTTACCTTTTGAATATAATCCAGGAACTGCAACGGGTTTAGCTGCTCCTCCTTCAGAATCTGGTCTGTGAGGCTGGCTATATTCTCATAAAAGAAGCTGGTGGATACATGATCCCCGAAAAGGGAATAGGTCTTACCCATGACCGGCTGATTGTGATCCACCATAACGTAAAGATACGGTTCATGGTAAATTTCTGCTCTGTTATTTTTATTTTGAGAATATTCTCATTAAATTTGTAGCAACAATCGCACATGCCCAGAAGAAAGAGATTAAGGAAGGTAGTGGCCCCGCCGGGTTTTCGGGGATATAAACCATACGGCAACAGGCATGGTAAGAAGGAACATGTGGATCTCCTGTATGAGGAGTATGAAGCCATCAAGCTGGCTGATTATGACCTGATGAACCACCAGGAAGCCTCCGAGATCATGGGAATATCCCGTCCTACCTTTGCCCGGATCTACGAAAGTGCCAGGCGGAAGATCGCCAGGGCCCTGGTGGAAACCAGGGAGATCAAATCCGTATTTGGAAATGCGCATCTCGATAAATCCTGGTTTATCTGCGATGCATGCCAGGCAAGGTTTACCATACCCCCTACCCTTCAGGAACAAAAATGCCCCTTGTGCAGATCAACTAAAATTCAAATCATAAACAGTAAAAAATGAAAACAATTATATCCTCAACGGGTAACCAGCTGAAATCACCATTTGACCTCAGGTTTGGAAGAGCAGGCTGGTTCTGTTTGCTCGATGAAGAAACAGGAGAAACCAGCTTCTTTCAAAATGAGTTCAAGGAAGCCAGCCAGGGAGCAGGCGGGAAAGTAGTAGAAAAAGTTGTTGAACTGGGTGTGGGGAAGGTTATATCGGGAGATTTTGGGCCCAAAGCCAAAGACCTGCTTGATCGATTCAACATCCAGATGGTCATCATTCCTGATGGCAACCAGAAAATAGAAGAGATCATTGCTCAACTTAAATAGATATGCGTTATGCCAGGTTTTGACAGTACCGGACCTGCGGGACAAGGTCCCCGCACCGGCAGACAAATGGGGAAATGCAAGCCCCGGAAAGATTCCAATGAAACAGAGACAGACGGCGGTGAAAATGGTTTTACAGGCAGAGGTTTGGGGAGAGGTTTAGGCAGAGGTAGAGGTAGAGGTAGAGGCTTTTGAGGAGGAAGCGGTTTTTAGAACATTCCTTCTTCAGTATGAACAATTTGAAACACGTAACAATGAAGAAAAAGATTGCCATTCCCACCAGTGATGGGATACTGGATGCACATTTCGGCCACTGCAGCAAATTTGCAATGGTTGACGTAGAAGACGATCAGATTCGAGGAATCACCTATCTGGATGCTCCACCCCATCAGCCTGGTTTACTGCCCCCCTGGCTGGCTGAAAGAGGGGCCACCGATATCATTGCAGGAGGAATGGGCCAGCGGGCCATCGACCTGTTCAATCAGCAGGGCGTCAATGTTTTTGTGGGTGCTCCAAAAGTTACTCCGGAAGAACTCGTGAATGGATTTCTGAAAGAAACACTCAGTTTTTCGGCAAACTATTGCGACCACTAATTGGGATTCCATGGCATTAAAGATTGCCATTGCCAGCGGCAAAGGTGGTACGGGAAAAACCACCGTATCGGTAAACCTCTTTCGCCTTCTCAGTCAGAATTCAACGGACCGGGTAATGCTGGTGGATTGCGACGTGGAAGAACCCAATGCTGTATTGTTCTTCCCCGATGCCGTCAAAGAGATGTCCAGGGAGGTCAACCAGGAAATTCCTGTTATCGATACAGCAAAATGCACCTTTTGCCGAAAGTGCAACGAATACTGCGAATTCAACGCCATCCTGGTCATACCTCCCGTAGAATTCGCCGAAATAAATCCCAGCCTGTGCCATTCATGCGGGGCCTGTATGGTGGCGTGTGACCAGGAAGCCATCTGGGTAAAAGACAATCAGATTGGCACAATCAATACATACAACAACGGTGTGGGGAATGGCATCATGGAAGGTAATCTGAAGATCGGATCGGCCATGCAAACCATGGTTATTCGGACACTCAAACAGTCCTTGCCTCCCAACAATGACATCCTTCTTTTTGATGCCCCTCCCGGCACCAGTTGTCCGGTGGTTGAAACCATATCAGACTCCGATTATGTCATCCTGGTAACCGAACCAACTCCCTTTGGACTAAACGATTTGAAACTGATGGTGAACCTGGTCCGTGAATTGAATATACCCTTCGGAGTTGTTATCAACAAGTCCAATCTCGGAGATCGTAAGGTTTATGAATATCTGCATGAGGAACAAATTGCCATTCTCGGGGAGATCCCCTTCAACAGGTCCTATGCAGTACAATATGCCAAGGGCGAAATATTTACTGATATACCGGCAGAAATTGAGGAATCCTACCGGAAGCTTATTCAACATCTGACTGAAAGGGTATCGGTTTCATGAAAGAGATCACCGTCATCAGTGGCAAAGGGGGAACCGGCAAGACCACCATCACTGCAGCACTGGCTACTGCAGGAAAGAACATGGTGCTGTGCGATGCCGATGTGGATGCAGCGGACCTGCACCTGATCCTGGAACCTCAGATCAGGGAATCCCACGTTTTTGAGGGTTCCTGGATTGCCCAAATCAACAATGACCTATGCACCCAATGTGGGATCTGTACCGAATACTGCCGCTTTGATGCCATCTCCGTCGATGGCTCAAACCACCTTATGATCGATCCCTTCAGGTGCGAGGGTTGCCGCTTGTGCGAAAGAATCTGCCCATCCAAAGCAATCACTTCCGAAAGGAGCAACAGAAACACATGGCATGTTTCAGATACCCGCAGCGGAATCATGGTTCATGCCCGGATGGGACCGGGAGAGGAGAACAGCGGTAAACTTGTGAGCAAAGTAAGGGAGAAAGCCAGGGAACTGGCCACACAAAACAAAGCCGCCGTTATCCTGACCGACGGTCCCCCCGGAACGGGCTGCCCGGTTATTGCTTCCATCACGGGGACAGATGCAGTACTGGTGGTGATAGAACCTTCGAAATCAAGTCTTCATGATGCCGCCCGGGTCATCGAACTTGTTGAAGGCTTCGGGATCCCCGTCTTTGCACTGATCAATAAACATGACATCCACCCCGATACTACCTTTGAAATAGAATCCTTCCTGCAAGCTCATTCCATTCCTGTGGTTGGAAGGATCCCATTTTCGGAGAAGGTGGTAAAAGCCATGATTGCAGGTCAGTCCATCGTTGAATATGAACCGGGGGCTGAGATTTCCGAAATCATCCGCCAGGCCTGGGACAGGATCGCTGTTCCGGTTGAGTGATTGTGTTTACACAGAAATTCCTTATGTTCGTAGTGTCCTGAACAACGCTGTGCCAAAACTAAACCAATATCTATGAGAAATTCAAAAACATCCATCTACCGGGTAGCGCTTACCGTTGCTCTGGGTGGTTTTTTAATGGGATTCGATGCCTCTGTGATCTCAGGGGTGGTAGGTTTTATTGAAACAGAGTTTGACCTTACAAAACTACAGTTGGGATGGGCAGTAAGTTGTCTGACACTGACTTCCACATTGGCCATGATGCTTTCGGGCCCCCTGTCCGATAAAATCGGGCGGAAGAAAGTGCTACAGTATGCGGCGGTATTGTTCTTCATCTCGGCCGTATATTCAGCCCTCTCACCCAGCTTCGTTCATCTGGTCATTGCCCGGATGATCGGTGGTTTGGGGGTTGGTGCCGCACTCATTATTGCACCCATGTACATTGCTGAAATCTCGCCGGCAAAAATCAGGGGAAGACTTGTTTCATTCAACCAACTGAACATTGTGCTCGGTATTTCAGTGGCATTCTTTACCAATTATCTCATTCTGCAATGGGGGAAATCCGACGCATCCTGGGCACAGGCCCTGAACTTCGGCCAGTATACCTGGCGCTGGATGCTTGGACTGGAAGCCCTCCCGGCCATCCTCTATTTTGGATTCCTGTTTTTTGTTCCGGACAGCCCCCGTTGGCTGATCATGCACGGGATGAAGGAGAGGGCCCTGGGCATCATGGAAAGGATGACCAGCAAACAGGTGGCTGAGGAGGAGATGGGAAACATCCTGGAGAGCATTGAACAGGACAAAAACAAGGCGAAGGTTCATATCAGGGAGCTGTTCAAACCCGCCCTGCGATTTGTTCTGACCATTGGGGTTGTGATCGCCATCCTTCAGCAAATTACCGGGATCAACTCCGTGTTTTTCTATGCACCGATGATCTTTGAACAAACCGGGATTGGCCGGGATGCCTCATTTATACAGGCCATCATCATTGGTCTGACAAACCTTGTATTTACCATAGTGGCCATCCTGGTCGTGGATAAGCTGGGGCGAAAACCTTTGCTGATTTTTGGCCTGGCCGGCATATTCATCTCCATGTTTTTATTGGGATCTGTTTTTAAAGGGGCCGAATATAAACTTACTGCCGAGTCGATCAATGAACTAAACGAGCTGGAAGGATACCAGTCCCTGATGCAGATCGAAGGGAAAACCTACCACAGCGACCTTGATTTCAAAAGTGCCATCTCCGAGGTCCTGGGTGAAAAGACCGTGATCAAACACCAGAGCACCATCATTGCCAAGGCCATCAGCATCAATTCGTGGCTGGTTCTGATCGGGATTATCGGTTTTGTGGCCTCCTTTGCCGTCTCCCTGGGCCCGGTAATGTGGATTCTGTTTTCAGAATTATTTCCTAACATGCTGCGGGGGATCGCCATCTCATTTGCAGGATTTATAAATTCCGGTATCAGTTTCCTGGTTCAACTCCTGTTGCCATGGGAGCTTGCAAATATTGGCAATGCCGGGACTTTTTTCATCTATGGTAGTTTTGCCGTACTTGGATTCTTCTTTGTGTTACGCTTCCTGCCTGAAACAAAGGGCAAATCCCTTGAGGAACTTGAGAAGTTTTTGGTTAGACCGAAAAAATAAAACCCAACAATGATGAAAGCACACAACATTATTCAACTTTTTATTCTGATTGTGATCATGGGCGCATGCAACACATCTCCACGGAAAGACGCTGTTTCCAAAGTTGAGTTAAAGCAAAATGAACTCAATCAATGGCGCATTTATGTGGATGGTGCGGAATTTTTTGTGAAAGGAGCGGGATGCGAGGGAGGCGATGTGGCCGCCCTGGCAGCCAATGGCGGAAATTCATTCAGGACATGGATGGACCAGGAGATACGTCCCACCGAGCAATCCGTGCTGGATGATGCCCAGCAGAATGGATTGAAGGTGCTCATGGGGCTAAAACTGGGCAGGGAACGACATGGATACGACTATAACGATGAGGCATGGGTGTCCGCACAGTTTGACTCCACGAAAGCCATGGTCCTGAAATTTAAAGATCATCCCGCGCTGCTGGGCTGGGCCATAGGCAATGAAATCAATCTGGGGGCCGAAAACCTGAAGGTCTTTGATGCGGTCAACGATATCTCTAAAATGATTCATGAGGTGGATGGAAACCACCTGACCACCTTTACCCTTTCCGGAATTGGCAAGCGGGATGTTGATTACATCAAAGAGCATTGTACCGACGTTGATTTCCTGAGTATTCAGATGTACGGTGACATCGTAAACCTCCAGACCCGGATTACGGATGCAGGGTGGGATGGCCCGTATATGGTAACCGAATGGGGGGCGACCGGACACTGGGAAGTTGCCAAGACTGATTGGGATGTGGCCATAGAACCTACCAGTCAGGAAAAAGCCAAATCATTTATCGACAGGTATCAGATAGCCATTGCTTCCGATCCGGTACATTGTCTGGGCTCCTACGTATTTCTTTGGGGACAGAAACAGGAACGCACCCCCACCTGGTATGGCATGTTCCTGGAAAATGGAAATCCGACCGAAACGGTGGATGCGATGTACTATATCTGGAACGGAGTCTGGCCCGGGAATCGTTGTCCCACCCTTGATTCTCTCAGGCTTAACGGACTGACAGCCTATGACAACATCAGGCTTCCCGCAGGAAGCTCCTTTGTGGCCGAAGCGTTTGCACGGGACTATAACAAGGATTCGTTAACCTACAGGTGGGAAATGATACCCGAAAGTACAGATCTGGGATGGGGAGGGGATTTTGAAACCAGGCCGGAAACCTTCTTCTCAGTTGAAGGGTCCGCAAAAATGGAGCTAAGGGTACCGAAAGTAGGCGGGGCGTACAGGCTGTATATCTATGTAACTGATCCGGGTAACAAGACAGCTACGGCGAATATACCTTTCCTGGTGGGATGATAGTCACGTTATGAACAAGGATGTATTTTTAGGGGAGAACCCGGTCTGTATAGCGTCAAAACCGGTACTGGGCAACATCGTGGATCTGGAAGGTGAGAAATTCTACCGCATCTCCAATTACGATTCAATGTCTCCGTTCTTTATGACCATCGTCAGCGATTCAGATCACTGGATGTTTATTTCCAGCAACGGTGGACTGACCTGCGGCAGGAGAAATCCTGAAAATGCACTCTTCCCTTACTACACCGATGATAAAATACATGATGCCTCTGCAAGCACAGGACCGCTGTGTATTCTATTGATTGAACGTAACGACCGCACCTTTTTATGGGAGCCTTTCAACCCCGGCTTCCCGGATATCTACCGGGTGGAAAGAAACCTGTATAAGAGCACTGCCGGCAACAAACTCATTTTCGAGGCAATCAACCAAACGCTCCAGGTAAAATACCGGTATGCCTGGCTGAACAGTGATGCATACGGATTTGTAAAACGTTCAAGCCTGACAAACCTGGGAAGCGGCGAAACAACCATTGCTTCCATCGACGGGATCAGAAACATACTTCCATACGGGGTCAGTACCGTGTTGCAATCGAACATGAGTACGCTGGTGGATGGATATAAAAAATGTGAGCTGCATGAACCAACCGGACTGGGTATCTATACCCTCAGCTCCATCCTTAGCGATAAGGCAGAGCCCAGTGAGGCCCTCAAAGCAACAACAGTCTGGGCGGCAGGGCTAAAGAATCCCAGGTATCTGCTCTCCGAAAACCAGATCAAGGCCTTCCGTGATGGGATCATTCCCCACAACGAAAAGGTCCTGAAAGGAAAAAGAGGCGCCTACCTTGTATATGATCAGGTGGGTTTGCAGCCGGGAGGAATTCATGAATGGATGATGGTTGCAGATATCAACCAGGGACCTTCCGATGTGCCGGCAACCATCAATAAATTACGGTCGGACCAACTCATGAAGGATGTGCTGGAGGATGTTCATCTGGGTACCCAAAGGCTCATCAAGCTGGTGGGCCTTGCCGATGGGATTCAGCATACAGGCAACACATTAAAATCGGCGCGTCATTTTTCCAATACCTTGTTCAACATCATGCGGGGCGGTGTTTTCCCAAATGGCTATGCTGTGCAGGTCAAAGATTTTTCTGAATTCATTGCGCAGTGGAACAGGAAGGCTTATCAACGGAACCTGGGTTTCATTTCGGGCCTTTCAGATGAATTTGTTGAATATCAGGAGCTGTTGTCTTACGCCGGGGACCATCATGATGATGATTTTCTCAGGCTTGTGTACGAATACCTGCCACTGACATTCAGCCGGCGGCACGGCGATCCAAGCCGTCCATGGAACAGATTTTCCATTGATGTGAAAACACAGACAGGTGAACAAAGCTTCAGCTACCAGGGCAACTGGCGGGATATCTTTCAGAACTGGGAAGCCCTTTCCATCTCTTTCCCGGGCTTTATCGAGAGTTTTATTTTCAAGTTTGTTGATGCATCCACCATCGATGGCTATAATCCATACCGGATCACCAGGGACGGATTCGATTGGGAGGTACTGGACCCGAAGGACCCCTGGTCAAATATTGGCTACTGGGGCGACCACCAGGTCATCTATCTCGTAAAACTCATGGAACTTTCTCTGAAATACCATCCCGGGAAGATCCGCGGGTTTCTAACGAGGGACCTGTTTGTGTACGCCAATGTTCCCTACCGGATTCTACCTTATGCGTCCATCCTGGAAAATCCGCGGGAAACCATTGAGTTTGATGAACAGCTTGCACAAACCATTGCTGAGCGTGTCGCCGGTCTGGGTGCAGACGGGAAGCTGATTACCGCTGGTTCGGAGATCTGCAAGGTCAATTTAACCGAGAAGTTGCTGGTGACCCTGCTCACCAAGCTGAGCAACTTCATACCCGGGGGGGGGATCTGGATGAATACCCAGCGGCCCGAATGGAATGATGCAAACAATGCATTGGTAGGAAATGGATTATCCATGGTAACCCTCTGTTACATCAGGCGTTTTCTGGGGATGCTGCTGAAGATTTTTGAACCTCAGGGAGATGATGTACCACTCACAAAGGCTGTCCACGACTATTTCCATGAGATTTATGAAATTCTGAAGCAAGACAGGGCGCTGCTCCGGGGCACGATGAACAATACGGAAAGGCGCAGGATGACCGATGCCCTTGGCTCTGCGGGATCCGTCTACAGGGAAGCCGTCTATCAAAACAGAGGGATGGACCACCGGGGATTGCTTTCCATGAATGATCTTTTTGCATTCCTGAACCACTGCCTCGCTTATGTGGATCATACCATTGCAGCAAACCGGCGGGAAGACAAACTCTTCCATTCATACAACCTGGTAGAATTCGGAGATCATTCCTGCAGCATTCACCCCCTGGTGGAGATGCTTGAAGGACAGGTGGCAGTGATCAGCTCAGGATATTTATCTGCAACGGAAACACTGGAAGTGCTGGATGCATTGAGAAGCAGCAAGATGTACAGGCCCGATCAGCGCTCCTATACCTTGTACCCCGATAAGGAGCTGAAACCTTTTCTGGAAAAAAACCTGTTGAACCCTGAGATCATCAGACAATCCGGATTCCTGAGCGGTGAGATCCAAACCGGCAATAAGAGGATCGTTGAGAAAGATGAACAGGGAGCTATCCATTTTAACGGCAGCTTCAGAAATGTAAACGACCTCCTGGCTGTTCTGAACGGGATTGAAGGAATCCATGAGGCTGAAAGGGACCTGATCAGCGACGCCTTTTTGGAAACCTTTCATCATAAACAGTTTACGGGACGCTCAGGATCCTTTTTTAAATACGAGGGACTGGGAAGCATATACTGGCACATGGTTTCCAAATTGATGCTGGCCGTGCAGGAAGCCCATGTTCGGGCAAGCCATGAAGGAGCCGGTAAAGAAATACTCTCCGGGCTGAAAGCCCACCTGGATCAGATTGAAGAGGGTATCGGTGTGATGAAATCACCCTTGGAATATGGAGCCTTTCCCATCGACCCCTACTCTCATACTCCCGGATTTGCGGGTGTGCAGCAACCGGGAATGACCGGGCAGGTGAAAGAAGACATGATCAGCCGGTTTGGCGAGTTGGGCGTATCCGTGGAAAAGGGTTGTATTGCCTTTAACCCGGTGCTGTTATCAGATTCAGAGTTCCTGTCAACCCGCGAGGAGTGCACCCTGTCCGGACAACACATATCCCTGAGCCCTGGTCAACTGGGCTTCACAATGTGTGGAATACCTGTTATCTATTCCAGGGCCAAAGAGGCACAGATTCTGGTTGAATATCGTGATGGAGAGAGGGTAACAATTCCCGGTCATATACTGTCCGCCGAACTGTCATCCCTGATACTCAAGCGTTCCGGATCCCTTTCCCGCATCCTTGTAAACGTACAGGGAACTGCCTGATCAGATCATTTCCCTGCCTTCCCTGTCCGGGTCATTCCGGACTTCGCAGACATCGTTCAAAATCATGGTTTCCCCGTTCTCAACCGTAAATGCCGGCCATTCCGGCAGACTTCCACAATTCGGATCTCCGGTTTTCATAAAATGAAGCAGGGCATCCGACATTTTTTCGGAAAGCTTCCTGGGACGTGCGCCGCCGCCCGTATGAGTAAGCATCAGGTCGGTATTATAATACCAGAAACAAATATCCAGGCAATGGAAGGCCCTCATCCGATGATTGAAAAGTGGCGGTTCCCAGCCAAACCATGCCACGTAAACCGGGGCTTTCTGGTTCACCTTGGCTGTCGCCGTTTCCACAACGCCTTTCCGGTTGCTGGCCGCCAGGGTCATGATCTCAATGGGTTTTGCACCGGGGAAAGCTCTGGCATAAGCGTCGTAGACTTCCGGGGCTTTGTCTCCCAGTCCACCGCGGAAGCCGGCCCTTTCCCTGAGCATCTCTTTCGCCTCGTCGGCAGTGATGTTTTCCAGCTCCGGGTTGGTGCGTGCCGCTCCCCATTCGTGGAAAGTACTGCAAATGATCATCGGGACCTCCGAAGAAACGCCATTTTCCCCGGAGTAGAAGGTGCCTTTCGGAATATGGATCCCATCTGCAACCGGAGAAAATCCCCCCCGCATTCCACTGCTTTCCCCGCTCTCCTCTCTCATCCTCCCACTGGCTTTGTTAGCCAGCAACAGGTAATCCTTCCATGGCATCTCCTGCAGTTTGTCGATTTCGGACGGCTTTAATCCGGCTTCCTTCAGGATATATTCGCCCAGTTTCCGGGAAACTGCCTGATCCATGGCCTCGGTGGAGGAACCGCTTAAGGGGACTGCCTTATGGATTAATCCGGCTGCTTCGGGCATGGCTGCCAGGGTACAGACCTTTGCTCCCCCTCCGGATTGTCCCATGACGGTTACATTGCCCGGATCGCCACCGAAATTGGAAATGTTCTCTTTCACCCACTCCAGTGCAGCAAGCATGTCGAGAGCTCCCACATTCCCCGAATCTTTGTATTTCTCCCCTCCCACTCCGGAAAGATCGGAGAACCCAATGGGTCCGAGGCGGTGGTTGATGGAAACAAAAACGATGTTCCCTTTCCGTGCCAGGTTCTCACCCATATAGCCGTCCTGCTCGATGCCGTTACCGTTGGTATAGCCACCCCCGTGCAACCAGACCATCACGGGCCGTTTTTGCCCGTCGGCAATGGCAGGGGTCCACACGTTGAGCCTCAGGCAATCTTCACTTACATCATCGTAATTCCAGTGATCCACAAACGAGGCATAGGAATTGGCATAGCGCTTATCCATGATCTGGGGTGCTGTATTTCCCCACCAGACTGCCGGAAAAACATCCTCCCAGGGTTCAGGCTTTTGCGGGGGCATAAAGCGGTTTTTACCCCCCGTATCAGCCCCGTAGGGAATTCCCCTGAACGTATGGATCCCCCGGAGAATGAATCCCTGGACTTTGCCATAAGCTGTTTCGGCAATGGCAATATCATCTCCGATAAAGAGCAGCTGTTCATCGTTTTCAGGTTGATTAGCACTTGTGCTGCATCCTGCCAGGGGCAGGGTTGATGCCAGCCCCAGTCCGGCCGTACCGGTACCCAGGGTTTGAAAGAAATTTCTTCTGCTTGTGTTCATTATGAGTTGGGGTTTAGTTAATCGCTCTCGGAAGGTCAAATGAGAAGGTGCTTCCTTCGCCTGGTTTGCTTGTCACATGAATAGCTCCATTGTGTTTCTCCACAAATTCTTTGCAAATTAAGAGGCCCAGTCCCGTTCCTGTCTCTCCAGAAGTCCCTTTCCTGGATACAGAAATATCGATCTGGAATAAATCTCTTAGTACTTCCTCACTCATTCCCATTCCTGAATCTTTCACGGAAACATCTACTGTTTTTGTAGCAGTTTTGGTCAGGATCTGAATGGTCCCGTTCTCACTGGTAAATTTGACTGCATTGCTGATCAGGTTCCGGAGCACTGTGTTGACCATATAGTCATCAGCCATCACCATCACTGATCCACTGGTGCTGGCCTCCAATATGATGCCTTTCTTCTCAGCAGTTGCCCTAGCCAGCTCAATATTTTTCCTGATCAACTCATTCAGATCAAGCTGCTGTTGCTTAAAACTAATCGTCTTCCGTTGGGCACGGGACCATTCAAGCAGATTGTCGAGCAATTCGGAGACATTTCGGATGGATTCACTGATAAAGCCCAGATATTGGTAGCGGGTCTCCGGGGTCAGATCACTATCCTCGCGTTTCAGAAGGTCATTAAAGCCCATAATGGTATTGATGGGATTTTTCAGATCGTGTCCGATGATGGAAAAGAGTCTGTCCTTGGTCTTGTTAAGGGCCAGCAACTCCGCGTTCATCTCATCCAATCTTCTATTCCGTACCTGGATAATCCGGTTCGCCTTGGATTTCTGAAGCCACAGAAAAACCAACAATAGGGCTGCAACGATTAAAAATCCGATAAGCATCACAGTGATCGCAAATCTCCGCTTGAGCTGTTCAGCTTCCAGATCTTTGATCTGGTTTTCATGCTCCAACAACCTCATTTCATCCTCAACCTGCTTTGTCTTGTACATGACACGCATATTCTCAATCGTATTTTCCGATTCGTTGGTTTGAATCTTTCTTTCAAGATTGGTGAGCCGATGAAAGTACTCCAAAGAAGTTTTATAGTCGCCTATTTTCTCGAAATGACGCTGGATAGATTTTAAACACAGCAATTCAAGACTTGATGCACCGTTTTCGTTCAACAGATCCTCCGCTTTCATGAGGTGATCCACTCCAACCAGGGTGTTCCCCATATCTTCTTCCAATCTGCCCAGGCGCAGAAGCGAATTTCCCTCCATCACCTCATTTTGCTGCTCCCTTGCAAAATCAAGAGAGCGCTGCAAATAGTCTTTTGCCTTGGGGTAAACTTCCATATTCTGATAGGCCATCCCGATATTGAGGTAGTTCCAGTGCAGTGATTCGGGATCATCAAGCCGTGATCTGAAGTGCATGGATTCCAGATAACAAACAAGAGCCGAATCGTATACTCCCAGTTCAGTGTAAACCTTTCCGATACCATCGGAGGCGTCGGCCAAAGACTCATAGTCTGTCGAATCCGACACAGTGATGGCAAGCTTGAACTCCGCAATAGCTTGAGGATATTTCTCCATCTTATTCAGAATAAATCCAGCCTCCAAATGAGCCCCGGCTAGGATATCACTGAATCCATGCATTTGCGATAATTCGATACTCGATTTGGCAAATTCCAGGGCACTCTCCAGTTCGCCCAGTTGCTTTGAAATATTGGCGGTTCGTCGCATAAGATTTGCCTGCAAATATGTATCCCTCAGCTCCTCAGCTATAGAAAAACTGTTCTCAAATGAAATCAAGGCATCCCCGTATCTGCCCATCAGTTTATACAATCTTCCCATTTTATAATATACTTGTGCTGCCTGGGGAGCCATTTCAGGCACTTTCAGGTAATACTGATTGGCCTGCCGGTACATCTGCTCAGCCTCTTCGAGTGCCCTGTGTGATTGATAAATAACCCCGAGTTTCACATAAATCCACGCCCTGAGCGAGTCAGATGTGTTGCTTTCTGCCAGATTTTGCGCCTGGTTGGCATAATCAAGGGAGGCAGGGGGATCTGACCTAAGGAGGTTCGTGGAGGTTTCCAGAAGCTGCATGATCCTCGTATCTGCTGTAGATGCTCCCGGCTGGTTTAACCGGGAATCACTTTGCTGAGCATGGGCTCCCGAACAGATAAATAATATGAGAATGCCAATATACTTTATCATGGCCATCGATTGAACAAAGGAATCTTATAAAGATAGTTTAGTTATGGATACAACACACCCCATTTTGGATTTCAATGCACCCGGACAAGAATTCCCTGTCGGATATTCTATATTCTATATTTCATATTATCTTAGTATATCCATGGACTTCAAGGACAGGCTCATAGAACATTACGGCTTTACCGAAAGGGACTGGGCAGAGACCGTTTCGCGGTTCGAACCAATCACTCTTCCGGCAAAATCACTTTTCCTGGAATCAGGTAAGATAGCAAGCAGCCTGGGGTATCTGAGAAGGGGACTGATGCGCTCTTTTTTCTATGATGACCAGGCCAATGACATTACCACCCAATTTTTTAAAACGGGGTCTGTGGTGATCTCCATGAAAAGTTTCAACGACCAGGTTCCCGCGAGGGAGAACATCATCGCTATCGAGGATTGTGAACTGGACGTGATCACCTATACAAAGATGACGGAGCTGACAGAAATGGTCCCGGCCTGGCAACAGATTGGCAAGGATGTGGATGAGTTCAAATACAACCAACTCATGAACCGCTCCATTCAGCTCCAGACCCTTACTGCCTCAGAGCGATACCAGCTTTTTATCAGAAAACACCCTGAAGTTCTTCAGCGTGTGGCCCTGCGCCACATCGCCTCCTATCTGGGGATTGATATTGCCACACTGAGCAGGATCAGAAGATCGGTCTGATCATTTTTTTGACATTTGTCAAACAATCATGCCAAGTCCTTCCACTAATTTTGCTTCATCAATCATTATTAAACCATATAAAGATGAAAATACTAGTCATTGGGGCGAGCGGAATGCTTGCCGGTCCGGTAATCCGGAAATTGGATGAAGCGGGATATGTGTTAAGGCTTTTTTCCCGCTCTGTGAAACCTTCCATGTTTATCAATGAATATGAGATTGTTCAGGGTGATCTTTTCAATCCGGCCGACCTGGACAGGGCGGTCGGGGGTTGCGATGCCATCCACATCACCATTTCGAATACCGATGATGTGAAAGCCACGGAGGCCATCCTGAAAACAGCCAAAGAGAATCACATTCAACAGATCAGCATGGTCTCGGGCTGCACGGTTGCGGAACAAAACAGGTGGTTCAGCTTCACTGATAAGAAATTCAGGGCCGAACAGCTCATCATACAAAGCGGGATCCCCTATTACATTTTCAGGCCGACCTGGTTTTTCGAATCGCTCGAAATGCTGGTCAGGAACGGGAAGGCAACCGTCCTGGGGAAACAACCCGGACTTTATCACTGGGTGGCTGGCGATGATCTGGGCAGAATGGTTGCAAATGCCTACGGGATGAAAGGAACCGAAAACGGAATCTACTATGTATATGGCCCGGAATCCTACCCCATGAAAGAGTTGCTCGAATTGTATTGCAGGGAGATCCATCCCGAAATAGAAAAAGTCACGGAAGCCCCCATCCCGGTTCTTAAACTGATTGCATTCCTGACCCGGAACAGCCAACTGAAGTTTGCTGCCTCCCTGTTCTCCTATTTTCAAAAGGTAAGGGAACCGGAGATCCCTGAAGAGGAGCTGGGAAGACTGGGAAAGGCGGAAATTGATTTTAAAACATGGATCGAATCCAGAAAATCCGGATAATGAAAAAAGGATATACATCAGTGCCGCTGAGTTTCAACCGTAAAATGGTCGCAGCATCTGCATCGGTCACTGCAAAGAAAAAGACCTTTCACTCCCTGGCGGAAGTGGATATTTCAGAGCCCCGGCGATTGATAAAAGCCCATCTTGAAAAAACAGGAGAGAAACTATCCTTGACTGCTTATATCGTCTATTGCCTGGCCCAGGTGATCAGGGAGAATCCGCATCTGAATTCCTTCATTCGGCGGAACAGGCTGATCACCCTCGATGAACTCACCATTGGGGTATTGGTCGAACGTGAATTCGATGGAGAAAAGGTTCCGGAACATGTCAGTATCAGGTCCGCTCAGGATTTAACCTTCCGGAAGATCAATGAGCAGATCAGGGAATTCAAGAACCATGCTGCCACACGGTTGGGTACATCGTCCGGGATGGCATGGATCCGTTTCATTCCGGGCTTCCTTTTGAAGACCTTTATCCGCATGGCAGACAGGAACCTGAAGATGGCAAAGCGCTATGGGAAGGTGGCTGTTACCGCCGTGGGCATGTTCAGCAGGGAACCTGTCTGGTTCATACCCCACGGGAGTGGAACGGTGTTGATTACGGTAGGTAGCATCGAACAACGAACCGTGTTCATTGAAAACAACCATGAGACGAGGGAATTCCTATGCCTTACCGGTTCCTTTGACCATGATATCGTGGACGGGGCTCCCGCGGCCAGGTTCATGAACCAGTTCCTGGAAGCCGTAAAGAGCGGAAGGTATTTGACCATTGATTCTTAAAACGGCCTTCCTTATTCTGCTACTGATTTTTCATGCATATCAGCTTTTCAATTCAATCCCAAAAGCAGTTTCTTCAGGCCTGCTGGAGACGGACAGCATTCCGTTGTGGAGGTGGATGATCTGCCTTGAGATATACAAACCTATTCCGGAACCGTTTTCTTTGGTTGTAAAGAAGGGAATAAAGATTTTCTCGAGGTTCTCGGGTGAGATGGCCGGTCCATTGTTGGAAACTTTCATGGATATGTTTGCGGTATCGTAGCGGGAAATGCTTAAGCGGAGTTCCCTGCCCGAAGGTATTTCCAGCAGCGCATCTCTGGCATTATTAACCAGGTTCATCATGACCTGGCTCAGAAGGTTCCGATCGGCGACAATGTGCTTTATTTTCGGGTCAACAGAAACCTGCAGATGAATGCCTGCCTGATCCAGTTGTTCCGAGAAAAGGATCCTCAACCTTTCCAGCCATTCCATCACATCAATGGTCTCCATGACAGGACTGGGGAGTTTTGTAAGCCTCCTGTAATTATTCACGAAATTTACCAGTCCCTTTGCCTGCTCATCTATGGTGGTCAGTCCCTTGATAAGCGCAGTGATCAGTGCGGAATCCATTTGTCCGGGATCAATGGGACGGTTTTCGCGGAAAAAGAGTTTTTGGAGGGTATGGGAGACCGAAGTAAGCGGTGCCACCGAATTCATGATTTCGTGGGTGAGTATGCGTATCAGGCTCTGGTAGGATTCAAGTTCCTTATGATCCAGCTCGCGCCTGATATTTTCAATCGAAATAAGTTTTCGTTGTTTTTCAGCCACTTTAATCTCTATGGCTTTGAACAGGAATGTTTTTTCCGGTTCACTGCTCTGGTCACGGTATGTGTAATGATTTCCCGGATCCAGATGGCGCAGTTGATCAAAAAACAAAGGATTCCGTATCTTCATCAGCCTTGTATCGGTCGAGGCAGGTGAAATCCCTGCAAAGCGGGCAGCTGCCTCATTGATCATTTCAATCTCCTCTTCCTGGTTTAATACCACCAGGCCGGTGGTTGATTGTTGAAGAATGGCATGATAATACTTTTCACGGGCTTCACTGCTGAGTCTGAGCTCCCTGATCTTCCGGTTGATCAGGTTCATCTGCCTGTGTAGCTTTCTGAGAGACGGATTTTGTTCAGTTTCAACAAAAGTGACGGAGAAATCGTTGCTGCCGGCCGCATCGAAAAACTGGTTGATGCTTTGCTCAGTCCTGCGAATATTCCTAAGGAAATAGAAAGTGGAAACGATCAAAACAAGTGCCGGGAAAATCATATCATCCGGATTCGGGCCATTCATCATCAATCCGGTAAGAATGGCCGAAGAGAGCATCACCATCAAAAGGAAGATCCTTTTCCAGGGTAATTTTTCAGATCCCATATTTATTCATCTTGCTGTAAAGCGTGGGACGGCTGATCCCAAGACTTACGGCAGCTGCCGATAAATTGTTCCTGTTCTTCAAAAGGGCACTGCGTATCATTTTCTCTTCCATCTCCTCCAGGGTCATCGATTCAATATCGTTGGTCATCGTCAGGCCACCTGTTGCCGGAAAACTCTCCGGATCAGGGTTGCCATGATCCGAAAGAATGATTATTTTTTCCATGGCATGCCTCAATTCACGGATATTCCCCTGCCACGGCAGCTTCTGGAGTAACTGCATCAGCGAACCATCCGGTATGACCGGAGCCTTGTTATATTTCCTGGCGTATAAATCCAGGAAATATTTGACCAGAAGCGGAATATCTTCAGGGCGCTCGCGCAAGGCAGGCAACTGGATCCGGATGGTATTGATCCGGTAGAGCAGATCCTCCCTGAAACCACCGGTGCTGACCATCTGATCGATCGATTTATTGGTCGCACATACCAGCCGAATGTTAAGGGGGATGGTCCTGTTGGATCCCACCGGGCTGATGCTCCTGGTTTGCAAGACGGTTAGAAGTTTTGCCTGAAGGTGAAGAGGTATGTTACCAATCTCGTCGAGAAACAGCGTACCGCCCTGAGCCATCAGGAACTTCCCGTCACGGTCCTCATTGGCCCCTGTAAATGCGCCCCTGGCATGCCCGAAAAGTTCCGATTCGAAAAGACTTTCACTGAGTGCCGACAGATCAGCAAGAATAAAGTAAGCGGATGCGAAATTGGATAACCTGTGAATTTCCCTGGCTATGAGCTCCTTACCTGTTCCGTTTTCACCGGTTATCAGGATATTCGCGTTTGTCGGGGCGACTTTCTCCACCATCTTCATGACTTTCATCATTGCCTCCGACTGAAAGATCACTTCCCCTGCCCGGTTTAATTCCCGGCTAAGTTGTTTGTCCTTCTTTTTCATACCGGTCAGTTCCCGGTTCGACCGGCTTATCCTGCATGAGGCATGAAGGGTAGCCAGCAGCTTTTCATTATCCCAGGGTTTGATGACAAAATCCGAGGCCCCCTCTTTCAGGGCTTTCACAGCAAGTTCAACATCTCCATAAGCTGTAAACATCACCACCTCCACCAGAGGAAATTTCGATTTGATCTCTCTCAACCAGAAGATGCCCTCATTTCCGGTTTGTTGTCCGGAGGTGAAATTCATATCCAAAAGGACAACATCATAGTCCATCAATGCCAGTTCTGCAATCAAACGGCCAGGTTGCTGAATGGTCTTTACATGATCAAACTCGACGGGTAAAAAAAGAGACAGTGCATTGAGAACATTGCGGTTATCATCCGCAATCAGGATTTTCCCTGTTTTCATAAGCGTGAATTACCTCACCAAATGTAATGAATTTTTACGCCCGGGTGTAAGGTTTCTTTACAATTCTTTCGGGATGCTTCATAGCTAAAGTATTAATTTTTAGCATTTTAATAAATCCGGCACATTATTGGTAAGCATGAATGAAAACTATTATCATGATACGTGCAGTAAATCTTTCCAAAATATTCAGAACTGAAACGATACAGACATCGGCATTGAAAGAAGTTAACTTTTCAGTTGAACAGGGCGAATTTGTGGCTGTGATGGGGCCATCCGGTTGCGGCAAATCCACGCTCCTGAACATTCTCGGTTTGCTGGATCACCCCGACAGCGGAGAGTACTATTTTGATGGTACGCCCACAGCGGGAATGAATGAACAGGGCAGAACCAGGATGCGCAAAGGCAAAATTGGATTTGTCTTCCAGAGTTTTAACCTGATCGATGAGCTGACAGTATACCAGAACGTCGAACTACCTCTGCTTGCCCTGCGCGTAAAGCTCTCTGAAAGAAAAGAGATGGTTACTGCCGTACTGGACAAGATGCAAATCAATCACCGCAGGGATCATTTCCCACAGCAACTTTCGGGTGGACAGCAACAGCGGGTGGCCATCGCCCGGGCCGTGGTTGCAAACCCAAAGCTGATCCTTGCAGATGAACCAACGGGCAACCTCGATTCAGCGAATGGTGAACAGGTGATGCAGCTTATAGAAGAACTGAACACTGCGGGGACCACAATTGTCATGGTCACCCACTCAGAAATGCATGCTGCTCGTGCCCACCGCGTGGTGAACCTGCTTGACGGACAAGTCCTTATTGAACGAAGGGACCACCATTTTCACATTGCCTAATAGCCCCAACATGAAAACACAATTTTTTACCATCTTTTTCAGGCGCAGGCTGAACAACAAGCTCCTCTCGGGGATCAACCTTCTCAACCTGGTTGCCGGATATACGGCTTTTGTTTTACTGAGCCTCTTCATCCAGTACAACCTGAACTACGATAAGCACAACGTCAACTATGACAGGATATACAGGCTCCAGGTGTTCATGGACGTGCCTCAGAGTGTAACAAAACACTCCTCGAGCGTAACAGCTGCCCTGGGAAGGCAAGATCTGCCGAGAATACCGGAAGTGGAATACACGGCGTTGGTCCACAATGCCGGGGAGGGAAACCTGGACGGGTATTTCTTTTCAATGGATAAGTCCAAACCGGTGCTTCTGAAAATGGGATATTTTGCTGACCCTGACATTTTCAATATTTTCACTTTTAAATTTATTGAAGGCTCCGCGACAAACGCCCTCTCCGAGCCCAATACCGTGGTGCTTTCGAGATCAGATGCACGCAAGTTCTTTCCCCAGGGTGAGGCTGTGGGCAGGAACCTCTATATTGAAAACAAGATTGCCCTGACCGTAACGGGGGTATATGAAGATCTTCCAAAAAATTCCGACTGGAGGCCTGAATATCTTCTTCCGATGCTGGACTATGGTCAGTTTACCGGCCAGATGGATTTTGAGACCAATTATTGGCGTTATACATTCCAGGTTTATACATTGTTAAAAGAAAATTCCAGTTTCACTGAGGTGAACGATAAGCTTTACAATGCGCTCAAAGATTACCGTGAATACCATCATCCCTATCTCAGGCCTTTATCCAAACTTCATCTCAATGGTTTTTTCGAGCCCACATGGATGGTTGCCATTGGATTATTATTTCTGATAGCACTTCTGATACTCATTCTCACCTCCATCAATTTCGTCAATCTTCAGACAGCCGATGCGACCTCCCGTGCAAAGGAGATCGGAATCAAGAAGAGCGTGGGTTACACACACCGGGAACTGTGGCTGCAATATGTGGGGGAATCGGTATTCGAAACAGTGATCTGTGCCGTTTTGGCCCTGGCCATAGCCCATTACGGCATGCCCCTTTTTTACAGGATCCTGGGAGACAATCTTGGATTGAAGGTTTTTGCCAATGCACAATTGCTGGGAATCATTTTAGGCACGGCATTCCTGACCGGAATTGCTTCTTCGCTCTATCCGGCTTATATCATATCACGCTTCAACCCGGTAACGGCCCTGAAGCAGCGATTTATCCATGTGGAGCACAACGGCTTGTCCCTCAAGAAAGTACTGGTGACAACGCAATTTTCCATCTCCCTTTTCCTGGTCATTGTGAGCTTCATCATATTCAGACAGACCAACTATATGATTACCAAAGATATGGGGTTTAACAGCAGCAATCTTCTTGTGGGCTCCATCATCACTTCTCAGCATGGTTCATTTGACCCTGTGCGGCAGCGTTTGCTTGAAAGTCCTGAGATCGAGGATGCCTGTTTCTCCAACTATGTACCCTTTATCCTCCCGGGCGGGGATGACATGAGCTGGGAAGGGGCATCACCTGAGGATAAGGTATTTGTCAGGGTAAGCAACATCAGTTATGACTTCTTTGATACCTATGGAATGAAGATTGCATCAGGCAGATCCTTCTCAAGAGACTACCCGTCCGATATGGATAAATGTCTTGTCAACGAGGCTGCAGTCAGGGTATTTGGCTGGGAGGAACCGGTGGGAATGAAAATACGATACGGTGAAAATGAAAGGGAAGTGATCGGTGTGGTAAAGGATTACGTGGTACAGTCGGTGCAAAATGAGATCGAGCCCCATACCTATCGTTTGAAAGGAGATTCCGTTTCCCTGACAGGAATGTACACCATACGGTATGAACAGGGTAGAAAGAGGGAGGCCGAGCAGATCATCCGCAGCACGTTTGAAGAATCTTTCCCAACCGATGCGTTTGAATTTGAACCATTTGAAAACCTGATTCTGAACGAAGCCGCAAATCAGGGTATGGGATTGTTCCGCAATATCTGCTTCCTTTTTGCAGGATTTTCCATCCTGATCTCCTCTGCAGGATTGTTCGGACTGGTCTTTTATTATTGCAGAAAGAAGATGAAGGAAATCGGTATCAAAAAGGTGGTGGGTTTCTCGGTTTCCAGGCTCTATATGAATCTCGCCATGGAGTTCCTGACTCTGATCTTCATCGGAATGGTATTCTCCTGGACTGCAGCCTGGTATGTATACAGGATTATTCCCGGAGCTGATAAATACGGCTTGCAGGTTGGCGAATTTCTGCTCGGAACACTGATTATCTTCATCGTTGCGGTGGGCACAATAAGTTACAATATCTGGATTGCCGCCAGAACCAGCCCGTCCACCATTCTGAAATATGAATAGTATTAAAAAATTATTGAAGCACTACCGTCTTATTGAGTTGTATATCCCCGGCGGATGCACCAACCAGTATTTCCACATCACAGGGGTCATATTCCCAGTCGTTGATGGATTCATTCCAGTAAAACAGATTACTGACAGGAATTTCAAGATGAACGGTTTTGCGCTCACCGGGTTCAAGGGTGACCCGGGAGAAGGCTTTCAGTTCCTTGAAAGGCCAATCAACAGCAGGATTTATTCTGTGAACATAGGCCTGCACGACCTCATCGGCCTCCATGGCACCGGAATTCTTTAGTTTGAAAGAGAGTGAGATGACATCATTCCGGGCATACTTACCCTTGTTTGTTTTCAAGGAAGCGTATTCAAATGTTGAATAGGTGAGGCCGTGCCCAAAGGGATACATCACAGGAATTTCTTTTGTATCAAACCAGCGGTATCCCACCAGCGATTCTTCACTGTAGTATGCTGTATTGGGATCATCATTGACAGAGGACTCATTTTCAGAACCGGCCACGCGATCACGATCGGCAGCCCCTTCCATAAAAATATCCCTGTTTCGGCCACGCTGGGGATAATTTCCGAGCGCATAGGCGGGTGAATCCTCCAGTTTGACAGGCAGGGTAAAGGGCAGCCGGCCGCCGGGTGAAATATTCCCGACCAGCACATCGGCAAGTGCATTTCCTCCTTCCGATCCATTGAACCAGGACATAATCAGGGCCTTCGAAAGCGGATTGACCACGTTGAGATCACTGGGAGCACCGCTGACAAGCACCGTGATGATATTGGGGTTGACCTCAGCGATAAGCCGTACCAGATTTTCCTGACCATAAGGCAATATGATATCTCTTCGGTCTCTTGCTTCCGATTCAACCATCCGGTTGTTCCCACCGATGAAGAGCACCAGGTCAGCCCTTGATGCCAGTTCCAGGGCCTCTTCCCTGAGAGCATTGTTACGTATCTCTTTTTCGCGGTCTTCCTTTTCAATCTCTTCTTTTGATTTTCTACCGGAAAACCGGGCAAAATCAAAGATGGCAGGCTCATATCCCCTGGCATAAATGATTTCCGTTCTGTCTCCGACCCTGTCCTTCAATCCCTCCAGGGGGGTGATCTCGTATAATGTTTTCACCCCTGCCCCGACACCACCTGTGGCCATGGGTAGATTAGCATTGTCTCCGATGACTGCGATCAGCGGCTTTTTACTGAGGTCTATGGGAAGGATTCCTTCATTTTTGAGCAATACAATGGATTTGCATGCAACATCATAGGCGGTCTTCTGTTGTTCCAACTGGGATGTAATCTCCTGGTTGGCCTTTTCTTCGGGGATGGGTTCAATCGCCAGTCTTACCCGTAAGATCTCACGAACACGCTGATCGATCAAGGCTTCCGGTACGATCCCGGCATTGACCGAATCCAACAAGGCCTGCCCAAAAAACCTGTTGCCGGGCATTTCAACATTCAGCCCGTTCACAACCCCGTCGACGGTAGAATGAGTGCCATACCAGTCAGATATGACCATTCCGGAAAATCCCCAATCACTCCTAAGTATCCGGTTCAGAAGCATGTCATTTTCAGCGCACCACCAACCGTTCACCTTGTTATAGGCGGCCATTACGCCAAATGCATCGGCCTCCTCTACAGCAGCCCGGAAAGGCGGAAGGTATATCTCTCGCATGGCACGCTCTCCCACCAGAACATTCACATTTCCACGGTTGTTTTCCTGGTTGTTCAGCGCATAATGTTTCAGGCATACAGCGGCACCATGATCCTGGACACCCTTTGTATATCCCACCGCAAGCCTTGCACTTAAAAAGGGGTCTTCACTGAGGTATTCATAGGTGCGCCCTCCGGTGGGTATCCGCTGAATATTGATGGCTGGCCCAAGGATCATATCCTTTCCGCGCAGCCTGGCCTCGCGTGCCATGGCCGATCCATAGGCATAGGCCAGTTCAGGGCTCCACGTGGCAGCCAGAGCTGACCCTGTTGGAAAAAAAGTGGCCTTGTCCGTTTCCCAACCCAGAGGCCTCCAGCCATCGGGTTCCAGTTCTTCCCTGATCCCAAACGGGCCATCGGCATACTTCATGTCGGCAATTCCAAGTCGTTCTGCACCGGCCGATACAAAGGTGTGCTTGCCATGCATCATTTGTATCTTTTCTTCAAGGGTCAATTGCCCAATGATGCTGTCAATCTGTGATTCGAACTGCAGCAGTTCCGATGGATGGGTATGGTCTGTTTCACAGGCAACAAACAGGGCTGCGAAAATGGCGAAGGTCAGGATCCTTTTTTTCATAATGATTTCAGTAAATCAAAGACGTTTTCTAAAGCACAATATACTGCACTTTACTTACATGATGGCTCATCTTGCTTTGTTAACCGGGGGAATATTTTTTTCGAACCGGGCATCTTATCACCCAGTAAGAAGCCCCACGGTTTTAAGTTTTCAGTTTGGTCGAAGATGAGTTTAATAATGCCGGTAAGTGGTATTGATAAGATCATACCCGGAATGCCCCACAAAGCTCCAAATGAAATTACTGCAATGATGGTGACCAGGGCATTGATTTTAACTTTTGAACCTACCAATCTGGGCACAATGAAGTTAATATCAAAGACATGAATGAGTACATACATGGCAAGGACTATCAAAGCAAACCAGGGCGGGGTTTCAGATACCAAAATGATCATCATTGGCAATGATGCTGCAATAAGGACGCCAATATAGGGAATAAGGTTGAACAGGGCACCTATCACACCAAGAATTACAGCATATTCGATTCCCAATATCAACAGGCTTACTGAATACAAAGTAGCTACTATTGCAGCCTCTAAAAGAAGTCCGACGAGATAGCGCTGTACCAATATTTTTATCTGTGAGATTACCTGGCTCACCCTGTTTCGGTTGCTCTTGCCAAATAACCTCTGGAAAAACTCCACCAAGAGTGGCTGGTAAAAAAGAATCATAAAAATGTAGACTGGTACCAGAATCAATAACACCATTTTACTTCCAACAAAAACAAGGGCCTGACCGATACCAGTGTTATCATTGTTGAAGAATCCGGCTTTTGCTTTAATTATCCAGGCATCCATCTTCACCGGATTTATTTCAAAATAGCCTGAAACCCAGACTGCACTCTTATTCAGTATATCGCTAAATTTATCAATCAATACGGGCCACGAATCGCTAAACCTGATTGCCTGTGAAAAGAGAAGAATACCCAGGGTTGTGAAGATTAATAAGGCAAGGGTCATTGTAATTATAATAGCCACTACCCTGTTTATTTTTAATCGCATAAAAAAATTCACCACCGGATGGAGTACGATGGCAAAAATGGATGCTAATATGAGTGGCACTATGATACCCCTGCCAATGTAGAGCATCGTAAGCATCGCAAATAAACCAACCAAAATAATGGTTGTCTTTAAATAAAATGGGAATTTGAATTCTTTGGTTATCACTGTATGTCAGAATTCATTTCCTTCTTGCGCAAAATATTCTGAAAGATAAACTGCCCGATTGATTTAATAAGGTCAGGATGATGAGCAACAAGGTTTGAAACACCAATTTGTATAATACCACCGGAAAGCTTCCTGAAAATGTTCCCTGACTTGCCCACAATCATCTTTCTGGAGAGAAATCCGGTCGTCAATCCTACGACAGTGCCTACTATATTATCAATCAGATTAGGTGTCGATCGTATATCTTCTATGGTGTCCCTCAGAATGTTAACAGGTTTTAAACTTTCAAAGGTTATGTGGAATTGACCTTTTAAAAGCTGGCCCGCTTCAGCTTGCTCAAGTTCCAATAAGCGAATTGCATCCTTCAGATCGGCTCTGGAGCTAATGTTATGCATTGGGTCTTATTTAAATACTTTCTTAATGAAAATTCTTTCGATCATCCTTTTAAACCAATTATACCAAAGGAAACGAATGGCAATCCCTGCCATAACATAAAAAGCAGCTATAACAAAGAAACCATAACAGACTTTGCCAAGGATTTCACCGATCCAAAAAGCCAATCCTAAACTTAAAAAAAGTAGAAATGATACAATGAGGACAAACACTATAGCACGAGGTATGAATGAGGAAACAAGATCCGAAGTTTTATCCAGGGTTTTAAGTTTCGCTAACTCATAGCTTGTTTTACTGTATTCAGCAGCTCTTTCCAGCAGTAGTTCAATCATGTTTGCATTGTCTTCCATGGCTTCGTTTTTGTTCGCTCCTGTTTTTTAAGCATTACTGGCATTTTTAACCCCCATCAAAGACCTATTTGCTCTTTATTTACTCCTTTCAGCTTCTAAGCCGTGGCCGTTTTTGCATCCTTCTTGGCTTCTTTTGATTTTCCCTTGCTTTCATCAGCAGCTTCTTTAGCATCCTCATTGGCCTGTTCAAATTTTTCGGTGATGCTGTCAAGAAATTCATTGAATTTTTCTTTTACTTCATCCGCAAAGTCAGCGCTTTTTTTTAAAATATTTTTCCGGGTAGCTGAACCTTTTTCAGGAGCGAACAAAACTCCCAACAGCGCACCTGCAGCAACGCCGGCCAATAAGCTTAATATTACTTTGCCTGAGCTCATTTTTTTATTTTTAGATGATTAATAATAAACTGTCTATATATCAGAGAATAAGAAGAAATTATGGCATAATAAAGGTATTTCTTCTTCCTTTTAAAAAGCTACATCATTCTTTTAATAAGTTACATCATTTACACATTGCCGTCTTATGCCCGGCAGAAGATACTGCCCGGCATACAGCAAATCAGCCGAAGAAAGAGTGAAAGACAATTAGTATTGTTTAATCATGCCTGAGTGACTCCACCGGATTTCTGGAGGCGCTGCGAAAAGAGTGGAGGGATACTGTGAACACGGTGATGACCAGGATCATCGTTCCAGCCAGGACGAAGATCCACCAACTGAGGGTGGTTCGATATGAGAAATTCTCAAGCCATCGCCTCATAGCAAAGTAGATGAGCGGAATGGCCGGAACGCAAGCCAGCAGAATCCATTTTACGAAATCCTTGCTGAGTAAAACAAGGATCCGGGTGATGCCTGCACCATTTACCTTCCGGATACCAATTTCCCTGGTTCGTTGCCGGGATATGAACAAGGCCATTGCGCTCATACCAAGGAGGCAGATGATGATTCCGGCGATGGAGAAAGCAAGGAGAACCTTCCTGAGTAATATCTCTGATGCATACAGTTCGGCAATTTTCTCATCCAGGAAGAAATAGCTAAATTCCTGCCCGGGATAATGCTCTTCCCAGATGGCTCGGAGGGTCTTCAGGGCAGCCTGCAGATTGCCTGGCTTCAGACGGATGTGGGTGAAGCGCGCCCGGTTGGCCGATTCATCCAGCCAGAAGGCAAAGTCACCAATGGCTTGGTGGGCCGAGCTGTAATTAAAATCTGCCGCAACACCCACAAAATTGATGGGCTGTTGTCCCTCTTCCAGGGGCTGGGTTGCATGAAAGGTTTGCAGGGCCTCCATGCTCCCGTGCCGTTCCATCAGTCGTAGGTACAAGTGTTCATTGACGATCATCCCCCGCACAGTATCCACACCAGGGGAAATCCAATTGTGGATGAGTGGTATACCCAAGGTTTGCAGGTAGGAATAATTGGCAAAGACAAACTCAGCTGTGCCTTCCAGTCCAAGACTTTCCAGGGATATGGCCTGAGCCGGATAACCGAAATGTTGTGCAGTCATTCCCACCGAGGTCACCGCGTTTTGAGCCTCAAGTGCTCTGACAAATCAGTATCAGGGAAATGGTGATCGATACACTGCACACCAGGAATACTTCTCCCAGTACCTGCCTTACCAGCCTTGAATTTCCCGACCCAAGGGTCTTTTTCAACCCGAACTCCCTGGAACGCTTCAGGATTTTGGCCACGCTGAGGTTGGTGAAATTGAGCAGGGTGACCAGCAAGATCACAATGGAAATAAGCATGAAAAGCGGGATGTTTATTGTGCTGGTCCGTTCCCTGAGTTCAAACCTGCATTCGGACATGAGGTGGATATCCTCCAGGGGGAAAAGCCTGAACACATACTCCTGCGGTCCACGGGTAGTTTTCAGGCTGCTTTTGTCATAGAAGGTTTTTAGCTGTCCGGCGACCAAATCCGGATTCACTCCTTCGCTTAATCTGAAATAATTGTAGGTCCATTGTATCTTACTGCCAGTCAGTCCCTCATAGCGTTCCTGAAGTCCTCCTTTCTGGGAGATCAGCAGCGCATACCTGAAATGCGTCCTGGGATTCGTATTTTTCACAATTCCCCTTATTTCATAAGGTCCCAGGTCCCTTACATACTGCAAAGCATCGATGTGGATTTGCTGTCCCACCGGATCCTGGTCCCCGAAATACTTCTTTGCAAAATCCTCGGAAATGAAGACGGTATTGGGTTTTTCCAGATCCATCAGATTCCCCATCTTGCTTTCCACCCCGAACATCTGGATGAATGCGTCATCCACCGACATGATATGATCCTGCTCCATTGTACGATCCCCGATCCTGATCCGGCCACCGTCACAATGGGTAAACTGGGTAGCCAGTTCAATTCCGGGTATGTCATCGGCCGCACTGTGGATGATTCCAAGACTCCTGGCCCATGGGCCCTGGTCTATATGTGCCGGAGTGGAGAGTACGCGGTATATGTTTTCATATTTGGGGAAATGCCTGTCAAACTGCCGCTCGTTCATTACATGAAGGAACAATAGCAGGAAGGCACTGATGCCTGTCACAAGCCCGCAGACTGTAAAAAGGGTCAGGAGCCGGTCACGTCCGAGCCGGCGAAAAAGAATTTTCAGTCGGGGCATATACAATAATAGCAAATTATTCCCCAATCTGGATAATGGTTAAGGCGAATTACCATCAGTCACAGTGGAGAATGTATGAAGAATAATCATTACATTAGACGCTTACAGATTTCATCTCAATACAGCATTAAACAATGACAGCTGTCAAGATAAACCAGCTTCCTTTAATTGCCTTTTTACTTGGTATGATTTGCGTACATGGCTGTACCAATGAAAAACAAGCTGGTAAAGAACCCGCACGGCCCAATATCCTTTTTGCCATAAGTGATGACCAGTCCTTCCCACATACAAGTTTTGGCGGATGTACTTTTATAAATACTCCAGCCTTTGACCGGATTGCCAGGGAGGGTGTATACTTTTCCAATTGTTATGCCGGCTCTCCGGGCTGTGCTCCCTCAAGAAGCACCATAGTTACCGGACGTTACCACTGGCAGAATGAACAATCAGGACAACATGCCTCGTTCTGGTCAAAGAAATATATTCCCTTTATAGACCTGTTGGAAGCCAACGGTTACAGCACAGGGCGAACTGGTAAAGGAGTTTCACCTTTCCAATATGCCAGGGACGAAAATGATTCGTTGTGGAGAGCAACTGATGCAGGAGGAATCAGTTACAGTGATCTCATATATAAAACAGGAAGTCCGGACGATGAGCGCACAGCAGGCGGTATCTCACCTGTGAACTACTTCGAGAACTTCAAATATTTCATGGAAAATGTCCGGGGCAATAAACCCTTCTTTTTCTGGTATGGGGCCAAGGAACCCCACCGTTCCTATGAAATGAACTCCTGGCAGAGAAACGGGAAAAAACTGGAAGAGGTAGTCGTCCCGGGTTTCTTCCCGGATCATGATATTGTGCGTGGTGACATGCTGGATTATGCCGTTGAGATTGAATGGTTCGATTTACACCTTGAACGCATGCTCAAATACCTGGAAGAGATAGGAGAATTGGAAAACACCATCGTGATCGTCACTGCAGATAATGGGATGCCTTTCCCAAGGGCCAAGGCCAACAGTTACGAATATGGGTTGCATGTTCCATTTGCTATCCGTTTTCCAATAGATTTCCCAGGCGGAAGGATCGTAGATGATCCCCTGAGTTTTGCCGACCTGGCTCCCACCATTCTTGATATTACTGGGACTGGTTCAGAAGGAATGCTGCCCATCTCAGGAAAAAGCATTCTGCATATCCTTAGGTCCAAAAAAGAAGGCATTTTGGATGAATCGAAAAAGTACATCTTTGCCGGAAGAGAGCGCCACTCCTCATCACGGCACCTGAACTGGGGATACCCTCAGCGTGTGATCCGCAGCAAAGACTACCTGTTGGTCTGGAACCTCAAACCTGAAAGATGGCCTGCAGGTGCTCCCCAGCGGCTCAAACCGGGAATGAAGAATGAATTATTCCCATTATATGGGATTGATGAACAAGGCAAACATCATTCAGAGTGGGCTTTTACAGATATCGACGAATCTCCGACCAAAGCATTTATCATTGAAAACCATGCAGACCAATCCGTAGGATACTTCTTTCACAAGGCCGTGTCACACCGTCCTGAATATGAGTTGTTCGAAGTAAAGAATGATCCCTATTGCCTGGAAAACCTTGCTGGTATTCCTGAATACAAAGAAGTGGAAGAAGAAATGAAACATGTACTTTTTGAAGAACTAAAGAATTCAAAGGATCCCAGGTTCGTGGGACCGGACAAGGAAATATTTGATAGCTATCCCAGGTTCAGTCCCATGCGGGAATTTCCAGACCCAGGACTACTGAATTAAATATTTGGGAAATCCCTTAAACCATTCCTAAGCTCAACACCCTAAGAATGTCAAATCAATCTATAATAAATTTACCCATGATACAGGTGCTTTTTCAGCATTCTATTCTCCTGCATGCGCTATGAGATTTATGAGCGGAAATGTTTTCGATTGCTATGATGATTTGGTTCACCAATAAAGATAACAAGCACAGCTATTCAAACTCCTTCGGAACCCCGCAAATCATATGAAACATAAATTGATATGTGAATTTGTATTGGATAATTATGTATTTTTGTACCATATTGGTACATAATTTTAGTTATGGTGATTATCAGCAGCAGAGAATTCAGAGACCATTTAAAGAAGTATTTTGAGCTGGTGGATCGAAATGAGCAGATCATTGTCCAACGAGGAATGGATAAAGCCTATGTTATTGTTCCTCTCAATGATGCTGATAGACTATCGGTCAACGAAGAATTGATCCAGACTGTTCGGGAAGCTGAAGAAGAGTATTCGAAACAACGGACAACCAGAGTTAAAGATCCTGGCGATATATGGGAAAGTATACTGTAGAGATCTCTTCAAAGGCTAGGAAGGAATTACAGAACCATTATAAATCAGGCAACAAATCTGATATCAGGAAAATTGAGCAGATTTTCCGTGAACTATCAGAGTCTCCTTATCAAGGAACAGGTAATCCAGAACCCCTTAAGTATTATTTGTCTGGATACTGGTCAAGGCGAATCAACAGGAGGGACCGTATTATTTATACAGTTTTCGAAGTAAGTGTTGTTGTTCTTGTAATTTCAGCCATCGGCCATTATGGAGACAAATAAATCCTCAGTCACTCAAACTCCTTCGGCACCCCGCAGATCATATGCACTATAACGTCAAGGCTTCGTCAATTAATCACACTGTTCCCTTTCATATTGACTCTGATGCATAAATAATCTACCTTGATAAAAGCAATTGGCAGCAAGATTATGAATAGGATCCATACTATACTACTCGTCCTCTTTTCGCTTCCTCCTCTCTATTCTGCAGGCCAGGGGGTGGAGGATCTCATTGTTTTTAATAAACTCGCTATCTCTGAAGAGATATTCTGGCCGATCCATTCCATATTCCAGGATCATAAGGGAATGATGTGGTTCTCGGGGAAGAACCACCTGGTGTCCTACGCTGGGAACCGGATCAATACTATTTCCATAAGGATTGACAAAGGTGATGTAATTATCACAGGCATGCTCGAATCCCGGAACAATGATCTGGTGATCTCCACCACAGAAGGGCTTTATATCATTGATCCCGGATCAGATGGAACAGCATCTCTTGAACCGATCCTGGACGGTTGTATGAATGTAATGATTGCTCAAGACAAAGACCACCTGTGGCTGGGAACAAACCAGGGATTGTTATATTACTCATTTTCAAATGGCCTGATCAAAAAATTGACCAGGGAAGATGGCCTGCCCTCTGATGTGGTCCAAGGTTTATTTACCGCAGCAGACTCGACACTTTGGATCAGTACCTGGAACGGGATGGCCATTCTGCCTGCTGATGAAGCGCTTCCCGTAAAAATCGAACATGATAAAGGCAGGTACCTGTATGGACAGATGGCAGAAGACACCAAAGGCCATATCTGGGCCGGAGGTGAATCGGAGATAATAATTCTCGATGACCATCAGAAACTGATTAGGACCATACCTTCCGAGATCAATTCAAAAACATTGCCCCCTACTTTTATACCCTGGCAGATTCTACTCTGTGACAGCAGGGGATCGATCTTGCATGCAATTCCTGAAAAAGTAAGTATCTATGATCCCGGACTTGGGATTCAACGTTACTGTAATCTTGACTTCAACTTCCGGATTGAACAACCAATGGTTCTGTTTGAAGATAAAGATGGCAGCATCTGGTTGGCTACCACGCTCGGAAACATATATCGCTATGATTTGGATCTATTTTCCTATCAAAATATTTCCAACTTATCCTGCCCGTTTCCCATTACTTCTATACGTGCTGTGACACCTCTTCAATCCGATTATCTGGCAGTAGCTACTACAGAAGGTCTTTATCTGACAAAGAAAGAATTCGATAACACCCGGTTAGTCCTCAGAAATGCTATCACTGCTTTATACATTGATTCGGAGAACAGGATCTGGGTAACAACGAATGATGAGTTGGTGGGCTTAGAGATGGATGAAAGGTCCTTGAAAATAAATGAATTCCTAAGGGAGAAGCTTCCAGAGACTAGTGTTTCCGGCTTGCTTACCTATGGCTCATATTGCTGGATCAGCACGTTCGATAAAGGAGTTCTCAAGCTGAATTTAGATAGTAGGGAATTTTCCAGCTCTATGTATCATCCCGGTGATCTGTTTTCCCTTTCATCAAACCACATCACATCCATGGTATTGTATGGTGAGAGACTTTGGTTGGGGACTGTGGAAGGGGAGATCAATATCATCAATCCGCTGACAAATGAAATAGAAAAATACAATGCCGGCCCCGAAACAACTACCTCTGTACAGGGAATGATCAATGATATGGTCCAGGTGGATGACGAACTCTGGATCGCGACAAATGCTGGTATTAGCAGGATAAAGGATAGGAATATCAGATCACTGGATCATTTTGATCGCAAGGAAGTGAAGCAGATCCTGGCGGATACCAGTCGGTTCCTGTGGATATCCCATGTGAATGGAATTGATATATACGATATGGAGAATGATAGATTATACAACGTGGTCGGCCAATCCGGCACAAAGGCCTTCTGGTATCTGTTTCTTGGTCCTGACCAGTATACTTATCTGATAAATGATACAGAAATCAGGCGATACAGTCACCTCCTTCCGGAATTAAATGAATCCTCAACAATCATCTCTCAGAGCAAAATTAATACTGAGATCTACCCTTTGCATTCAGGATCCGAACTGTCACATGATGAAAACGACCTGGAGATCGTACTGTCCGTCCTGAGTTACAGAAATCCTGAACTGAACAGGTATGCGACTTTTCTGGAGGGTAAGGATACAGGGTGGCAGGAATCAAATTCCCCTTTATTTTCTTACCAGAATCTGAAACCCGGAAAATACATTTTTCACCACAGGGGAGCAAATTTCACCGGACAGTGGGGTCGGGAAAGGGAAATTGCATTTACTATTCATACCTCCGCCTGGTTCACGAAATGGGCCATTGCAGGATACGGCCTGGTGGTAGTACTGATTTTTGTCATTTTCATCACACTACGAAGGAGAAATCTGAACCTTGCCAGGGATCTGCAGGAAAAAACCTTTGAACTGGGACAACTTAAGAAGCAATTTCAGGGTGAATTGCTGAACAGCCTGACCACCGATAAAATCGAAGGCAGATCCCTGCAATCTGAAGAAATCCAGCTGCTAAAAAAAGTGATGGACTTTATTGATATCCACCTTTCAGATGACAGTTTTTCTGTGGAGAACATCGCACAGGAATTGTCTATGAGCAGGACAAAACTGTTTCGTCAGATGAAATTGGTAACCGGGTTGAGTCCCACCGAATTTATCATCAACTACCGCTTAAAACTTGCTGGAGAGATGCTCAAGAAGAAGACCGGAAACATTTCAGAGATCGCATTCAGCGTTGGCTATAAAAATCCCGCACACTTTTCCGACAGTTTCAGGAAATTCCATGGTTGTAGCCCCTCCGAATTCGCAAATAGCCCTGAATGCAACGAAAAGAAAAGCATTTGAAACCAGATTGGTAGATTCCTGCTACGTGGAAATCATACATTTGGTATGTAGTGCTTAATCTATGAAACTAACTGGAAAGAATATAACCTAACCTTAAAAATCAAGAATCATGAAAAGAGTAATCATTCTATCTTTTGTGTGCCTGACCCTGGCCGCAGCTGCCATGGCTCAATCTCATCAGGAAAAGAATAAAACTATCGTTGAGCGTTTGATGCTAGCTCAAATAAATGGGGATTTAAATGAGGTTGCCGATGTGGTGGACAAGAACGTAAAAGGGTATTTATTCGGTGAGCCCTGGTTTGACTATGACGGATTGATCAATATGTTTAAGGAGAAGGACGGTACCGGAGAAAAGGTCGACTTTGAGGAATGGGTGGTTGAAAGCAATAAAGTGGTGGTGAAATGGACCGCATACTTTAAAACCGGAGTTTTCAAAGGTATGGTTCTTGCAAAAATAGAAGATGACAAGATCGTTGAGTGGAATGCCTATTTTAAAAACCAAAGCAATGAAAAATAATGCACTAATCTTAGTCGTACTGGCTTTCTTGATGATCACATCCTGCCAGGATAAGAAGGCCATTGCTGAGCTGGAAGAGCTTAAGGCAGAACTGCAGCTTACTGAGCAGAACAAAAGACTGGCTGAACGCTGGCACAATGACCTTTTCATAGCATGCAACTGGAAGGTGGCTGAAGAGATCCTTGCCCCCGATATTATAGTCCATTTTCCATCAGGAGAAGATATGAAGGGGTTTGATCAGGTGAAGACTCTGGAGGCAATGGCGAAGAACTACATTAATCCTGAGATCAATCATTATGAGATTGTCGCTGAAGGTGGGTATGTCATGATCAGATGGGATATGTCATTTGATCATACCCAGGATCTGATGGGTATTCCTGCCACCGGAAAGCGCATTTCTAATCTGCATGGTATAGATCTGCTCCGTATGGAAAATGGTAAAATAGCAGAGTTCTGGCAATATTATAATGAGATGGAATTCATGCAGCAGTTAGGAGTGATCCCTGCTCAATGATTGTAAATGATGTAGTTCATGTGCACTATAGGTATTTGGGGAAACACAGGAGGTTTGTAATGTATTGCAACTACAATTTAGTTGCAATTTTGAGTTGAGTATCCTATTTTTGTAAGAACAATCATGATCTTATGACAAAGGCTGAAAAGCTTCTTAACCAGTTCCTATCCCGACCAAAGGATTTCACATATAATGAGTTGCTCAGGCTATTGAGTAGTTTCGGTTACAAGGAACAACTAGGATCAGGATCAAGTGTCGTTTTTTTCAATGTAGAATTAAAACATAATATCAAGTTGCATAAACCTCATCCTGGCAATGTTTTAAAGAGGTATCAAATTGATCTGATAATTCAAGAGTTAAAATCAAATGGATTGTTATGAAAGATAGAATAAGATATAAAGGATTTATCGGCTCTGTGCATTATGCAAGTGAAGACAGGGTATTCTATGGCAGGGTTGAAGGAGTGAAAGATCTTATAACCTTTGAAGGATCCACTGTGAATGAACTTGAGGAGGGCTTTAAGTATATGGTTGATGAGCATATAAAGGATTGCACCAAGAATAGTATTCCGCTTGAGAAATCCTACAAAGGCAATCTAAACATCCGATTGTCACCAGAACTGCATAAAAAAGCCGCATACAAAGCTTCACTTAGAGGTGTCTCCTTAAATCAATTTATCAATGATGCCATAAAAGATAAATTGACATCCTCTGATCCAGATGTGTAAAAGAATAATCACTCAGACTCCATTTTAATCCAGCAGACTATAGAAGTCCGTCTGCTTCATGGGGATAACAAGAATCAGCTTATGGTTAGATTAATCCTGCGGCCAAATCCAATTTCAACTATTCGATATAATGTTGAGAGTCGAATATCGCTGTGTCCATTCTCAATACGCGATATGAAACTCTTTTTTGTACCCGTTTTTTGTGCCAATTCTTCCTGAGTCATCTTAGCCTCCTTTCTTGCTTCACGCAAAATTTCTCCAATTGCAAAAGCTTTGGCTTTTATTTCGAATTCGGTCCGCTTCTCTGTACCAATTTTTCCATACCTACCATCGAGGTGTTCATCAAAAGTTGTTATATTTTTCATGACTTCTTGTTTTTCTCTCTGAAATACTCATTTTTAACTCTAATTGCTTTGTCCACCTCTTTTCGTGGAGTCTTTTGAGACTTCTTATGGAAACCATTAAACAGGATAACCAGATTCCCTTCATCGAAGCAACAAAAGATTCTGTATATATTGCCTTCAAACTCAAGTCTGATCTCGAATAAACCATCTGTACCTTCCATGTATTTAAAGAACTTGCCAGGTATTCGTTCCGCCACTGAAATTAAGAAGAGAACATAGTCGATTTTATCCTTAACGCGCTCTGTTTGGGAGTTGAAAAAGTCAATAAAATAGCTTTTAAAGTAAATAATCTGACGTCTCTTCTCCATATACCAAAGTTAACTAATAATGGTACAAATATCAAATTGTACATTAATAAGTTAATCACTAAGAGAAAATCAAAGATTTTACTAAGCTTATTCAAACTCCTTCGGCACCCCACAGATCATCTTGAAAGGCTTGTCGCCCTTATTGCGGTACTGATGTTTTTCACTTGGATTAACGAGGGCGAAGTCGCCGGCTTTCAGCGGTTGTTCTTCCCCTGCCTCGTTTACCAGGGCACCTTCGCCGTCAATAATGTAGTTCATATGTTCGTAGGGATGCTGGTGGTAGGGTGTGTGGCCGCCCGCCTCAACCGTGAAAACCCTGTATGAATATACCGGAACACCATCTTCCCTGCCCAGGGGCAGCTGTTTCCACGCACCTACGGCGCCGTCCATGTGAACTTCTCCTTTTTCTACGTCTGATAGGGATATAATTTTCATAACATGATTTTTAATTTGCTGCTAATGTATGAAAATCTTCAAAAAAAAGCCCCGGGAAGTACGGGGGCTCCTTTTTGGAACTGATTACTCAAAAGACTCCTTCCTGCTCATGATTTGAAGGATCAGGATTCCCAATCTGGCTACCAGAAAAGCCGTGATCCCGCATAGTGGTCCCACGAGTGCCATTTTCAATCCACCGGCAACCATCATGGGGGTGATCTCGCCTGATGCTGCAATGTTGTCAAATGCCATAATAAGCCCGAATGTTCTTCCCAGATAACCCCAGGCCAGGGCAAACCATCCCACTGAGGCAACAATGGAGCGGGATTTACTGCTAAAGTCTTTTTCAAGAACAGCCTTTACGATCAATACAATGATGACCAGGAGCAGAACCATAATGGTATATGTAAAAACCGGTCCGCCATCGTTTAATTTTTCAATAAATGATTTCATAACATTGATGTTTTAGTGGGTTACATGAGCTAAAATAGCAAGGTTTTCATTCGGTTTTTTCTATTTGCGATGGCTGCAGCATTTTGTGGGTCATTCAACAGAAATTGAACCACAAATTGAGAAATCTTCCCCAAACCTGCAAAAAAGGGTGCTAAATCGGTTATTGATCTACTTTTTAGTGGTTGATGGAGCTGTTTTTGTAATATTGTCAAAATGAAAAGAACATTTCCAAAGATCATTGTACATCTTTTATTCTGGATTGGTGTCTGGTTCTTCTTCTATTACTTTTTCAGCTATAACTCTTCCGACAAAGGATATGTGATCTGGTTTGCCAATCTTCTCCTGCCCCTGACCATTGCAATTACTTATTTCGTGGTCTATTATCTCTTCCCAAAATTCCTATTCCCAAAAAGATATGGGAGGTTTGTACTGTTTAGCTTTTATACACTGCTTGCATCATCCTATTTCATAGTAGTAGTCATATATGGAGTACTGATCATATACAAGCGGTTTGATGCCACCAATATACCTCCCATGGTGAAGAATTTCTTCTTCATTCTGATTCTTGTATACATGGTGGTCGGACTGGTCAGTCTGGTAACGATCCTGAACAGGAGCTTCACCACCGAGAAGAGGAACAAGGAACTTCAAAACAAAATGTTGTCTGCACAGCTTCATTTCAAAGAACAGGAACTCTATTACCTGAAGAAGCAGATCCATCCACACTTTCTCTTTAACACGCTGAATACCATCTACGGACTGGCACTGAAAAAGTCTGAACACACCCCGGATATCATACTCAAACTATCCAACCTCCTGGATTACATCCTTTACCAGGTGGACAAACCGAGGGTCAGCCTGAAGGACGAGGTGCTGCATATCAAAGAGTATATTGAGCTGGAGAAGATCCGATTTCAGGACACCCTGAATATAACTTTCAATTCCAACGTAATTGAAGGAGACATTCAAATAGCACCCATGCTTTTAATGCCTTTCGTTGAAAATGCATTTAAACACGGTGCGCGAAAAAACGGGTACCTGGAGATCCTGATTGATATCAGGGCAAAGAACCGCACCCTGGATTTCTGCATTAAGAACTCGGTTCTGCCTTCGGAAGTGAAAGAAGGAAGCAATGGCATCGGATTGGAGAATTTCAGGAAAAGACTGGATCTTCACTATAACGGGAAATATGACCTGGAGACACAGATTACAGATGAGTGGTACAGTGCCAGGCTCACCATACATGATTTAAACGACTTCAATGATGGCTAAAACTGTAAATTGCATTGTTGTTGATGATGAGCCGGTTGCCCGGGAAGTTCTGGAAACACACCTGGCCAAAATAGATCATATCCATGTGGTGGCAAGCTGCAAAAATGCCGTTGAGGCATTCCAGGCAATCAATACCTATCCCGTTGATCTGGTATTCCTGGACATCAATATGCCGGATATATCGGGCCTCTCCTTTGCGAAATCCATGTCCGGAAACCTGAAAATCATATTTACGACCGCCTACAGGGACTACGCGGTGGACGGATTCGACCTGAAGGCTGTTGATTACCTGCTTAAGCCTATTTCCTTTGAAAGGCTCCTGCAGGGGATCAATAAATACCTGGAAGAAAACGGTCCCGCTTTGCCTGAAAACACCGGGGAATTCCAAATGGAAAAGGAAGATTCCATTTTTGTACGGGCTGACCGGAAGATGGTCAAGGTTAACTTCAAAGACATACTTTTTATTGAGAGCCTGGGTGACTACATCAGGATTCGTCTTGAAGATCACAGGGTTCTGACCACCAGGGAAACGCTTTCAAACATTGAAGCCAGACTGCCTCAAAAGGATTTTATCCGTACACATCGCTCCTTCGTCGTATCACTGGAGAGAATAGAGAACTTTACCAGTGAAACCATCGGGATCGGGAAATATGAAATTCCCATCAGCAGAAGTTTCAGGGACGGGTTATTAAAAAGGCTCGGGGGATGAACCGGTTTATAGTTTTGCATCAACAATGAGCATGATAACGGTTTGCATATCCATCAAACCATGCAGAACTATAAAATATGGCAAAAGCCGTGGCTGCTTCCAAATGGCAATTCCCAACAGAAGCGCGAATGGTAAAAACATAAGGCCACGAAATAATATAAACCGTACATCAAAAATCAAAGGCAAACAACAATGCTGAACGGAAAGGAAGAGTACAGGAAGCAAAATGGCCAGCCATTTATAACGCAGGTTCTTTTCCAGTCTGGGCATGATGAATCCAAAGTATGTAGGCAATTCGGCCAATGCAATGGTGACCGGAAATGCGACAAGCAGGACATACATGATGGCATCGGGCATAGGCCGAAACAGCATTTCATAAGAAGTGGTAAGATCGCCCCAGAGCCATTTACTTAAAAAATAATTGGGCCCCAGTGCAATGGGGCCCAGCAGCACCGTAAGACCTAAAAAAAGAGGCAAATCAGATTTCCAATATGCCTTTTGGAATTTAAACAGATTGTAGTAGTTGCCCCCTTCCCGTTTAAACAACAGGTAAAGGAACAGAATGCTTACCAAATTGCCCAGGGTGGCAACAAGTATCCAATAGCTTTCAGAATCATTCCATGAGTTGATTGCCAGCGCCAGCAAGGCCTGAAATACACCAAACAATACCAAACGACTGAAAAGCAACGCAATAAGTTTCCTTGTGGAAAGTGTCATGTTCTTTGATATATTTACCGGGATCAGTTGGCAAAATAATGATTATCCTCCAACCAGTCTGCCAGACGTTCCGGCCACTTGCTGATGGTTTTATACTCAGATCTGTCACCCATGTTGAACCCGTGATCACCTTTTTCGTAAATGTGGGCCTCAACAGGAGCACCCGCTTTTCTGTAAGCCGTCAGCAATTGAACCACCGGTTCTGAACAACATTGATCCTTGTTGCTGGCAAGCATGAAAAGTGGAATGGCATCCTTGCTTACTCGCTTCGGTATTCCATGTGGCCCCGGGTATATTTGAATCTGAAAATTGGGATTGGCTTTTTCCTGCTCAATGGGATCGGTTGCATGCACATCACCGGGAAAGTCCCCGAAGGCGATCATGTTTACGACTTCTCCGCCTGCAGAAAACCCCATGATTCCAATGCGCTCCTCATCAATGTTCCAGTCGGCTGCATGGGCCCGTATGACACGCATGGCCCGAACCGCATCCTCTTTGGGATGTTCGACTGAGTAGGGGGACCCTTCCTCTCGGTAAAGCCGGTATTTCAGAACAATTCCTGTTACGCCCAGGGTATTCAGGAACCTGGCTGTCTTTGTACCTTCTTCATCGAATACCAAAAGGCGATGTCCTCCTCCGGGGAAAATCAAAACCGCCGATCCATTCGGGTAAGCGGCTTTGAACACGGTAATGGAAGGATTGTGCACATTCTTTACCCAATACTCCCTGGCTTCTTCCGGTTCGTTCTTTTTATCCTCGAAACCCGGTGCTCCATTCTCCCAAAGGGGTACGACCATAGGAGTGTTTTGTGAGCGAGCGGTGTATCCGACGAAGCACAAAAAGCCAATAATCAGCAGATTTTTCATCATGGCATATTAAAAGTTTAAATAGACAAACCAATTTGTTCGATCAATGTTTTTTCTTCGATTTTTATGCGGTATAGAAAAGCAATTGTGACAAGTGAAGCTATTGTAATCAGACTGAACCAGTTATTCAGTGATATGCCAAAACCTATAAAGGATAACAGGGAGCTGAATACGATTTCAGAAAGCCCCCATATACCCCATACAATCCAAAATATAAGCATCTTCGTCGATTTTGCAGAGTCAATAAATGTAAAATTTAACCGGTTTTTCTGCCTGGTAATTCAAAGACGAATTTATATAAAAAATCCCCAGCTTGCGTTGAGAGGGATTACTCGCTGCGCTCGTGTTCCCTGATGGGGGAGACCTGCAATGATTTGAAAAAGAGATAGGCGGAATTGCAGAACCAGAAAAGAGCGATCTGTACATCTTTATTCAGATATAGTTATCATTACCGAATTTCCCTAAGCATATGCGCCAACAATAAGGAGCGCTAAACTAAATGCGGATACAACTTCTTACATATTCATGATTAGATCTAATTGTAAAAAGGATCACAGGAATATCTGGAATCCAACAAAGACTCCTGTTGTATTGTAAAATGGTGTTGAATCATCCGACAATGCGATGCGAAATGTATCTTTCAAGGAGAGTTTCAGTGCAACATTTGGCCCCAGAAAGAAAGCGTACCCTACCTCCGGAATAATTCTGATGATATGAGCATTATTGTCATCACTATAGACTGATGAATCGAAAGTGTGTGATAGAGAATAACCGGTGGATCCCCTTATAAATATTCCACTACCGAAATATTTTACCATAAATATATCCATTCCTAAACCAAGATGAGTGTCCGTGGATTCTGAAAAATAGCTGACTATGACAAATGAAGGTCCAAATCCCAATGCAAAACCATCTGATAGGAACCATCCAATGAATGGATTTAGAGAAAAAGAAAAAACTCCGGATGATGTCTCACCAAATTCAGATCCATATTGTATGTTTCCTCCGCCGCCAAGCATGAAGTTGCCTTTCTGAGTGGGATTTACATCTTGGGCAAAAAGATTTAATGTAGATACAAGAAAAATTAAGACCACTGGATACTCCTGCTATTCCTTAATTGATCTATTACTTAACAAAGTAAGTAGTTCTTTGCATCGGCTTATTGACAGGAGAATGGACTAAATCATTAAATGCCAACAAAATACTTGACTTCTATGTGCTTTTCATGGTAACTTGTATAAAAACCTTAAAACCAAGTGTTATGAATACCAGAGCATCTCTTATTTCAATTCTTCTCAGCATTGTGTTTTGCACAAGTGCGCAAGTTCCACAGAAGTTCAACTACCAGGCGGTGGTGCGGAATGCACAACATGCAGTGATCACCAACCAGGAGGTGGGTTTTCAATTGAGCATCCTGAAGGGTTCCCCCGGCGGATCACCAGTCTATGTGGAGACCCATGCAGTCACCACCAATGCAGTGGGTCTGGCAGACCTGGTCATTGGTGAAGGATCGGTCAGCAGCGGAACCTTTGCAGACATCCTGTGGGGTGAAAACGCCTACTACCTGAAAGTTGAGGTGGATCCTTCGGGAGGCAGTTCCTACGAGCACATGGGTACTTCACAGATGATTTCGGTACCCTATTCCCTATGGTCGGGTAATATCTCAAGCCCCACCCGAAAATTTACGGTGCAGGAAGAGCCTGGCCACCCGGTGGATTCGGCGCTGTTTGAAGTGCGCAATGCGGAAGGCCAGACCGTTTTTGCGGTCTACCCGGAAGGGACCAGGGTGTATGTACTGGATGAGGAGGCCAAGGGCAGGAAAGGCGGTTTTGCCGTAGGAGGCTACTCACGGAAGCACAAGGGGATTACCCAGGAGTACATGGTTGTATCACCCGATAGCATTCGGCTCTATTTTGATGAAGAGGCCACAAAGGGGAGAAAAGGTGGATTTGCGGTGGGCGGTTATTCCCGCAAGACCAAGGGGGCCACTGACAACTATTTTGAACTTCAGCCCGACAGTGCGAAATTCCTGATGGTGTCTGACCAACCCTTGGATTCTAATTCGGGTGCCCTATCAATTAAAACGAAATCAACGCTTGGAGGAGACCTGGATCAGGGCACTAGTCTCTTTAATCTGACGAGAGAGAATTATTTTATTGGACACAGGACAGGAGAGTCCATGACTGAGGGATATAATAACTGCTTTTTCGGATTCGAGAGCGGAACAAAAACTACAGAAGGTATTGGCAATATATTTATCGGGGAGAGAAGCGGATATGAAAATTTATCCGGCGTGTCTAATATATACCTTGGGAATGACGCTGGAAATAATAATAATGGCAGTAACAATGTCTTCATTGGAATGGCTTCAGGCCAACACCTAGAAAATAGTGAAAATAATACTTTTTTAGGGGGATGGTCAGGTACTGATGCAACATCAGGGCATTCCAATGTCTTTGTGGGTAACAGTGCAGGACGTGCTGTAGCATCGGATCGAAATACTTTGATTGGGGCCTTTGCTGGTGCTATGGCGAACAATGCAGGAAACAATGTTTTCATAGGATCATATGCTGGAGAGGAAGCCACAGGTGAACAAAACGTAATTATCGGTCAAGAATCCGGGCACTATAATACGGGCAATGATAATGTTTTCATTGGTGGTGGTTCAGGCTACAATTGTGAAAATGGTTCTGGGAATGTGTTTATTGGACGGGGAGCGGGAGTAAACAATAATGGGAGTAGAAATATAATTATTGGAAAAGATGCAGGTTGGAATATGCCTGGTTCTGAAATGTTATTAATAAGCAATTCTAACTGTGATTCGACTGCAGCACTTATTTGGGGCAAATTTGACCAGGGTATTCTGAGATTCAATCACCGGGTTGGTATCGGTCGGAACGCCACAGATTATGCTCTTGAAGTGGAAGGGGAAGCGTATAAGACCGCATCTACTGAGTGGGCCACCACCTCTGATGCCCGGGTAAAAACAGACATTAAATCCATTGAAAACGGATTGGACCAGATAATGAGATTACGTCCTGTCACTTACAAATATACTGACGAGTGGATGGAGGCAAATCCGGGTATAAAAGACCAAGTGTACTATCACTACATTGCCCAGGAATTTGCTGAGGTATTCCCCGAATCCGTTCACCGGGGACCCGAAGCGCTTGAGGGAGATTCTGTCAATCTCCTTCGGATGAATAGCCAGCCTGCTCAGGTAGTGTCCATCAAAGCCATTCAGGAATTGGCAGAACAGAACAGGAAGCAGCAGGCCATCATAGAGGAGCTAATGCAGAAAGTATCTGCAATCGAGAAGCAAATAAGTGGTAGTGTAGATTAGTTTGTGTAGTATGCAGGGTTTCCCCTCTTTTCATATTCACTAGTATTTTCGAAAGAGAAACCGAGAATTTGCTTCTTTAATTTGCGTAAGGAGTTATATTGGAAGAGGATCTACAAAAGGTGCATTTAAAACAAAACACTACCCAGGGATATCCTGAGTAGTGCTTCTTCTTTTAACCATTAATACCAACTGCCTGCGATCCATACTTCTTACGGATCACCTCAAAGGGAAGAGGATTCGGATTGGAGCTTTTGTCCTCATCAGCCCTCCAATACCAACGTTGTTTCGATTCGGAAAACCTGAAAACCAGCCTCTTAAGAGTTTCCTTCTGGCCATTTACAGCAGTATCGGAAGTAGGAACATTTGAATGAGTGTTTCAGAGATTAGGTTATCCTATAATATCTTTTGCGATTCCGTATGTAAATCGAGTAGGGAATAAAACCAGCAAATGCTGATTTTATCTCCCTCTCACACCACCCAGCGTACGTGAGACGTACTGGGCGGTTTCTTTAAAGGTTAAACAATAGTTCGTATACAGGCAAAATAAGCCAATCTCATCGAACCATACCAGATTCATAGCTTCATGCGCCGGAGGTGTGCAGGCAAGCCTGTACCAACCTTTGCCCGACGCTGCAACTAACAGGGCTCTCCATTTCGGGACCCCGCGAGAGCAAAAGAATCTAATGATCCCGCTTGCTCGTTTGCATTGTTTAATCCTGAAGCACCTGATCCAGACTTATTCCCCTGTTCCTGCGGGTAATGCGGCGCAGTTTCTGCTTG
>CAYVRK010000021.1:48588-69548 GCA_964453785.1 uncultured Bacteroides sp.
CTGATCCAGACTTATTCCCCTGTTCCTGCGGGTAATGCGGCGCAGTTTCTGCTTGAACCTATCTAAGCTCTCCCGGCTTATACCCAATTTACCTCCGCCGCTGATGGTATAGCCTAAGAAGTTCAGTTCACTGGGATGGCATACCCGGCTCTTCACCCGGTTTACCTTTAAAAGCATCCGGTTCTCTATAAAATCGGTTATGCTCTTGTGTACCCGATTTACCGCTTCTTCGCTTCTGACCAATATAATCTGGTCGTCGGCGTAACGGACAAATCGGTGTCCCCTAACTTCTAACTCCTTATCTAACTCATCCAATACGATGTTAGACAAAATTGGTGAAAGCGGACTGCCCTGAGGGGTTCCCTGGAAACGCTGGCTCATGAGTCCGTCCTGCATGATCCCACTGCGTAGAAACTTGCCGATCAGACCCAATACCCGCCTGTCTCCGATTCGGGTTCCCAATAACCACATTAAGCGGTCATGGTTTACTTTATCGAAGAATTTTTCCAGATCGAGGTCTACTACATGGTTATACCCTTCGGCTACATATTCCGATGCCTGTAGCAAGGCCTGATGGGCATTACATCCGGGGCGGAACCCGTAGCTGTTTGTGGAGAATATTGGCTCGTATCTCCTGCTAAGAACCTGACTGGTCGCTTGTTGGACTAGTCTATCTTTGCAATTTGGAATACCTAGCTGCCTATACCCTCCTTTGGGTTTTCTTATGCGTACTCCTCTCACCCCTGATGGAGTATAGCTACCTTCCAGTAGTGATGACTGTAATTCCTGCCAGTTGTGGTTGAACCACTCTTTTAGCTTGGTTACTGTCATCCCGTCTATCCCGGCGCTACCTCCATTTTTAACTACCTGCCGTAAAGCAGTGGTCAGATTTGACAGGTCCGCTATCCGATCCATCATATCTGCCGTCAAGGCTCGTTCTTCCTTGCACGCAGTGAGCCACTGTAAACTTACCCGGCCACCAGGCTTGAGGTATACGTCCTCTCCCCTGATAGTCGGGCTACCAATATCCCCTTCATCCCATAATATGAGATCCCTCGGAGACTCCTGGTATTTTCCTGTCTTTTGCATAGCTCTTTCTGTTGCTTGGCAACTGCTCCTTGCTTTAAAGATTTGGGCCTTCTCCGCCTATGGCGGATACTTCGCCCGCTGCTGACTTCTCAACCCCTTTCGGCGTTGAGATCTCCCACGGTAAGTTCTTTCACTTTCAATCAGTCCTGCAGGATTTACCACCCACGGTTACGGTTGACTGTCGGGCATCCCCTTCTAATGCAGGGTTACCCTCGTGGTAGGCCTTGTATCCTATTTCTGTTCGTCAGAGCTAATCTTTGCCTCCGGCTTCCTTCAGACGGAAACTCGCGGTTCAACCCTTGCCCTCAGCTAGCGGTTCCTATCAATCCGGCCCGCTCGGGACTTGCACCCTATAGGTAAAGAACATGCATGGCACACAACAAAACCCCCAGCTTTCGCTGAGGGTTCACATGGCTTTGCGGAGAGGGGGGGATTCGAACCCCCGGTACCCTAATCGAGTACGCAAGTTTAGCAAACTTGTGGATTAAGCCACTCTCCCACCTCTCCGGATTATGGCTCAAAGCAGGACAAAAGTATAAAATGATTCCGATTTGTACAACAATAAAAAACGCCCGCCGAGGCGGACGTTTGGTAATAACCGGAGGATCTGTGATCCTGTATATCTCATTTCTATCCCTGCAATTTCGGCAGATAGGCTGCAATCAGTCCCACAGCTTTGTCTTTCTCTATTTTGCGGGTTTTTACCAGAATTACCTGGTCACTGAACTCATTGGCATCAAAGCCATCCCTAACAGCCGGGCTGTTAAACATGGCCTTGCGGACTCCGAAACCCTCCTTGGTGCAGTTGTACCTGAACCAGTAACCATTTGTATAAGCAATGTAGGACTTGCAGGCGCCATCTTCCAATACAGCAATTTTCATGTTGTGGGCGGGATTGTCATAGTATACATTGTATACTTTGTACTCGTCTCCCTGGAAATGATAGACATCATCTGTTCCTGTAACCACAAAATCTCCTGCAGCGGTGTTGGTGGCGCCGCTGAGGAAAATCTCATTGGCTTCACCGTCTGCAAAGACTGCTGTCGAGACGAAAAGAAGTGAAAGTGTAAGAGCTGCGAGTCTCCTTAATAATTTGGATGTTTTTTTCATGGTATTTGATGTTTAATTTGTTTGTTTCTGCCATCCTTCAATTCAAGCACCATGCCAAACGATGTATATATCTGTATATGTGTTCTTTAAGCAGCAAAATGATCCTTTGTAAAAATTGTTAAATCCGACCGGATATGGACACTTTTGTACGAAAGCGGATGAAAGTGAATAGATGTTAATATTTTGAAATTCTGTATGTTACAAAACACAAAGAGCCGATGGATGACCATCGGCTCCTTTCAATTCATGAAATCCGTAGCGAAGACTACAGGTTGGTTAAGTGGTTACCCTTTCATCTGGGGTACATAGGAAGCAATCAAGCCAACGGCAGCTTTCTTCTCAACCTTTCGCTCTTTCATAAGGACCGATTGATCATGAAACTGCTGGGCATCAAAACCATCCTTCACCCAGGGATTTGAAAACATTACTTTTCTTACGCCGAATCCGTGCTTGTTACAATTGTAGAAGAACATAAATTCACCATTAAATGCCACAAAGGATGTACACTTACCCTCCATGTTTACGGCGATCTTCATATTCATCTCCGGATCATCATAGTATACGCGGTATACTTCATAGTCTCTCCCCTGGAATTGAAACATATCATTTGTGGTTTGTACCACAAAATCGCCAGCGGAGGAATTGGAAGTTCCCGAAAAGAACACTTCTGTCGTTTCACCGTCAGCAAATGCACAAACAGTGAGAACGAACAATGCAACGGCCGTAGCCGTCAACCTGTTAAATAAACCAACCTTCGTTTTCATAGCAATCACTTTTAATTGATACTTATAAATTTATGTGTATGATTCATTGAAATGAAATATGATCAACCAACTGCAGTAAAATGGAAATGTAGCGTAGAAACATGGGTGTCAATGACACTCACTGCGATCAGGCTGCCACCTGTCCGATGATCAGGTCCACAGCGTATACATTACCAATGGATCTTGCATCCAGGTAATAGGATTTCCTGTAAGAACCCTCCAGGATTTTTTTCACAGCCTCAATGCCAAACCCGCCATGGGCATAGGGAGCATGTCCTGCCACGATAGGAAAAGTGTTCAGGGAATTCCTTATTTTCAGAAGGATTTTATCCTTCTTTACCACGATATGGATCGTAATCCATCCCTTATCTTCACACTTTCTGATCCCATGCTTGAAGGCATTCTCGATCAGCGTATAAATGGTCAGAGGCGGAATTGAAACACCTACCGTGTCCCCCTTTATCTGAAGATCCATTTGAAATTTAGACTCTCCAAGCCATATTCTTTCAAGCGCAATATATTCCTCGATGAGTGCAATCTCATCACTCAGGCTGATCATCTCCTTTCTCGAATAGCTTACGACCCTCTCCAGTAATTGTGAGAGGCTCGCGATGGCTTCTGGTGTCTGATCCGATTTTCGTATGGATAGGGCATAGAGGTTGTTCAGAGAATTGAACAGGAAATGCGGCTGCAACAAGCTTTTAAATAGCTCCAGGCTGTTTCGTCTACCTGCTTGTTGCTGAAAATTTCGAGTAACCAGGTATTGATCTATCATTATGTTACACCTCTCTTTTTGTACCTTCCCCGTACAATCTGCAAGGGATAATTCACGTTTTATGCCAAAAATGCCATAACGCTGATTATCTGAGATATAGGTAATTTTAGAGAATGCGAAATTGTGTTAAAATTGTCCGGTTTTGCACAAGTGACGTGCGTTTGGGGACAGTTGGAGGTTGAATAAAAAAAACTTGCCGTCGGGGAAGCTACTTATTAAACCTAAAACCTTAAAGTAAGACTGCTGACGGCAAGTTTACAATTGATGTGCATAGAGTCAATTCAAATGTAGGCCAGAGGATTCATCCTTGAAAACTATTTCAATCACCAGTTGCTTTCATCCTGTGAACGTCATCCGGCAAGCTGTGAGTGGCACTGACCTCAGTTTGGGAACAGTTCCGGATGATCACCGAACATCCATAGTTGTTTTTCTCATAAGTAATATGAACACCCGCTGCGTAAACCTTTTCCAGCTGGCTGAGGGTACTCATGCATTCATCCAAGTGTTTGTCCTGCCAATCTGAGGCTGCCTTCAGAACCTGAATGCTGATCATGTTTGAAAATCCGGATGCCTCAATATTCAGTTCAGGCAGTAGATCACAGTGGTCAAATCTCCTGAAAATTAAGTCAATATATGAAAAGAGAATCATGGGTGGAAGTTCAATATCTCCCGGATCACCGGAAATAAAAAACTCCACATCAGGCATGAAGCCTTTAAACAGGGCAACGAGTGAAACAAGCTTCTTTACAAGTTCAATTTCCCTTGATATCCAATGCTGACCCTCTTCATGGTACATCATCACCTCACTCAGAAGTTCAGAGGTTAGTGCAATGGCCTTGGTGATATCACCGGAGGATCTTTCTACCATTTTTTCAATATGATCAATGGCATAAAGCAGCATCAGGGGCTGCACTTTGGTCATGGTTTCCTCCATCTGTTGCTTTAACGCTTCCTGCTGCAACTCTTTCTGTTGATTGCTGGCCCGGAACCAGTCTCTTACAGTCCTGGAAGCAAGAAAAACAAGAACGATGTAGAGGTTCCCCAGACCACTCACAATGACGTTCGCCGGATTCAGGTAATTTTCGGTAATCTCAGATCCGGTAGGAAACCATTGGAAAATAAATTCATTGCTCAAGATCAATTCCAATACGGAAAATCCATAAAGCAAACCCAGAAAGAGAATTACAAATACCGGCATGAACTTCCTTGAGAAGAATCTGGGTATGAGCACATAGGCCACCAGGTAGGTGTGTGACACGAAAATGGGCAGGGTAACCACATAGTAGGAGAACCATCCGGAATAAACCGCAAAGGGCTTTCCGAAACTCTTGATAAAGGTGAACCCAAAAACCCAACACAGCCAGAAAACAATATGCCGCCAGGTCCGGTTCTCAAGCATATTTGTTATGCTGCGCTTCACGTTCAAAGCTTTAAATTCAATTCTACAATATGTTCTGTCTGGCGATCCTTAATGGTCAGTCGGTGATTGTTGGGATACTGTATCTCAAGCCGTCGTATGCTGTTCTCATTGGCACTGTTTTTCTCGCCGTTTTTTTCTTTTCCCATATGCCGGGACACAGAATTTGCAGCATAGAACCTCAGGTTTGATTCGCTGACTGACACTTCGATGTTGATCCACGATTTCCTGGGATCCTCCCCGGCGCCATGCACAAAGCAGTTTTCTACAAATGGATAGAGGATCAAGGGTGCAATTCGAAAACCCTGTAGATTTCCGGATAAGGAGTAGTTGATATGGAGCCTGTCTCCAAATCTGAGTTTCTCTAGACCAATATAATTCTCTATCATCTGTATTTCCTCGGAGAGCAGGACCTTCTCCCGTTTGCTCTCCTGAAAAAGGTAGTGCAGAATAGACTTCAGTCTTCCCACAGTGCCTTCCAGAAGCTCCGGTTTGTATATGGAGATGGAGTATAGATTGTTGAAATTATTGAAAATCACATGGGGATCCATCTGGTGTTCCAAGAGTTTGATCTCTGCCTCCAATCCTTTCTTCTGAAGTTCCCTGATGTTGGATTCGACCACATAATGGTCCCTTGCATATTTGACTATGGCAAAAAGGGCGACAATGAAGGTCATGTCTTTGGTATTCACTAGCAGGACCGGGAGTGAAACGGTTCGATCAAGGGAAGCATCTTCGGGTGAAATGGCCTGATAAAAAAGATAGTCAGAGAAAACAAACTTCAATACGGACAGGCTCACCCCAATCAGTATAAATATTCCAATGAACAGAAATACCTTTCGTTTTGCAAGGAGCCGGGGAATAAGCAAATAGACTGTGATGTAAGCATAGCCGAAGAATACAAAAGCATTGATCAGAACTACCAGGAAAACTTGCAGATAATTCACACCTTCAGCCGACCTTGAATGTGCCACCCATGTAAAAATAAGCACCATGGAGAGGAACAATAAACAATGGCGGAATATCCGGAAAACCCATCTTTGATCTGTCACCAGTTTCAACATGGATTAAAAGTAACCATGACCGGGTTCATACACATTTAAAATCAATCACCTGCTTTGTCGACTGGATCAAATGGGGTTTAAGGGGTGCAAATGCATTTTACTGACATTTGCCTGCTGCTCAACCCAAATAAATTGCATTTCACTGAAATGTTTTAAGAAAAGCTGGTAAATTTGTTAAGTTCAGTTGAATTTCGTAAGACTTGTTTTCGTGTTTTTGATGTTCAAAACCTGATACCGTGGTATTGGCAATCCAATTGCCTGCTCCGGATTAAACAATGTACCACATGAAAACAAGGTGCCTGATAGTTGATGATGAGCCGCTGGCCAGGGAACTGATCAGGGGACATATCCAGAAACTCGAGAATTTTGAGATCGTCGGTGAATGCGACAATGCCATGAAAGCCATGGAAGCCCTTCGTAACCACACTGTGGATCTTATGTTTCTTGATATAAAAATGCCGCAAATGACCGGCATTGATTTTCTGAAAACACTGAAACGGCCTCCTAAAGTAATCATTACCACTGCTTTTAGTCAATATGCCCTGGATGGATTTGAACTGGATGTGGTAGATTACCTGATGAAACCGATAACCTTCGAGCGTTTTTTTAAATCCGTGAACAAGTATTTTCAATCAGGCGATCCGGAATCCGTCGAACTTGAAGGAGGAAACGGAAAGGCAGAGGAAACCTTTATATACGTAAAGGAGAACAAAAGGGTCATAAAAATCTACCTGAAAGAGATCGATTTTATCGAAGGTCTGAACGAATATATCAGAATTCATACCGACAACAGGAGGGTTGTGGTAAAAAGCAGTCTGCTAAGCATCGAGAATAAACTTCCTTCGGAACAATTCATCAGGATTCATAAGTCCTACATTGTATCCATTCCCAGGATCAGAGCATTTAACGCCACGACCATTGAACTGGAAAATGCCAAACTAAGGATTGGTCGCAACTATAAAAATCAGGTATTCAGTGCACTTCACTACAAACTGGAAATATAGAATGACAATTTTCTTACGGTTGACCGGGTTAGGCTTGTTGCTCTGCCTGTCAACAATCACCGCCAGGGAACCTGCTGTTCACATAACCATTATTTATGACAACTACCAGGTTGATAGAAGACTGGAGACAGACTGGGGATTTGCCTGTCTGGTGGAATATAAGGGCAACCTACTACTGTTTGATGCCGGGGCCAAAGCCGAATTGTATAAGGAAAATGTAAATCTGCTGGGTATCCATCCCGAACAGATCCCATCCCTGTTTATCTCACATGAGCATGGGGACCATACAGCGGGGATCCCCTGGATTACAGAGATCAATCCATCAGTGAAATGCTATCTTCCATCCGCATATGCTGCACAACTCAAAGCAAAGGGGCAGCTTCCCGGTAATTGTATCATATTATCAAAACCTGACCATCTGTACGGACCGTACTACTCAACCGGGGATCAATTCGTTAACTTCAGGGAACAGGGCCTGGTTATCAAGACAGAATCAGGGGGTGTTTTAATTACAGGCTGCGGTCATCCGGGCCCGGTGGAGATGGTTAAAAAGGCAGAAAATGAGTTAGGCATTGAGATCCATACCATCATCGGCGGACTGCACCTGATGCAGCATTCAGAGGCCCAATTGGAGAAAATTGCTGACTCACTGAAGGAGCTGGGTGTTCTGAAGATCTGTCCAACCCACTGTACCGGTGATAAGTCCATCGCTTTCTTTAAGGAGGCTTTTGGAGCAGGTTATATCTCCGGAGGCACCGGCAAAGAGATCGTTATTCAGTAGCCGTCTCAAGCAAATCTCTTTTCACTTTTCATTTTTCCTAAAAAATAGGCGGCCGAAATGGGCCGCCTATTTCTCCTGTTTCTTTAGTTTCTAATCTTCAGTACCATCATCCCACCAAACACCGTTGTAAGGAGTTACATCTGGAACGTTCTCAGCATTCCCGGAAATCTCATTCTGGGGATAGGGGAACCTTCGTGGAACATCGAAAGTATTGTTCATTGTTGGGAAGCCTGTCCTCCTCCACTCAGCATAAGCCTCTATCGATCCGAAGGGCCACAAATGGATGTATTTCTGTGTATAGATCATATCAAGGGTAAGTCCGGATGCATCGGCAGGCATGACTTCAGGCTGTGCTTTATAGGCATTAGCCGGTCCTGAAGCCACGCCTGCTAGGGCCAGAGCGGCATCCAATCCCATTTCGTAGGCAGCCAGGGCTGCATCTGCATCTGGGGTGGACTTTCTCAGATGACATTCTGCTTCAATGAACTTGAGTTCGGCATAAGTCATAATGGGCAAAGGAGCCGTGGCAAATATTACATTATTGGTCATCCTTGAATAGTGCGCCCCTGCCTGGTCCTCCTGACTCTGTCCATTTAATGCCGGAACATACTCCCCGTTCACCTGAGTTATAAAAAGCGGGATCCGAGGGTCATTTATATCATCCAGCAGCTCATAAAAAGTCACACTTATGCAATGGTGTTTCCGCTCATTCTCCTCCTGGAACCAGGTATTCTCGTGGCCAAGGTCATCCGACCAGTTATCGAAGGAGAAATCATCTTCACTTGAGGCAAAGCCCCCGGCTGCCGCCGCCAGGGCACTGGCTGCCGACCCTGTTGGATCAATGTTGCTTAACCTGTTATAATACCTTGCTTTCAGTGAATATGCAGCCATTTTCCAGGCATCCGGATCACCCCCATAAATGAAGTCCTCACCACCGGTGGTACTAATATTTTCTTTCTGAAGATCAGCAATGGCTTCATCCAACTGGGTCTGCATTCTTTCATAAATAGACTGCTGTGTATCATAGGCCGGTTTCCTGTTTTCTGCCCCCATGGTAGCTTCCGAACATGGAATCCTGCCCCAGGTATCAGTAGAAACAAAATAGGTGTAAGCCTGTAGTATTTTTGCGATACCTACGTCGATCCACTTTCCTTCTTCACTTCCACCTTCCGAACCCTTTTCAATGATGATCTTCAGGTCGGGGTGAAGTTTTGGATAAATCTCGAATGCCCAGGCATTACTACTTAGGCCTGAATTGATTCCGGCACGACGGTCGGCATCCCTCATTTGCCCATGTGCCCCGGCAGTCTGTTCACAAAAGACAGAGCTATACCAGGCTAAATCTGTGCCTGTCACCCAATAGGGAGTACTAGCAGTCACCCCTGACATGAGCATGCTAATGGGCACATCCACCGGGTTGTTCGGATCCGTATCGATTTCATCCATGATCTCATCGCTGCAAGATGCAACAAACAGCATGAGCAGGAATATACTGAATATTGAAATATATTTTTTCATCTTTTCTGCTTATTAAAAAGTTATTTTAAGGCCACCTCCAAAGGATCTGGTATTGGGAAGTGAAACATATTCAAAGGCACCGATTCCGTTTCCTTCAGCAGTACTTGACTCAGGATCGAAATTGGGATAATCAGTCCAGAGTCCCAGGTTCCGTCCATTCGCAAAAACAGAAATGGAAGAAATAAAAGTATTTGCAAACCATCGCTGGGGCATGTTATAGCTAATCACGACTTCCCTTAACCTCAACATGGTCTTATCAAAAACTTTTGCTTCGGGAATCCCCCATTCCACAGTACTGTAAAAGTCCTCACCTTTCAGGATTTCTATGTCATTATCACCTTCAAGGACCAAATCACCTGTCGCGGGATCCAAGTATCCTTTGGCTGTATTAGGTAGTACTACAGGAATCTCTCTGTCCTCAGTTTCCTTGGCCGCTCCATAGTTCCTGAGCAAGGCATTCAGACCACTGGCGATATATCCACCCTTGGAATAATACAGCTGCGCCGAAAAGCTAAATCCTTTATATCTCAGGATATTGGTCAGACTGGCATCCCAGTCGGGATTCACTTTCCCAAGGATCTTTTCATCGCCACCCTGCAGTGGCATTCCATAGAACGGGTTGTCTTCCCCGTTAATGGTTTCCCTTGAATCGACAACGATTCTGTTATCATCATCACGAACGTATCCTGCCCCAAAAATCACCGGATATGGATATCCCTCATAGGCATATGCTCCCACATCATCGAAATTCTGCCAACCCGTCTGGACCCGGTCTACTCCCGGGGCTAGTTCCAGAACCATATTCTTATTATTTGCGAAGTTTGTCAGAAGTTCCCATTCAAAACCGTTTGAAGTGCGGACCGGAACTATTGAAAGAACGATCTCATGACCCTTGGATTCCAGTTCCCCGGCGTTGCGATATTCGGAACGAAAACCTGAGGAAGCGGCAAGGGGAACAGAGAAAATCTGGTCAGTGGCATTCACATAGTAATAAGAGTAATCGATCCCCAGCCTGTTTTCATAGAATCGCAGGTCAGCCCCTACCTCATAAGTGGTTATATTCTGCGGCCTCAGCTGATCAGATAATAAAACTGATTGCAGTGTAAAGGCAGGATGGCCCTGGTAGGGGAAGGTAAATTCATTGTCAAGGTATCCACTGGTCAGCCCCTCATTGTCATATTTAGCTGTATACAGGGTCCTGGTGGAATAAAGTGCCCCGGTCTGTCCCATCTGGGAGTACGATGCCCTGATCTTACCAAAGGGCAGTACTTGCTGGTCTCCCAATAGTTCCGTGAAAATGAAACCTGCTGAAACCGAAGGATAGAAGTATGACCGGTTTCCTGAAGGCATATTGGAGACTATATCGTTACGTCCGGTTACCGTCAGGAAAAGCATGGAAGCATAATCCACGGTAGCACTGCCATAGAAACCCACAACCCTTTGGCGCGTCAATTCCTGGAATACAGTTTGTGCCCCCGTATTTGAAATATGATCGAATCCACCAATGGTAATGTTGGTACCTGTCATAGAATGGGTTTGGGTGGTAATATCATAAAACTCATTTCCAAGGATCATATCCAGTCCGATATCACCAAAGTCCTTGTTGATAGACAAAGAGGCATTTGAGTTTAGCTCCTGCCTTTGATAAGTATAATCATCAATCTGACCGGCCGCTGGTACCCATCCGAATTCTGGATATCCACGGCCTTGGCCACCGGACCCAAGTGAAACAACTTCATGACCGGTGGTCGTGAAACGGTCCAAACCAAGGCGGTAATTAATCCGCATCCATTCAAAGGGCTGGAAACTGAGGCCCAAATTTCCGAAGAAGCGATCTGTTACCTCGTTATAGGAGTTGTGTTTTAGTGCCCAGTAAGGATTATCCATAGCAAATCGATAATGATATTGCATGAATGGATCTTCCTCATGCTCAAAAGGTTTGTTCGTCAGGTCATAGGTCCGAGGTGCAAAATAGACCGTAAATAATGGGTTGGCCAGGTTACTGCCCCCGGGAATCTTATCAATATCTACCCTGGATACATTGGCCGCAAACGATACTGCCCATTTATCGCTCAGGTCAAAACTACCATTGAATTTGACATTGTTCCTTACCATACCGGTAGTCTCGATGATCCCCTTTTGATCGGTTCGGCCAGCTCCCAGGCTAAAATGCCCATTATCAGTGGCCGAGGATATGTCAGCTGAATTAGTAAAAGTAAAACCCTTCTTAAAGAAGTCACCCTGGTTATCATAGACCTTTGGCACCTGGGATGGAGGAGATCCGTCAAGGGTCTCGTAAATATTGGCCAGATTCCAGTTGTCCCACTGAGAATGGTAGTTCTGAAGCGTATCAATCCTTGGACCCCAAGAGCCAGAGGAGTAAAGATCCAACGCTCCGCCATTCCCCTGCGCATAGGTAGATTGAAGTTCAGGCAGGCGGCTTATGCGATCGGATGTGAAACTGCTGTTCAAGGTGACTAATGTTTTCTTCCCCGCTGCTCTAGCGGCAGAACCACTCTTGGTGGTAATCACGATCACCCCATTGGCGGCCCTTAAACCATAAAGAGCGGAAGCAGTTGCACCCTTCAATACCGAAATGGATTCAATATCCTCGGGATTCAGGTCAACAATTCTGGAAGAGGGATTGGTACCCTCACCCACATTTTCCACGAAAGCTTTTTCAGAGGCAATGGGCATTCCATCCACCACGTAAAGGGGCTGGTTTGAACCGGTCAGCGAGACATTCCCCCGGATGGTTACGTGAGAGGTCGCGCCGGGCATACCGGACGACTGCTTCACATTCACACCGGCGATCTTACCCTGAAGAGATTTGGATATGTCCATGTTTTTGGCTCCTGAAATCTGGCTCTCATCAAGTTCCTGAACAGAATAACCCAGGGCTTTTTTTTCTTTCCGGATTCCCATGGCAGTGACCACCACTTCATCGATCTCCAGAAGGTCGGCTTCCATGACCACATTCAGCTGGCTCTGGCTGCCCATACTCACCTCTTGGGTTGCAAGACCAACAAAACTGAAAATGAGAATGTCAGACGATTCTGGAACATTGATATGGAAATTTCCACTGGCATCCGTTATGGTACCGATGGTGGTTCCTTTCACTGCTACCGTAACACCCGGCAGAGGAGAACCGTCTCCAGCGCTTGTTACAACACCGGAAATCACCCGGGCCTGGCCGAACATGGACAGGGTACAAAACGCCATGAATAGCAGAAAGCAAAATACTTTTTTCATAGAATTAGATTTAGATGAATAATGTTTTTCTACCGTACAGACAGAATTTTGAACTGAAATAAGCAGAAAGCACATTCTTTATCTAATTATATCAAGCAATGGCAGCTATCTGTGCACAATCTGCCTGTTGACTGCTATTCTATACCGTTCACCGGATTCAACTGGTCATTCAGGGGGTTGATGTTGACCATTTGCTGACCCTGGAAGTATCTTTTTAAAAATGATGGCCTGCTGAAAAGGGTCTACAGCAACATTCAGGGGGTGAAACCTGCGTTATTTATATTTTGATATATTTACCGGGACTAAACCAAAGCTAACCACTATGTTTTCACCCGCTGACTCCCTTGCCATGCTGGATTCAATCAGCATAGCCGATACCATCAACAATGTTGCTTCAATGGCAGTCCATAACCTGGAAGAAAAGAAGCTGTTTTTGAAGACGGCCGACTACCTGATCATCACAGCATATTTCCTGGTTATACTTGTGGTGGGAGCACTCACCGGCCGTAAACAGGAAAAAGAGGATTTTCTCATTTCAGGAAGAAAACTCACCTCATTCCAGGCGACCACAACCATCTTTTCAAGCCGGATCGGGGCTGCCATCCTGCTTACTTATACAGCCCTGGTGTTCATTTATGGAATGGGGGCCCTGTGGTATTTTGTGGGTTCGGTATTCGGGCTCTTCGTTTTTTACTTCTTTGGACTGAAGATGAAAAAGATTGCCGATAAGGAAAAATTTTACACCATGCCCGACTATTTCTTCTTTTATAAAGGGAAAACGGCTGGCTACCTGGCAACGATCGTCACCATAGTCATCATGTTTGGCTGGGTGGTTCTTAATTTTACTGCAGGGGGAAAACTAGTCTCTGAATACACAAACATTTCCTACAATTGGTCAGTCATTATTGTGGGCAGTATTATCCTGATATATTTAATCTTGGGAGGTTTTGATGCCGTGGTGAAAACAGATATTATACAAACCTTCGGAATCTTTCTGCTTTTTGTGTTGATGATATACCTTCTGTCCGACCCGAAAATTGAAAAACCACAACTTCTGGCATTAGACCTGTTTCACCTTCCTGTCATGAAACTGGTAAGTTTCTTTCTGGCGGGATTTTTCATCCCGCTTGCATCCCCCGAATTGTGGCAGCGTGTCTACGCCATCAAGGACAAAAAGCATTTTCGCCGAAGCATCATCATGTCTTCACTTTTCTATATTATCGTCGGATTCATTCTGCTCTTGGTCGGGCTGGTCATCAAGGCTGAAATGCCCACTATTGATGCAAATACATCACTGATTAAGGGTTTTGCACAATTGTTGCCTGTTGGACTTGCAGGACTCTCAGTTGTAATTATTTATTCCGCGGTCTCTTCTTCGGCAGACACCTACATGTTTACGGCAGCAGCATCTGTAAGTCAGGATTTCCTTGAAAAGGCCGGACTAACGCAAGCTTCAAAACTTAAGGTTACCGTGCGATGGAGCATGTTGGCCCTAATGCTGCTTGGGGTAGTTATATCGCTTATATTGAAGGATATTGTTGATACAACTTTCTTTTTCGTATCCCTGACCATGTCCCTCGGCTTGCTGATTCTTGTCATGTGGATCTACCCTAAAATTAACCGCATCAGCGTAAATCTCTCCATCCTCCTTTGTCTTCTTGGTGTATTGATTCCTTCCGCAGTGATCGGAATCTCAAAAATCGGAGAAAACCTGGTCATGTGGGCCTTTGCCTTCTGCCTGGCAGGAGTTGCATTGGGAATGATTATCAATCCGATTGTAAAAGCAGTGAAAAAGCACAACGCAAAAGGCTGAAAAACACACCAAACAAAAAGGGAGTAAACTTGTCGTTTACTCCCTTTTCACCGAATGGTACCCATAGCCACCAATCAGTGCCGAGCTACAGTTATTATGGCCGGCCTGCCGGCTGTAACCCCGGGGGGTTATCATCCTGCATACCCTGGTTCTCGGCCTTTGTTCCGTAGAACGAAGACTTGCAACCGTCCTTTCACCCAGCCAAAAGCTGGATTTCCGGGACCGGCTCCAAAAGGCCCCTGCAACGGAAAGTCTTACGATCTTTCCGAAGCCAGAGTGAAAAAGCTTAGTGGAACCCCTGGGGATTCTGATTGGCTCTTCAGCCTTAAGGATCAAACTTTTTAAAGATCAACCAAGAAGGGATCTTTCAGATTAAATAAACCAGGAAACACTGTTTCTTGGTCTATGCCTGGCTCTGGATGAATCTCCGGCTTTGGGGGAATCCCTTTACCGGCCGGTTCGCTTCCCAGGTTCCTTTCGGACTGGCTCACTACACCGGGCGAAACTTCGAGCGGCCTTTTATCTCTTACTCGGTACTTCCAAAAGTAGACCATCGGGTGGTTCAAGTCAAGTAGATCAACTGTATCTATATTCACAATTCATTCACAATGGTTATCAACAATTTGTTAATAACCCTGAGGCAGATATTACGTATAACCCACTATCAGGTTTTTTAGTAAATTTGTATTTAAACGCAGGTCACCATGAACTTATTTAAGAAACAGATCATTCTGATCACTGCAGCAGTGTTCGCTTTGATCACCTCAGCCATGTGTCAGCCATCCATTGAATTGAATTTCCAGGGTTTGCTCACCGATGGAGCGGGACATAAAATCAGCAATGAACAGTTTGACTTCACTGTAAAGCTGATGTCGGCCGAGCCCGGGAAAACCGAATTATGGAGCCTGAATTATCCAACCTGCACAGATGATGAGGGTTGGTTCAGCTTCTCGGTACCTGAAATCTCATCCTTCCTGATGAAAAATGGAGAAATCAGGGAGACCATTGTCATCCGTTTGGAATTCCTTCCCAATGAAAAGACACGGTGGATGAAACAGGGAGAAGATTTTATGGTATCCTATACGCTCGCCCCCACCCTGAGGGATGATGCTATCTATCTGAAGATGTCAAGGATGGAAGGAATGGAACTGGCTTTCCATCTCGAAGATCACCTCTATGTCTTTAAGGATGAATACCCTTTTGCTTACCTTACAGGGGGATTCCTGCTGACAGATGCACCGCCCCTTGATAAAAATTCAATGGATGATCTCAGGGAATGGATTTCTCCTGATCCAACAGAAAACGGAGCTGCTACAAGAGGTGTGAAAGGCGGATTCCCAAAGGGTGGCTATCGCAAGAGATAAACCTCCTACTTTTTATCTTCATCTTTCTCGCCCAGCCTCTTGCCGGGTCGCTGCGTGCCTTTGGAAATGGCGTCTCGCATGGTGGTATCCGCCTCGATGTTTTTAAACTTGTAATAATCCATGATGCCCAGGTTACCGTTCCGGAATGCATCGGCCATTGCCAGCGGGATTTGAACCTCAGCTTCAATCACCTTGGCCCTGGCTTCCTGTGCTTTCGCCTTAAACTCCTGTTCTGTGGCAACGGCCATGGCCCTGCGCTCTTCAGCCTTGGCCTGAGCGATATTCTTGTCAGCATTGGCCTGGTCCATCTGAAGGACCGCTCCAATGTTTTTCCCAATGTCAATATCAGCCACATCAATGGAGAGGATCTCAAAGGCAGTTCCTGCATCAAGCCCTTTCTCAAGCACTATTTTTGAGATGGAATCCGGATTCTCCAGCACCTCTTTATGCGATTTGGAAGAGCCAATCGAGGAGACAATACCCTCACCTACCCTGGCCAGAACGGTCTCTTCACCTGCACCGCCCACCAGTTGTTTGATATTGGCACGTACCGTGACCCGGGCCTTGGCAATCAGCTGAATCCCATCCTTGGCCACTGCCGTTACAGGAGGGGTGTTGATCACCTTGGGATTAACAGACATCTGTACCGCCTCCAAAACCTCACGACCTGCCAGGTCAATGGCGGTAGCCATTTGGAATGACAGATCAATGTTTGCCTTGCTGGCCGAAACCAGGGCATGGATAACCTGCTGAACATGTCCACCGGCCAGGTAGTGAGCTTCCAGTTCGTCCCGCTTGATGTACTCCAAACCCGCCTTGGTGGCTTCGATCATCGAACGTACGATGATATTTGGCGGAACTTTCCTCCAGCGCATCAGGATCAGTTGCAACAGGGAGATGCGCACACCTGAAAGAAGTGCGGTAAACCACAATCCAATGGGGATAAAATACAGAACAATCCATAGGCCAATAATACTGGCCACCACAATAATGATCCACGTAAAGTCAAATTCCATGATTATTGTTTTTTTATAGGTTTTACACTAATCCGTGTCCCCTCAATGGAGACAATCTCAATTTCCGAATGCTCGTCAACAAATCCATCAATGGACTTGGCCTCCCTTACCAAATCATTGACTACGATCTTGCCCATTGGGGCCATCCGTGTCAGGGTTGTACCCCTGTCACCCACTTTGACCTGGTCATCAGTAAGCTTTTTGTCTACCGTGCTGTCCATATTGGTATTCAGCATCAGCCGGTCCCATGTCCTCGCACGCAGCGACATCGCAATCACAAAAACACTAAGGAGTATGGTTCCAAACAGTACCCAGATCCCCACCGTTGCACCATAATCATTGAATGCTTTATATATACCAAAAACCGTCAGGACAAGCCCCCCGATACCGGCGATGGTAATGCCTGGCACCAAAAGAAACTCTATGACAAACAACAGAATTCCCAGTATGATAAGAATAATGATTACCGTCATGCCGGGTCAATTATCAATGGAGGCTTTCAATCCTCGTGAAATAAGCTGGTAGCGCAACTCCTTCATCTCCTTTCGTGTGCCAGTCCTGACTTCACATTTGCCTTTGTAATGGGTAATGGTGGCGCATTGTTCGGCCTGTGTCAGGGAATGATCACAGATCTCCATAAGGGTTTCCATGACATAGTCGAATGTATTAATCTCATCATTGTGAAGTACCAGAGTTGCCAGATGCAGGTCATCAGTCTCGTCAGAACCTAATTTTTGTGGCCGGCTGGTAAAATTACTGTCCATTCGATGTAAATATCTCTTGAGCCCAAATATAAACAATTTTCTCCTTTGTAGTGATTCATTCAAGCTGTTTTGCCTTTTGTGTGGAAATTGGATTCCCATTGTACCATGACACGATGAATGCATCTTCATAACCATTTGATCTGACACTAGTCAGGGCGCTGGAAGCATCCTCATAACGGGTAAACTTACCGGCGTAGTATTTGATCAGTCCCCTCTCAGGGATTGTCTCAGCCGTAACCGGACTAATGCCTTTAAACATGCCCGGTTCAACGGCCTGACCGAAAGCTCCGAGCTGGATTCTGTAAAATACACCCTCAGGAAGGGAAACATCAACCGGGACAGGATTACCTTCGCTGTAGGGCGATTCCCCAAGAATTTCAAAACGGTTCATTAGTGCCGGAGAGGTCTGTGGAAGGGAGACTTTTGGCTGGGTACCCGGCTCCCCTTCCACCATGGCCTGTTTCTCAACAGGTTCGGGAACATTTACGGCCGTTTTGGGACCGGAGGGAGTCCTGTCTTCATCCAAGCGTGCATACAGTACATCGGCTATTTTCTCCTCATCCCCTGCTTTCTTTTCCCATACCATGATCTGCTTCTGCCATACCCACCTGTCATTGGGATCCTCAGACTCCCTAACCTGGATCCGGGCTGCTGTGGCCAGGTCCTTTAATGAATCGGAAGAGGCCTGGTGCATCAATGCTTCAGTCAGGATCTCCTGGTATTCTGATTTTCCATCAGCAGTTTTCTCCTCCGGAATCACAATTTTCACGGGTGTGATCTTCGGCCCCGCTTTAGGTTTCGTTCGGTCCTGGTGATCCACCTTCTGAACCGGGATGGCCTCCAGTTCGGCCAGAATCTCTCCGGCTACCCCACCCAGGTTGGCAATATCCCTGAGCATCCTGGTGTCGTTGGCATTTGTCATCTTCTTTGGTTCCACCAGGTGCACCCTGTACACCGTTACGGTGCTATCCGTTCCCTGCCTGGTGGAGAAAAACATCATCATCCCGAGATCCGATCCCGGCAGAAGAAGGTATTCATCCATCGCTGAATTGATGGGGAACCCCATGTTGACAGGTTCTGACCATTGATCCCTCTCAAGGTCAAAGTGAGACCTGAAAAGATCAAAACCACCGATACCTCTTCCACCGTCGGATGCAAAATATAGGTCATTCTCAATGGGATCAAAATAGGGCAGCAACTCGTCCCCTTCCGTATTCAACGCCTTGATCTCCTCGGGATCACCCCATAACCGCCCGGTACCTTTTTTCACCCTGAACAATTGCAGCCCGTCTTTTCCGTTTTTACTCTCCCCTGAAAAGAAAATATAGTCTCCTCTGGCTGGATTGACCGGCATAAACATCAGACTGTTGAGTCCCCTTTTATCCTCACCCGCAGAGAAATAGAGGCCTGGCTTTCTTTGAAGCGCTCCCCCTTTCATCTTGATCTGGGAAGACTCTGTTGAATCGGAAAGGTCCATGAATGTCACGGTCATTACGTCGTACTGGTTGTAGGTTGCTGTGATCTCCAATGCACTGCGACAGGTATTGATCAGCTGTTTTACCCTGTGCTCTTTCACCTCCTGCCGGGTGCCCTCCATTTCGAAGCGGGAATAATATTTCTGCGCTTCCCTGAAATTATAATTCCTGTGATAAGCCTTTCCCAGATAAAGAATCACATCGGCTGGCACCTGCTTTTTGGAAGCGCCATAGAGAAGCTCGATGGCCTCATCCAGATCTTCATTCAGTTCCACAAGGCAACGGCCGGCATAATATGCATTCATGGCATATCCGGACTGAGTCTTATTCAAAGCTCTGAAACCCTGCAGGGCTACCCGGTAATCGCCCTTTTCAAAACTTGCCAGTGAATTGTTGTAAAGGGTTCCCGGATCTCCCTGGGTATCCTGCCCGAATGCTTCCGGATGAAACGCGGCAAATAGCAAGGCCAGGGTAAAAAAATACGAAGGTATGGATGGTTTAAACATATTGTTGATCATTCTGTTTTATTAGCATTACAGTACACTGACTGCTGATCAAAAATAAAAATAAATAGAGCTGGTTTTTAACCAACTTTTGTACATTTATAATTTGATTTGAACATGGTAATTTTGAAAGAGGGTGACCTTGCTCCGGCAATCAATGCGCTGGACCAGGATGGAAAGAAAATCACACTTGAGGAGTACAGGGGAAAGAAGGTCGTACTCTACTTTTATCCCAAAGACAACACACCCGGCTGTACTTCCGAATCATGTGATCTGAGGGATCATTATTCACAATTTCTTGAGCAGGGATTTGAAGTAATTGGTGTGAGTGCTGACAGTGAAACATCCCATCAGAAATTCATAGCAAAGCATCAACTGCCATTCAGGCTGATCTCCGACACCGATAAAAAAGTGCTCCAGGATTACAATGCCTGGGGCGAAAAGAAACTTTACGGGAAAGTATATATGGGTATTCAAAGGAAAACCTTCATCATTGATCAGACTGGAAAAATCGAAAAGATCATTGAGAAAGTAAATACCAAAGGACATACCCGGCAGATATTTGAAGCCTTATCACATTAACCATTAAAACAGCATGAGCAACGGAAACGGCAATGGAAATAAACAGGAGAAATTAAAAGCTTTACAGCTTACCCTGGATAAAATAGAAAAAGGTTATGGCAAAGGGACCATCATGAAATTGGGTGACAATGCCATTGAAGACGTGGCAGTAATACCATCGGGGTCTATCGGACTTGATGTGGCTCTGGGTGTTGGCGGTTATCCCAGGGGCAGGGTCATTGAAATCTATGGCCCGGAATCCTCGGGGAAAACCACCCTGGCCATCCACGCCATTGCTGAAGCACAGAAAGCCGGTGGCATTGCGGCATTTATTGATGCAGAACATGCCTTTGACCGGTTCTATGCCCAGAAACTGGGTGTGGATATTGAAAATCTGTATATTTCCCAGCCCGACAATGGAGAACAGGCACTTGAGATTACAGACCACCTGATCCGGTCCGGAGCCATTGATATTATAGTTATTGATTCGGTGGCAGCCTTGACTCCCAAAGCAGAGATTGAGGGCGAAATGGGTGATTCCAAGATGGGACTGCAGGCCAGGCTTATGTCACAGGCTTTGAGAAAACTAACTGCCAATATCAACCGGACCCACACCACCTGCTTTTTCATTAACCAGCTCAGGGAAAAGATCGGCGTCATGTTCGGGAACCCGGAAACAACCACCGGCGG
>CAYVRK010000021.1:69648-80062 GCA_964453785.1 uncultured Bacteroides sp.
ATCAAAGCAGCCCTGGCAGTAACGGCCGAATAAACCGGAAAGATCCGTATCACCATTTTTTGTATATTGTGGAGGACCTCAATCGCCGACGAAATCAATAGATTGAACACATGAACTTCTTGCTTCATTTTATATTTATTGCGGCTTTTCTTCTGATATACATCATTGCCATCATTATCCTGAAACCATTCAGGATCCACCGAAAAAGGCCGCTTTCCACCATTTTTATTAAAACAAGCTACCTGGTGTACCTGGCATGTTTCCTGTTGATGGCTTACCTGATCCTCTTCTTCTCACCCGTTGTTGAACCTTCGGAGGAGGTAGATGATGAACGGATCCTGAATACACTTACCATATTCAGTGTCCTTGCTTTCTTTATTCCAAATATCGGGATCATGATCAGAAGGCGGATCGGATCCTGGCGTGTGCTATACAACTATGTGATTACTGCACTGAATTTGCTGATTGCAATGGGTCTTATCTGGTTCATTCTGGATTTGCCCTGGAAATTCAGGTAATTATTGATAGAGCTTCCCCCACCATCTCTTCCATGGGCAAAAGGCCATCAATCCAGTGAATTTCTATACCCCTTCGTTCCATCCCCCTGAAATAGGTCATTTGCCGCTTGGCAAACTGATGGATGGCTGAATTCAGATGGCTTACCATCTCGTCAAAAGTGAGTTCTTTTCTGATGTACCGGGAAACATAGCGGTACTCCAATCCGTAATACTCCAGCTTTTCCGGGGTAATACCCTGTTCCAATAGCCCTTCTACTTCTTTCACCAGACCCTCATCAAGGCGTTTCATAAGCCGGTCTGTGATCCTGCTTCTTCGGATGCTCCTCTCCAGTTTAATCCCAAGAACCACTGTATTCAGGCCAAGCTCTTCGGCCGGTCTCTCAGGTTGTCCGGCCTGGAACATGGCTATTTCAATGGCCCTGATCATCCTTTTACGGTTTGTTGTATCGGTCTGGTTGTGAAGCGGGCCGTATAGCTTCAGGATGCCGGAAAGCTCGCTGAATTCCTTTTTCTCAAGGTCAGCCCTTAATGATTTGTTGACAGGAACATGCAGCAGCTTATAGTCCATCAGGACGGACTCAATATAAAGCCCTGATCCGCCACAAAGGACGGGAATCCTGTTCCTGTCTGAAATTTCCCTATATACCCGGATGAAATCGCTCTTGAAAAGGTATACGTTGTACTCCTTTCCGGCATCGAGAATATCAATGAGATGGACGGGGACAGGTGTACCCTCCACAAGGTAATCATCATAATCCTTCCCTGTGCCTATATCCATACCACGGTACACCTGCCTTGAATCAGCACTGATGATTTCCCCTCCAATTTGATAGGATAGTTGAGCAGCGAATGCAGTCTTTCCGGCTGCCGTAGGTCCGAGTACTGTAACCAGATCTGCGTTGCTTCTTGCCATGAGATCCAAATATACCCAAATAACGGGTTTTTTATACCTTTGGCATCTGAATATCGAATGGCCAACAAAATCAACATAAGGAACAAGAAAGCTTTCCACGATTACGAGATCCTGGAGAGATATGTTGCCGGTATACAGTTATCGGGAACCGAGATCAAATCCATCAGGCTTGGGAAAATAAGCCTGGTGGAAGCCTACTGTGTTTTCCATAACCATGAACTGTTTGTCAGGGGTATGCAGATCGCAGATTACACATGGGGCAGCTACAACAATCACATTCCGGGGAGGGACAGGAAGCTTCTACTGAACAGGCAGGAACTCAGAAAGCTTCAGAGGAAAGTGAAGGAGAGCGGGCTTACCATTGCAGCCCTCCGGATATTTATCGCTGATACAGGATTTGCGAAACTTGAAATCGGACTGGCCAGGGGAAAGAAGGAGTATGACAAACGTGAGACCATCAAGCGAAAGGATACCCAGCGCCAGATGGATCGCCTTCACAAAATCAAGTAAGTGCCAAGTGCACAGTACTTAGTACTAAGTGCGATCTGGCACTGAGTACTGAGCACAAGGCACTGAGTACTGAGTACTGAGTACTGAGTACTCTATTGGGAGAAGAAAAAGTCATTGAGTTCCCTGACTTCAACAATACCCAGATCCAGCTTGAAATCGAAATAGAGGTCTATTGCAACCAGAAGTTCATCAAATGAGATGTACCCGTTCCCATCCTCATCGAGCAATTTAAACGCTTCCGGGATCGGCCTGGAAGCACCCATTTTGTATTCACTCATGATGGTAGCCAGGTAGATTTCTACTTCCTCACGCGGCATGGCGTGATTGCGGCTTTCAATGCTGGCATAAAAGTCTTCCTCTGTCACCGTAACTCCATCATCATCCACCCAGGCGCCTGAAGTTGTTTCCAGTTCCTGATCCCTGAAATCGGGAACCCCGTCTTCATCCCCGTCCAGTGGACATCCCAGGCTGTCCACCTCCACACCATAGGGTGTGCCCGGGCACCTGTCAGATACATCCAGCACAAAATCCCCATCCTCATCATCGAAGAAGAGCGGGTCAAATTCAGCATCAGCAAACAACAGGTCCACCGTGCGTGTGGCCGGATCCGAAAACAGGTCAAAATGAAGGGTAAGATGTGAATAAACATAACTGTCATTTCCCTTGGCACCCTGAATGCTCGTCCCTTCATAGGCCACATTGTCCAGGTAGTCGGTCAGTGTATAATGGTAGGAAAGTCCAAGGCTGAAATAGGCCCTCGGGCTGATCAGGAAATGAAGGCCAACCCCCGCCGGAAAAGCAATGGACCGCTGGTTGTAGGAACCCAGACCGAATTCAGTATCCTCCCTCAGGCGCAGGTCTGTTTCATATTCATAATCACGGTACAATATGTTTGAAGGCCCAATCATCCCTTCAGGCTGGTCCCTGATCGTGCCATCAGACCAATAGTTATAAGTTAATCCACTGGCATCGGTCAGATCCCCTTTGGAGCTGAAATTGACGCTCTCTATGCCAAAAGAAACATAGGGCCTTATAAACGAGCTCTTCTCGATCAGGTGGCCAAAGCGGTATTCCACATTCATCCCGATGGAGTAAATGGAAGTTTCGAAATTCAGGTTCTGTGAAAGATCTGAATAGGAATACTGGTTGGCCGAAAACTTTCCAGCAAGAAAATTGAAATTTGCCACGAAATTGTGCTCCTTTCTGTCAATACTGGTGGCTACATTAAGCATTACAGCCTGATTTCCAATGACTGGAGTGATCAGGTTGTTCTTCACATCCCCCCTGAAATTCAGCACGCCATAGGAGAGTGACACCACCGGTTTGTAAACCGGATTTTCAACCGTATCAATCCTCTGAAGCAGAGAATCATAATCGATTTCCTGTCCCGTGGACAGAACAGGAACCATGATCATGGACACCAACAGCAACCTGTATGGATGGAACCAAAACACTTATAAGATCAATTTTTTTAACGTTAACGGGTGGAAGTGACCGGCACTCGCTTGCCTCCCTGGTACGTAACCACAAATGCTTCAGAGACATCTTTCAGCCTCTCCAACTTACTCTTGTAGGCCTTGGCCTGGTTATAATCGGTAAATGAACCGGCTGTATATTTATACAATCCCTCGTGCTGCTCTACAAATACTTCCTGGTCCACCCCGGCCTTGCGGTAGTAGTTTCTTGCATCAAATGGCTTCTGGTTGGCTGCAAGCTGGACACGGTAATAGGTTCCGCTCCCGGCAGCCAGGACTCTTGTGTTGACTATGGTTTCTCCCGAAGGTCCGGCCGGGACAGCCTTCTGCACAGGCTCTTTTACCGGTTCTACAACTTTTTGCTCGGTCTTAGGCTCAGTTTTTAATTGCACAGTTTCGGACGATCTCACTGCACCTTGCGGGATCTCACCTGTTAAAAGGAGGTCTCTTTTTTCAGGCATTGAGAGAGATGCCAGTACCACATCCATCTCCTTGATTTCCACAACCTTATTCTCATTCCCGGCTGAATAGGTCAACAATCCTGTGATGGCCATATTTCCCTGTGGTTCATCCCTTTTTGGAACAAGTTTATACACAACCTCGAACTCCGGTTCTTCAGGTAATTTCATCCAGATGAATTTCACCGTGGAGGAGGAGAAGGACTCAATCCCTTCATGAGAGTCCACACTTTCAAACAGGTATCCGGAAGGAATGGTTTCTTCGATTTTCGCGTATTTACTCCCTGTGGGATTCTGAATCAACAAGCGTACCGTATATCCACCGGTGTTTAACAGCACAGGGGTTTGCCTGATGGCCATGGCAAAAGGTTCTTCTTTCACCTCTGCGGCAACCGGAACAACGCCCACCGCGCCTCCTTCAAAATTCTTGATATCGACCACCATGGAAGGATCTATGGAGGGATTTGGAACAATTTCAATCGGTGTGGACTTCTCAAAATTGATGAATTTGCGTTCTTCGTCTACCACATAGGCGAATACTCCTCCCAAAATAAAAGTACCCTTCAGCCTTTCATTCACCATGATGCTATATGTTACTTTAACTTCCTTTTCCTCGGGCAGTTTGAGCCAGATGATCCTGATGCGCTGGTTGTCAAAACTGAAATCAGCATTGGGTGAGCTTACATTGGTTGCTGTCAGCCCAAGGGGCAGGTCCTGGGAGAACCTGGAATAATCAGTAAGGTTCCCCTTCTGTATGATCACGTGTACTTCAAATGCTTCCCCGGCGGTCACCTGATCAGGATGATTTATAGAGATATCTACATCCTGTCCGGATATGGATAGCGACAGGCAAAACATGGATACTCCGAGCCAAATCGAGTTCATTTTCTTCATCGGATAGCTGAATTTTGTTAAATGTACAAAATTATTTCTCACAAATCCGCGGATTTACTAACACTGACACGGCCTGACCGGTTAGAAATTGGGGCTCAGCAAATACTTCGCATAGAACTTATTGATCACCTCTACAGCCTGATCAGGAGTATCCACCAAGGTAAAAAGGCCCAAGTCTTCCAAACTGATGTTCTTCTCCTCCTGCTGAACCACCTCATGAATCCATGTCACCATTCCTTCCCAAAAGTCCGTGCCCACCAGTACAATGGGGAATCTTCCAATTTTCCCAGTCTGGATCAGGGTGATAGATTCAAAAAACTCGTCAAAGGTTCCAAAACCTCCCGGAAGGACAATGAAGCCCTGTGCATACTTCTGAAACATCACTTTTCTCACAAAAAAGTGCTTGAAAGTGAGCAGTTTGTCGCGATCGATATAGGGATTGGAATGCTGTTCGAAGGGTAACTGTATATTCATACCCACACTGGTACCTCCACCTTTTTTGGCTCCTTTGTTGGCTGCCTCCATGATCCCCGGGCCTCCTCCGGTGATCACACCATATCCGTTCTGTGTAAGTCTGAAGGCAATGTCCTCGGCTAACTGATAATACCTGTTGTCCTGACTGGTACGGGCCGATCCGAATATGGAAACACAGGGGCCGATGGAGGCCATCTTTTCAAAGCCCTCCACGAATTCAGCCATGATTTTAAATATCTGCCAGGAATCGGATGCTTTGATCTCGTTCCAGCTTCTCTGATTGAATGCCTTTTTGATTTTATCCTCATTGGAATCCATATTTTCCGGAATTGGTGTGTAATGACAATTTACTGATTTTAATCCAGAACCAGTTCCTCCCTGAGAAAATTACCCGTATAACTTGCAGTCTCCCGGGCTACCTCTTCGGGTGTCCCTGTGGCCAGGACGGTTCCTCCTTTGCTGCCGCCCTCTTTTCCAAGGTCGATGATATAATCGGCCACTTTGATTACATCCATGTTGTGTTCGATCATGATCACACTGTTCCCCCTGTTCACCAGGCGGGCGATCACATCCAGCAGTACCCGCACATCCTCGAAATGCAGGCCGGTGGTGGGTTCATCCAGGATATACAGGGTCTTTCCGGTATCCTTTTTCGCCAGTTCTGCCGACAATTTAACCCGCTGGGACTCCCCCCCCGAGAGAGTCGTGGAGGGCTGGCCAAGCCGGATGTAGCCCAATCCCACATCCTGAAGGGTCTTCAGCTTCCTCAATATGGAAGGAACACTGGCAAAGAAATCCACAGCCTGATTGATGGTCATCATTAACACATCATTGATGTTCTGATCTTTGAATCGGACTTCCAGCGTTTCCCGGTTGTATCTTTTGCCGTTGCAGGATTTGCAACGCACATACACATCGGGGAGGAAATTCATCTCAATGGTCTGTAAGCCCGCACCGCCACAGGTTTCACACCTTCCTCCCTTCACATTGAAAGAGAAGCGGCTGGCCTTGAATCCCCTGATTTTTGCGTCCGGAGTCTGTTCGAAGAGCTTCCGGATATCACTAAAAACACCGGTGTAAGTTACCGGGTTTGACCGGGGGGTCCTGCCCAGAGGGGACTGGTCCACCTCGATCACTTTATCGATGTACTCCAGCCCTTCGATGGCTCCATAAGGAAGTGGTTCCTGTCGCGATCTGTAGAGTTTCTGACTGATGATGGGATGCAGGGTTTCATTGATCAGGGTGGATTTCCCGCTTCCGCTTACTCCGGTAACACAGATAAATTTTCCCAGTGGGAAGGTCACATCCACACGCTTCAGGTTGTTCCCGGAGGCCCCTCTAATGATCAGTTCATACCCGTTTCCGGGTCTGCGTTTTTCCGGGATTGCTATTTCCCTGGTTCTGTTCAGGTACTGCGCAGTAAGGGTTTTTCCCGCAAGGATATGATCCGGCGAACCTGCTGCAACAAGTTCTCCTCCCAGACGTCCGGCGCCCGGCCCAAGGTCCACCACGTGATCAGCAGAAAGGATCATATCCCTGTCATGCTCCACCACGATCACCGAATTGCCCTGGTCGCGCAAGCGCTGAAGGGAGGCAATCAGTTTGCGGTTATCCCGCTGATGCAACCCGATGCTGGGCTCATCCAGAATATACAGCACATTCACCAACCTGGAACCGATCTGGGTAGCCAACCTGATTCTTTGGCTTTCGCCACCGGACAGTGACCGTGCACTCCGGTTCAGTGAAAGGTAATTCAAACCCACATCCACGAGGAAGCCAAGCCTGTTTCGTATCTCTTTCAGAATATCCCTGGCAATGATGTTTTGCCTTTCGGTGAGTTCATCCTCAATATCTCTGAGCCAGTCTGCCAGTGCTCCAATATCCATGGAGGATATCTCGGCAATGTTTTTCCCATTGATCCTGAAATAGAGCATTTCCGGTTTAAGTCGGGTGCCATTGCAATGGGGACAGGTCACCTTCCTGATAAACTGCCCGGCCTGTTGTTTTTCACCCCTCCTGTTGGGTTCTCCCGGACCATTCTGAACCTGGCTGATGATCCCGTCAAAACTCAGGAAATAGTTTGAGGTAGCACCCAGGGGGGTGTTCGTCAGTTTTAAAGGTTCTTCTGAACCATACAAAATGCAATGAAGGGCATTCTCAGGTATCTCACTGACCGGAGTATCCAGCGTAAAATGATAACGGATTGCTATGGCCTCAAGCTGCCAGAACATGAGTGAATTGCGGTATGGGCCCACCGGGATGAGCGCGCCCTGGCGTATGCTTTTGGTATCATCCGGAATGATCTTCCTTAAATCCACATCATTGATGGTGCCCAATCCGTTGCAGTGTGTGCAGGCACCCTGGGGGGAATTAAATGAAAAACTATGGGGTGCCGGCTCATTGTAGGAGATCCCTGAGGTGGGGCACATGAGCTGACTGGAAAAATAGCGTGGTTCTGTTCCATCCTTTTCAAGGATCATGGTCACTCCCTTCCCCTGTTTCATGGATGCAGCAAGTGATTTCTTAAGCCTTCCCCGGTCCTTCACCCTGGCAGTCAGTCTGTCGATAACCACTTCAATATCATGATTCTTATAGCGGTCCACCCGCATGCCCTGGGTCACTTCCTCAATTTCACCATCAATTCTCACATAGATATACCCGTTCTTTCGGATCTGTTCGAACAACTCCCTGTAATGACCCTTTCTTCCCCTGACCACAGGTGCCAGGATATATATTTTTTTCTCCCCGAATGATCCAAGAATCAGATCCATGATCTGGTCTTCGTTGTATTTAACCATTTTCTCCCCGCTAACATATGAATAGGCATCTGCAACCCTGGCGAAAAGCAGCCGCAGGAAATCATAGATCTCAGTCACCGTACCCACTGTGGATCTCGGGTTCTTGTTGGTGGTTTTCTGCTCAATGGAAATCACAGGACTGAGCCCGGTGATCTTATCCACATCGGGTCGCTCCATGTTGCCAAGAAACTGGCGGGCATATGCATTGAGTGTTTCAATATACCTCCGCTGGCCCTCTGCATAAATGGTGTCAAATGCCAGGGAAGATTTCCCGCTGCCACTGAGTCCGGTGACCACGGTGAGTGTGTTCCGCGGTATGGAAACATCAATGTTCTTCAGGTTGTGAACCCTGGCACCAAAAACCTCTATTTTCCGCTCTTCCTTTTTCACTGCAGCTCCCATGCATCGGGCCGGCGATACCCCTGTTCCGGAACCTGAATCTCGTAACGCTTTCTCCCGGTGTTGGTTAGTTTATTCTCCCGCAGCCAGGGATTAAGGAATTTAAGTATTTTGTAGTTGGTCCCGTGTTCCCTGGCAAAATCGGCAAAATCAGCCACGGAACTGTCCACCGTAACGGTGTATGTGGGAATCCTGGGGTAAAGCTCATCGTCAGAAATATGGAAGCCATAAGCAGCCGGATTTTCAAAAATCAGTTTGAATGAAACTACACGGTATATATACCTTGCTGTTTCCTCATTCAGAAGCAGGTCATAGTAGTTCTCAATCTTCTGTCGCTGGATCTGCTCGTCTATTCCTCTTCTGCCCGCATTGTAGGAGGCTGCTGTCATGGTCCAGTTCCCATATTTCCTGTAAGAGTCAATGATGTAGTCACAGGCCACTTCGGTTGACTTCTCAATGTGATATCTTTCATCAACCTCTGACCCGACCTCCAGCCCGTAATCCTGTGCTGTTCCTTTTAAAAGCTGCCAGAAACCCACAGCTTTGGCCGGTGATACTGCCTGGGTCAGTCCGCTTTCCGCCAGAGCGAGATATTTGAAATCATCGGGTACAAGCTTTCTTCTCAAAACCGGTTCAATCACCGGGAAATACCGGTTGGCCAGTTTGATCATCCTGATGGTCTGGGAATGGAAATAGGTGTTGGACAACAACTCTCTGTCGAGGGACTCCTTTACATCAAAAAGGTCCAGGGGCACAGGCTCACCTGCAAAATAAACCAGCCCGGGCGCATCCACACCGTACACCGCAAATGACTTCCCATCGTCCTGTTTCAGGGGATCGTTATCAGACTCCCCTGAATACCCGGTGGTGGCCACCAGGATGCCCAACCCTCCTGCCAGTATAAACATGGCAAAAAACAATGCCTTTTTAATCCTGTTCCTCCGATTCAATTCCATAGTCCACAAAAGTAGTTATTTGTTTGTTGAAACAAATGAGAAGAACGAATGGTTCTGGAAGCGGCTGTTAAAAGAGATAGTTTAAACCGGTATAAAGTCCGAAGGTGTACGGACGGGTGGAGGGAAGTGTGGCATCATTAACCGAATGAAGGAAATACCTGAACCTGGGTTCAAGGCTCAGACTGAAGTGGTCCAGGAAATGATAGATCAGTCCGATGCCCGCATTGCCCGAATAATTCACATTCCGGATATTGGCCAGGGTTCCAATCTCGGTGGTTCCGTCCGGTGTTTCCATGGTCACATAATTATTCACCAGCAGGTTGGTACTCACTCCCCCTACCAGCTGTACCTGAATGCTCCTGTCTACCAGGGTATATCTCAGGTTCAGAGGGACTTCCAGGTAGTCCAGATTCTGACGGATTCCCTGGCCTGCCGAGACTGCTGGTCCGGCCCAACTCTCTGTGGGCGAATTGCTTTGAAAATCTGATCTCACCTTATAGTTGTTCACATAGATATCACCCGAATTGGAGACAATATTACCCACAGAGTTGGATATGGCCATGATGTTGGATTGATCAATCCCGTTTCCGATGGGAGCAAAATCAGCCTCATTGGAAAATAGCTGTATGCCCGGAGCGCCGATATCGATCCCCATCTTATTGTAGAATACTCCCGACTCAATGGCAAGCCTTCGGGTGGTCCTGTAGCCCACCTGAACACCCGTTGCAAAGGAAACCGTTCCCGATTCATAATCGGAAGACATGGCCATGGCCTGGGACTCCACATCGCGAAAAGTGTAGAGGGGTGAAAGTGCTGCCCCAACCATCCACCTAGGGTCTTCCTGCCAGGTCTCTTCCATTTCCGGAAGAGGTCCCAGCAATGTAGCTTCCCCGGCATCCAGTGCAAGCTTTTCCGTCTGTGAAGCCTCAACCTCAAAAACTGTATGGGTCCGCCCTGCTCCTTCCACCTCATTGGACACTTCGTGGACCTGTAGCTGGTTCTCCCTGTTCACCTCAGAA
>CAYVRK010000022.1:0-76725 GCA_964453785.1 uncultured Bacteroides sp.
TATGGTTCTCTGACCCTGGTTGAAGAGATGGATTTATCCTATACGGGGGGATTCTCCTTTGAGAGTATAGAAACAGGTAATACCATCACATGGTCAGGACAGGCCTTGACATCTCCCATATTATTTGACAGTCCGACGGGAGGATGGATCCTTCAGGATGATTTGGTGACTACAAAGGATATCAGCCTGATCAATGGGGATCTGAACACGAATGATCAATATGTAGAGTCAAAGTCATTGCTTTCAACGGTAAGTGTTTTTGGTCATCTCCAATTAGGAAGCTCAACGCTACTATTAGTGGGGACCAGCGGCTATACATGGTCCGTAAATGAATTGCTTGATCTGGATGCGGAGAGCAGCAAGATCATACTGGAGGAAGGATCATTTTATGATGTGGGGAATACCTATAATGAAGTGGAGTTTCATTTGAGTGATTGGGGAGTTATGATGAGAATTAAGCCATCGGAATTTGGATATATGAAGAAGGTAACAGTAAGGCAGGAAGGACAGAGTGACAGCCTCTGGCGGTGTACCGGTGCGTTGAAGATTGATAGTTTATTGTGTTATAGCAATAATACGATCAATGGACAGATAGAAAGTGAGTATATCTATTCCTCAGGGAGATTCAGGATAAATAATGTAAATGACAGTAAGATAGGGAGCATCGAGGCAGATGGGGAAATCTTATTTGAGGGGGATCAAAACAGGGGAAACGAGATAGGAAAGATCCTGGCAAATGCCAAGTTTTCTTTTATGGGAAATTCAAACAACAATACGATAGACAGTTGTATCATAAAAGGAGCTTTTATTGTAGGTGGAGGTGCCAATTACTTTGGATACCTGCAGACCTATGGACCCGTAACACTAGGGAATGTGAATTCATTTGGATACTGTGATTTCAGGGAGTGGGTAGATATACAAGGACAGGGCAATACATTTGATGAGTGTTATTTTGGGAAGAAAGCCACAATAGCCCATAACAGTCATTTTAAGGCTGTAACCATGAGCCCGGGATATGGCTATTTATTGCCGGCAGGTGGCACCATTTACATTGATAGTACACTGGAAGCGGATGGCTCTCCTGATCAAGTTATTGAGATAAGGTCTTCAGCAACAGGTTCGAGCACCTTTATTAAATTAGATTCAGGCGTAGTCTGTGGTGAATTTATTTACCTAAGAGACATTACTGCCGCAGGAATTAATGCAGAATTCTATGCTGGATTCGGTGGTGATGATATAGATAACAACAGCGGTTGGATATTTGAAACAGGTACAAATTGTGTATACAATGAAGGAGAATATTATCTGAACGCAGAATTCAATTCTGATAAAACTTCCGGGGCAGCCCCTTTAACCGTCAGTTTTACTGATGTAACTAACGGTACACCCAATAGATGGTATTGGGATTTCGGGGATAATACATATTCAAACGATCAAAATCCTGCTCATACATATAATGAGACAGGGAACTATACAGCTTGCCTTACTGTACTTGATTCAATAAATGACCTTGAATCCATTCATTGTTTAGACATAAGTGTTGGAGAAAGTACCTGCCATGCAGAATTTAATTATAATACTGATACAATCACCGGAACCGTAGAATTCTTCAATCTAAGCCAGGGATTAAGTAACTATTACTGGGAATTTGGCGACGGATCAAGTTCCACGGAGTCAGATCCAGCTCATGATTATGTTGCAGGAGGTTTCTTTACTGTCACGTTAACAGCTTCAAATCCGGGAACCGATTGTTTTGATACGTATTCAGAGAAAATATACATCAATGATTTTTGGGAGGACTGCAATTCCGACTTTTACTTTGTCGCGGATACCTTAACTAACATTGTGAAGTTTTATAATCGGTCTTCAGGGTATAATATGGATGGTCTCCTTTGGAACTTTGGTGACGGCGTCACATCAACGGATATGAACCCCGAACATGAATACCTGTCATCAGGGTTCTACGAGGTTTGTCTGACTTCATACTTTGAGAGCTGCTCTAACATTTTCTGTCAAACGATATCAGCTGGGGATAATGAAGGTGACTGTAAAGCAATATTCAACTATGAGGTAGAGCCAGGGACCTATACAGTACATTTTTATGATATGTCGATGGGAGAGCCGAATGACTGGAACTGGAATTTCGGGGATGGAGGACAATCCATAGAACAAGACCCGGTTTACATGTATGATGAGCCCGGGGTTTATCATGTTCATTTGAATATAAAAAACCTTGGCAACAAATGTGTTGATCATGTGAATGACGTCATTGATATTCAGAGCGGTAATGACAGAATCCAGGCTACCTTTTCATTCGTTGTAGATTCTTCATCATTTAAGAAAAAGAGTGGAATGCTCGTGGAATTTAAAGGTGCAAGTTTCGGTGTGCCTTCTGCAGTTGAGTGGGACTTTGGTGATGGAACATATGAATCCTCAACTGTGTTTCCGGAGCACATTTATTCAGTCCCAGGGGATTATCGGGTTTGTTATACAATAGAGGACCCGATCATAGGTCAAAAGAATACCTACTGTAGAAACCTGAGTACTGGTGTGGGTATTATTGACCGGGAACTGGATAATACTATATCAATTTATCCAAATCCTGCAGAAGACAAGATAATGATTGATTATAATACCCAGGGGGAAATATACAGGGCAGAGGTTGTAAGCAACCTTGGACAAGTACTGTTTGAGAAGCAAATACATTCAACAACAGGTTCTGCAGAATTAGATATTTCAAGCCTGGAAAGCGGATGCTACCTTTTGAAGATTATTACTGACAAGGGGACAATTGTCAAGCAATTAATAAAAGGATTGTAGAGCTAATTCTATTTATTAAAAATCTTTAAGACAATACGAAAGGTGGACCTATCGCCGTGCTTTGCAAAGGATTGATATATATAGGGATATTCGCACACGTTTTCACCATGTGCGAATATCCCTAGCCAAATGAAAAAAGGACTACAAACTCTGAAGCTTGCAACCCTTTTATCCTCTGTGTGGAGCATATCGGAATCGAACCGATGATCTCTTGACTGCCAGTCAACCGCTCTATCCAACTCAACTAATGACTCAAAAGAATAACTTAGATATGTGGTCGTTAACACCGAACTAATATTTTCATAGAGTAATATTGGTAATCTCCATCTAAACCATATGTATTCTTCTTTACGATTTCGTTCAAATCCTGGCACCAAACTGGCGAAAACAAAAAGACACCTACAAGCAGTCTTGTAAGTGTCTGATTTTCTGTGGGCCCAGCTGGGCTTGAACCTAGACCTGCCGTTAAGAAAAGCTCCGGGGGAGCTTTTTAGGCTGGGGCTTGACTGCCGCGGGGGCTCAAGACCGGATGGGGCCACGGATGCCTTGAATATATAAAGTTGGAAGAAAGAATGCGATTTAATATAAATGCCCACACTTCTTAGATGAAGTGCGGGCATCCGTGGGCCCAGCTGGGCTTGAACCAGCGACCCCCTGATTATGAGTCAGGTGCTCTAACCAGCTGAGCTATGGGCCCTGAATTTTGGATTGCAATATTACACAATTTACAAATATCTGGCAATATACTGTGGTTCAAACGCCGGGGGCGCGGCTTTGATTCTCCAGGTAATGCTTCATGCTGCCGGCAATCAGATTTAAAGAACTTTGATCAAAATCCAATCTGTAAAAAGCCTTGAAGGTTTCCACCCTCAGATCGGATCCTGATATTTCAGGATTCTCTGATTTAATCCTGTTTTGAATAATCATACGTGAAAGTTCCGTCAACTCAAACAGTCCCTTAATTTTTTCCTCAAGGGGTTTAGAATAGAGAATTTCAAATTGCTTTTTAAATATTTCTTTTGGTGTATCCTTCATTCTCCAGTAAACCAAAGGTGTTTAATTCCAGTTTTTGACACCATTTATTGATGTATTTCATATCCTTTTCTGGGCTCAAAAGAAGATTCTCGGTATTGCATATATATTCAACGCTATACTTCCGGATATCATATATGAAAAATTATTCTTATCCAATGCTTTACAAACCCTATTTAACAATTCTAAGATCACAATTACTGGTTCGGTTTCAATGTTAAAAGATACTAAATATTAAGGAGTTTGCGAATTGTTCCGGGTCTTGAAGGAATAGGCCAGGCCCCATTCGATCCAGTCGGAGCGGATCCCGTTCCTGGACTTGATACAGATATGGGCAGAAAGGTGGTCTGTCAGGCGGATCCTCCCCCCTGCCCGGGCAAAAAAGAATTTCCTGTCATAAGAGTGCATCAGGAAATAGGTACCCAGGTTAAATACGAGGGTCAGCTTATCAACGGTGAACTGGTATCCCAGGTGACCCCCCATGTAGCTTTTCTGCCAGGTGGTCACATCCTCCGGTGATATCCCCTTGATGGCTTGTTCCAGGGATCCGTCATAGAACAGATCAGCACCCAGGGTAACCGCGCTCCGGGGACTGTAGCGGTAAGCGTAATCAGCTGTGAATGAAGAAGTAAAATAGTACAACCCTTCCCGTAAGGTCTTGGGTTGCCATTCCACAATTCCTGCGGCCAACATCAACTGAACCTCCTCGTAGGATTTAAAATCAGGCGGTTCCGTATGGATGTACTCTGCTCTTTTAAACGGCTTTTCCTTTCCGTCAAACAGGTAGCTCATTCCCAGGTTCCATCCCCAGTTGTTCAGTCCTACCTGAGGTTCATGGATGTTTCCGTTGGAGTAATGGGTTACCCCGTAGCCGGCAGTCAGGTCGATTCGTTCACCCAGCTCCACACCCAGGTTCAGGTTAAAATCAAAATAGAGGTTAAAATGAGAGGCCACAATATCATTGTAGGGATTGGTATCCGGGTCATAGATTAAAGACATATAGCTCAACCCAACAGACATACTTGAGTTTAATGTGAACCGGCCAAAGCGTGCCCAGGGAGCATTGTAAAAAGCAAACAAACTGAAAGGATTCCCCAGCGTGGTGTCGCCTTTCCACTTGATCTGGTCGGCGTAGTGAATTCCCAGACCATATTTCGGATAGTGGTTATATTGTTGCCAAATCTCCTTTCCGGTAGTCTGGAAGCCTACCCTGACTTCCACAGCCCAGAAACCATCTGCCAGCAAATCTGCAAGATATTCGGTCCGGTTCCAGTGGACCCCGTTATGGTAAAGCACCTGGAAAAAGGGCTGGCCATTGCCCGATCCCTGTTTCTTATCCTGGCCAATCCCTGTTTTAAAAACAAGAAGCAGGGTGATGATGGCAATAATTCTGTTCATAGGCCGCTTACTCTCCAAACAATCCTTTGATCCCTTCTTCACTGGCGCTGCAAATTCCCTTCTCGGTGATCAGTCCCGTTACCAGCCTGGCAGGTGTAATGTCAAATCCCGGGTTGGCCACCTCCGTTGTCAAGGGAATGACACGAATACGTGCACTCCGGTTACGTTCCTCGTCCCATCCTTCCATATGGGAAACCTCACGTCCATCTCTGTTCTCTATTTCTGTCTTTTTCCCATCCATCATTTCCATGTCAATGGTGCTGGAGGGCAGGGCCACATAGAACGGAATGTGATTGTCGTTAGCAGCCAGGGCTTTCATGTAAGTCCCGATTTTGTTGGCCACATCACCATTCCGGGAGGTCCGGTCACTTCCCACGATCACCAGGTCCACCTGCCCGTTCTGCATCAGGTGACCCCCGGCATTGTCCACGATCACCGTATGGGGTACGCCGTGTGCACCAAGTTCATAGGCAGTCAGCCTGGCTCCCTGGTTCCGCGGCCTGGTTTCATCCACCCAAACATGAACCGGGATCCCCTCCTCCTGGGCCTGGTAAATGGGTGCCGTGGCCGTTCCGTAATCTACACAGGCCAGCCAGCCAGCATTACAGTGGGTCAGTATATGGACCGGCTCATTTTTCTTCTTATATATGTCCCTGATGAGTTCCACTCCGAATTCCCCGATTTTCCGGCAGCGATTGACCTCAATCTCAGCCAGGCCTGCGGCCAGGTGGAACAATCTTTCAATCATTCCTTCGCGCGATCCGGCACACTGCATTTCACGCAGGCACAGATCAACCGCATATTTCAGGTTCACGGCTGTGGGCCTTGAAGAAACAAGCTTCTCTCCGGCTGATTTCACCTCATCACACCAGCGGTCCGCACTGCTGTGCAGTCCGGCCAGATACATCCCAAATGCGGAGGTTACACCGATCAGGGGTGCTCCGCGGACCACCATTTCGCGAATGGCAAACAGTGCATCGCCTGACGATTTGAGATCAATCACCTCAAATTCGAAGGGTAGCTTTCGCTGGTCGATCACCCTGATCACACCAGTTTCATTGTCGAGCCAGATGGATCGGTAGTGTTTTCCTCCTATGCGCATGGCGATGCTGTTTTTCTCCTATCTTTGACCGTAGCGAATATACAAAATGCCTCCAGAACAAACCATCAAAAACATTCTGTTTGACCTGGGAGGGGTCATTCTGGATATCGATGTTCAGGCCACCCTGAAGCGGTTTTATGAACTGGGATTCCCTCCCGAACTTTTGCAGTATCCGCACAGCATGTCAACCGACCTGTTTTTCAAGTATGAGACAGGTAAGATCGGAACAGTGGAATTCCACAATGAGATCAGGAAAAGTGCGGGAATTGATGTGTCCGATAAGGCTTTGGATGAGGCATGGATTGCCATGATTGTAAAAATTCCCCGGGAGAGGGCCGTGTTACTGAAAAGGCTTGGAGAACGCTATGACCTCTATATGCTGAGCAATACCTCCCCGCTTCATGTACCGGTATTTGAGAAGATGTATTTCGATGTAGCCGGAATCCCCATGCATGATACATTTAAAAAGCTCTATTACTCCTTCGAGATCGGATACCACAAACCGGACCGTGAAGCCTGGGAATATGTAATTGCTGATGCAGGGATCATTCCTCGCGAGACCCTGTTTCTGGATGACAACATCCACAACATTAAAGCTTCACAGGAACTGGGGTTCCAGGCCATCCACATCCATGAAAGGACCCGCCTGACGGACCTGGGCTTTGACTTGTAGAACCCCAGTTGATCTTCACCTTTTTTATATATCTGCAACCACCTTTCCTCCGGTGTCCAAACGGATTTTAGCGCCCATAAGGAACAGGTCCAACTGTTCACCTTCCTGATTCTCAATGCTTACCTTTCTTTTCTCAATATGTACACTCAGGGTACGTCCACGGTATAGGATCTTAAAGGAGAGGCTGCTCCAGTTGTCCGGAAGTTTGGGATCAAAGCTCAGCTTACCATCCTTTATTTTCATTCCCCCGAAACCATAAACCACGGACATCCAGGTGCCTCCCATGCTGGTGATGTGCAATCCTTCATTGACCTCGTTGTTATAGTCATCCAGGTCGAGCCGTGAGGTCCTGAGGTAAAGGTCATAAGCCATATCCGGCTTTCCGAGCCTGGATGCCAGGATGGAATGCACACACGGCGATAAGGAAGACTCATGTAAGGTGCGGGGCTCATAGAAGTCAAAATTGCGACTGATGGTCTCCAGATCATATTCATCTTCGAACAGGTAAATCCCCTGAAGCACATCGGCCTGTTTGATAAAACAGGAACGCAGAATACGGTCCCACGACCAGTGCTGGTTGATGGGCCGTTGGGCCGGATCCAGGTCGGCCGCCATGAGCTGCTTCTTATCCATGTAGCCATCCTGCTGTAAAAACACCTTGTTGTCATCATCATAGGGAAAATGAAGGTTCTCTATGATATCCCCCCATGCAGCCGTCTCCTCACTGAAGTTAAACCTGGTGCGTTTTTTAATCTCATCAAAGGCTGCCGGATCGGATTCCTTCACATGATCCAGTGCCTGAAGGGTGTAAGAGAGGGTCCATCTGGCCATCTTGTTGGTGTACCAATTGTTGTTTACGTTGTTTTCATATTCATTGGGGCCCGTTACACCAAGCATGACATATTTTCCCTTTTCGCCGGACCAGTTTATCCGCTGACTCCAGAACCGGGAAATGCCTATAAGCACTTCCAGCCCGAATTCTCCAAGGTAGCCGTGATCTCCGGTGTACCTGATGTAGTTGTATATGGCAAATGCGATGGCTCCGTTTCTGTGGATCTCCTCAAATGTGATCTCCCATTCATTATGGCATTCCTCGCCATTCATGGTCACCATGGGATAGAGTGCCGCCCCGTTGTTAAAACCGAGTTTTGTCCCGTTTTCAATGGCCTTCTTAAGGTGTTTATACCTGTATATCAACAGGTTGCGAGACACCTTCTGGGGTGCGGTACTCAGATAGAAGGGAATCAGATAGGCTTCCGTATCCCAGTAAGTGCTTCCTCCGTATTTCTCCCCGGTGAATCCTTTGGGTCCAATGTTCAAGCGCTCATCTTTCCCTGTATAGGTCTGGTTTAACTGAAAAATATTGAACCTGATGCCTTGTTGTGCGGCAGTATCACCTTCAATGATGATATCAGAGTGGGCCCAGTTTTCTTCCCATACCGCTGTATGCTCCTTAAACAGGGTGTCAAACCCGGCACCCATGGCTTCCTGAAGAATCTTCAGTCCTTTTTCAGCCATTTGCCCGGTTTCATGGTTCAGGGAGGTCAGTACGGAGACGTATTTGAATAGTGTGACCTCTTCCCCTTCCCCTATCTCCACAGAAACCCGGTTTGCCACATAGTCATTTCTCTCTATCACTTGTGGTTCCGGCCCAATGGTTCTATCTCCCATTTTCAAAACATATCCCATGGTCATGCAGGTCACAAACCCGCTTTTCCGTGTCCTGACCATTAAACATGAATCATCCCGGCCTGCGCCTGTGGTTTCGATCTCCCAGAAATGCTCTCCGTAATTGGAATCCCGGTTCACTACATTGCCGTCGATATAGGGTGTGAAAGAGATGGGGCCTTTGAAATCTTCAGATCGGATTGTATACCGGATGGCCCCGATCTCATCCCTTTTCATGCTCAGGAATCGCCTGGCCGAAATGTGCAATTTCTTACCCTTTTTGACAATGGTGAATGTCCGCTCCAGATATCCCTGCCGCATGTTCAGTTCCCTCCTGAAATCCACCGGTTCACAATGGTGGAGGTCCAGCTGCTGGCCATCGATCTCCACATCAATCCCAATCCAGTTGGGCGCATTCAATACCTTGGCAAAATACTCGGGGTAGCCGTTTTTCCACCAGCCAACCCGTGTTTTGTCGGGGTAGTATACTCCAGCCAGATAATTGCCCTGAAGAGTGGTTCCCGAATATTGTTCTTCGAAATTTGCCCGTTGACCCATGCGGCCATTGCCGAGACTGAATATACTTTCAGACGCCTCCTGCATGCCGGGATGAAAACCCTCCTCTATGATGCTCCATGGGTCTTTTATATAGTGGCCGTTCATCTGTGTCTTTTTACTTTCTACTTTTGCCTCTTGTCCTTTTCCCCTTTAACCTTGTCCCTTTAACCTTGTCCCTTTAACCTTGTCCCTTTCCCCTTACATACGTTTTGTCATTCACAAACAGGATCAGTACCGAAGCCACCATCAGAGAAATTCCTCCGGTCAGAAGCGCGTAAATGCTGTTACCATGAAACAGGGAGCTTACCATGAAACCAAGAATGGTGGCAGCCAGGATCTGGGGAATTACAATGAAGAAATTGAAGATCCCCATGTAAACCCCCATTTTTTGTGAGGGAAGGGAGCCTGTAAGGATGGCGTAAGGCATGGCCAGGATGCTGGCCCATGCCAGTCCAACCCCGATCATGGAAAAGATCATATGCTGGGGATTGCCCAGAAACATGAAAGATGCCAGTCCGAGCCCCCCCGCCAACAGTGAGATTGAATGGGTAATCTTCCTGTTGGTAAGCCTGGCCAGCAGAGGCAATAAAAGCAATCCGAAGGCAGCTGCAAACAGATTGTACCAACCCATCATCCCGCTCAGCAAATTAGCCCCCTCGTTGTATACCTCCGAAGTGGTATCAGTGGTATGATACAGGTACTGGGTAACTGCCGGAATGGTATAGATCCACATGCTGAACATGGCAAACCACGAAAAGAACTGTACAACGGCCAGTTGCTTCATGGTCTGCGGCATGCGGTACATGTCTGTAATAATGCTTACCAGTCCGTTCTTCTCTTTCTGACCCGAAATCAGGGCGGTTGCGGCCAGCTGAAGAATCCCGAATAATCCAAAACCCCCTGCCAGTATATACAGTTCTTTCTCCAGGGAGAACCTGTAGATGGGCCAGGCAATACCCATGCCCACCAGGGTCCATAAGATTCCCCTTCTCAAATATTTCTGCATTGGCTCAATAGCATCTTCTTGCTCCTTTTCCCTTGTCCCTTGCTCCTTATCAAAGCTTTTAAGTTCCTCGGGAGAATATTCCCTGGTTCTGAGCACGGTCCACAAAACCGCCAGAAACAATACAGAGCCGCCAATATAAAAAGAGAGGCGTACGGTTTGCGGGATCTCTCCTTCCGGGGCTGTATTTGAAATATGCAACCATTCCGACAACATGTATGGCAACCAGGATGCTGCAAAGGCACCGATACCAATAAAAAAGCTCTGCATGGTAAAGCCCTGCGTCCGCTGCTCATTGGGAAGCATATCCCCCACAAAGGCACGGAAAGGCTCCATGGAGATGTTGATCGAGGCATCCATGATCCATAACATGCCCACAGCCATCCAAAGGCCGGGAGAGTTGGGCATAAGAAGTAAAGCGATGGAGGCCATGATAGCACCTGCAAGAAAGTAGGGCCTCCGCCTGCCCATTCGTCCCCAGGTATTGTCACTCATATGACCAATGATGGGTTGAATAATCAAGCCCGTAACCGGGGCGGCAATCCAAAGAATGGGGATCTGATCGATCTCCGCACCAAGGGTTTGAAATATGCGGCTTACATTTCCGTTCTGCAGAGCAAAACCAACCTGGATACCCAGAAAACCGAAACTCATGTTCCAGATCTGCCAGAAACTTAATCTTGGCTTTTTCATATTGTAAGATTAAAGGAACCGGGGCCGGCTCGATTACAAATGTATGAAAAAAGGATGATCAATCTCACGTTCTCGATGCCAAATAACCATCGTAAATCTCTAATAATCAGCGAATCCCTTATTTCAAACGTTTGCGGACAAAGAAATATAACAGATCTGTTTTTCTTATAGGCCTTTTTTCAGGGACTCTTGCAAAATCCCTCCCGCTCCTCTATCTTTGTGCAATTTTAATAAACCCTGGTAAAGGAGTGTTGGATGCGTAAGAAATTCCCTGAATATAAGAATTTTGACCTGGCGGAGATCAACAAGGAGATCAATGATTTCTGGAAGGAGAACCAGATCTTTAAGAAATCAGTGACCACCCGCGAAGGAAAGCCAACTTTCGTTTTTAACGAAGGGCCCCCTTCAGCCAATGGTGTGCCAGGTATCCACCATGTGATGGCCCGGACCATCAAAGACATTTTTTGCAGGTATAAAACACAACAGGGATTCCAGGTGAAGCGCAAAGCAGGCTGGGATACCCACGGACTACCCGTGGAACTGGCTGTAGAAAGCAGCAAAAAGATCACCAAGGAGGATATCGGTACCAAAATCTCCATTGTTGAGTTCAATGCAGCATGCCGGAAGGATGTGATGAAATTCACCGATATGTGGGAGGACCTCACCGAGCAGATGGGTTACTGGATCAACATGGATGATCCATACATCACCTACGAAAACAAATACATCGAATCGGTCTGGCACCTTCTGAAAGAGCTCCATAAGAAAGACCTGCTATATAAAGGATATTCCATACAGCCCTATTCCCCGGCTGCCGGTTCGGGCCTCAGCACCCACGAACTGAACCAGCCCGGTTGCTACCGTGATGTGAAGGACACCACGGTGGTGGCCCAGTTTAAAGTAACAAGGAATGCGCTTTCTGACTTCCTGTTTGAAGCCACCAATACGGATGTATATATCCTTGCATGGACCACCACACCCTGGACCCTGCCTTCCAATACGGCTCTTACGGTTGGATCTGGTATTGAGTACGCGCTCATTCGCACCTACAATCCCTATACAGGTATTCCGGTTTCTGTAGTGCTTGCCACCGAACTCATGGGAAGGTACTTTCCTGAGAATCAAAGGGAAGGGCCCCTGAATGAGTATAAGCCGGGAGATAAGCAAGTACCCTGGCAAATGGAGCTTAACTTTTCAGGGAAAGTCCTGGAAGGGATCTCCTACGAACAGCTTTTGGATTGGGTCAATCCGGGCGAAAATGCTTTTAAAGTTATAACGGGCGATTTTGTAACCACAGAGGAGGGCACCGGGGTGGTCCATACGGCTCCGACTTTTGGTGCTGATGACTACCGCGTGGCCATGGCCAATGACATTGCTCCGCTGACCATCATCGATAAAGACGGGAATGTACAACCCCTGGTGGACAAGAAGGGACGGTTCTATCGCATATCGGACATAGACCCTGAATTTGTGAAGCAGAGGGTCAACCAGGATTCCTATGGCGAATTCGAAGGCAAATATGTGAAGAACGAGTATGACGATACCAAGTCGGAAAAAGATCCCACCGTTGATGTGGATATTGCCGTTCACCTGAAGCAAACAAACAAGGCGTTCCGTATTGAAAAGCATGTTCACAACTATCCCCACTGCTGGCGAACTGATAAACCGGTGCTTTATTACCCGCTTGATTCGTGGTTTGTGCGGACCACCGCCATGAAGGAGCGGATGATCGAGCTCAACAACACCATCAACTGGAAACCAGCCTCCACGGGTACCGGCAGGTTCGGCAAGTGGCTGGAGAACCTGGTGGACTGGAACCTCTCCAGGGCAAGATTCTGGGGTACGCCTCTTCCCATCTGGGTCACCGAGGATAAAAAGGAACAGGTATGCATTGGGTCTGTGGCTGAGCTTAAAAAAGAAATTGAGAAATCTTTGGCCGCCGGGTTTATGGACAGCAATGCACTGGAGAAGTTTACGGTGGGTGATTTTTCGGAGGAGAACTACAACGTGTTTGACCTGCACAGGCCATTTGTGGATGAGATCATCCTGGTGAGTGAGACAGGCCAGAAGATGTTCCGGGAGCCGGTTCTGATCGATGTGTGGTTCGATTCGGGATCCATGCCCTATGCCCAGTATCACTACCCATTTGAACACAATGATGACTTCGACCAGCTTTTCCCGGCCGATTTCATCGCCGAGGGTGTGGACCAGACCCGGGGCTGGTTTTTTACCCTGCATGCCATTGCCACCATGCTTTTCGATTCGGTATCTTTTAAGAATATTATTTCAAACGGACTGGTCCTGGATAAAAACGGGAACAAGATGTCAAAAAGGCTTGGCAATGCAGTGAATCCGTTTACCACCATCGGCAAGCACGGATCGGATCCCGTGCGCTGGTATATGATTGCGAACGCACAGCCCTGGGACAACCTGAAATTTGATGAATCGGGAATCGACGAGGTTAAAAGAAAATTCTTCGGCACCCTGTACAATACCTACGCATTCTTTGCGCTCTATGCCAATGTGGATGGATTCACCTATGAGGCCGCGGAAGTTCCTGTGGATCAGCGGCCTGAAATTGACCGCTGGATCATTTCTCTGCTCAACTCGCTGATCAGGGAAGTAACGGAACAGTATGAGAGTTACGAACCTACCCGGGCTGCACGGCTGATCCAGGACTTTGTCACAGAGAACCTGAGCAACTGGTACGTCCGTCTGAACCGCAAAAGGTACTGGGGGGGTGAGCCCGATTCCGATAAAAGAGCTGCATACCAGACACTCTACACCTGCCTGGAAACGGTGGCATTGCTTTCTGCCCCCATTGCTCCGTTTTACATGGAGAAACTGTTTTGTGACCTGAACGGCGTCACAGGGCGGAACCTGAATGAATCGGTTCACCTTACATCCTTCCCGGGTTTTGATGAGTCGCTCATCGATTCGGACCTGGAAAAACGAATGGATGTGGCCCAGAAGATCTCTTCCATGATCCTCGGGTTAAGACGCAGGGTAAATATCAAGGTTCGCCAGCCCTTGAATAAAATCATGATCCCTGTGACCGACGAGGCATTCCGCAAGCAGGTGGAACGTGTAAAAACCCTGGTGCTGAACGAAGTTAACGTAAAGCAGATCGAATATCTGTCGGACACCGCTGGAATACTGGTAAAAAGGATCAAGCCCAACTTTAAGACCCTGGGTCCCCGGTATGGGAAACTGATGAAGCAGATTGGAGTAGCCATCAACCGAATGGATCAGGAGCAGATCATTGCGTTTGAAAAAGAGAAATCCTGGATTCTGGTTGCCGGAGGGGAACAGATCCGGCTGTCCCTGGAGGATGTGGAGATTATTTCGGAGGATATACCTGGCTGGCTTGTGGCCAATGAAGGAGCCATTACGGTTGCCCTGGATATTCATATTTCGGAAGAGTTAAGACAGGAGGGCATTGCCAGGGAACTGATCAACCGCATACAGAATATCCGCAAGGAGAGCGGGTTCGATGTAACCGATAAAATCCGGGTGGTCATCGAATCCCATGAGCTTATCAATAAGGCCATCGAGACTCACGGAGAATACATTGGTTCCCAGACACTTGCCGATAATGTGACGCTAACAGAAAGCATTGAAAACAACCAGGGCAAACGCATTGATATTGATGATGATGTGTTTATAAATATCCAGGTTTCCAGGGTATAAATGAAGCATCAAAGAATCATGAAAATTATTGTATATTTAAAAAAATGAAAGGAGACCGATCATGGCTGAGAAAAACAGATATTCGGATGCAGAATTGCAGGAGTTCAAAGCGATCATCCTGATGAAGCTTGATAAAGCCAAAGAAGATTATGAGTTGTTGAAATCGGCTATTACCCAGAGTGAAAGTAACGACACCCAGGATACTTCGCCCACATTCAAAGTTCTGGAAGAGGGCGCGGCAACGCTCTCCAAGGAAGAAGCCGGCAGACTGGCACAACGACAGCATAAATTTATCCAGCATCTTCAGGCAGCACTAGTGAGAATTGAGAACAAAACCTACGGCATTTGCAGGGAAACCGGAACGCTTATTTCCAAGGAGCGCCTGCGTGCAGTTCCCCATGCCACACTTTGTATTGAAGCGAAATCGAGACAGTAAGATCCTGGGCCCTTATTCCATGTCGATTACCAGGAAGTCCATACTTGTCGTCCTGCTTATCCTTCTGGCCGACCAGACCCTGAAGATTCTGGTCAAAACCAATATGACCCTATACCAGCAAACCCCGGTCCTGTGGAACTGGGGGATGCTTCATTTTGTGGAGAACAATGGCATGGCATTCGGGCTAAGCCTTCCCGGCAACTGGGGGAAAATCCTGCTAACATCTTTCCGGATGCTGGCTGTGGTCGGTATCGGGTATTACATCCGGCAATTGATCCGGACCAAAGCCCATACCGGGCTGATCATAGCGCTTTCAATGGTCCTGGCCGGAGCGCTTGGTAACATTATCGATTCGGTTTTTTACGGAGTAATCTTCAGCGCCAGCGGTCCGGTTATGCCATCTGTTCTATTCCCCGAAGGAGGGGGTTATGCACCACTTTTTCTTGGCAAGGTGGTGGATATGTTGTATTTTCCGATCATCCGGGGCAACTATCCCCAATGGTTCAGGGGGGGGGCCGGGTTTATCTTTTTCAGGCCTGTGTTCAATATTGCCGACGCCAGCATTACCGTGGCCGTGGTGGTCATTCTTTTCAACCAGAAACGATTTTTCAGGCATGTGGCCTCAACACATGAAACTGAGCAAGAAAGTGAAACGGAGTAGGCCGGTTTAATTACCCTTTTTCCGCCGCAGCAAATATATCTGCTGATCCGGCTCCGCAGCTGATGATCGATTTCATGCCGCTATCCACCGAAGCCGATGTCCTCAGTACTCGTTCCTTCTGCATGTGATATATGTTGCCCGATGTGGGATTGGGTCCAGTGGGGACAAATACTGTAACGATCTCTCCCTGGTCATCGGTAATAAATCCGGTCATCAGGGTTCCGGTATTGAAAATATCCACCAGTACCACCTCCCTGAAAAAGGAGCGGTTTTTCCCGAAAAACTGCTTGATGGTCTCCCTGGCCAGTTTATACCCGGGTATCTTCATCAAATACCGGTCCTCTGCCTTACTCATAAAGACAGACAGCCGGGTGCGAACGACAATCCCGATGATAAAGAAGATCAGCAGGATGGCTGCAAATGTAATTACATAAAGACCGAACTTGAAGAATTTTCCGGGATCTGTATCCTGCAGGATTGTATCCACCAATGGGGTCAGGGTACGCCCGATCAAATTGATCATCCAGCGGAACAACAGAATAATCAGTGTCAGGGGAGCCAGGGCGACCATACCACCAATCAGCGTGGTCCGTAGAAAGTGCCGGAAACGTTTTATAAAATTGATTTTCTTCATGGTATTTTGGATCTTTGGTTTCACCTGTTTCTTTCTCAGGTAAAATTAGCTTAAAATGAGATTTTTAGCATATTTATTATTTATTTTGCAGCTTCACACACATCTTTAAAAAATGAAACACCTTCTCATACTGTCCCTGCTACTTGGAACCCTTGCTTGTACTACATCTCCACAAACACGTAAATCAACTTCTGAAAAACCTGATCGCATCATATTTCTTATTGGTGACGGGATGGGCCTTTCGGAGGTCTCTTCGGTATTTTACTTCGGTGATGCTCCTTCAAGCTTTGGGCGATTCAGAAACATCGGCCTGAGTAAAACCTCCTCGGCAACCCACAAAGTGACCGATTCGGGTGCCAGCGGTACAGCCCTTGCCACGGGGACCAAGACATACAATGGCGCCATCGGCGTGGACACCCTTCAAAACAACATCTCCAACATCACCGAGGTGGTTTCGGAGTTGGGATGGAATACCGGTGTGGTCTCCACCTCTTCCATTACCCATGCCACTCCTGCATCATTCTACGCCCATGTGAAGCAACGCGGAATGGAGGAGGCCATCGCTTTGCAACTGCTCGACTCAAATATCGATTTTTTTGCCGGCGGCGGGATCGGATACTTTAACCGGCGTGAAGATGGCCAGGATCTTTTTGCATCTGCTGCCGCCAAGGGCTTTTTTCTGGATACCATCTCCTTAAAGAAAGCTGCAAGCCTGGAACCCGGTCAGAAATACGGCTACCTGCTGGCACAGGGTGGAATGCTCCCCATTACAGAAGGACGGGGTGACTTCCTTCCCAAGGCTACATCGCTGGCCATTGCCCAGCTCTCGGCAGAAAATGATCAATTTTTTCTTATGGTGGAAGGCTCCCAGATCGACTGGGCCGGACATGCAAACAACACCGAATACCTGATCGGTGAGATGCTCGATTTTGAGAAGGCCATCCGGGTGGCCCTGGATTTTGCCGAAAAAGATGGCCATACACTGGTGGTAGTCACCGCCGACCATGAGACCGGTGGCTTTACCCTTTCTGCTGGTATCAATGAAAAAACCGGTCAGAGTGACTACAACATTGTAGACCCAACCTTTGCTACCACGGGACATTCCGCCACACTGATCCCCGTATTTGCCTATGGGCCCGGAGCCAAAGAATTCAATGGGATCTATGAAAACACAGCGCTTTTCACGAAAATGGCAGCCCTGGCATCCGGCAACTAAACTCGGGTTACCACCGAACGGCATTCCATTCAATAGAGACTATTCTTTCATGATGTTTTATAAGCCAACTGGGATTTTTAGCGAAGCTAATAACCACTTGGCGTTAAAATATCATGAATGAAATAATACCGGGATTATCGTTTGACGATGCCGTAGAAGAGGACCCGGATCAGGTCATCCAGCAGCTCCCCCCTGTCGGTTTTGTGATCATCACTGAGCAAGAGGGGGAGTTCCAGCCCCTTCATCATGGTAGCGATGGCGATGGCCCCGATCTCCGGGTTATTGATCTGGAAAGATCCCTCGGCCATTCCCTCTTCAAGGATGCCCTTTACAACCTGGAGCTCATTCTGATCAAAATTCTTCCGGATCTCAAGGATAAAATCCAGATGTGACAAAGATTCTTCGTTCATCGCCGCATAAAAATTCCCCACCGTTCGTACATGGTGAAGCCGGAAAAGAATATATGTCTTGAGTTTGTCAATGGGAGGTGCGTCGGCATGGATGGTTTTATCCAGATGCTCCTTTAACTCGCTTGCTTCTTTTTCAACCACCGCCTTGAAGATCTCCTCCTTGCTGGGAAAATAGTAGTAGATAGAACTCTTGCCCTTGCCGGAAGCTGATGCAATCTCTTCCATGGTGGTTTTCCTGAATCCATATCTGGTAAAGATCTTGGTGGCCACATCAACGATCTGTGCCCTCACTTCCGATTTGACAACAACCATGTTGATTCGAATTTCTAAGCTATCCTAAATTAATGACTATATAATCTTTAGGCAACTTTTTCTTCGAAAAACTATTCCGCCGGGTCGAATTCTGCCAGCTTGTAATCCAGTTGTCTCCTGGAGAGGTTTGCATTGACCACTTCGATCCGGATTGGATCGCCAATTTCGAACACCTTGCCCGAGTGCTTTCCAACGATCTTGTATTCCTCCTCATCGAACTCATAATAATCGTCCCCTATGCCTTTGATGGATACCATCCCTTCACATTTGTTCTCCACAATCTCCACATAGATACCCCATTCGGTAAGGCCTGAAACCAAACCATCGAACTCCTTGCCCACCTTGTCCTGCATAAACTCCACCTGTTTGTACTTGGTGGATGCCCGTTCAGCTTCCACTGCCCGGCGCTCCATCTCGGATGCATGCAGGCACCGCTCCTCGTACTTATCTGCATTCTTGGATTCACCCTGTTCAAGGTAATGGGCCAGCAAGCGGTGTACCATCAAATCGGGATACCTACGGATGGGTGAAGTAAAATGGGAATAGTCGCTGAAAGCCAGTCCGTAGTGTCCGATGTTGTTGGTGGAATATCGTGCCTTGGCCATGGAACGAAGAGCCATCATCTCTACCACATGCTGCTCCTTCGTACCCTGCACCTGATCCAGCAGGCTGTTCAGTGAAGAGGAGAGGCGACGGGCGGACTGCTGGGGGTTCAGGGTATGGCCGAACTTGGTGATGAACCTGGAAAATGATTCCAGTTTTTCGGGATCCGGCCTGTCGTGGATGCGGTACACAAAGGTCTTTCCCTCCTTCTTTTTCCCGGCTTGTCCTTTTGCTTTGCCCTGCTCTGCGTCTTTGGCATATTTACCACCCCGGCTGGCATATGCCGCCACATGCTTGTTGGCCAGGAGCATGAACTCCTCTATGAGCCAGTTGGATTCCATCTGTACTTTAAAATAGACTCCCGTGGGTGTTCCGTCCTCTGCCAGGTGAAATTTTACCTCTTCTCTTTCAAAGTTTATGGATCCGTTTTTAAACCGTTTGTCCTTCAGTTTTTTAGAGATTCCGTACAGGGTTAGTATTTCCTCTTTCATATCCCCCTTTCCTGTCTCAATGACCTTCTGGGCCTCTTCATAGTCGAACCTGCGCTTTGAATGGATTACGGTTCTGCCAAACCACTCATCCAGCACAGTCCCCTGATCGTTCATTGTAAATACTGCAGAGAAGGTAAGTTTGTCTTCCTCGGGCCGCAGGGAGCAAACCCCGTTGGAGAGCTTTTCCGGCAGCATGGGGACCACCCTGTCCACCAGGTAAACCGAAGTACCCCGGTCATAGGCCTCGTGGTCCAGAATACTCTTGGTTTGCACGTAGTAGGACACATCTGCAATGTGAATTCCCACTTCCCACAGTCCCCCGTCCAGAGGTCGGAGCGACAACGCATCATCAAAGTCCTTGGCATCGGCCGGATCGATGGTGAAGGTAGGTGTCTTCCTGAAATCCCGTCGCTTTTTTATCTCTTCTGCAGGGATGGCATCGGGTATTTTTTCGGCCGCTTCCTCAACCTCTGCAGAAAAACGGATGGGTAATTCAAACTCTGCAAGGATCGAGTGCATTTCGGTATCATTTTCTCCGGGGTATCCCAGGACATCCACGATCTCACCGAAGGGGTTTTTCACCTTCCCCGGCCATTCGGTGATCCTGGCAATGGCCTTCTGTCCGTGTTCCGCTCCCCCCAGTTTTCCCTTGGGGATGAAAATATCAAAGGGCATTTTCCTGCTGTCAGGAAGCAAAAAGGCATACTCTTTTGAAATCTCTACAGTACCTACAAATGTATCCCTGGAGCGTTCCAGGATCTCTATTACTTCCCCTTCTATGCGTGTGCTGTTCTTTTTTCTGGGATAGACGATCACCTTGACCAGGTCCCTGTCCAGGGCTGTTTTCAGGTTGTTCCGGGCAATAAATACATCATCTGCTTCATCCTCCGAGATCAGAAAGGCATATCCGTGCTGAGTCATATCCAGGGTGCCTGTCCGGTACCCGGCCCGGCTCAGAAGCCGGTAACGACCCGGGGCAACCTGTTCCAGTTGTTTGATACGGACCAGTTCATCCAGGGTTTTACTGATCACCGATCTGCCGTATTTATCATTGATAAACAACTGGGACGAAACCTGTTTAAAATTCAGGATTTTCTTGGGATTTCGTCCAAAAACACCCATGATTAGGGCCGTGGCCTGATCCGGGGACAATTTATCCTGTTTTTTTTGCTTGCCTTTGCTCATGATTTATTCTGTTTCAGGTAATAGCTAAAATTAACTAATTTTGTTCCCACCATTGGGCTTATCCGGTAATATTATGATCAACGACTTTTTTATATACAATACCCTCTCCCGAAGGAAAGAGAAATTCGAACCCCTGAACCCCCCTTTTGTTGGTCTCTATGCCTGCGGACCCACCGTTTATGGTGATGCCCACCTGGGACATGCCCGTCAGGCCATCACTTTTGATGTATTGTTCCGGATCCTGATGCATCTGGGCTACAAAGTCAGGTATGTCCGCAACATTACCGATGTGGGTCACCTGGAGGAGGATGAAGATGAGGGAGAAGACAAGATTCTGAAGAAGGCCCGTCTCGAATCGCTGGAGCCCATGGAAGTGGTCCAGCACTTCATGAACCGCTACCACGAGAACATGAGGGAACTGAATGTGCTGCCTCCCAGCATAGAACCCCGGGCCAGTGGTCACATGATTGAACAACAGGAGCTGATCGGAAAGATCATGGAGGCCGGATATGCTTACGAAGTAAACGGCTCTGTCTATTTTGACATAAGCCGGTACAACGAAGATCACCCATATGGTATCCTGTCGGGAAGGAAGATAGATGACCTGATGGTCAATACCAGGGCGCTGGACGGACAGTCAGAAAAACGGAATCCCCTGGATTTTTCCCTGTGGAAAAAAGCCGATCCCTTGCACATCATGCGCTGGTCCTCTCCCTGGGGAGATGGTTATCCCGGATGGCATCTGGAGTGTTCGGCCATGAGTACCAAATACCTGGGGATGGAGTTTGATATCCACGGGGGAGGCCTGGACCTGCTGTTTCCTCATCATGAATGTGAAATTGCCCAAAATGTGGCCGGTTACGGTAAACCGTCTGTAAAATACTGGATGCATAACAACATGATCACCATCAACGGGCAGAAGATGGGCCGCTCACTGGGTAACTTTATTACCCTGGATGAGTTCTTCTCGGGCAATCATGACAAGCTGGACCGCCCTTATGATCCCATGACCATTCGTTTCTTTATCTTGCAGGCACACTACAGAAGCACCCTTGATTTCTCCAACGAAGCCCTGCAGGGGGCAGAAAAGGGGCTGGCACGATTGATGAGTGCCATGACCCTTTTGGATAAAATCAATGCCCGATCTAAATCGACCCTGGAGGTGGATGCCCTGATTAAGCAGTGCTATGAAGCTTTGCTGGATGACTTGCATACAACCAAACTAATTGGGCATTTGCTTACAGGTGTCACTCAAATCAATAACCTGGCAGCGGGGAGTGGATCCATCAGTGATGCAGATCTGGAAAAATTGAGGTCTCTATACCATGTGATGGTCATTCAGGTGCTTGGTCTGCTTCCCACGAATAAATCAGGCGGGAATATGCGGATCACAGAGGATCTCCTGGAGATGATCATCAGCCTGAGAAATGAAGCCAAGGAGAGTAAAGATTTTGAAACCGCCGACCGGATCAGGGACGGTCTCACCCGGCTGGGTGTGATCCTGAAGGACCGGAAAGACGGAACGGATTGGGAGATCAGCTGACATGTCTTCCCTCTTCCGTTCACGAACCATTGTCATCGGCAATCTTTCTCTGGGGGGAACTGCACCGGTTCGCATCCAGTCCATGACCAATACAAACACCAATCATGTGGATGCTTCGGTGGAGCAGTGCATTCGCATGATCCGTGCCGGCGCCGAGCTGGCAAGACTTACCACCCAGGGATCCAGGGAGGTGAAGAGCTTGTCAGAGATCAAGGATAAATTACAGGAAAGAGGTGTCTCGGTCCCCTTGGTTGCTGATATCCATTTCAGGCCCAATCTTGCCCTGGAGGCTGCCGCTGTGGCTCATAAAATCCGTATCAATCCCGGTAATTACCTGAAGGGAGGAGCGCTTGAAACCCTTCTTCCCCGGTTGCTGGAAGTTTGCCGGAAATATGGAACGGCCATCCGGATTGGTGTCAATCATGGTTCCCTGGATGAATCCATTCTCAGGGAATACGGGGACTCCCCGGCCGGAATGGTAGAATCGGCCATGCGGTTTCTGCGCATATGTAAATCCCGGGAAATGGAAAAGGTGGTTGTCTCCATGAAATCAAGCAATCCCGTAGTCATGATCCAGTCGGTCCGCCTGCTGGCTCACACCATGGCCGGGGAAGGAATGTACTATCCCCTGCATCTTGGGGTCACGGAAGCGGGCGATGGCATGGAGGCCAGGATCAAATCGGCAGTGGGAATTGCTCCCCTTTTGCTTGAGGGCCTGGGTGATACCATCCGTGTATCTCTCACCGAACCACCGGAAGAGGAGCTGCCTGTGGCCCGCACCATTATTGAACTATTTCCCAAACCGGTTGCTATCTCAAAAGATCCTTTCAGCAACCTGGCGTGGGATCCGTTCGCTTATCAGCGCAGAAAGTCACTTCCCTATTTAAGCTTGGGCAATGCATCCCCGGTGAAGATCATCAGCAAAACGCCTCCTCTGGAGGGCGAAGACCTCACTCCAAACCAGGTGGAGCAGGTGGCTGTTTCATTCAATTCCTGGACAACAAATCCGGAATTGCTGGAATCGGGCAATGGAATCCTTTTGCTGGAAAGGGATGGGCTCTCCATGGGGGAAATAAAAACCATTCTCAACGAATTCTGCCTGGTGAACTCCAGGGCTCCGGTTGTTTACAAGACCATCCTGGCCGAAAGAAACCCCGAAAGATTCAGTCTTCTCATGGCTGGTGAACTAGGTTCGCTACTGGTGGACGGAGCCATAGATGCCGTCTGGGTTGAAAGTCCGTTCCACAGCGAAAAGTTTATCAGCGAAACGCTGCTTTCCGTTCTTCAGGCAGTAAGAGCAAGAATCACCAAAACAGAATACATTGCCTGCCCCTCCTGCGGCCGGACCCATTTTGATATCCTCTCGCGACTGAAGGAGATCCGGAAGGCCACCTCGCATCTGGACCCTATTAAAATCGGAATCATGGGATGCATTGTGAACGGTCCCGGTGAAATGGCTGATGCCGATTATGGATATGTGGGTGCAGGTGCAGGCCGTGTAACCCTCTACAGGGGAAGGTTGCCTGTTCAGCAAAACATCCCGGAAAAAGAGGCGCTGGCAGCATTGATTGATCTGATAAAAAAAGAGGGGGACTGGAGGGAACCCCCGAAATAGGGTCGCTCTTATTATGCTTTGTCAAGAGAGAAAATAAAAGTGGTACCCCCATTTACCTTGCTCCGGACGGTGATGGTCTGGTTATGGGCTTGAATGGTATGTTTCACAATGGAAAGACCCAGTCCTGTCCCGCCCGATTCTCTGGAACGGCTTTTATCAACCCTGAAAAAACGCTCAAATATCCTCGGGAGGTATTTTTCTTCTATGCCGATGCCATTGTCAGATATGTCCACCAGAACATGCTCATCAGTATTCATGAATCCGATCGTGGTTTTGCCCCCCTCCTTCCCATATTTAATGGAGTTATTAACCAGGTTATTGAGCACCTCTATGATCCTTTTTTTGTCAGCAATAACCCGGATGGGCTTGTTGTATTTACGATCCAGGCTGATCCTGATGTTCTGTTGTTTTGCGGACATCTCATGGTCATCAATCACCTCCTCAACTACTTTCACCAGGTTAAAGGATTCCCGGTCCAGGGTGTACTCACCCGATTCGAATCTGGCTATGGAATCCAGGTCATCCACGATGTTGATGAGCCGGTTTGTGCTCTTTTCGGCTCTTTTCAAATAAAGTTTGTTTACGCTGGCATCCTCTATTCCCCCGTCAAGAAGAGTTAACAGGTAACCCTGGATATTGAAAATGGGGGTCTTCAATTCATGGGAAACATTTCCAAGGAAGTCTTTCCGGTATTTCTCAAGTTTCCTGAGTTTATTGATCTCCTCTGTTTTGTGGTCTGCCCAAACCCTAAGCTCATGACCAGGTTCCGTAACCACATCTCCCTTTTTATTGGTCTCCCCGGGCTTGCCGGGAGACATGGTATAACTCTGCAGGCCTCTGAAAATGAAGCGAATCTTTTGCTCCGCAAAGCGGTTGAAAAAAAATCTGACGATCAGAAATGTGCCAGCCCATATAACCAGTCCCATGACGATGTAATTCAGGTAACTATGTCTGAACCCGACCCGTTCGATAAGAAAAATGGCAGCCTCCACAAACAGCAGCACAAAAAGGCTGATCAATATGGCGTAATTTCTGGCTGGCTTTCCTGGATTGATCATGTGCGTCTGTTTTACCACCTGTTAAACGGGGTTTCAAGATGAAAAAACACACCATATTCCCCGTACCGGTTGATGGCCAAATCAACTCTAAGAACCTGGTCATAGTAAGTTACCAGATCCAATCCGATACCCGTTGAAAACTGCCAATTATTTACCATGGTGTTGGTGGGATTTGGAAATTCATAGTTCACATATCCGGCATCTGCAAAAAGATTCATATAAACGGCATAATGTACCTTGTTGAACTGTTCCATCCGGATGAGCGGAAGGGTTTTGGTGGTGGGTTTGATCAGCTCCAGTTTTAAATTGTATTTGGAAATAAAAAAGTCCGATCCATCCATCACATATGGTTCGTATGCACTTAAAAATTCATTGTAGCCAAGGCCCCGGTTTAATATGTGTGGCAGCCGTTTTTCTGTGCTAAATCTCGCTTTGGTAGTGTTGTAAAAATAGATTCTTCTGGCCAGTTCCTGGTGGAACATCAGAACCCCGGTGAGTTGAAGTGACTGGTACGGAAACCCCTGAACGATCCCTAGCCCAATTTTCTCAGCATTGAGCTTCACGGCAAATCCATGCAGGGGATAGACTTTGGAATCCCGCACATCGTGCCTGAATTCATATGAAAGGGTCAAATACTGGAGGTTGGTCAGGGATTCACCATTGTCCGGATTTGAGCCCAGGTAGTTGGGACTGACCAGCGGTACCGAATCAGACACTGTATAATTGAAATAATCCATCCGGAGGGTATGGGTTGAGTAGTATTTTCTCCTGAATGTATACTTCGCGAACGCATTGACACGGATTTGGGCCGGCTTTTCAATGGGTTTATATTCTACGGGTTTGTTAAAGACTGTTTGAACAGCAATCTCATTTTGGTGATTCACGTTAAATCCTGTGGAAATCCCGTGCTGTTGCTTCTTTCCAATGTTGGGAATGTGGTAGGCCAATGCATATTCATTGATGTAACCAAGCCTGATTTTACCTGTAAGCAGTTCATTTCTTCCCCTGAAATTACTCCACTTCAGCCAGGCACCATACACAAGCTTATCCCACTCCTTATTTTTAATAAATTCGCTGAAATTTCGTTCTGCATATTCCAGGATCGGAACCGGCCAGATATACCACCTTTCTGTCACTGCTATCTGCACAATAATCCTGTTATCGGAAATGTGCTCCACGTCAAAATAGACGAAATTAAATAGGGATGTGTTCAGCAGGTTTTCCCTGCATCGCTGAAATGCCGGGAGCAGCTCCATTTTCTTAATGGTATCACCAATCCCAAAAACCATCTCCCGTAAAATAATACGCTCCTTGGTCACGCTGTTCCCTTCTATCTCAAATCCGCCTATGACCAGCCAGTCATCCGCAATGATGATCTGATCCTGCGTGTGGGCATTTTGCGCCTGACCCAGTATGAAACCAACAATCAGGATTGTGAGGATTCTTGTCATACGCTGCACTCGGGGATGCAAGGTAATAAAATAATTATATGATAAGCGAGGCCAGTGTGAGGTCCGCGGGGGTGGTAATTTTGATGTTTTCGTTGTTGCCTTCAACCAGAGTTAACTGTCCGAAAAGAGACTCATACACCGAAGCATCATCCGTAAAAGACGGATCACATGTCTGACTGTATGCCTCCCTGATCTGCTCAGACCTGAACGCCTGGGGGGTTTGAACACGTTTTAGTTTTCTTCTTTCAAGGTTTTCTGATTTTCCGTTCTCCCGGATCATCCGGACCGATTCATCCATGTCCACTACCGGGATTCCGCTTCCGGTTTTCGCTGCAGCTTCATAACATCTGCCGATGGTATCCAGGCTCACCAGGGGCCTCACTGCATCATGGATTCCAACCACCAGTCCGTCTTCGATAAGTTGCAACCCGTTTTTCACCGATTCATAGCGGGTCCTTCCCCCCAAAGCAACCACAATGCCGGGGCCACGTTTGTAGGAACTGGAGATTACATCCCATAATTTTAGGTGACTTTTGGCCATAACCAGCACCACTTTCATCTCCGGATCATAGGTGAAAAACTTCTCAAGGGTATGAATGATCAATGGTTTCCCTTCCAGGTCAAGATATTGCTTTGGTATCTGGCTGCCCATTCGCTGACCTGAACCACCGGCCACGACAACAACTGCATTCATTTTCTTCCTTTAAAACAATTATCGATGATCTCCATGATCTCCGTCCGATCGAGGGGCTTGGTCACAAAATAGTTGCATCCTGCTTTCATGCTTTTTTCTTTCTCCTCAGTCATCACATAAGCGGTCTGCGCAATAACCGGTACCCCCGGATCAAATAATCTGATCTGCCGGGTTGCTTCAATTCCATTGATCCCGGGCATTTTAATATCCATCATGATCACATGGGGCTGCAATTCCCTGGCCAGAGAAACCGCCTCCCGGCCATCCGCGGCCCTGATAACCTCTGCCCCAGTCTTACGAAGCATCTCTCTGATAAACATCCAGTTAAGAGCTTCATCTTCTGCCACAAGGATCCGTTTGAATTTCCAGTTATACGTTTTATTTGAGATCAGGACCCGTGGTTCCTCTTCCGCTTCCACTGTAATCAGCGGCAGGGTAAAGAAGAAGTCCGATCCCTTATTTGTTTCCGATTCCACCCACATTTCTCCTCCCATCAGCTTGACCAGGTTCATGGATATGGGCAATCCCAGTCCCGTTCCGGAGGGCCGGTATTCGGAATTTTGTTCCACCTGGCCGAAACGGTCGAAAATAATTCCCTGCTTATCCTGCGGGATTCCCGGTCCGCTGTCACTTACAAAAAATTCGATGTGGCGGCTGTTCCTGATCTCATACCCGAATGTAATATGACCCTCCCGGGTAAACTTGATGGCATTGCCTATGAGGTTGTTGAAAACCTGGCGCAATCTGTAATCATCAGTTACTATAATGAAATCAGGAGCGTCCTTTCCCTTTTTTAAATTGAAGGCTACCTTTTTTTGTCCGGGAGCATCACCCCTGATCCGGTGAAAGAAGGAAGAGTAAATTTCATCAAGAATTCCATTAATTCTGACCGGCTTGTTGGAGATCTTTAACTGACCTGACTCCATTTTCGAGATGTCAATGATGTCATCGATAATATTCAGCAACTGGTTGGAAGATTGATCGATATGTTTCAGGTACATATCCTTTTTTTCCTCGCTCAGATCCGGATCCCTCAACAGCGTGACAAAACCAAGGATTCCATTCATGGGTGTCCTGATCTCGTGTGACATATTGGCCAGAAACGAGGTCTTCAGGTGATCCGATTCCCTGGCCTTGTCCCTCGCTTCCTTTAGCTCGGTCTCTATTTTTTTCGCCTCAGATACATTCTTGAAAATCCCAACAATCATAGTAATCACTCCCCGCTCATCCCTGATGGGAATTTTGTTGTTCTCCATCCAGAATCCCTCCACACCTTTATCCTCAAAATAAATGGTTTTATTCACAATGGGTTGTCCCGAATTTAAAATGGCCCTGTCCTCTTCAAGCATTTTCCTTGCCACCCTTTTTGAGAAGAATGAATCGTTACCCTTTCCCACAGCCTCCCCGGGGGAGGAGACGCGCAGCAAGCCTGCCATCATTTTGTTAATTTTGATGTACCGGTGATGCCTGTCTGTAAAGAAAATGTAATAGGGAATGTTATCAAGAAGGGCCTCCAGATACTCTTTTTCCATATGGAGCTCCTGGAGCGATCTGGAAAGATTGGTGATATCCTCTCTGAAACCTCCTGTTCCGGTAATCCTGCCTTCCTGGTTAAAGACCGGAAACCTGACAGTATTGTATATTCTTTTATTACTGGAATAGGTTGCCTGCAAGACTTTACCAGACGCAAGCACGTCCAGATCTCCCTTTTCACTCTGCGGCGCCTCCTCTTTATCCAACAGGTCCGCATTCACCCTGCCGATCACACCTGGCAACTCCTTTTGAACGGCTTCAAGAAAAAGGGAATTGGCCCTGTTGAATTTACCTTCCGCATCCTTGAACCAGGAAACAAAAGGCAATGCCTCCATGAGCGCTTTTAACTGAGATGCGCTATTTGTGTTATCCTCCAAAAGTGCTGAATCCCGGTGATATGTGCTTCTCCTTCGGCGTTATATTCAAAAGAGGAGTGCTGGATTTATTGACCATTTGCTGGGCATAACTTCCAAGCATTACATTCCATTTATCTACGGCGCTTGACATGATGATGGTCAGTTCGGCATCCACCGCTTCCGCATAATTGCAGGTAAGAATGGGCAGACTATCACCCACAATGGTCTTCATCACTGTTTTCAGTTCCCGTGCCTTGAAGTAGCCCTCCACCTGTTTTGCATAGGATTCAAGCCTCTCCAGGTCCTTCTTGTTTTTGCTGGTGGAGATGGTGATCACATGAAGTTCGGCTCCGAATATTTCAGCGATTTCCGCAGCAATGGTGGCCTTTTGCCTTGTGGCCGGGTGAAGCTTGATGGGAAGTACAATCTTTGTGATTTTTTGGGGAATTGGCCTTCTGAGCGTGAATACGGGTTGTTCCGTAGCCGCAATAATTTTCAGGGCATTGCTCCCGATAAAAAGCTCCTCAAAACCTGAAGCTCCATGGGTGGAGGCTGATACAACTGCATTTCTATAGGAGTTGACCTGGTTTACAATCTCCCGGTAAACCTTTCCCTTTTTGATGATGAACCTTATTTTTGAATTCTTGCCCAATTTGGGTTCATATTCTTCCATCAGTTTTTTGAACTCTTTTTGGGCATACTTGTGTTCCTGTTCCACCACACTGGGCTGAAAATTTGTGCTGTTTGAGAGCACATAGACCAGCTGAATATTCACGGTTTTCTTTTGTGAAAAAAGAATCGCCCATTCCAGGCCTTTCAATGAATCAATAGAAAAATCGACGGGTACAATGAAATTGGTCATGATCCAAGTTTTAGTTGTATCTGCTAATTTAACCAAATCAGATGAGAATTGTTATTTTTGACGCATGGAAGTTGTACTCGGAATAGATATAGGCGGAACATTCACCAAATTTGGTCTGGTTGACAGGGATGGAACCATTCATCATGAGGATGAAGTCCCTACCACCGGCCATTCCTCTATTCAATTTTTTATTGACGCACTTTACCTTCATCTGCAGAAGATCCTGAAGTCATTGAACCCTGCGCCGATCGTCAGGGGGATCGGCGTGGGAGCTCCCAACGGAAATTTCTATTCGGGAACCATCGAGCATGCTCCCAACCTGTCATGGAAGGGAATCATACCCTTTGTTGAACTTATGGAAAAAAAGTTCGGGATTCCTGCGGTCGTCACAAACGATGCCAATGCTGCCGCCCTGGGGGAAATGCTTTTCGGAGATGCCCGGGGCCTGAAGAATTTCGTGATGATCACCCTGGGTACAGGGCTGGGAAGCGGACTGGTGGTGAATGGTGATATAGTATATGGAAGTGATGGATTTGCAGGGGAACTTGGGCATGTAAGGGCGGTGGATCACGGCCGTCAGTGCGGTTGTGGTAAACGGGGATGCCTTGAAACCTATGTTTCTGCCACAGGGATCAAAAGAACGGTGTTTGAACTGATGGCTGAAGAGAATGTAGAAAGCGAGTTCCGGAAGATCTCTTTTATCAAGCTGAAACCCAGCATGATTACAGCCCTGGCCGAAAAGGGAGATCCCATCGCCATCAAAGCTTTTGAAAAGACAGGATATCTGCTGGGCCGCAGCCTGGCCGACACAGTGGCCCACATCAGTCCGGCTAAAATTTTTCTTTTCGGCGGTCTGGCCAAGGCTGGAAAATGGATCATTGATCCAACTGTGAAAAGTATGGAAGAAAACTTGCTTCCCATTTACAGAAACAAGATAGAGGTTGTTCCCTCTGCCCTTCTGAAAAGAAATATTGCTGTACTTGGAGCAGCCGCTCTGAGCTGGAAACAGCTGGATAAATAAACCGGTCGGTGATTTTACTTTTTCAGGATCATGGTCATATCATGATCCCAGTTTGAACGGACGGTGATCGGTTTGGGTAGAAATTCCACGGGTTCGGGTTGCTGCTTTTTCATATAATTTCCCGTATCCCATTTCCCGTTTTGATTCAGATCGTGGATGAATTTAATCCGGTATTCCTGCGGGACCAGGTAGCTGAAATCATACTCGCCATTCCGGTCCACAATGAGCTGATGCACAACGCTCTGCTTGCTGATCAATTGAATAATTACCGTATTGTGAACACCCTCCAGGGTCAACAGGATCTGGCCATAATATTCAATATCCCGGGATTGAAAGGAAACATCCAGTGTATCGTGATCCATGGGATAGATGGAACTCAATGCACCGGGGAGCATCAAAAGCCGGTATTTTGAAGCTGATTCCCATGCCACATCAATCCATCCCCTTGTGGGAATTTCCTCGTCTATGCGAACAGTGAAAGCCAAGGGTATCTCGACCGAATCGGGGATGTGGTAAAGCCAGATCAGTGAATCATGAATAGACTGCAGGGGTACGTTCATGTCCAGCCTCAGACTGCTGTTCAGGTTTACTTCCCGCTTGCTTTTTATGGTTGAAATGACGAGCCCCTCCTCCTCTTTCCTGGTGCTTCCTTTTTTCTGTTTTGTTTTCTTTTCCCTGTATATGAAAAGCAGGGTATCTGTTTGTGTCACCAATTGCATGGTGGTATCTTTCGCCGTATAGTTCAACTCCAGGATCAGGGTATCCTTTTTGTAATCCAGGGAATCCCTCAGCCACAGGTTGAGGCTGTCTTTCCCCAATGAGAAATCTTCCAGTACCTCAACCGGTTCCGGATTCAGAAACCTGTAGTTAAAACTATCTGTAAGGGGCCTGGCAAAGCTCAGCTGGATCAGTCGCCGATCATCCCTGTTATCATTGGTGATGTATTGTGTTTCCACCTCTTCGGTAAACAGCAGAAGGTCCACGTAAATGGAGTTGTAGTCAGGCCTTTTCGCCATCACACTGTCAGCTTCCACCATTGTACTATCGGTGGATTCCGGTAAAAGCATCCCTGCCGACGGTTCGGGGGTGACCGTATCCACGCTCAACCCGCTTTCAAGGAGGCTTCTGGCAAATTCTGCATTTACAATCAGGCTCGAATCCAGGAACCCGATCTCTTCGGTAGGCAGGTCAAAAATAAAGTTATAGTTACCATCCTTGAGGGCAAAAACTTTGTAAATACCAGCCTTCAGGTTGTTCACGCTGTATACGCCACTATCGTCAGACCGGCCCACGTAAAGCGGGATATCCAAAACCGGGACCGAATCCCTCAGGTCGTCATACAACATGATAGAAAAGGGCTCTCCGGGGATGCTCAGGTCTTCTGCATACTTCAGCGTTCCCCTTACCGACATGGAATCCAGTAGGTCTCCTGTGGAAAACACATACTCATAATTGAGCAGCTTATTACCCTCATGCAGGTCCTTGATGGCGCTCCCGAAATTGAAGGTATAGGTGGTGGAATCTTTCAGTTCCTCCTCAAACTCAATGAACAGGGTCTTTTTGCGGAGTTTAACCTCCGGCTTCTTCTCCATGGGAGGAGATACAACGAGTTCCTGGTTCACATTGTCCAATACAATGAATTCATCAAAGGTGATCTGAATTTTCTTTGCTATAAATTGTGTGGAATAGTTGGCTGGTTCACACTTCAACACCACCGGAGGGGCTACGTCCCTGGGTCCGCCCGAAGGAGATCCTTGCTGAGCACAACCCCAGCACAGGGCTGCAAATATACATAGTGTGAGAATCCTGTCTGCCACCTTTTCTGGTTTTTTATAAAAGTACAAAGATAGTTGCTACGGGTGAAACCCCCCGGATTGTTATTATATTTGTAGCTTAATTCGTTAAAACCTGCCAAACACATGATTTTTGATGTCATCACCTGGAATGTGGATCCGGAAATCTTCAGCATCGGTCCCCTGAGCATCCGCTGGTACGGACTCCTTTTTGCCACAGCATTTCTCTCCGGATATATCATATTCACCAGGTACCTGGCCACAGATCGGCTCACTTCTGAAATGCTTGACCAACTGCTTATTTATGTGGCAGTTGGAACTGTGATCGGTGCCCGTCTGGGACACTGCTTTTTCTACGAACCCGGGTATTTCCTGAAGAATCCGGTGGAAATCCTTAAAATATGGAAAGGAGGCCTGGCAAGCCATGGTGCTGCCGTGGGCATCCTTCTTTCCCTGTGGTTGTATATCCGGAAATACAAACTCTCTTTCCTCTGGCTCATCGACCGTATTGTGATCGTTGTGGCATTGGGTGGTGCTTTTATACGCATTGGGAACTTGTTCAATTCGGAAATTTATGGCCGTCAGACCAACCTGCCCTGGGGGATTAAATTTGTCCGGGACAAAGTTTATGATCCCAACACAGGAGCCTTGCTGCCAACGGTTCCCTGTCACCCCACACAGATTTACGAATCGCTCAGTTATATTCTGATCTTTATTTCGCTTTTTATCTTCTACCGGAAAAGGAATTTGAAAGTTCGTGATGGATTTATCTTCGGGGTTTTCATGATCCTTCTGTTTACAGCCCGTTTTTTCATTGAATTTGTTAAGAACGACCAGGTCGCCTTCGAAAGAACGATGAAGATCAACATGGGCCAATGGCTAAGCCTGCCCTTTATCGTGGCTGGTATCCTGATGATTGTGTGGACAAAATCCAACCCGCGCTATTTTTCCCGGACACCCATTCCCAAAAAAGCTAAAACAGCCGTGAAAAAGAAATAATCATGGAATCGGGGAATTTCTGGTTGGCTTTCGGGCCGACCGGAATGGCTGTTATGGCGATTAACCTGCTGATGTTTATTTGACAGGAATGACAGAACATACACATCACCATACCAGGAATCGCAGCCATCGTCACCAGCCGGTGAATGAACGAAATCTGCTTGCCGTCACCCTGATGAATCTGGTGATTACCGCGGTGGAGGTGGCCGGCGGTCTGCTTTCCGGCAGCATCGCCCTTATGTCCGATGCCCTGCATAACCTGAGTGATACCTTTGCAACGTTCATTGCCTACATGGCCACCCTGATCGGGAAAAAAGAGGCCAGTTCAAAAAAAACCTTCGGATACAAGCGTATTGAGATTCTTGCAGCCCTGCTCAATGCCGTCATTTTACTAATCATTTCCGCATACCTGATCAAAGAGGCCTATGCGCGCCTCAAAGATCCCCAAGCTGTGAACTCAATGATCATGATGGTGGTGGCAATGATCGGCTTGCTTGCCAATATTTATGGGGTGGTTATCCTGAAAAAAGATACGGGCAAAAGCCTCAATGTGAAAGCAGCCTATATACATCTTCTTGGTGATGCTTTCTCTTCGGTGCTGGTGGTGGCCGGCGGACTCCTGATCCAGTTCAGGCAAATCTACTGGATCGATCCGGTGATCACTGTACTGATTTCCATCTTTATCATCCGTGAAGCCTTTGTTATCCTCAAAGAATCAGTCCGGATTTTGATGCAGTCCGCTCCCGACCAACTGGACCTTGATAAGATAAAAAAGCGGATTGAAGAAGATCGGGATGTAAACAACATACATCACCTCCATGTGTGGATGCTAACCGATCAGCAGATTCACTTTGAAGCACATGTGGAACTTTTGGAAGATCTGAAGCTCAGCCAGGTCCGAAAGACCCAACAAACCATTGAAGAGATGCTGAAGCGTGAGTTCAGGATCAATCATGTAACCCTTCAGTTCGAATACCACTCCAACCATGCACCTCACCTTATTCAAAAAGAAGAGGGACCCTGATGCGTGAAAAAAGAATCATACGGGCTTCCTGGTGGGCTGTTGGCGGAAACGCCCTGCTTGCTGCAATGAAACTGGTGGTCGGCTTTGTTTCCGGCAGTTATGCTGTAATTGCTGACGGCATCGACTCTGCATTGGATATCGCTTCATCGGTGGTGGTACTGCTGGCCGCCAGGATCATAACCAGACCGCCCAATATCAAATTTCCCTACGGGTACCAAAAAGCAGATACGGTGGCTGCAAAGATTCTTTCATTTGTGATTTTTTTTGCCGGAGCCCAGCTGGCCTGGTCTACCATCAAGATGCTCGCCGGAGAGGCCACCATGGAAACTCCATCCAATCTGGCCATATGGGTCACCCTTTTCTCCATTGCCGGGAAACTGTTGCTCACACTGTTCCTCGGACGGACCGGAAAATCAGTGGACAGTCCCATGCTCATTGCCAATTCCCGCAATATGCGCAATGATGTCTTTATTTCATTCAGTGTATTGATCAGCCTCCTGTTTACGGTTGTGCTGCAGGAACCGCTCATTGACCGTATCATTGCACTGTGTATTAGTTTATTTATTATGGTCAGTGCCTTCAGGATCTTCATAAAGACCAACATCGACCTCATGGACGGGATCGATGATACTGGTTTATACAAGCAGCTTTTTGATGCTGTTCATCAAGTGGAGGGAGCCCATCATCCCCACCGGGTCCGGGCCCGGAAGATCGGAGGCCATTACATGGTCAACCTGGATATCGAAGTTGCCGCCTCTCTCACGGTGAAAGAAGCCCACGATATTGCAAAGAACGTAGAGTCCAGCATTAAAACGAACCTTCATAACATCTATGATGTCATGGTCCATGTGGAGCCGCTGGGAAACTTTGAAGAGAATGAAAAATATGGAATCACAGAATCAGAGATCAACAATCAATCCCCCCGAAAATGATTGATAAGAAGATGCCCATGGGGCGCGCGGTTCTTGAACACAACCAGCTGCTACCCCTCTTAACCCGTTTTAATATCCGGTTGGGCTTTGGTGAGATGAGCATTGAAGAAGTTTGCCGGACATCCGGAGTAAATCCCGATTTCTTCCTGGAGATTGTCAACGCTTACCTTGACAAGGGTAGTCATCTCATGGAAGAGTTGTCCCATTTCTCTCTGGAGAATATGGTAGCCTACCTGAAAGCCACCCACTCTTACTACCTGGATGTGGCTCTTCCCCGCATGCAGAAGAAGATCAACCAGTTACTTGACCTTTCAGAACTCTCCCGGAAAGAGATCAACCTGGTTGCCGGATTTTTTAATGACTATAAACAGGATTTTATGGATCACATCTCCCTTGAGGAGAAGGAGGTTTTGCCCTATATCCTGGAACTTGAAAAACAGGCTCTTCAAAACATGCCTGACTCCGGGTTTATTGAGCGCCTCAAAAATTATTCCATTACAGCGTTTGCCAATAAGCACGACCGCCTGGAATACAGTCTTGAGAACCTTTCCAAACTAATTATTAAATACCTGCCCCCCTTCAAGGACCAGGAATTGTGTATCGGGGTACTTCGCGACCTGGCCGAATTGGTGAAAGACCTGATCGATCATGCAGACATGGAGGATAAAGTGTTGATTCCCCGGGTGGTCGAGCTTGAACAGCGGTTGCTTCATAAGGCCGGTATTTCATGAACCGGACTGGCTTCATACTGGCAGTTGAATCCTACCTGGTCAGAAAGGGCCTGGTGGCCACTCTGAATCGCATTCCCGGTACACTGGTTGTGAAGGAATTTGATACTGCACCCGGACTAATGGAATTCATGAAACCTGGCAGAAGTGAGTACCTGGTTATCAGCCAGACACTCTTTGACGAAGCAACCGCTCTGTTTCTTTCTCCCGGACACCTTCTGGAACGCACTATTCTTGTGGTCGATACAGACACGGCAGCCGGATCCGGAAATGTAAAGGTTTCCATCGGTACCGGGGAGAGCAAAGATGCGATCATAAGAAAATTCACTGATATCCTCCATTCCCAAGGGGATCAGCCCGCCGGAGCCAGGGAATTCGGTCTCACTCCAAGGGAGAAAACCATTCTCCGGCTGGTCTCTATGGGATTGACCAACAAACAGATCGCCGATCAGCTTTTTCTCTCGGCCCACACGGTGATCACTCACCGAAAAAACATAATCGGCAAACTGGGTATTAAATCGGTTTCGGGCCTGACCATTTACGCCATTGTGAATAACATCATTACCATTGAAGAGGCAAGCTCTAAACATGCCGAGTAATATGTATATTTGTAAAACTCTAAAGCAATCATTATGAGAGAGAATAAAACAAATCCTGCTGTCCTGTTCGGAATACTGGGCCTGCTGGTCGTCATTCTTGCTGTGGCAGTGTATATGTTAATTGATACACGTAAAAACCTGAATATTGTTTCAGCCGACCTGGCAGAAAAAACAGAGTATTTCAGGGTGGAAAAAGATTCCCTTGAGGGGGAATTGAGAAATATCTATTTCCGGTACGATACCCTGGAAACAAATAATCTGGAGATCAAGGCCCAAATGGCCATTCAGCAGGAAAAAATTGAGCGTCTCATTTCCGTTCAGGCTGAAGACGCGTACAAGATTAAAATGTACAGGAAGGAGATGGAAACCCTGCGGTCGGTTCTGAGAAGTTATATCGTGCAGATTGATTCTCTGAATACCAAGAACCAGGAACTCATGGCCGAAAACAAACAACTCAAGAATGTGGAAAGGAAGCTGACCACCGAGAAGGAGCAATTAAAAAAAGACAAGAACCAGCTGGAAGAGATCAAGGACATGGCCACCACGTTGCAGATATCGGACATGGATCTGGTGTTGTTGAACAAAAATGACAAGACAACAAGAAAGATCCGGACAGCCACCAAAGTAAGGGTAGATTTCATCTTAAGGGCAAACTCAGTAGCTGTCAGGGGTGATAAAACCATCTATATGAGAATTCTCAGGCCGGACCAGGTGGTCCTTGGTTCCCCGGGTCTCGAGTTGATTGAACTGCATGGAGAGCAGATCCCTGCTTCTGCTTCCCGGGTGGTCAATTATGAAGGTGAGGATCTTCCTGTATCCGTCTTCTGGACCAATGATGGAGAGATTGTTCCCGGCGAACATAAGGTTGAACTTTATTGTGAGGGTAAAATGATAGGCGTATCTTCTTTCTTGCTCAAATAGGAAAGATACTCTGACATGAACATTGGAATTATCATTGGCCGCTTCGGTGGCGTGGATGGAGTTGCCCTGGAGACACAGAAATGGATCGATGTGCTGAAAGAGATGGGTCACAGGATTTTCATCCTTTCGGGTCAGTTCCAGGAGCGCCCAATGAATCCTGAGTATGAAACTCTGGTTCCAGCTATGTCATTCTTTTCACCGGAGAGTGTCTGGAGCCAGAAAAAGGCCTTCTTCTACCCGGAAACCGACCCTCAGGAGTTGATTGAACACCTCAACCTTTATTCCAATGAGATCTGCAAAAAGATCCTGAACTGGATTTTTACCCGAAAGACCGATCTGCTTATTTCTGAAAATGCCTCTGCTCTGCCTTCCCATCTGGAAATGGGTCTGGCCATTCAGAAAGCGGTACATCAATCGGGCATCCCAACCATTACCCATGACCACAATTTTGCCTGGGAGCGGGGAGACCGTTACCGGTCACTGCACAGAGAGATCAATAAATTTATTGAACAGGTTTTCCCCCTACGGGCTCCCAATTCGGTACATGCAGTCATTAACACCCATGCGGCCAACACCCTGAAGGATCGTTTCGGACGCGTATCGGTCAATGTCCCCAACGTGATGGATTTCAGGCAGCCCTTCGGCGTCCCAAACCGGAAAAATGAAAAACTGACAGAGCACATGGGTTTTAAAAATGATTCTCTTTTTTTATACCAAATTACCAAAATTGTCCGCCGGAAAGGGATTGAAACAGCCATCGACCTGCTGCACAGGCTTGATGACAAGCGTGTCAAACTGATCATTACCGGGTTTTACACTGATGATGCGGGCAATGCCTACTACAATGAACTGGTCAACCAGATTCATACCTTAAAACTTGGGGAACGCGTCAGCTTTGCACACCATCTTTTCCATAACCAGGGGTTGTCCGGCGCCAGGGGAGAGGTAATGTTTTCCTTGTCGGACGCTTATGCCAGGGCCACAGCCTGTACCTACTTCAGCAGGTATGAAGGTTTTGGAAATGCTTTTGTGGAAGCTGTGCTGGCAAGGCGTCCTGTGTTTGTAAATAATTATGAACCGGTCTTCATGTCCGATATTGGCAGCAAGGGATTCCGAACGGTCATGATCGAAAATGGAAACCTGACGGACGATTCTGTTAAAAACATGGCAGAAGTACTTTATAACCCGGAACTTGCCCGGGAAATGGCTGAATACAACCATATCCTGGGGCAAAAATATTTCAGCTATGACACCCTGAAGGAGAAGCTTGAGGAGCTGATTGTCATGGCCAACAATACAACGGGAGCCTGATCATGGTATCAAAATGGATTATAAAGGCCGCTGTCCAGAAGACCATCTCCTATCTTCCCTATGCGCAGCGGGTCAATTATTTTTTTCAGAAACACGTGACCGGGGGTGTGCACCTTACAGATGATCACTTCCGGCTGAAGCTTCAGCATGCCAGGGACCACCATCAATATCTTCACACCCACGGCGGAAATAAGCCTGATCTTACCATTCTGGAGCTGGGTACCGGCTGGTATCCGGTGGTTCCCCTCTTGTTTTTCCTCACCTCTTCCGGAGAGGTTATTTCAGTAGACATCCAAAAATGGATGACGCGAAGAACACAACATATCACCCTGTTGAAATTTAAAGAGTGGAGGGAGCGGGGACTTCTGGATGAATTGGTGCCATACTTTCATGAACAACGCTGGGAACAGCTGATGGGCGTTATTCAGAATCCTTCTGCTTATGACCCGGACCAATTCAACAAAATGATCGGGTTGAAATCCCTGATTCAGGATGCCAGGCATATGAATATCGGGAGTGAATCTGTAGATTTTATCTGTTCCAACAACACTTTTGAGCACATTCCCGGAGAAATCCTCCATGAAATTCTGGATGAATTCAACAGGGTGATCAAACCAGGGGGGGTGATGAGCCATTTCATCGATATGTCGGATCATTTTGCTCATTTTGATTCGCGTATTACTATCTATAACTTCCTGAAATACAGTAAAAAAACATGGGCGTTTATCGATAACTCCATTCAACCTCAAAACCGCATGAGATTCAGGGATTATAAAGAAATGTACCTGGCCTCAGGCCTTCCTGTATCTGAAGAGATCATCCGGGAAGGTGATCCCCTTGCACTGAAACGGGTGCGGGTACACTCCGAATTTTCAGATTATACCGAAAAAGAGCTTGCCATCAGTCATGCAACGATCATCTCCCGTATGCCCCGATAGGGGAAATCAATCCATAAACAGTCCGCTGATGATGTGATCGGCCAGTAGCCACTTTTTGGGATCGATGAACAAGCGATCACCCTCTTCACAGAGGGAGCCTGCAGAAATAAACTGGCTGGCCTGCCTATCAAAATACTGCCTGTAATCCACACCGAATTGCTGTAAAATACAGGTTCGGTCTGCACCGTTGCTTGTGCGCAGCGATGTGATCAGGTAATCATGGTACCTCTCTTTCAGTGATAAAATTTCCGATTTCCCGGACCTCCCTTCTGAAACAGATTCCATATACCCTTTCAGAGAGGACATATTCCAGCTTCGGCTGGTACCGTTAAATGAGTGAGCCGATGGCCCGATTCCCAGGTAAGGCTTGCCCGACCAGTAAAGCTGGTTGTGCCTTGATCTGTATCCTTTCCGGGCAAAATTGGAGATTTCATAGTGCTCGAAACCCGCTTCAAGCACCTCTTCCCTCAGCATGCCATACATGATTTCACTTTGCTCTTCCGGAACAGGCATCAGTTTTCCTTTTTTTCGCCAGTGATCAAATACCGTTCCCTTTTCAAAGGTCAGGTGGTAAGCCGAAAGATGTGCGACAGGCAGAGAAAGCGCTTTGAAGATATTCTCCCTCCATCCCCCGGAGCTTTGTCCCGGGATCCCATAGATCAGATCAACGCTGATGTTTGCGAAACCAGCCGACGATGCATCTTCCACACTCTTTTCGGCCTGGATTGCGTTGTGCGATCGTCGCATGAGTTTCAGATCGCGATCGTCAAAGGACTGGATCCCTATGCTGAGCCGGTTGACCCCCAGACTCTTGAAGGCTTGCAAGCGGGAAGCAACCAGATCGTCCGGGTTGCATTCAATGGTCACTTCTGCCTGCTCTGAAATGAGGTATCTGTTTCGGACCACATTCAGAATCCTGGTGAGGTTTTCGGATGACAACAATGAAGGAGTACCTCCGCCCAGGTAAATGCTCTCCATCTCCTGATTCTTGATATTCTTTGACTTCGCTTCCAATTCCAGAATGAGTGCATTGATAAACTGATCCTGATATTTTAAGCTGACTGAGAAAAAAAAATCACAGTAGCGGCACGCCTGCCTGCAGAATGGAATATGGATGTACATTCCCCCCATAACCGGGTATTAAAAAAATGATCATATTTGTTGCAGGTAAAAATCCTGCCCGAATGTTCATTTACCTTTATAAATACAAATTTTCAATTATCGTAGCATCTGTTATCGTGCTGCTGAGCCTGATTCCAAGCAGCAGTCTGCCAGATTCTTCCCTTTTCTCCATAAGCTTCTTTGACAAGATAGTGCATTTTGGCATGTATGGCTTTTTTAGTTTGGTTGCACTGCTTGAAATGCGACGCAGTGTACCCTGCCACCTGCGGCATTTGATTCTTCTGTCAGCCATTTTTTTTATGAGTTTTATGATTGAAGTGCTTCAGGCAACCGTGGTTGCATCACGTTCCGCCGAGTGGCTGGATCTGTTAGCCAATTTATTTGGCCTGACAACCGGATATGTCTCCTACCGGTTCATTCGCCTGATCAGATCCTGATTCTTTCGTTTCCTTTTCTGTATTCAGAGGCAAGATCCGCGATGGATTCTGTCAAATAGATGCTTCTTATTCTGTTTCTGTAAGGAGCTATTTTATCGTGAAGAATGCATGGGGATTTATTGCTGCAGGGGGTAGTCCTGATCACGCACTGATTAAAAGAATCTGCGCCGTCAATAATCTCAACAATCTCCATCACTGAAATATCAATGGCTGGTTTTTTCAGGGCAAACCCACCGTTGGGTCCTTTGGTTGATTCAAGCACCTTCTTTTTGGCCAATGTTTGCAATATTTTCCCCAGAAAAGGCATGGGAATGCCCAGTTCTCCCGAAATCTCCCTGATCCCTATTTTTTTTTCGGGAGAAGCATAGATTTCCAGAAATATAACTGCCCTGATGGCGTATCTGCTTGTGTTTGATAACATGGCTCAGGAGGGTAATGGGATTTTTTGAATCCGGTTCTGATGACGGCCGCCTTCAAAGTGAGTATTCAAAAACACATGAACAATTTCCTTGGCCATTTCCAAATCAATGAATCGGGCTGGCAGGGAACAGATATTGGCATCATTGTGTTTTCGTGCCAACATGGCAATCTCGGTATTCCAGCAAATAGCACCCCTTATTCCCTGGTGTTTGTTGGTTACCATATTAATTCCGTTCCCGCTTCCGCACAAAGAGATCCCTATTTCAAAATCACCCTTTTCTATGGCTCCGGCTAGCGGGTGGCCATAATCCGGATAATCCACGCTTTCTTCCGATCCAGTACCAAAATCCTTGACCCTGTAACCTTTTTCTTCAAGAAACCTGATAATACCGAGTTTCATTCTGTAACCAGCATGGTCTGAAGCAATAGCTATTGAGTTATTCATTTCTGTTCATCATTGTTAACAATCCAATTGTGTATTTGTTGTTCATTCAATTTGAAAAAATCCTTCAGATTCGCGTTTTTACTCAATCCTCAATTTTGCTTCAATTAATTGTATAATTGATAAACAGATTGTCAACAGTCATTATCTTTGATACAGTCTGGGTTTTTATGAAGGGAACCTTTTATGAACAGTTGTTAAACTTTTTTCTAAAGAACGGGTTTTCAGAACTTAACAAATCAGAATTGTGTTAATACCATGTGGTTATTCTTTCATTAATTAAAAAAGCAAAGATAAGATCTGTTTTTTTAAAACAGTATGAACCGAATAACATCATTATTTAAGATTTTAAATATTAATATTATTCTAATAATAATAGAATGGAGATTGTTGAAAATTTAAAAATAGAAGAAAAAGGTTTTATTGACATAGATGTGGATAAATCCCTTGATCTTGTTGAAGAGATCAAAAAAATGAGAAAGGCGAAAAATGCAGTTATACTGGCACATTTTTACCAGGAAGGGGAGATACAGGATATTGCAGATTATGTAGGTGACAGCCTCGGATTATCGCAACAGGCTGCAAAAACAGATGCAGATATTATTCTTTTCGCCGGGGTTCATTTTATGGCCGAAACAGCAAAAATTCTTGCCCCGGAGAAGAAGGTCCTTATACCCGACCTGATGGCGGGATGTTCGCTGGCCGATTCCTGCCCTGCAGAAGAATTTGCAGCCTTTAAAGCGGCACATCCTGATCATACTGTTATTTCCTATGTAAATACTACCGCAGAGATCAAAGCGCTAACAGACATTATTTGTACTTCTACCAATGCACTTGGGATTGTAAACAGTCTTCCGGATGAAGAGAAAATTATATTTGCACCAGACCGGAACCTGGGTAATTATATTCAAAGTGTAACGGGTCGAAAGATGGTTATATGGCAGGGGGCATGTCATGTGCATGAGGAATTCAGTCTGGAGAGGATACTGGAGTTAAAAAGGCAATATCCTGATGCTAAAATTATAGCGCATCCCGAATGTGAAAAACCCATATTGATTGTATCTGATCACATTGGTTCGACCACTTCATTGTTGAAATATACCATTCGGGATAAGGGAAAAAAGTATATTGTGGCTACTGAGTCAGGAATCCTTCATCAGATGAGAAAAGAGAGTCCTGAAAAAACATTTATTCCTGCTCCGCCAAAAGATTCAACCTGTGCCTGTAATGATTGCAAATTCATGAAGTTAATTACACTAAAAAAAATTTACAATACGTTGAAATACGAGTTACCTGAAATAAAATTGGAACGGGAATTGATGAACAAAGCCAGGGTATCCATCGTTCGGATGCTTGAAATTTCGGAAAAATTAAACCTGTGATACGAGTCTGTTTATTTTTGATTCTTGTGTTGGGAGCTACTTTGCAGACGGTTGCCCGGGAAATAGAACCGGACAGTGTTTTTGTACAATATTTCTATCCCAACGGACAGGTATCCAGTGAAGGGACCATGAAAAAAGGCCAGCCCGATGGATACTGGAAAACCTATTATGTGACAGGGGTAATTAAATCCCAGGGAAAGAGAACCAATTACCTGCTTGACAGTACCTGGAATTTCTACAACCAATCCGGAGAATTGGTGCAGTCAATCAGTTACAGTATTGGTGAAAAAAACGGTTACTCAATCAGTTACAGATATGATAATCCTTTATCTCCCGGTCAGGCCACCCTGGTTTCAAAAGAACTTTATATAAAGGGGAAAAGGGAAGGAAATTCATTTTACTATTATCCAACGGGTGAATTAAGACAGGTGGTCTTTTACAAGAACAACCACAAGCAGGGAATAGCCAGAGAATTTAACAAGGATAGCGTACTGGTTACTATACTGGAATACAACGATAATTATCTGGTAAACAGAGAGCGGGTAAACCGTATTGACAACCAGGGAAGAAAACAGGGAGCTTTCCGGGAGTACTATGACAACGGGAAGATAAAGAAGGAGGAACACTACCTGGATAATCAGCTTCACGGATATTACAGAGAGTTTGACGGAAAAGGTGAGTTGGTCATGGCCATGCGATATGAAAGAGGAAAGGTGATGGAAGAGATTGACGAGGACCTGAAGGAGTTGCTGGATATGAAAAGCACCTACGATCAAAAGGGAAGGCTTATATTCAGGGGAGGATATAAAGAGGGTGTTCCGGTAGGGATTCACCGGTTCTATGATACGACTGGTGTAGTTGAAAATGCGCATCTTTACAACGAACTTGGGCAGAAGGTTTCAGAGGGCGTCATCGATGAACAGGGAAACAGAAGGGGAAAGTGGACAAATTTTTATACTACGGGAGAGATCCGGTCCAGTGGTACTTACAGTGACAATCTGAAATCTGGTAAATGGATTTTTTATTACCGCACCGGAGGTATTGAACAAACGGGAAGCTTTGAAAGGGGAAGATACCAGGGACTCTGGTTGTGGTACTATCCCAATGGAAACACCTGGAGGGAGGAGAGTTACTTTAATGGAAAAGAAGATGGCCTGTTTGTTGAATACGACAGCAATGGAAAAATTTTGACCAAGGGGAACTACATCAGCGGAGAGAAAGATGGAGAATGGATATACCAGGTGGGTGACCATACAGAACGGGGAAATTATGTGATTGGGTTAAGGGAAGGGGATTGGAAATATTTTTACAATGATGGAACATTGAAATATGAAGGATTCTATTCTCAGGGCAATCCGGATAAAAAGCACAAATATTATTATCCTTCCGGAGTATTGAAAGAGGAGCAGTATTATGAACTGGGGGTCAGGGAAAAAAACTGGAAAAAATATGATGATCAGGGTAACCTGGTGATGACCATTACTTACCGGAACAACGTGGAACTGAGAATCAACGGTATCCGGATAAGGCTTCCTGAAAGTGATGTTACCTTAATACGTTAAAATACCAATGGCAGAGGAATATAAGTTCAGGGAGAATCAAATGTCTGACGGCGACCTGGAAATAGAAGCCAGGTTACGGCCACTTTATTTTGCGGATTTTGATGGTCAGAGAAAGATCGTTGATAATCTGAAGGTTTTCGTGGAAGCAGCCAGATTAAGGGATGAGGCTCTGGATCACGTTCTGTTGCACGGGCCTCCCGGCCTGGGTAAAACCACACTGGCACACATCATTGCTCAGGAGATGAATGTGGGGATTAAAATCACATCCGGGCCGGTATTGGATAAACCGGGAGACCTGGCCGGACTGCTTACAGGATTGGAAGAGGGGGATGTACTTTTTATTGATGAAATACACAGGCTCTCCCCCATTGTGGAAGAGTATCTCTATTCGGCCATGGAGGATTACTGTATCGATATCATGATCGATAAGGGACCTTCGGCCCGGTCTGTACAGCTTACACTGCAGCCATTTACCCTGATCGGGGCAACAACCCGGTCGGGATTGCTCACAGGGCCACTCAGGGCTCGCTTTGGAATAAAAGCATTGCTCGAGTATTATGATACGGGGGTGCTTACAGGGATTGTGAAACGATCATCAGGGATTCTGAAAGTTGATATTGAATCCAATGCTGCTGAAGAGATCGCCTCCAGGAGCAGGGGTACCCCGCGGATAGCCAATGCCCTGTTGAGAAGGATCCGTGATTTTGCACAGGTGAAAGGAGACGGGATTATCAATATGGAGATCACCAAATACGGGCTTGATGCACTGAACATTGATCAGTCGGGACTTGATGAGATGGACAATAAAATCCTGGCCACCATTATTGATAAATTCCAGGGCGGACCTGTAGGTTTGACCACCATTGCAACAGCAGTGGGGGAAGAGGCGGGAACCATAGAAGAGGTTTATGAACCGTTCCTGATCAAGGAGGGATATATAAAAAGAACCCCAAGGGGTAGAGAAGTGACCAGGATTGCCTATGAACACCTTGGTAAATATAGAGATAGCCAAAACTTTTTATTTTGATATTTTATATATATTTGTGGGGAATTGAATAACGCGAGCGCATCAATAAGCACAATTTAAATAAGCAAATAATACAAAAGCTGACATGTTAAAAGAGTTATTTAAAAACGCAGGACTTCTTATTATTCTAATCGGGGTCATTATACTTGGTGTCGTGGTATTTACACATGTGCAGACCAATACATATCTGGGACTAAGCCTGGGGCTGGTCATCGTGGGATTGCTAACGCATATTGTGATCAATAAGATCGTGGATTAAACACGGGAATTATAGTCCGGCAATGTATTTCAATCCTGGCCTGTCCAGGATTTTTATTTTTCTTCCATTTAGTTCAATCATTTGGTCATTTTTGAACTCGGAAAGCAGCCTGATAATTGATTCGGTGGCAGTGCCAACAATATTTGAGAGCTCTTGTCTAGTGAGGGATATATTCAGGAACCCTTCCTTATTTTCACCAAATTCGTAGTCCAGATGAATGAGTATTTCTGCCAGGCGCTCGCGAACTGTTTTCTGGGCTATATCAGTGATGTAGGCGTTGGCTTCGCCCAGTTCCTTGCAGGTTAGTTTCATCAGCTCCACGGCAAAATTACCGTTGGTTTTAACAAGCGATACAAGTATATCGGTGGGTATATGGCACAATGTACAATCTTCAATAACCTCGGTAGATGTACATGCCAGCTCATTGCTCATTACAGAACGATAGCCAATGAGATCTCCTGGTTTGGCAAACCGAAGGATTTGTTCCTTACCATCAAGGCCTGTTTTGTATATCTTTATGATTCCTTTTTGGACGCAATAAAAACCCTTCATCCGGGTTCCTTCATGATAGATGATTGAACCTCTTTTGTAGGATTCTGTTATTTTGTTCAGGGAAACCTCCTGAAGTTCTTCTTCACCAAGGTGGAGGAAGAGAGGGTAGGTCCTGATGATACAGGAATCACAGAAAGTGTATTCGGTTTTCCGGGTCATTTTAAATTTTATAATATTGGCAATTAAATATAAACAGAAAACTTAAAGAATCTGATGAAGGAAACAATCAAAGCCAGCTGGCTGAATGGTCTCTCTTTTGAAGCTGAGGTAGACGGACATAAAATTTACCTGGATACTTCGCTGGAACACGGCGGTAAAAACATGGGTCCAAGGCCTAAACCCTTGATGATGGTAGCCTTGGCGGGATGTACTGGTATGGATGTAGCCGCCATCTTGCAGAAGATGAGGGTAGAATTTGAAGAACTGACCGTGGAAGTGGAAGGGGATATAACGGAAATTCACCCCAAAAGATTCCAGGGGATGAAGATAATTTTCCGTGTAAAAGGCAAAGATGTTCCCCTTAATAGTGTTGAAAAAGCGGTTAACCTTTCAAAAACAAAATATTGCGGCGTATCAGCCAACTATATGAAGGCTTTTCCCATTGAACACAAGATCATCATTGAGGAGTAAAGCCCGTACGGATTAATAGGCAGCCCGGAACTGGTTCAGGAACCGGACATCATTTTCGAAGTAGAGACGAAGGTCCTTGATCTGGTATTTCAGCATGGCGACCCGTTCAATGCCCATTCCAAAAGCAAATCCGGTATATCTGGATGAGTCTATATTGTTGAAATCCAAAACATTGGGGTCGACCATGCCACAGCCAAGGATCTCCAACCAACCGGTATACTTGCAGACATTGCAACCTTTTCCCCCGCATATCTGGCAGCTGATATCCATTTCTGCAGAGGGTTCAGTGAATGGAAAATAGGAAGGGCGAAGCCTGATCTGCACCTCTTTTCCGAACATCTCCCTGGCGAAGTAAAGAAGGGTTTGCTTCAGGTCTGCAAAGGATACATTGTCGTCAATATAAAGGCCCTCCACCTGGTGAAAAATACAGTGCGCCCTGGCTGAAATGGCTTCGTTCCTGAATACCCTGCCCGGAGATATGGTGCGTATGGGAGGTTGTTCCTTTTCCATGACCCTGACTTGCACGGATGATGTGTGAGTGCGGAGCAGTACATCAGGATTCATTTCAATAAAGAAGGTATCCTGCATGTCCCTGGCCGGATGATCCGGGGGAAAATTAAGTGCTGAAAAAACGTGCCAGTCATCCTCTATTTCCGGTCCTTCGGATATGGTGAAACCCAGTCTTTCAAAGATCTCAATGATCTGGCTGCGGACAATGCTGATGGGGTGTCTTGCTCCAAGCTGAACAGGTTCCCCGGGTAATGTAAAATCAATGGTGGCGTCATCGCCATGCTCCTCTCCCACAAAAGAACGCAATTCCTCAATTTTCTCGGAGATGGATTGTTTCAGCTGGTTGATCTTTTGTCCTACTTCCCTTTTCTGTTCGTCAGGAACCTGCTTGAAATTACTGAACAGATCGGCCAGAATACCTTTTTTGCCCAGGTATCTGATCCTGAATTGCTCTATTTCCTCCCTTGTTTCTGCCCGAAATTGTTGAGCTTCCTTCAGAAGGCTGTCAATATAATGAAGCATAAACGTTTGTTTTTGAGCTACAAAAGTAAGAAAACCAGATGGTTATTTTACAAGGGAAATATGATATACCAGATCTTCCAGAGGCCTGTCATTCGCGTTGGTGGGCACAGCGGCGATACGGTCCACCACGTCAAGGCCTTCCACCACCTCTCCAAACACCGTGTAAGCTCCATCCAGGTGAGGCGTACCACCGTTGGTTGTATAGGCTTCAATGGCCTCGGGAGTAAATGGCAAACTCCTGTCCTTTTCCAACATTTTAAGCATTTCGGGAGTGAATACCCTGCCCTGGACTATATAAAACTGGGAACCTGAAGAAGCTTTTTCCGGATTCACCTGGTCGCCCATACGGGCTGCTGCCAGGGCTCCCTTTTTATGGAACAGGTTGTCTTTTATTTCTGCCGGTATGGTGTATCCAGGACCACCCGTTCCCAGCCTCTGTCCCTGATCAGCATTCACAGAATAGGGATCTCCGCCCTGGATCATAAAATCCTTGATCACGCGGTGGAAAAGCTGTCCGTCGTAAAAACCCTCCTCAATAAGCTTTATCATGTTATCGCGGTGAAGAGGGGTCTGGTCATAAAGCATAATAACCATGTTTCCCAATGTTGTTTCAATCCTGATCAGCCTTCCTGTGCCGGAGACCTGTCCCAGCGAAGCAGATACTGAACCCATGAATAGCAACATTATAAAAAGTAGCCGGTCAATCCTGATTTTCTTCATTTTTTTTCATTTAACTTTAATACACAAAGATAGAATGAATGTTTAAAAAATGGCTCTTCTTTTGTTTGATCGTCTTGTATCCTGCTGCGGGCAAGGGTCAGTCTGTGGGACTGGTTCTGAGCGGAGGAGGTTCAAAAGGGCTGGCCCATATCGGGGTAATCAAGGCCCTGGAGGAGAACAGGATCCCCATTGACTACATCGGAGGCACCTCCATGGGGGCCATTGTGGGCAGCCTGTATGCCATGGGACTGACTGCCGATGAGATGATCGCCATTGTGGAATCGGAAGATTTCAAATACTGGATGAGCGGGGAATTGAAAGAAACAGACCGCTATTTTTTTAATACGGAACTTCCGGGGCCTGATCTGATCCGCATCGGACTGGACCTGAAGGACACTGTACCAAAGACCATCTTGCCTTTAAGCTTGATTCCAAATTATTTAATGGACTTTGCCTTCATGGAAATCTTTTCCCAGGCAAGTGCGGCTGCCGGTTATGATTTTGACAGCCTTTTTGTTCCTTTCCTTTGCAATGCCGCGGATATCAGCAACAACAAGGAGATTGTGTTCAGGAAAGGCGATTTGACACAGGCTGTCAGAGCTTCCATGACAGTTCCCCTTTATTTCAGGCCTATTGTGGTGAACGGAAGCATCCTGTATGACGGAGGGATCTACAACAACTTTCCTTTGAATCATGTGGAAGCTGTTTTCAAGCCTGATGTGATCATAGGAAGTAAAGCTGCCCAGGGGAATTTGCCTCCCGATGAATTTGATATATTGAAACAGATCGAAAATATTGTCATGAGGCCCTCTGAATATGCCATTGAGCCGGGCAAGGGGATTCTTCTGGACATGAAATTTCAAACCCAATCGCTCCTGGCTTTTGAGAAGCTGGATGAATTTGTGGAGTTGGGATATCAGACCACCATGCTGAAAATGGATAGCATCAGGATGCTTACCGGGCGGGTTGCCGAAGATTCTGCTGCACTTAGTGAAAGAAGAATTGCTTTCAGAAAAAAATGGCCCGAATTCGTCTTCAAGGATGTGCAGCTGTCAGGGCTTAATAAGAAGCAGGAGTATTATGTACATGAGAGCATTCAAAAAACCCATGAGACCATGGGAATAGCAGACATGAAAAGAGCATATCTGAAGCTTGCCAACGACAAGAGCCTGGTCTATCTTTATCCCCAGGCAATTTTTGATCGGGAAGACAGCCTGTTCACAATGAAGCTAAGGGTTATTCCTGAAACTCCCCTGGAAGCACGATTCGGCCTGCATATTTCAACAACCGGCATGGCACAGACCTACCTTGGCTTCAGTTACAGGGAGATCCAGGAGATCAGTACCCACCTGAAAGGCAGTATCCAGTTCGGAAGGTTGTATGACGGGGCAAATCTGGGTTTCAGGTTTAGTTATCCATCAAATACTCCTGTTTATTTCCAGGGAAATTTCAATTTCAACCGGTTTAACTACAGCACCTCCAATCCCAATTTCTTTTTTGAGGACCTGGAACCATTCTATATCATTGAAAATGAGATTAATTTTAGGTTTGATGTGGGCACGCCCCTCTCCATGAACAGCGTATTGAAAGGTGGTGTGGGCATTGGACGCAATCAGGAGGTTTATTATATGACCCAAAATTTTTCATCCGGCGACACCTCCGATGTATCGCTGGTCAATCTGGTTTCTCTCTATGGTAAAGTGGAGAGGAATTCATTGAATAACAAGCAATTTTCCACCAAAGGTAATCTAATGAAACTGGCACTCCGGCTGGGTTATGGCACGGAGTCCTATTCACGGGGCTCCACCTCCAGTTTGGTAGCCGACCAAAACATGAATTATTTCTGGTTATCTGCCAGGTATGAAAATTCAGGCTATGTTCCCGTAAAAGGATCATTCAGCCTCGGTTATTACTACCTGATACAGGCCACAGTGAAACCCCTTCTCACCAATTATTATTCAACCATCATCGAAGCACCAGCCTTTCAGCCGAATATGGTTACCAAAAGTTTGTTTATGGAAGCGTACAGGGCCTATCAGTTCATCGGTGCCGGCCTGATGCCGGTCTATTCCTTCAGTAGAAACGTGCACGCCAAGCTGGAGGCTTATGCTTTTATTCCAGTGCAGCAAATTGTACATGATGAATTGAATCAGGCCACACTGGGTAACTATTTCCGTAAGGTGAATACCATATTTAACGCATCTTTAAATTTCATTACAGTTGCCGGCCCGGTTGGAATTCATGCCGGATACCTTTCGGCACAGGATCATCCCTGGGTATTCCAGATCAGTTTTGGCTATTTGCTGTTCAACCAGAAATCTGATGAAGACTAAAGCAAAGTGAAAAAATACTACTTTTGAACGGACCCTGGCGGGCGTATCCGGTGGAGCTCCACATAACCTGGTGCATTGGCGTTGAAGAATCCCATTAAACAATTGGTTGGTCAAACAGCTATTTATGGCCTGGGCATCGTATTGCCCAGGCTGGTGAATTATGTTCTGTTGACACCCTTCTACACCCGGGTATTTGAAAGAGCGACCTACGGGATCATTACCGAGCTCTATGCCTATGTAGTATTTTTATTGGTTATCCTGACCTATGGGATGGAAACCGGGTACTTCAGATTTGCAAGCAATTCTGAAAAAAAGGAACGGGTGTATACAACTGTACTTACTTCCCTTTTTGTTACTTCCACCCTTTTTATTGCAATGATGATGGTGTTTGCGGGCACCATCGGATCATGGCTGGGTTATTCAAATCACCCAGAATACATCAGGTGGCTGGCAATGATTGTGGGGATTGATGCTTTTAGCTCCATCCCCTTTGCCAGAATCAGGCTGTACAACAAACCCGGAAAATATACGATCATCAGGATCGTGGAAGTATCCCTGAACATCGGCCTGAACCTGTTCTTTCTCTATTATTGCCCCCGGAATACCGATTCGGAACTGGTATCGCTGGTCTACAGGGAAGAGATCGGCGTAGGTTATGTGCTGATTTCAAATCTGGTAGCGTCCCTGGGCAAATTGGTACTACTTTCCGGAGAGATCCTGGCTGGATTTCGTTCCCTGTTTGATTTGAAAATATTCCGGACCATACTCAGGTATTCCTACCCCCTGCTGATAGCAGGGCTTGCGGGCACAGTGAATGAGGCACTTGACAGAATCCTTCTGAAGCATTTGATCCCGGCCGACCAGTTTCCCATGGAACAACTGGGGGTGTATGGAGCGAACTTTAAAATGGCAGTTCTGATGACACTGTTTATTCAGATGTTCAAATATGCAGCAGAACCCTTTTTCTTTTCCAGGTCTTCGGACAAAAATGCCAGGGAGTTGTATGCAGATGTGATGAGTTTCTTTGTGGCGGCAGGGTTGATTATCTTTCTGATGGTGAATATATTTATAGATTATTTTATTCTTTTTATCGGTGTTGACTTCAGGGAAGGAGCGTCTATTGTTCCGGTTATTCTTATGGCTAACCTGGTCATGGGGATTTTTTTCAATCTATCGATCTGGTATAAACTGACCAACAAGACCATGTTTGGAGCGGCACTGGTGATTATCGGCGCAGCAATTACGGTTGTAGTCAATATTATCTATATCCCCAGGTATGGATATGTGGCTTCGGCCTGGGCACACTTGCTCTGTTACAGTATCATGGTGTTGTTATCATACCTGTGGTCGAGGAAACACTTTCCCATTCCCTATAAAACGGGAAAGATCCTTGGATATATGGCACTGGCTTTGCTGATATATTTCATCAATGGACTATTTTTGCATGACGCAGAAAAATTCAGCAATCTTTGGGGCCTGATCCTTCTGACTGGTTTTGTAGTTTTTGTGTGGCTATTTGAACGGAATACTTTTAGAAAATATAAACAGTTAGCGTACGATGAAAGTGAAAATCGTGAATACATCGGATAATCCTTTGCCCAAATACAGTACCTCCCTGTCCGCCGGAATGGACCTGAGGGCAAACCTGAAGGAGCCCGTGTTGTTGAAGCCCATGGAGCGGGGACTCATTCCCACCGGATTGTATATCGAATTGCCTGATGGATATGAGGCCCAAATCAGGCCCAGATCAGGCCTTGCTTTGAAGAAAGGTATTTCCGTATTAAATACTCCCGGAACCATTGATGCCGATTACAGGGGTGAGGTGGGAATTATTCTAGTGAACCTTTCGGAACAGGATTTTCTGGTGAATCATGGAGAGCGGATCTGCCAGATGGTGATCAATAAAGTGGAAACGGTAGTTTGGAACGAGGTGAGTTCATTGGAGGAGTCTGATCGGGGCGCTGGTGGTTTCGGACATACCGGAAACCTGTAAGATGCGTTATTATTAAAAACAGTTGAAATACCATGCAATTAAGAAGTAGTATTTACGTGTGGATCGCCGGATTGTTGATATCCGGCAATATGGTCTGTGTGGGGCAGCAGGAAGCAGGGGATACGGATTACCAGTACGCACTTATTGAGGCCGTGAAGCAGAAGAACCTTGGTAATCCTTCCGAAGCAGCCAAATTGTACAAGTTGGTGATCAAAGAGAAACCGGATTGTGATGTGGCCTATTATGAACTTGGTGGCATTTATCTGATGTCTAACAAAGTCGACCTGGCAGTGGAGACCCTTGAAAAGGCATATGCCTTAGATCCTGATAATGAATGGTATACGCTGGCATATTTGAATGCTCTGGGTGCTGGAGAACATTTTGAAACCATGGAAGGGATTCTGAAGGAGAAAATAAAAAGTGATCCGGAGGAGACAGAATGGGAATACCAGCTTGCCGTCACATACTTTAGCCAGGAGAAGCTAAAAAAAGCCATCAAGACGCTTGAAAATATTGAAAAGGAGAAAGGATTCAGCGAAAAGGTTACCCTGCTGAAAGCCTCTGTATATGAGAGTGAAAAGGAGTATGAACTTGCCCTTCAGGAACTGGAGAAGGTAATGATATTATTTCCCGAGGCTATACAATTCAGGGTGGTAGCAGCAGAGTTGTGCCAAAAAAGCGGACAGGAAGAGCGGGCTGCAAACTATTATCTGGATATTTTGGATGCAGACAGCACCAATATTTTTGCACTTACAAACCTAACGGACTATTACCGCAAAAAGAAGGACTTTTCCAGCAGTTTCATCTACCTGGCCAAATCTTTCAGGAATGAGAGAATCGATGCAAGGAGGAAAATGGCCATCCTCTCCTACTATCTTTCAGAGAAGAAGTATGTGGACAATTATCCGGGTGAACTCGAAAAACTGCTGGATGTATTGATTCAGGTACATCCGGAAGAACACAAAATACTTCTGATGGCAGCAGATTTTTATATACAGACCAGGGCTTATGACAAGGCATACTGGAATCTGAAGAGCTACCTGGATGTCGACGGAGGAACCTTTCCCATCTATATGCAAGCCATTCTTTTGGCCAATGCAGGGTCATTGAACAATGAACTTGTAGCCATGACAGGTCAGGCTCTGAGGTACTATCCTGATAGTGCTGACATACGCTTTTTCAGGGGTCTGGGGTTCTATGGGCTGGAGGAATACCAGGAGATGATTGATAATTTTGATAGCGTTGCTTACGAAAACTATACAACCCAAGCGTATATTTCCCAATCGAATATGCTGTATGCGGAAGCCAGTTACAGGCTAAAGGATTTTGTTAAATCTGACTCAATCTTTGAATCTTTGATTGCTGAAGACCCGGACAATTATATGGTTTTAAATAACTACAGTTATTATCTGGCAGAAAGGAATGTGAAACTTGGCAAAGCTGAGATCTGGAGCAGGAAAGCCATTGAAAACAATCCGGATAATTCTACATTCCTGGATACCTACGCGTGGGTATTATATAAACAGGGATCATTTGAGGAAGCTGAAAAGTATATCATGAAAGCCCTTGAAAAAGGTGGCGACAACGATCCGGAAGTAAACGAACATGCTGGAGATATACAGGCGGCTTTGCAAAGTCCGGATATTGCAAAATCATATTACCTGAAAGCCATCGTTCTGGGGGGGGATCAGGTAATTCTGGAAGACAAAATTAATGCACTTTACCCGGAAAATAATGAATAGATGGTGCACCATCATCCTGGTAATAACGGGTATTTTCCTGACTCAGTGCAGGGGACCCAGAGAGGTTTCGCGGCTGGAGGCACCCGTTGAGCTTACCCCATTGGAGATTCCCAGGCCGGCAGGTATAGAAGGATTCAGGGAGATGTGCTGTGCAGCGGATACAATTCGATCCTTAATCATCAGCAGAGCGGAATCTTTGATCATTACTGATGATGAAAGGTATGAGGCCACAGTTACCCTCTATGCGGTGAAGGACTCAATGATCTATTTGTCGGCAGTAAACAGTGGATTTGAGATCCTTAGGGCTTCTGTGGAACCGGATACCATACGTGTCATTGACCGGTTAAACAAGATTGTTTATCAGACAGCGGTGAAAAAAAGATTTGGCTACCAGCAACCGGTGAATTTTGAAGATATCCAAAATATTATTAGCGGATATTTTGTCTGTGATGACCTTTACCGGGCCATGGAGCCCAATTTTTACCACGTGGTTTTTGACTTTGACGATCCCCTTATTAAAAAACGCATCTCCTTTGACAGGGAGACTCTAAAAATGGATAAATTTGAATTCTACCATACCGAAACCCGGAAGTACCTGGAGGGGGAGAAAGATGGTACAGGTTTCAGGATATTCACCAATTTTATGATCACCGATTTTGAAATTGTGGCAAGCGGGGGAACCATTACCTATAACGGGAGGCTGCCTGTAAATATGGATGTAAATATGAGGAAATACACTTTTATCAACATTTGATGAGAATTGGAATTTCCATAGTCCTTCTCTTTTTTGTGGGTATGACCGCCTCATATGGACAGTCCAAGGAGGAGTTGCAAGCACAGAAGCAAAGGGCTTTTAACGAAATCAAACTGGCCAGAGAACTGATGGAGAAGACAGCCAGGGAAAGGGCCGGATCCACCCAGCAACTCCGATTGCTTCAAAGCGGCATCAATTCAAGGGCTCAACTCATCGCTACCCTGGAGAGTGAAGTGCAGAACATTGACAAAGATATTTCCGGAACCCAGGCGGAGATTAATAGACTTGTTGCTGAGAACGAGAAAAACAGAGAGGAGTATGCGAAGCTGATATACTATGCATACAGGAATCACACCAGTTATGAAAAATTGATGTATATTCTTGCAGGGGAGAATATTTCACAATCGTACCAGCGGTATAAATACCTGAAATACCTGAGTGAATACAGGATTCAGATGGCTCATCAGATCGAGGCTTTGGTTGAGGAGCTGGATAAAAAGAATAAAAACCTGAACGAACTGAGGAATGGAAAACTCGCACTTCTGGAGGAAAAAGACAAGGAACAGAGCAGGCTTGTCAAAGAGAAGCGCCTGAAGAATGAGATGATTGCCGGATTGAAGAAACAGGAATCGAAATTGAAGAAAGAAATTGAGGAAAAAGAGAGAATAGCCAGAGAACTGGAAGCAAAGATCAGGGAGATAATAGAGGCTGAGGCCAAAAAGGCAAGTTCCGGCAACATTTATGCCGCCATGACACCGGAGCAGGAACTTGTGGGAAAGGATTTCAGGAAAAATAAGGGAAAGCTTCCCTGGCCGGTAGAAAAGGGCATCATTACCACAGGATTCGGAGACAATGAATTTCCCGGGCTTGTGGGCTCAAGTGTAAGGAACAACGGAATCGATATTAACAGCCAGCCGGGAACCAAGGTTAGGGCTGTATTCGAAGGTGAAGTAACCAAAGTGTTTGCCATTTTGGGAGCAAATTATACCGTATTAATCAGGCACGGTGAATTTCTTTCTGTATACCAGAACCTGGTCAAAGTTAGGGTGAAAACGGGGGACAAGGTACTTACCAAAGAGATCCTGGGAGAGGCTTTTGCCGATGATCCTGAAGATGTGGCGATGATGCATTTCGAAGTATGGCAGGAACGAACCATTATGAACCCCGAGGAATGGTTAAGTAAATAGGCTTTTTTGGAACCTTTCTGATGGTTCACCGTATAAGAATAGTCCATTGGAAAACGTTATGAGAAAAGACCTGAACATTCCTTCAGAGATTGGAAATTTGCGCCTTGTGGAAAAAGCAATTGATGAGCTTTCCCTGGAGCTGGACCTGAGTGATGAAGTTTATGGTAATGTGCTGGTTGCTACTATGGAAGCAACCAACAATGCAATTATACACGGTAACAATTCAGACCCTGGAAAGCTGGTGAAAATTGAGATCCAGTTTCTGGAAAAGGAACTGATGGTACATATTGAAGATCAGGGAGTCGGCTTTGATCACATGAATGTTCCTGATCCGACCGCTCCTGAAAATCTTGAAAAGATCAATGGCAGAGGCATCTTTCTTATGGAGAGGCTTTCTGATGAAATTCTTTATCTTGAAGACGGCAGAATCGTGGAGCTAAAGTTTAAGCTGTAGTGACTCTTTGCTGTCATAGCGAGCATATTCAATTCAATTTACCGCAGGAAGAAAGACACATGGCATGGATTTCGGAATGCATCAGTCAGCACCGGAGGATTCCCGGAAATATCTCTTTTATATTCACTTCCAACGCACATCTGCTGCGTATGAATAAGAAATATTTAAACCACAACTACTTCACCGATGTTATTACCTTTAATTATACGGAGGGAAAATTGATTTCCGGCGACATATTTATAAGTATTGATCAGGTAAGAGAGAATGCAGTGACCTACGGGGTTATGGAGGATGATGAACTCAGACGCGTCATGATTCATGGTGTTCTTCACCTCCTTGGATTTAATGATGATTTGAAGGAAGAACAGGATGCCATGAGGGAAATGGAGAATGAAGCATTAAATTTGTGGTTGAAAGGGGAGTGAAATGAATAAGGAATATGATGTGATTGTTGTAGGCGGGGGACATGCAGGATGTGAAGCCGCGGCTGCTGCTGCCAATATGGGCAGCAGGACATTGCTCATCACCATGGACATGACAAAATTTGCGCAGATGTCATGTAATCCAGCCATGGGGGGTATAGCTAAAGGGCAGATAATCAGAGAGATAGATGCTCTCGGGGGACAATCAGGAATTGTTACGGACCGTTCCATGATCCAGTACCGCTTGTTGAACAGGAGCAAGGGTCCCGCTATGTGGAGCCCAAGGGCTCAATGTGACAGAACCCTTTTTACCCTGGAATGGAGAAAGATTCTGGAAAGCCTGGAAAACCTGGAATTCTGGCAGGACAAAGTAACCCGGTTGATCATTGAACAGAATGTGGTCAAAGGGGTTGTTACCTTGATGGATATTGAATTCAAGGCAAAGAAGGTAATACTGACGGCTGGAACTTTTATCAATGGTTTGATGCATGTGGGTAAGGTTAAAATGGAAGGGGGAAGAATGGGAGAAGCTCCAGCTTTTGGAATCAGTGAGCAGTTGAAGGAACATGGTTTTGATGTGGGCAGAATGAAAACAGGTACTCCGGCCAGACTGGACGGAAGAAGCATAGATTTTGGAAAGCTGGTGGAGCAACCAGGCGAGATGGAGCAAAGAAAATTTAGTTTTCTGGATTACCAGGTGGATTATTCAGATCATCGTAGCTGTTATATTGCTTATACAAATCTGACCGTTCATTCCGAACTGGAGAAGGGTTTTGAAGAAAGCCCCATGTTTAACGGTACCATTCAAAGCATTGGGCCCAGGTATTGTCCAAGCATTGAAACGAAGATCGTTACTTTTTCAGACAAGGAGAAACATCAGCTATTTCTGGAGCCGGAAGGTCTTTCTACCATTGAGTATTACATCAATGGGTTTTCTTCATCTTTGCCATGGGAGGTACAGTATAATGCAATGTTGCAAATTGAGGGTTTGGAGAAGGTAAAAGTCTTTCGCCCCGGCTACGCCATTGAATACGATTATTATCCGCCTACCCAGCTATACCATACGCTGGAAACAAAATATCTTAAAAATCTTTATTTTGCAGGGCAGATCAATGGGACCACTGGATATGAGGAAGCAGGTGCGCAGGGAATCATGGCAGGAATCAATGCGAGTCTGAAAATAAAGGGCGATCAGGAATTTGTATTGGGCAGGGACCAGGCGTATATTGGCGTCTTAATTGATGATTTGGTGACCAAAGGTGTGGATGAACCCTACCGGATGTTTACCTCCAGGGCAGAATACAGAATATTATTGCGGCAAGACAATGCTGATGAAAGGCTGACGGAGCTAAGCTCAGAATTCGGATTGGCTGGAGAAGACAGGATTAAATTGCTACAGGAGAAGCGACAATTGACAAAAGGTTTACTGGATTTTCTGAAGTCATGTAGCATCGCTCCTGAACAGGTCAACGAGTTCCTTGAGAAAGCGGGTACCGCAGGGTTAAAACAAAGAATAAAATTAATAGAGATCGCCAAAAGGCCCCAGGTTTCTTTAAAATCCCTGGTGGAGGTAATCCCGGAATTGGGAGAACTTTATGAAAATTGCAGGCTCAGGGGCGATGAGATTTTTGAGTCGGCGGAAATTGCCATTAAATACGAAGGGTATATCAACCGGGAAAAAATAATGGCGGACAAGATCAAAAGACTGGATAGAATTACACTGGCTGAGAATTTTGATTATAAAAAATTGAAAAGCTTATCGACTGAAGCGAGACAGAAGCTTCACAAAATAAGACCAAGGACCATTGGTCAGGCTTCGAGAATATCAGGAGTGTCTCCAAGCGATATCAGTGTTCTGCTCATATATATGGGTAGATAGTTCCACGTGGAACATTTTGGAAAATTCTAAAAGCAATGAATCAGGAAGAAGCGATCAGTTATCTGAAAGGGATCACGAGGTCCATTGAAAACTATCCAAAGAAGGGTATTGTATTCAGGGATCTGACCACCATTTTTCAGGACGCCAAAGCCCTGTCTCTCTCTTTGGATTTGATGACAGGTTTTCTGAGGGACAAGAATTCCAGTATGTTGAAATTTGATAAACTGGCAGGAATTGAAGCCCGGGGATTTCTTCTGGCGGGGGCCATCTCGGGCAGGATTGGTGGTGGGGTGATTATGATGCGTAAACCAGGAAAGCTCCCCTATAAGAAAAGAAGGATCGAGTATCAATTGGAATATGGTGAGGATGCCTTGGAGGTTCATGATGATTCAATCAAGCAGGGAGAGAAGGTCGTTTTAATAGATGACTTGTTGGCTACGGGAGGTACAGCTGAAGCCGGATGCAAACTCGTGGAGGAATTGGGGGGCGTAGTAATCAAAGTTCTTTTCCTTGTAGAGCTTCCCGATCTGGAAGGAAGGAAAAGACTATCACGATACGATGTTGAATCCGTATTTTCATTTGAGGGCAAATAATTTAGCTGGTTGCCCTTGTTCACCAACATTGGGATTTCGGCATTGCGGCGTTGCAAATCGTGTTGCAGCATAGAGAGTTAAAAGCATTAAAGACCTGTGAAAAATTGATTTTAAGGCTACGAGAAGCACATATTTTACCGGGATCAGCCCATGGTTCGGGAATATTACATTCCTGAAGCATGTAAATGGACCCTGAACGAGGATCTTCATGGAAAAGAAGGACCAATCTCAAATTCAAAGCCAGATCAATAGTTTACCTGATCAACCGGGGGTATATCAATTTTATGATAGCCAGGGAAAGATCATTTATATCGGCAAAGCAAAAAGCTTAAAAAAGAGGGTTTCCTCCTATTTCGGAAAGAAGAAGTACGATTCATATAAATTGAAGGTTCTGGTTGAGCATATCCGCGGTTTAAAATATATCGAAGTACAAAGTGAGTCGGATGCATTGCTTCTCGAGAATACCCTGATCAAAAAGCATCAGCCCCGGTATAACATCATGCTGAAGGATGATAAAACATTTCCGTGGATTTGCATCAAGAATGAACCTTTTCCAAGGGTTTTTTCTACCAGAACCGTAAGCAATGACGGTTCATCGTATTTTGGCCCATATACATCTGCCTATGCAGTTAAGATCCTTCTGGGACTGGTAAGACAACTTTATCAACTGCGAACCTGCAAATATGCCCTTACCGAACAAAACATCAGGCAAAGCAAATTTAAGGTTTGTTTGGAGTATCATATTGGTAATTGCAAAGGTCCGTGTGAAAACCTGCAGACTGATTCAGAGTATGAAGAAGGCATTAAGCAGATCCGGCAGATCATCAAAGGAAATTTGAATGAAGTAATCGGATTTCTGCACAGGGAGATGAAAAAACATGCCGAACATTTTCGCTATGAGGAGGCAAATCACCTAAAAGAAAAAATTGAGATCCTGTCCAGGTACCAGGCAAAATCCACCATTGTGAATCCCTCCATACATAACGTGGATGTGTTCAGTATCGTAAGTGATGAAAAGGAAGCGTTTGTCAATTTTTTAAAAGTTGTGAAGGGGGCGGTTGTGCAGGCGCATACGATTGAAGTAAAGAAAAAACTGGATGAACCCGATCAGGATTTGCTGGCATTTGTTGTGGCTGATATGCGATACAGGATTGAAAGCTCTTCAAGGGAAATTATTGTCCCAATGGATATGAAAGGCTTATTTCCCAACAACAGGATTACGGTTCCGGTTCGGGGAGACAAGAAAAAATTGCTGGATCTGTCAGAACGAAATGCGAGAAGCTACAGACTTGAAAAAAATAAAAGAATCTCAACACTGAAGAATCAAACATCGGGCGAACGCATTTTAAAAACCCTGCAGAAAGACCTGAGGCTTCAGGCTTTTCCCGTGCATATTGAGTGTTTTGATAACAGCAACATTCAGGGAAGGTTTCCGGTGGCGGCATGTGTGGTTTTTAAAAATGCAAAACCGGCCAAAAAAGAGTACAGGCATTATAATATCAAAGGTGTTTCCGGTGTGGATGATTTTGCTTCCATGGAGGAGGTGGTCCTGCGAAGATACAGCCGGCTGATAGAGGAAAAACAATCCATGCCCCAGCTCATCGTGATAGATGGGGGAAAAGGACAGCTTAGCGCCGCTCTAAAAAGCCTGGATAAAATTGGACTAAAGGGAAAGATTGCCATCATCGGGATTGCAAAAAGGCTCGAGGAAATCTATTTCCCGGGGGATCCGGTACCACTTTATATTGATAAGAATTCTGAGTCGCTAAAAATAATCCAACACCTGAGAAACGAGGCGCACAGATTTGGAATCAGTTTTCACCGGCAGAAGCGGTCAGGCAGCATGACCAAATCCGCTTTGGCTGAAATCTCCGGAATTGGGCCAAAAACGGTAGAGAAACTCTTCATCCGGTTCAAATCACTGGAGGGGATCCGGACGGCAGGAGCAGAGGAGATTGTAAAAGAAATAGGTAAAGCCCGGGCGGACCAGATACTGGCATACTTTGAGAGTCTGAAGAAGTAATCTATTTCTTTCTGGAAACGGTGAATTCCACCAGGTCTTTCATAGAATCCCTGGCCGGAGAGGATGGAAAACCATCCAGAATGTCCAGAGCTTCGTTTTTATATTCCAACATCTTTTCATTGGCAAATTCGATACCCCCCATTGTATTGACAAATTGCACCACGTCGTTCACAACACGCTGACTTCTGTTTCCGTTTCTGATTTTACGGATCATGGCTTTGCGTTTACCCGAATCAGCCTGATTCAGTGAATAGATGAGAGGCAGGGTAAACTTTTTCTCTTTTATGTCGTTTCCTGTGGGCTTGCCAATAAGCCCATGGTCCTGATAATCAAAGAGATCGTCCTTAATTTGAAAGGCCATACCTATTTTGATACCCAGATCATAGACTCGGTCAACTACTTCCTGGGTTGCACCTGAAGCTTTGGCCCCGCAGGCAGTACAGGATGCAATCAATGAAGCGGTTTTTTTCCTGATCACTTCATAATAGGTATCTATATCTATGTTGAGACTTCGCGATTTCTGTATTTGCAGCAGTTCCCCCTCACTCATCTCTTTTGAGGCATCAGAAACAATTTCGAGGAGATCATAGTCTTTTTGTCTTACTGCCAGAAGCAAGCCACGTGCCAAAAGATAATCTCCAAACAGGACCGCTACTTTGGATCTCCAGATTGCTTTTACCGAAAATGCTCCCCGACGTTCGTTGGAGTCATCCACTACATCGTCATGAACCAGTGTTGCAGTATGCATCAATTCAATCAGCGATGCAGCCGTATAAGTAGATTCGGTGATTTCTCCGGTCATTTTGGAGGAGAGAAACACGAACAGAGGGCGCATCTGTTTTCCTTTTCTCCGGAGTACGTACCCGGTTACCAGGTTGACAAGGGGAATATCGCTGGAAATAGAGCCCTTGAAACGATTGTTGAATTCTTTCATTTCTTGCTTTACAGGCTCTCGAATGTCATCCAGTTTGATCATATTTTTGGGATGGAATGCTTAAAGGTAGAAAAAGAGAACATATCAAATACCTTAAATATTGATATATTTGTATAAGTTCAACAGATTCCTAATTATATAAGCATTGCAGGCAATGGAATTTTCCGAATTAAAACCCGAAGAGATAATTAAAGCGGCCAACATGATGAAGGCCATTTCGCACCCCATGCGCCTGGCCATTCTGGGCTTTTTAAGTGAGGGTAATCATCTGAGTGTTACAGAAATACATAAATTATTGAAGGTCGAGCAATCCACCGCGTCCCACCATTTGGGAATCCTGAAGGACAAGGGGATACTGGCTTCCTCGAGAAAGGGAAAAAACACCCTCTATTATTTGAAACGCCGAAATCTGAGCAAGCTGGTCCGTTGTATCAGTGAATGTGCCTGTAACGAATAATATATCTTTACTATTGTAATGGCAAAAATAAGGGTTACCAAAGAATTTAATTTTGAAATGGCCCATGCCCTGTGGAATTATGATGGTGCATGTAAAAATATTCATGGCCATTCATACAGGCTGTTCGTAACCCTTTCCGGGACACCCATTACAGACAAAGGGAATCCTAAATTGGGAATGGTCCTCGATTTCAAGGAGCTGAAAAAGATGGTGAAAGGACCTGTGGTGGATTTCCTGGACCATTCCCTGGTTGTATATAGGGAAGTGGACGGGGAGGCCCTCTCTTCGGTCAGGTCTCTGTATGAAAAAGTTCATGTGGTTGATTTTCAGCCCACCTGTGAAAACCTGGTCCTTTTTATTGTTGATACCATCCGTGATAAGATTGGGCCCGGCCTGGAGCTTGGTTCTGTGAAACTTTATGAAACGGCTACTTCATTTGCGGAGTGGTATGCCGAAGATAATCTTTAGAATCCCCTTATGAGCAGCGATAAAAAGCTTTTTCTATTGGATGCTTATGCCTTGATTTTCAGGTCATATTATGCCTTCATTTCGAATCCGATGACCAATTCCTCCGGATTACCCACTTCCACGGTATTTGGTTTTACCCTGGCACTGGATGAACTCCTGCGAAAGGAAAATCCCAGTCACATTGCTGTCGTTTTCGACCCCCCGGGCCCCACTTTCAGGCACGAAATGTTTCCTGAATATAAGGCCCACCGGGAAGCCACACCTGAGGACATCAAACATGCGGTACCTTACATCAAGAGGCTCATCCGAGGATTCAATATTCCCATTATTGAACAGCAGGGATTTGAGGCCGATGATGTCATCGGGACATTATCTAAAAATGCTGAAAAAGAGGGTTATACGGTATACATGATGACGCCGGACAAAGATTTTGCTCAGCTTGTTTCGGAAAACATATTCATGTACAAACCAGGAAAGGGCGGTAGTCCGCCCGAAATTCTGGGTATAGAAGAAATAAGGGAAAAGTTCCTCGTGGAACACCCCCTGCAGGTGATTGATGTTCTGGCTCTGTGGGGAGATTCAGCAGACAATATTCCGGGCGCTCCGGGTATAGGTGAAAAGACAGCCAAGAAGCTAATCAGTCAGTTTGGTTCGGTGGAGGGGGTATACAAACAGATTGATCAGCTCAAAGGAAAGCAAAAGGAAAACCTGGAAAGCTTCAGGGAACAGGTGTTGTTGTCCAAAGTTCTGGCGACCATTGTGCTGGATGTTCCAACCGGGATTTCAAGCTCTGAAATGGTCCGGAAAAACCCGGATCAGAATCTGTTAAAGGATTTATTTAATGAACTGGAATTTAAGAATTTAGCCTCAAGAATATTGGGCAATATACCGCAACAGAAGGAAGAACCAGCCCACGCAGCCGGAACGCTTTTTGGTCTTTCTGCTGCCGGAGCATCCGAGGAGTCAATCCCTGATTACAAAACCATTGATACAGTTGAACACTGGTATGATCTGGTAAGCGATCCCGGGAGCGTCAGAAAGCTTGCAGAAACCTTATCAGGCCTGGATGAATTTTGTTTTGATACAGAAACCACGGGCCTTGATCCCATTGAAGCCGAGTTGGTGGGTATTGCATTTAGCTGGAAAGCACATCGCGGGGTATATGTGGCATTCGGACAGGACAGGAAGGAGGTACTCGCCTTATTGGAAGTGCTGGCAAAGCCCTTTTCTGATCCGTTCATTGGAAAAACGGGGCAAAATCTGAAATATGATCTTCATATCTTAAAGAATTATGGGATAGAAGTAAAGGGTGTCTTATTTGATACGATGATTTCACATTTTTTATTGAAACCAGATCAGAAGCACAACCTGAACTTGATGGCTGAACAGTACCTGAACTATTCCATGGTAAAAATAGAAGAACTGATAGGGAAAAAAGGGGCCAGGCAAGTTTCATTCAGGAGCGTCCCATGGGAACAGGCGAAGGAGTATGCCTGTGAAGATGCTGATATTACTCAGCAACTGGCCGTAATTTTCAGAGAACAGCTTATAAAAGAGGGATTTCTGGAATTATCTGAGCAGATTGAGATGCCCCTGGTCCGGGTTTTGATGGAGATGGAGCATCATGGCGTGAAGTTGGATGTATCAGCTTTACAGGTTTTCGCAACGGAACTCAGGGAGCAGATTATTAAAACAGAATCAGAAATTATCACTCTGGCTGGTGTGGAATTCAATATAAGTTCTCCCAAGCAGCTGGGTGAAATCCTTTTCGAAAGGCTGAAGATCATTTCAGAACCGAAGAAGACCAAGACCAAACAATATGCCACAGGTGAAGATGTATTGCAGCAGTTGGAAGACAAGCACCCAATAATTTATAAAGTGCTGGAATACAGATCATTAAGAAAATTATTGTCCACGTACGTTGAAGCGCTGCCTCTGTTGGTAAAACCCAAAACAGGGAGGGTCCATACTTCATTCAACCAGGCCCTGGTCACCACAGGACGGCTCTCATCCAACAATCCAAACCTACAGAATATTCCCATCCGGGAAGAGCGGGGAAGAGAGATCAGAAGGGCATTTATTCCAGGGGAACCTGACCACCTCTTTTTTTCAGCGGATTATTCACAAATAGAGTTACGGATTATGGCTCATCTGAGTGAAGATCCCGGGTTGATAGATGCTTTTATAAATAACGAAGATATACACACAGCCACAGCGGCTAAAATTTATAAGACCGATCTGGCTTCTGTTTCAAAAGAAATGAGAAGCAGGGCAAAAACAGCAAATTTTGGAATTATTTATGGAATTTCTGCTTTCGGATTGGCACAACGCATGCACATCTCCAGAACCGATGCGAAACAACTCATTGACGGTTATTTTGATTCTTATCCGGGAGTGAAGAAATATATGGATGCATGTATCAGCATGGCCAGAGAAAAGGGATATGTGGAAACCATGTACGGACGCAGGCGGTTGCTGCCGGATATTCTTTCACGCAATTCGGTTGTACGGGGTAATGCGGAACGAAATGCAATCAATTCTCCCATCCAGGGTTCGGCAGCAGATATTATAAAAATTGCCATGGTCCGGATTCAGCACTTCATGGAAAAAGAGAAATTGAAAAGCCATATGATTCTGCAGGTTCACGATGAATTAGATTTCGATGTATGGCCGGATGAAATAGAGCGGGTCAGGAAGATTGTGAAGGAACAAATGGAAAATGCAGCCGCACTGAAAGTGCCCCTCACTGTGGATATGGGTGAGGGAAACTGCTGGCTGGAAGCGCACTGATCCTTAAATTGCATGTTTGGCGCTTACCAGGGCTCCTTTCTTGCCAGCAAGTACTTCATTTACAACTCCCGGCTCATTCAAAATTTCAAGAGCCTTTTCCACCTGCAGATCTTCCTGGATTTGCGATAAAATCCTGCCACCCTGGTAGTAATAACGGCTCACAATCTCTTCTCCCAGGATCTGGCGGATCTCTTCCTGAAATGTTTCCAGGTCCTTCAGGTTGTTGTGTGAGAGCTTCTTTTCCAGCGAGGAGAATTCTTCACTGGCCAGATCAAAATATTTCTCCCGTTTGGCAGTTTTTACAAGCTGTTCATAGGCTTTTTCACTGGCCGTTTGAAATTCAAATCCTTTGGATTCAACAAATGATTTAAAAGAATTATAATTATCATTTGATATTCTGAAGGTTTTAGCAGATTCAATGGTTTCATTTTCACTCCGGAACCGGGTAGCAAAATCGAAGAATATATTCTGGGTATAGAGCTGCAGGGTAATCTCTGAAAGCATTTCAGGAACGACTTCGAAATCAGGTTGAATTCCACCACCATCGTAGACCAACCTGCCGTTGTGCGTTTCATATTCCGAAATCAGGGAATCGGGGATTTTACCCACACTGCCATCCTCATTTCTGTTGGAATAATCAAGCGCCTGGATACAACGGCCACTTGGGATGTAGTATTTGGCTGTGGTCACTTTCAACTGGGCATTGTACTTCAGTGGCCGTGAGGTTTGAACAAGACCCTTTCCAAAGGTTCTCTGACCCACAATGACCGCCCTGTCCAGATCCTGTAAAGCTCCTGCCACAATTTCTGATGCAGATGCCGAGCCGGAATTGATCAATACCACCAATGGAATATCCTTATCCACAGGGTCTTTCTGGGTGATATAATCAGAATCCCATTGTTTTACCTTTCCCCTGGTTTTAACGATGAGTTCTCCCTTGTCCACAAACAGGTTGCAAATCCTTACGGCTTCAAGAAGCAAACCGCCCGGGTTGGCCCTGAGGTCAAGTACCAGGGATTTCATTCCGTGCTGATTTTTTAAAATAATCAGTGCATTTTCAACTTCACTCGCTGCACCCGTGGTGAAGTTGGAAAGCCGGATATAACCGGTCTGATCGTCAAGCATACCGTAGTAGGGAACATTATCAATGGAAATCTTTTCTCTCACAAGGGTGAATTCAAGGGGATTCTCCTCTCCGTAACGTTCTATTGTCAGGACAATTTTTGTACCAGGTTTTCCTTTTAATTGTTCACTTACCGATTCAATGGCCAGGCTTTCAGCACTCTTTCCGTCCACTTTCAGAATCTTGTCACCTGCGCGCAATCCGGCTTTATCTGCGGGAAATCCTTTGTAGGGATCGGCAATAATGGTAAAATTACCCGAACGCCGGATCAGAGAACCAATACCTCCGTATTCACCGGTGGTCTGGAAATTAAAATCATCCATATCCGATTCGGGAATGTAGGTGGTATAGGGATCCAGTGATTCAAGCATGGCATTAATACTGGTGGTCACAAGTTCCTGGGGATCTGTTTCATCCACATAAAACATATTCAGTTCCCGGAACAGGGTATAATAAATGTCCAGGTTTTTCACCAGCTCCATGTCCTTGTTTCCGATGGAGGTAAAACCCACACTCAGCAGCACAATCAGTGCTCCAACCAATATGATGTTTCGTTTTTTAGTTTTCATGATCATCCGCAATTATTCACACACAAATAATAACCAGGCACAAAGGAACCACAAAGAATCCAATTTTCACCAAGTATTAACTTTTTTTAAGAAGTTGTGATGTGTATCTTTGTGCACGGTTTTTACATCAAATGTCGGGCCAGTTCCATTGAAATCTATGACGATGGTAATAAATAATATGGAGTGGATTGAAAGGGTACCGTTTCACCCTCCCGCCTGGATGTTCATTTTACTGTTTTTGCTTATTGGTATTTTCGCCTGGATCAGGATGTATTACGGCACCATCCTGCTGCAAACCATTCAGGCCTCGGCTAATTTTCAGATTGCTTCCAGGATGTTTCAAGATAATAGTTTGTTACAAAAGCAATTGGATAATGTACTCTATCTGTTTTATTTCCTGAGTGCCGGGTTTGTTCTTTATGTGGCAGAGACCCGGTTCCAACTTTTACCATATGGACTTTCAGGACCCAAGCTTTATTTTATTAATTTTGGATTTTTAACCGGGTACTTTATGGCTAAAATTGTGCTTGTAAACCTGGCAGGTTTTCTGTTTAACAGGACCAGAATATTTCGAGAATATCTTTATAATTCATTCATATTTAATAAGTTATTCGGAATTACCATGATTCCCTTGCTGATATTTGTTGTCTATACAACCGGCATCCTCAGGGAGGTGTTCCAGTGGACAGCAATTGTGACTGTTTCAGCCATATTCCTGATGCGAATTATCAGGGGAATTGTTTTTTCTTTTAAGAAAGATGTATCAATATTCTATATGTTTTTATACCTTTGTGCGCTTGAATTAGCACCTCTCGCACTATTTTACAGGTGGTTAGAAGGGATCCTTTAAGTTAAGAAAGAGACGAATATGGGAAGGATAAGGAAAATTCTTGTATCTCAGCCAGAGCCTGAGAATAATAAATCTCCGTATTTTGACTTGGCCAGTAAACATAACCTGAAAATCGATTTCAGGTCATTCATTCACGTTGAAGGAGTATCGGCCCGTGAATTCAGGTTGGATAAGATTGACCTGGCTGTGCATACGGCAGTTATTTTTAACAGCAAAACGGCCATTGATCATTATTTCCGAATAGCCGAAGAGACCAGGATACATATTCCCGACACCATGAAGTATTTCTGTATATCAGAAGCAACTGCTTACTATTTGCAGAAGTATATTGTTTACAGGAAAAGGAAAATTTTCTACGGAAACGGTCAGATCAAGGATTTGATTGAGATCATGAACAAACACCGGGATGAAAAATTCCTTGTGCCGCTGTCTGACGCTCACAGGGAAGAGATTCCCATCTTGCTGGAAGAGGCGAAGTTTAATTTTTCCAAGGCAGTGCTATACCGTACCGAATGCAGCGATCTTTCCGATCTGGCTGATGTGAATTATGACATCCTCGTTTTTTACAGCCCCTCCGGTATCAAGTCCCTTTTTCAAAATTTCCCGAACTTTAAACAAAACGATACCAAGATCGCATCTTTTGGTTCCAAGACGGCAAAAGCAGCTGAGGAAGCCGGATTGAGACTTGATATCACTGCCCCGCAGCCACACGCTCCCTCTATGACAATGGCGCTGGAAAATTTCATCAAGGAACACAACAAAAACAACGGGAAAGCCTGATACAAAATACTCCTTCAAAAAGGGAGAACGGCTCACCAGCCGTAAATCGATTGCGCTCCTTTTCAAATCGGGCAGAAGAACGGACGCTTATCCTCTGAGAGTGCTGTATGACCTGAATGATGAGGGCCGGTTCCCCTGTGTGATGGCCGTTTCAGTTCCCAAGAGACTTTTTAAACGGGCAGTGGACCGGAATTTACTGAAGCGCAGGATCCGGGAAACCTACAGGCAGCAGAAAGCAGGGCTGTATGAGAAGCTCAGCACAGAAAAGGTTCAGATTCGGATGGTGATCCAGTACAGGGGAGAGAAGATAGCCGACTTTGGTACCATAGAAAAGAGTCTGAAGCAATTGCTGGGCAAGATCACAGTAAAAATTACCGGAAAAGCTACCGGATAATGGTCCGTCCGCCGAGACCTGCCGACAGGGCAATTTTCACTTTCCCTAGACTCTGTATCCTGATAATCAGGTGATTTAACTCTTCAAGGTTGTTTTTTTTCTCTGCCACCTCCAGGTCGGTTCGAAGCTGTGAAAGGGCCTTTTCCACCACCATCATTTTGTAGGAGAGCAGGGATTTCGGAACTTCATATCCCAGGTTTTCCCCGGGCAATTCCACATAAGCCTCTTTGCGTTTCCAAACTTTACTTAACTCATATCTTGAGGTAAAGATATCCACGGCCAGTTCCCTTACTCCCGCATGGTCATGGTAAACGAACTGGCGCTCTGTCACCTCCTCGTTCTGTTCGATGAGGTTTTTGACATCTTCAAAAACCTGCTTGTATATCAGGTTGTTAAATTCAAGTTCGTCATTCTGTATCTCACGGATAATATACTGAGCAACTGAAATCTGTGTGGGTTCTTCTCCGCTCAGGTTCAGCATCTGGTTCCCGAATTTCAACAAGAAATAGATGATTTCCCGTTCTTCCACTTCGGAGTAAACATTCTCCACAAAACCCGGAACCAGCGGTTGTTGGGGAACCGTGGTCTGCGCAGATTCGGGAAATTCCCTCCTGGTGGTTTGTTCCCGCCGCCATTTTTGCTCCTGCCTCGATCGCCTGATTTTGTTCACCTCCGTGTACAGCACCTGTTCCTCGACCCCAAGCAAAAGACCACAATCTTTCAGGTAAACACTACGCATGATGCCGTCAGGAATGATGGCTACAGATCTGACAATATCCGAAATCAGCTGTGCCCTTTTAATGGGATCATGTTGGGCATCAGCCAGTAATTTTTCGGTTTTAAAAGAAATGAAATCTGTTTCACTGCTTTCAATGAAGCTGAGGAATTCTGAAGAGCTGTGGCTTCTGGCAAAAGAATCTGGATCTTCCCCTTCCGGCAGCATGACCACTTTCACATTCATTCCCTCCTCCAGGATCATATCAATACCACGAAAAGAAGCCTTCATTCCTGCTTCATCGCCATCGTAAATGATTGTGATGTTCGCGGTGAACCGTTTGATCAGGCGGATCTGTTCAGTTGTCAGTGCGGTACCCGAAGAGGCAACCACATTTTCAATACCAGCCTGGTGCATGGCAATGACATCGGTATACCCCTCAACAAGGAAACAACGCTCCTTGGCAACGATGGTTTTTTTGGCCTGAAAAAGACCGTATAGTACCCGGCTTTTGTGGTAGATATCAGACTCGGGCGAGTTCAGGTATTTCGCCAGGTTTTTATCTGATTTCAATGTACGCCCGCCGAAACCTATCACACTTCCGGACAAAGCGTGAATGGGAAAGATAACCCTGCCTGCAAATCGGTCAAAAGAGTAATTCTCACGCTCAATGGAAAGGCCGGTTTTCACAAGATATACCAGTTTGTATCCATTCTTTCCGGCTTCTTTGGTAAAGGCCGATCGTTCTTCCGGGCTGTATCCCAGCTGAAATTTGCTGATAACATCATCCCTGAATCCCCTGTTTCGGAAGTAACTCAGACCGATGGCTTTTCCCTCTTCGGATTCCAGTTGCCGGGAAAAATATTTCTGGGCAAAGGCTGTTACTGCCATCAGGCTTTCCCTTTCATTTTTTTGCTGGATCTCGTCGGCAGTAAGTTCCTTCTCTTCAAAGGGAATGTTGTATTTGGCGGCCAGGTACCGGAGTGCTTCAGGATAAGAGAGTTTTTCATGTTCCATGAGGAATCCCACCACATTACCGCCTTTCCCTGAACTGAAATCCTTGTAAATCCCCTTGGCAGGAGAAACCATAAACGAAGGTGTCTTTTCGTTGCTGAACGGACTCAGGCCCTTGTAGTTTGTCCCGCTTCTTTTCAGGGTTACGAAATCGGAGATCACCTCCACAATGTCGGCGGTCTCAAATATTTGGTTTATAGTCTGTTGATCAATCATTTACGAAAGTTGCATCATGAATGTAAATGTAACCAAACTAATTGTTCAGCCAAAATCTTATATTTACAATGTATGATAAATCAGATGATCTGATCATGAAATTTGGAACAGCTATTAACTGTATGGATGGCAGAGTACAGTTACCGGTCCTCGAATATCTGAAGAAAAACTTCGACCTGGATTTCATTGATACGGCCAATGAGGCCGGACCCTTAAAGATTCTTACCGAAAGGACCGATAAATGCAGGCTGCTCTCATTAAAGGAACGGATCACCTTCTCTGTTGATGCACGTGATTCCAGGATTATCGCAGTGGCGGGGCATCACGACTGTCTGGGCAATCCTGTTCCAAGGGAGCAGCAAGAGGAGCAGATCGGCCAGGTACTGGAGTATCTGAGAAAAGCATACGGAGAACATATTCTTTACCTCGGTTTGTATGTGAATGAACGGTGGGAAGTGGAAGAAGTTACCAGGATAGAGCCATGAAAAGAGTGGTCATACTTACCGGTGCCGGGATGAGTGCTGAAAGCGGACTGAGGACTTTCAGGGAGATGGGGGGTCTCTGGGAGGAGTACGATGTATACCAGGTGGCCAGCCCTGAGGGATGGGAAAAGGACCAGGACCTGGTATTGCGGTTTTACAATGAAAGAAGAAAACAGCTGCTTGAGACTTTGCCAAACCGCGGCCATCATGCCCTGGCCGAAATGGAAAAGGATTATGATGTGGTCATTGTGACCCAGAACATAGATGACCTGCATGAAAGGGCAGGCTCATCCAAGATACTTCACCTGCACGGAGAGTTGAGAAAATCCCGCAGTACCGTCGATCCCGGACTGATCTATGAAGTAGAAGGCTGGGAACTAAACAAAGGCGATCTGTGTGAAAAGGGATCACAGCTTCGGCCCCACGTGGTGTGGTTCGGCGAAGCAGTTCCGGCCATTGAGGAAGCTTCCGTGCTTGTATCGGGAGCAGATGTTTTTGCAATCATCGGCACTTCCATGAATGTTTATCCTGCAGCCGGCCTGATCAATTATGTACCCGATTCCATACCCATTTACCTGATTGATCCCAACGAGGTGGCAGTGGCAGGGTATTCGGGCATCAATGTGATCCGTAAGAAAGCCGGAGAAGGAGTGGATGAGTTGATCAGAATATTAAAAAATGAATAGATCATTGAAACATTTCAGGGGATGGATTTGTCTGGGCTGTGTCATGATACTGACCTTTTCAACGGTTGGGGCCCAGGAATTTAACGCAGGTATTTTTGGCGGGATGAACGCTTCCCAGGTGGACAGGGACGGCTATGGGGGTTATACCAAGCTAAGCCTCACCGGGGGTGTTTATGTGAACCGGGAGTTCAGTACAGACTTTTTTTGGCAGCTGGAGTTAAAATACGGGGGAAGGGGCGCGTTCTATCTGAATGAAAATGTGGTTGAGGATTATCATAAAACAAGTTTTCGATATATAGAATTACCGCTCTCGATCCATTATCTTATGGATGAAAAAGTACAAGCGGAGATCGGCCTTTGCCCCGATGTACTAATTAGTTTTGTGGCCTATGATGACCAGCGCAACAGGGTTCCCCTTGAGCAAAAATTGGGAGGGAACCGGCGCTTCGGACTCAATGCTTTTGCCGGGATTCATTATTGGTTTCGTCCCTCCCTCGGTGTAGGACTGCGTTTCACTTATTCTGTACTTCCTTACAGCCTCAGGGAGGGTGCCAGTGTCCGCTACCTGGATAGTGGCTATTTTCATAATGTGATCAGTCTAACCTGTTCATACAAAATCCTTCATCTTTGATCAGGCACAGGATAAAGTGGCAATAAAGACCAAGCATTGAAAATTTCGTAACAATTCCATACTGCAGGCTTCCAGCGTGGCGCCGGTGGTGACCACATCATCCACCAGGAGGATCTTTTTTCCATTCACATCCGGGGCCCGGGGAGAGATCCGGAAATTTCCATTTACATTCTCATACCTTTCGTATCGCCCCATGGTTGTCTGGGACCGGTTGTGTACAGTGCGCATAAGCAGGTCTGAAACCACAGGGATCCCGGTGGCAGCTGATATTCCCCGGGCAATGATTTCACTCTGGTTGTATCCCCTTTCCCTGAAACGCCTGGGATGAAGCGGTACAGGGATCATCAGATCACAGGAAGCATAAGCAGAATGCATCAGTTCATTGCCCAACAGCCTTCCCATGTAATAACCGGCCCGCAGGTTCCCCCGGTACTTCAGCTCGTGAAGCAGCACCTGGTATGCGGAACCTTTTTCAAACCGGAAAAGGGATGTTGCTGTCTCCACCGGAACCCTGCCCCAGAAGGCCTGGCTGACCGGGTTATCGATCCGGTGCATATAGTCTGTTCGGGGCAGATTGAATTCGCATTGAAGACACAACACCTCTCCCGGGGAGGAGAGCTTTTTACCACAGACCAGGCAATGCAATGGGAAGAAGAACATCAGTAGGTCGGACAGCCACATCTGCCTTTTGAGGATTAATGTAGATTCTCCTTCTTTATCAGCGCCTTTGTGGAGAGAAGTCCGCAGGCAGCCCAGATATCCTGGCCCCGGCTTGCCCGAATGGTGGTATTGATCCCTTTGGCATTCAGACGGTCCCGGAACTGATTGATGGTGGTTTGATCAGGAGATTCAAGAGGGGTTCCCGGGATAGGATGAAACCGGATCAGGTTGATCCGGCACCGGATCCCGTGCAGGATCTTTGAGAGTTCGTTCACATGGGCCGGAGTATCATTGAATCCTTTGAAAAGTATGTATTCAAAGGAGACCCTCCTTTGCCGTCCGAAATCCCATGAGCGGATCTCTTTCAGCACCTCTTTCAGGGGGTAAACCTGCTGGACGGGCATCAGTTTTCTGCGTTCCTCGTCAAAGGGAGAGTGGAGGCTGACGGCCAGGTGGGCCTGGCTTTTGTCCAGGAATTCAAGCATGGCAGGGGTAATCCCGATGGTGGAAACCGTAATTCGCCGCGGACTCAAAGCAAACCCCCATGGGGCGGTGAGTATATCGAGACTTTTCAATACTTCCCGGAGGTTATCAAGGGGTTCCCCCATGCCCATGTAAACAATGTTTGTAAGACGTTTCCACTCGGGGATGTTCCGATACTGGTTGAGAATCTCCCCGGCGCTGAGGTTACCCTGGAATCCCTGCTTTCCGGTCATACAAAACAGGCATCCCATTTTACAGCCCACCTGGGATGATACGCATACTGTGGCCCTCTCCCTGTCAGGTATATAGGCAGTCTCGATGTATTTCCCAACAGAGGCCGGGAAGAGATATTTTTTAGTGCCGTCCACCGATTCCTGGACATCGATGGGATCCTGCAAGCCCAATACAAAGGAGGCAGAAAGCAGTGACCGGGACTTTTTGGAAAGGTTGGTCATCTGGTCAATCCCGGAAATTTCCTTCTGGTAGATCCATTCCGAAAGCTGTTTCCCGGTAAAGGCCGGGAGTCCCAGGTTTTTGGAAATTTC
>CAYVRK010000022.1:76825-78961 GCA_964453785.1 uncultured Bacteroides sp.
GCCCGACCTGAGCATGGAGTAAAAGGGCGCGATGCCTGTCCCGGAAGCAATCCAGACAGCGGGTTCCTCACCACAGACAAACTCTCCGCGCGGTTCGGTGATCCAGATGGTATCACCGGGTTCAAGATCCGATAGCCTGGGGGTAAGATAGCCCTCTTCAATCACATTGTATAGGATCCAGACCTCTTCATCCTGTTCCCCGCTGCAGATACTGTACAATCGCCTTGGACCATCTTCAGCCAGGGCCACACCGATCACCTGGCCGGCGGCAAACCCAAAATTCCCGGGAATTCCGAAAAGGTAAATCCCCTGCGCCACCTGTTCGGTAAAGGTGATGGTGGCCGGGGTAAGATGATGGTTGTGCCCGGTTACCATACAGTACGCATTTTTCCCCCGTCGATCACAAAGGTTTCTCCGGTTACATAGGAAGCCGCCGATGACAGGAGAAATGCGGCGGCTTTTCCGAACTCCTCCGGATCTCCGTACCTGCCCATGGGTATTTGATCAAAATTGATCTTTCTCACATTGTCCAGACTGATCCTCCATTCTCCCGAATTATGCAGATCCAGTTCTTTCAGTCTGTCCGTTTCGAAGAAGCCAGGAACCAGGTTGTTGATCCGGATATTGTATACGGCTTCCTGGAAAGAAAGACTCTTAACAAGGCTTGTGACACCGGCCCTGAAAACATTCGAAAGTAACAAATTATCAATAGGTTCTTTTACTGAACTTGAAGTAACAGTTAAAATTGATCCCGATTTTTTTCTGCGCATTTCGGGAAGCACTTCACGGATAAGCCTGACGGCGCTCATCAGTGTGTTTTCATATCCTTCCAGCCACGACTGATCATCTATTTCATCAAATATACCCGGGGGTGGACCCCCTCCGTTGACCACAAGAGCGTCAACAGTTCCCAGTTCCTTCAGGCTTGCCTGCACCCAGGTGTGAATGGATTCACTGCTGGACACATTTAGTGGAGTGGCAAAAATCCTGGCTTCCGGAATCTCCTGCCTGATCTGTTCTGCAGCTTCATTCAGGTTCTTCATTTTACGGCTTCCCAGGCAAACAATTGCTCCTTCCCGGGCCACCTCACGGGCAATCCCAAATCCCAGCCCCTTGCTTGAAGCCGCCACCAGTACCACCTTGTCTTTCAATCCCAGATCCATTTGCTTCGTTGAATGTTAATTTTTAATGCCAATGTATTGTATCACGCGGGCAGGGCCCTGATGCAGCAGACCCTCTGTTAAAGTGAGTTCAGTCTCTTCCAGCTGTTCATTGTTCAATGAAGGAAAATCATCCATGAGGGTCTTTTTGTCCATCAACATTTCAAGAGATTTGGGGCCGCCTGTTGAATTTTCCAGCTGGGAGGTGTGAAAAGCCTGCAAGATCACCCGTCCGCCCGGTTTCAATGCATCTGCTACACGTTTGTGGAGCAGTTTCCGGATTTCAGGAATTGCATGCAGGAAGATGAGCCCTACAGCATCATAGGCCTCATTTTCAAAGCAGTATCCAGTAATATCACTTACCCTGTAACGAACATGTACACCACGGGCCCGCATCAGCGATTGTGCTTTTTCAAATGCTACCATGCTTTGATCAAAAGCATCTACCTCCCAGCCGAGGGTAGCAGCAAATACCGCATTTCTGCCTTCTCCTTCTCCTGGTAGCAATAACTTTCCGGCTTGAAGCGGTTTCAGGGATGAGACAAAAAAGAGATTGGGTTCTTTGCCGTATACATAATGGTCTGTATCATATCTGGCATCCCAGGATAGAGTTTCATTCATTGTATGGATTTAAAGGGTCCTTACCAATCCGGTCATGCTTCTCTTCATGGTAACAGGTATAACCAAATCGGGCAAAAAAAGTTGTAATTCATTTTTTTTTCTTTTCTTGCGGGCGCTAACTAATACATTTACCCATGAAAAAGCTGAATTTATTCATCATTGCTATGGTGGTATCGGCAACATCTGTATTTGCCGGAGGCCTTGTCACCAATACCAACGGGAGTGCTGCCTGGGCAAGAACACTGACCCGTGAGGCTTCCCTTGGAGTTGATGCGGTTTATTTCAATCCAGCAGGACTGGCCCAGTTGAAAAACGGACTACACCTTTCGATTTCCAATCAAAGCATCTTTCAGAC